>CAWKIC010000057.1:0-24990 GCA_963849615.1 uncultured Bacteroidales bacterium
GTTCACTTCTTTTTTTACTTTAGCGATGCATCAACTTATTTATAAGATGCAAAAACATTAACTTTGCATTTTATTTTAAAACTGATATTTAATTATGTTGAAATCAAACCGTAAATCTGTAATTGCAGGAATCGCACTGATATCTCTTATAGTTGTGATAAGTATTATAAATCAGAGCTTTAAGGAAATTGGCAAGAACAGTCGCAGATTTACACCTGTTGATTCGGTATATTTTAACAAGCCTTACAAGCTTCCTGAAAATATAATTTTTGCAGGTGAAAGAATGCCGCTTGAGAATTTTGACACCCGCGAAAGTCTTGACAGGGAAATACTGATAAGCTCATACCGGCATTCTTCCACAATTATAATCATTAAGAGGGCGTACCGTTATTTGCCGGTAATCGAAAAAATACTTATGAAAAATAACATTCCCGATGATTTCAAATATCTGGCAGCAGCTGAAAGTGAGTACAGCAATATGATTTCTCCAGCAGGTGCAACAGGTTTCTGGCAGATCATGGCTGAAACAGGCAGGGAAGAAGGAATGGAGATAAATAATATCGTTGACGAGCGTTATGATGTTGAAAAATCAACTCAGTTTGCATGTGAGTTTTTTCAAAAATCATATGAGAAGTACGGAAACTGGACACTGGCCGCAGCATCCTATAATGGCGGCAGATCTGCAATTGATGATCAGATAAAGATCCAGGGGGAATATAACTATTACGATCTTCTTGCTTTCGGAGGAAACAGCGAGATATATTTTCAGAGCAGTGGCATATAAACTGATAATCACGGATCCTGAAAATTTCGGCTTCAAAATAGATAAAAGTTGAACTTTATCCGCGACTGGACTACTATGAAGTAAAAATTGATACTGCTGTTGCCGATTTTTCGGTTTTCGCCAGAAAGTTCGGAACAAATTACAAATTACTGAAATTTCTGAATCCATGGCTCAGAAAACCCTATTTTACTCCAAAGCCGGGAAAGGAGTATCTGCTAAAAATACCTTCCCCGGGAATGCGTGCGATTGAAACGCCTGAGAATGTAAACTAAAAGTTGGAATGCTGAGATAATGAAGAGTGATGTGAAAGATGAGTGATGTAATTAATGTTCTTGGCGCAAGAGTCAATAACCTGCAAAATATTGATGTAACTATTCCGCGAAACAAACTTGTAGTAATTACCGGATTGAGCGGAAGCGGGAAGTCATCCCTTGCATTTGATACGATCTATGCCGAGGGACAGCGTCGTTATATGGAAACGCTTTCAGCTTATGCCCGTCAGTTTCTGGGAGGGATGGAGCGACCTGATGTTGGATAAAATAACAGGACTAAGCCCGGTCATCTCAATAGAACAGAAGACCACAATTAAAAATCCCCGGTCAACAGTTGGAACTATTACAGAAATCTATGATTTCTTGAGGTTGTTGTATGCAAGAGCTGCTGATGCATATTCATATGCATCAGGTGAAAAAATGGTAAAATACACGGATGATCAGATACTTGAGTTAATTAATGAGCGATTTGGCGGAAAAAAGGTTTATTTTCTGGCCCCTGTTGTCAAAGGGAGAAAAGGACATTATAAAGAATTGTTTGAACAACTGCGCAGGAAGGGTTTCCTTCATGTAAGGATCAATGGCGAAATAAAGGAACTTACACATGGATTAAAACTTGACCGTTATAAAACGCATTTTATTGAGATCGTTATTGACAAGTTCAGAGTAGGAGAAATCACTGATAAACGCCTCAGGACTCTGTTCTTCTGGCACTTGACGAGGGGACGGGGTGATGATGGTTCTTGACACCGAGAGTGCGGAACCTCGTTTTTCAGTCGTCATCTGATGTGTCCGGTTACGGGAATTTCATACAATGACCCTGCCCCCCATACATTTTCATTCAATTCACCGCAGGGTGCATGTCCACATTGCAACGGTCTTGGCGAAGTTTCAAGCATCGACATTAAGAAGCTTATCCCCGATCCGGGCCTCAGTATCAGGAAAGGCGGAATTGAACCCCTGGGCAAATACAAGAATGTCTGGATCTTCTGGCAGATAGAGGCGATAGCTGAGAAAAACGGATTTACACTTGATACTCCGATAAGTGATATACCCGAAGAAGCGCTGAATAAAGTGCTCTACGGATCGGATGAAGTTCTCAAATTGTCGAATACGCCTCTTGGCATGACATCTAACTATTTTCTGACATTTGAAGGGGTAGTAAATTTTGTCGGGAATATTGAAGTTATTAACGGTAAGAAAAACGGGACAAGGATCAGGGATCAATATGTACAATATGATGTATGCCCGGAATGCAACGGAACGAGACTGAAAAAAGAAGCCCTCTATTTCAGGATCGCCGGCAGGAATATAGGAGAGCTGGCTGCATTGGATGTCAGGGAACTTACATTATTCCTGAGTAATATTGAGGAGCAAATGACAGCAAAACAAAAGCTTATTGCATCTGAGATATTAAAAGAAATACGGGCAAGGCTTGGATTTCTCCTTGAAGTCGGTCTTGAATATCTGTCGCTTAACAGGGGAGCAAGAACGCTCTCGGGCGGTGAAAGCCAGAGGATTAGACTTGCTACCCAGATCGGATCGAGGCTTGTCAATGTTCTCTATATCCTTGATGAACCAAGTATCGGGTTGCACCAGAGAGATAACAGGCGGCTTATCGCTGCCCTGAAGCAGCTTCGTGATTCGGGCAATTCCGTCATAGTTGTGGAACACGACAGGGAAATGATCATCTCAGCCGATCATATTATCGACATGGGACCCGGAGCCGGCCGGCACGGAGGCCAGGTGGTAGCCTGGGGCACTCCTGATCAGATCCGCTCGTTCAGCACGCTTACTTCAAGCTATCTTAACAACAGGAAAAAGTTCAATATTCCCGGGGTAAGAAGGAAGGGAAATGGTAAATACCTGGTAATGACTGGTGCATCAGGCCATAACCTGAACAATGTTGATGTGGTTCTGCCCCTGGGAACATTCATATGCGTAACCGGGGTATCGGGAAGCGGGAAATCTTCTCTTATCAATCAGACGCTCCATCCTGCCCTCGCACGGAAATTTCACAATTCCGGAAAGACCCCGCTGCCTTTCAGGGATATATCCGGGCTTGAAAACCTGGATAAGGTCATTGAGGTCAATCAATCTCCAATCGGAAGGACACCACGTTCAAATCCCGCAACTTATACAGGCGTGTTTACGGATATAAGAAAGCTTTTTGAGCAGACTACAGAAGCAAAGATCAGGGGATTTGGCTCCGGGAGATTCTCCTTTAATGTTAAAGGAGGACGCTGTGAAGGATGTGAAGGTGCAGGTGTTAAAACTATCGAAATGAATTTCCTTCCTGATGTTTATGTTCATTGTACAGAGTGCAATGGCAAGAGATACAACCGCGAAACCCTTGAAGTGAAATACAAAGGCAAATCAATAAGCGATGTTCTGGAGATGACTGTAAATAATGCAGTTGACTTCTTTGCCAATGTTCCCTCAATCTATCACAAGATAAAAACGATTCAGGATGTGGGTCTGGGGTACATAAAGCTCGGACAGCAATCGACGACCCTTTCGGGCGGAGAGGCCCAGCGTGTCAAGCTGGCAACCGAGCTGGCCCGCCGCGACACCGGTAAAACTCTTTATATCCTCGATGAGCCTACAACAGGCCTTCACTTTGAGGATGTCAGGGTGTTGCTAGAAGTACTGAATAAACTGGTTGACAGAGGGAATACTGTTATCGTCATAGAACATAATATGGACGTTATCAAGATGGCTGACTATATTATTGATCTTGGCAGGGAAGGTGGGAAGGAGGGAGGAGACGTTATCTTTTCAGGAACTCCTGAAAAACTTGTTGATTGCAGTGAAAGTTATACTGGTTTATACCTGGGACCTGAACTTAAGGGTTAGAATTTATTTATATTTGGAACCAGTAAGATTTAAAATAATGCTATGGAGAAACCAGCTGATCTTATAAAGGATGCGTTTGAACAGAAGACATGGCAAGAGATCCATACAACGGATTCCTGGCGCGTTTTCAAAATAATTTCGGAACTGGTCGAGGGCTTTGAAAAACTGTCGCGGATTGGACCTTGTGTCTCCATTTTCGGCTCGGCCCGGACCCATTATAACGACAGATATTACAGGCTGGCAGAGGATATTGCGTATAAGCTGGTTCAGAAAGGATATGGTGTCATCACGGGAGGCGGACCAGGGATTATGGAGGCTGCAAACCGGGGTGCAAAACGCGGCAACGGCAAATCGGTAGGTATCAACATAGACCTTCCTTTCGAGCAGAGACCAAACCTGTTCATCGATCCCGACAAACTGATTACTTTCGACCATTTCTTTGTAAGGAAAGTAATGTTCATGAAATATGCCCAGGGTTTTATTGTATTGCCAGGTGGATTCGGCACCTTTGATGAACTTTTTGAATCAATCACTCTGATCCAGACCAGGAAGATCGGGAAATTTCCGATAATACTTGTCGGGAAAAGTTACTGGGGCGGACTACTTGAATGGATACGGAATGTAATGCTTGCGGAGGAACATAATATCTCAGCTGAAGATCTGAATATTTTCACTCTAGTCGATTCATCAGATGAAGCGGTTGAAAACATTGTAAAGTTCTACTCGCGGTATCTGCTAAGCCCGAACTTTTAAACTGGCGTTCTTTGCGTTAAATGGATTTCAGTTCCATGCTTCGCTAACATCTTGGTATGACATCTAAATTAAACTGTTTCTGCGGGTCTGTTTTAAATTTCCTTCGTGCCCCTTGGTGAGGACCTTTGTGTACTTAGTGGTAAAAAAAAATCCATTAACCACAAAGGATCACAAAGTTCAGCACTAAGGTACACAAAGGGCTACTATATAACTCTTTTTGTACCGGCATGATTTTCAGAGAGATATTAACTTTGAAGTTCCTACCATTTTCGTATGAGTGGGACTTTGCATTTGATCGACTCAGGTTTTTTCCTACTTCTTCCTGGAACGGTCCATTTCACGCTCCGAATCCCTCCGTTTAAGGGTTTCGCGCTTATCATACTCTTTCTTCCCCCTCGAAACTGCAATTTCAGCTTTTGCAAGCCCCCTGTCGTTGATAAACACTTTGATCACGATAATCGTCAATCCCGCCTCCTTAACCTTCCTTTCAATCTTCCTCAGTTCCCGGGCAGTGAGGAGGAGTTTGCGTTCACGTAACGGATCATGATTATTGAGATTTCCCCACCAGTATTCCGCAATGTGCATTCCTTTAATATAAAGCTCGTCGTCCCTGAAAACACAAAAGGAATCGGTCAGGGTTGCCTTTCCGGCCCTGATCGACTTTATTTCAGTTCCCGTAAGCTTTATGCCAGCTATATATTTATCAAGGAACTCATAGTCGTGGGAGGCCTTTTTGTTTCTGATGACTATATCTGAAACCGCTGCCTTCATATTTTTCATCTAGGCAAAGAAGGTAAAGTACAACTTTTCAATTACGAGGGTTAACAGCCAGTTTACGGCAAAAAACAGTGCAATAAATGAAACAGTTGTAGCAATAATCATCGGCATTTTTTTATGCTCCGGGGGGTTTATCATCTTCTCAATGCCGTTCCAGAAAATATAAAGCCCATAGAGGGCCAGTACATTTACAAAGATGAATGATTCAATAAGGCGGCTTATGATCTGGCAGATAAGAAACGGGGCTATGGAATAGGTTATGATCTTGAAGGAGACTGAAAAGTCACTTTTCAGATCGAGGGCTATTAAGATCTCTTTAAGAATAAAACTTGTGCCATAGACGACAAAAAACATAAGCAGGAAATATTTAATGCCTACCAGTATGGCATACAAATGTGAAAATCCTGTGTGTGTAAACAGTAATGAACCGAAGAAAGCAGATACGGCCACAAGAATTATCAACGGAAGGAAGAAGCTGCCTCTGACAAAATTTATCGGCCTGTTCTCTGAAAAAATTGCTTCCCAGGCTCTCACAGGATTAAGAATAATATTTGTTATCCTGTAGTATAAAAACTTGAAATCCATTATAACCAGATTTGGAGCCCCAAAATTAAATAAATTTATCTTAACTTGCCTTTATTGACCTGATTGTTGTGAAAATGATTGATAATAGTGCATCAGCCTTTGATTTATTGATTGTTACAGGTCCAACAGCTTCAGGCAAGACCTCCCTCGCAGTTTTATTGGCCGACAGGCTGAACGGAGAAATTATAAGCGCTGATTCCCGCCAGGTGTACAGGCAGATGGATCTCGGAACAGGGAAGGATTATAGCGATTATTCAATTAATGGCAAAACAATTCCATCCCATCTGCTTGATATTGTTGATCCGGGTTATAAATACAATGTATTTGAATATCAACGTGATTTTTTAAAGATCTACTATGATCTTAAGGTGCGGAAAAGATTCCCGGTAGTTTGTGGTGGCTCAGGTATGTATATCGACAGTATCGTAAGCGGCTATAAAATGTTTGAAGTACCTCCCGATCTTCAATTGAGGTCGTCCCTGGAGAAAAAAAGCATGAATGAGCTTATTGATATTCTTTCAACCTGCAGGGAATTACATAATACAACTGATATTGATACGAGGAAAAGGGCAATCAGGGCAATAGAGATTGAAAGTTACAATAAGAACAGACCGGAGAAAAAGACACCCTTTCCTGAGGTCAGGCCGTTGGTGGTGGGATTGATGTTCGACAGGTTGAAAAGGCGTGAAAGGATCACAATGAGGTTAAACAAGAGGCTGGAAAATGGAATGGTCGATGAGGTAAAGGAGCTTCTGGACAGAGGATTGAAACCGGCTGATCTTATCTACTACGGACTTGAATACAAGTACATTACGCTATATCTGACGGGCAGGCTGACTTATGATGAAATGTTAACTCAGCTTGAGATTGCAATCCACCAGTTTGCCAAACGCCAGATGACCTGGTTCCGGGGAATGGAACGGCGGGGGATAAAAATTCACTGGATCGACGGAGGGATGCCTCCTGAGGATAAAGTCAGACTTGTACTGGAGCTACTTGGAGATCCATTAAGCGCAAAGAACGCACACACCTGAGACAGGGCTCTACACTTTATTTCAGGTACGTATCAAGCCACTCGAAGAACTCCCGTTGCCAGATCACCGAATTCTGTGGCTTCAAAACCCAGTGCCCTTCATCTTCGAAGAAGAGGAATTTGCTCGGGATATTAAGAAGCTGTGCGGCCTGAAATGCCTCCATGCTTTGTGTATAGGGTATCCTGAAATCATTAGCTCCGGTAATTATAAGTATCGGCGTATCCCATTTGTCGACCATCAGGTGAGGTGAGAACTGGTAGCTCTTTGGCGCGTTCCAGTAAGGGCCTTCGATATCTTTGTTCGGGAACCACAGCTCCTCGGTGGAGCCATACCAGCTTATAAAGTCGAAGGTACCGCAGTGTGAGATGAAAGATTTAAACCTGCCTCCGTGGATACCGGCAAGATAAAAGACCGAATAGCCGCCATAGCTTGCCCCCACTGCGCCAATCCTGCTGGCATCAACGTAAGGTTCTTTTGCCATGGCATCGGTCGCATCAAGATAGTCCTGCATATTTTTACCTCCCCAGTCTCCTGAAATCTGTTCTTTCCAGGCCTGCCCGAAACCGGAATTGCCCCTGCGGTTAGGGCCGAATACGACATAGCCTTTGGCTGCCATCATCTGGAAGTTCCAGCGGTACGACCAGAACTGATCAAGTGACGACTGGGGTCCGCCGTTGCAGAAGAGAAGAGCCGGATATTTTTTCGCAGGGTCAAAATCAGGCGGGTACACAATCCACATCTGAAGATCCATATTGTCTTTGGTCCTGATATATTTTTCGGCCACCTTACCCATCTTTACCGACTCATAAATGGGCTTGTTGATGGATGTTACAGGGGTAATATTTCCTGAAGACATATCAATAGCTGCTATTTCAGGAGCCATCGACATTGAAACCAGGCCTGAAACAAGTGTCCCTGAACTGAGATTAAGGGGTCCCAGATTATGGACACCCTCCGTAACCTTAACAACTTTCTTTTCTGCTAAATTAATCCTGAACACCTGAGCGGTTCCAAGATGGGAGCAGGTGAAGAATATATTCTGTTCATCAGCCCAGGTCTGGTTTTCGACATCGAACTCCCATCCTTTTGAAAGCCAGGTACGGGTACCCTCTTTAATATCGTAAACAAAAAGACGGTCAAGATCGGCTTCATAACCATTCCTTTCCATACTCCGGTATGCGATCTTTGAACCATCGGGTGAAAAAGCAGGATATTTATCATACCCGAAGTTACCCTCAGTAATGTTTATCTCCTTTCCCGTCCGTATTTCATAGAGATAGATATCGGAGTTTGTGCTTCTTGCATCCTCTATTCCGCTTAATCTCTTGGTGGTATAGGCAAGGTACTTTCCATCAGGGCTCCAGGCGATCTCACCGTCATCATAATAGGGAGAAGTGGGGGATTCAAATTTCTGATCCTGCATTATGTCTTTTTCTCCCGATACAGATGATCCGCTGAATGTAGCAACAAATACATGGCTGTAGGAATAATCGCTCCACTGATTCCAGTGCCGGTACATCAGGTCGTCAATGATCCTGACGTTTGCTTTTGGCAGGTTATGTTTCTCACCGGCAGTCTGGTCAAGCTTTATCCTCTTTGTAAAGAAGATCTCGTTGCCTGCGGGAGAGATCCTGAAAGCTTCGAAGCCTGTAATCCCGTCCGTTTTTTTCTGACCGGTACCATCGGCATTCATTGTGTAGAGGTCTGATCCTCTGACAAAAGCAATCTTTTTCCCCCCGTCAAACCACTGTGGCGAGTTCCCTCCCTCTGTAGTCAGCTGAACCTGGTTGCCTCCGGAAGAAGATACTTTAAAGATATTGGTTTCCCTTGTTTCACTCTGAAGATCCGTCAGGGTAACAGTGTATAAGACTGAGGAGCCGTCGGGTGACAGTGTAAAAATGCCGAGCCTTCCGAATTTCCACATAATTTCAGGAGTCATTACACCTCCGGCTTTTTCTTCTTCTGAGAGCTGATTGGTTATTCCGGTTGTTAATTCTTTAACAACCGGCGCGTTCTGTGTGCATGATACAAACAACAGGATGACCGGGATCATCGTCAGATAACGGATATTCTTCATAGGGAAAAGTTGTGTGATGTTATTTTTTCAGCGCATCTGCGACCTTACCTTTTAATTCATCATAGAGTTCAGGATTGTCTTTTATTATCTGTTTAACAGCATCACGGCCCTGACCCAGTTTTGTATCGCCATAGCTGAACCAGGATCCGCTCTTCTTGATTATTTCAAAGTCGACGCCAAGGTCAACAATTTCTCCAAGCTGCGATATTCCTTCGCCATAAAGTATATCAAAATCAGCCTTTCTGAATGGTGGCGCGAGCTTGTTCTTTACAATTTTCACCCTGGTACGGCTCCCGACAATCTCTTCCCCCTCTTTAAGCTGGCTTGTTTTGCGTATGTCAACTCTTACCGAGGCATAAAATTTAAGGGCATTGCCTCCGGTTGTTGTTTCGGGATTACCGAACATTACACCTATTTTGTCCCTGAGCTGGTTGATAAACACACACGAGGTATTGGTTTTGCTGATGTTTGCCGTAAGCTTCCGGAGTGCCTGCGACATCAGCCTTGCCTGAAGGCCCATTTTGGAATCGCCCATCTCTCCCTCAATTTCTGCTTTCGGTGTAAGAGCGGCGACCGAGTCGATAACTACAATGTCAAGGGCACCGGAGCGTATCAGATTATCGGTGATCTCAAGAGCCTGTTCCCCGTTATCAGGTTGCGAGATCAGGAGATTCTCAACATCAACTCCCAGTTTTTCAGCATAGTTTCTGTCAAATGTATGTTCAGCATCAATTATTGCTGCAATGCCTCCGTTTTTTTGTGCTTCGGCAATTGCATGGATTGCCAGAGTGGTTTTTCCCGATGCTTCAGGTCCGTATATTTCGATTACCCTTCCCCTGGGGAATCCACCTATCCCAAGAGCTGCATCCAGTCCGATTGATCCTGTTGAAATAACCTGGATGTTCTCAATTGCATGATCACCCAGTTTCATAATTGTTCCCTTGCCAAAATCCTTTTCAATTTTGCCCAGGGTAATTTCAAGCGCTTTAAGTTTCTCCTTGTTGATCTCTTTTCGTTCGTTGCTCATATTGTTGGTTTTAATTTTGGTACAGTTTAAGGATCTGTTCTGTATGTTTAGCTGTCCTGACTTTGGAAATTATTTTTTCTATTACTCCATTAACGTCAATTATGAAAGTCGTCCTCACTATCCCCAGGAAGCTCTTTCCAAATAACGTTTTCTGACGCCATACCCCATATTGATTCAGGATCTCACCTGATGTATCTGCTATCAGCGGAAATGGAAGCGAATACTTATCAGCAAAATTCCTGTGAGATTTTTCGCTGTCCATACTGATGCCAATCACTTTAAATCCCTTTTTAAGCAAATCTCCATGGTTATCCCTGAGATTACAGGCTTCAGCTGTACATGACGGCGTATTATCCTTTGGATAAAAAAACAGGACAACTTTTTTACCTGAAAAGTCGCTAAGCCGGATTCTTTTTCCATCCTGATCGATCCCTTCAAATAGTGGGGCTTTCATACCTGCTTTTAGTTGAACCATAAAATTTCGATTTTGTTATTATGGGTAAAATTACGAAGTTTGAGTCGTTTTTAAATGCAGCCGGACATGAATTCTTATAAAGATAGAACAATTATTATCAACATAAAGCATTGCGTTACTAAAAAAAATCATTTTTTAATAATCTGATAATAAGATAAATATAGAACCAGCCATCATAATGGGAATTAAAATCAAATACAGCCTTGTCAGGATTTTGTTAGTTTTAACTGCAAGCCTGACTTTTACAAATTTGTTCTCACAGGATACTCAGGTCAGGCCATCGAGGCAGGCAGCCCTCGATGCCTTCTCAAAGGGAGATTATGAAGTGGCATACAGGGAGTTCAGTATCCTGCTTGACAATTACACACATGACCCATTGTACAAATACTATTCAGGAGTATGCCTGGTAAATCTGGGCCGGGAGCCGGGCAGGGCAATGACATTGCTTCAGGAGGGAGTAAGCAGTCCGCAGGAAATTAAGTCCATCCCGGCCGATGCCTGGTTTTACCTGGGAAGGTCACAACAAATGTCAGGCAGGTTTGCTGAGGCAATAAAGTCATTTAACCACTTTGCTTCAAAATCGGGGAAAAAAACTGCCAGGGACCATAATGTTGCACAATTTATACAGGAATGCAATGAAGGTAAAGGTCAGGTAAAAGAAGAGAGAAACGTGATGGCAGAGTCGACTGGAACAAAGGCAGCTTCCGTTGCTGCTGAGACCCATCAGGCCATCCTGGCAAAGGCTGACAAAGCGGTTGTTACCAATCCACAGGCTCAGAGAGAGGTCCTCCCTGAGCAATATGATAAAATGCTTGCTGAAGGAATGAGCTATCAGATCAAAGCTGATTCATTGAATACTCTGGCTGCCGGATACAGGAAGGATTACGAGCGTCTTCCTGCTTCCCAAAGAGCTCCATATAAAGAAAAGATCAGGGAAACAGACTCTCTTGCAGCATATTATCAGAAACTGGCCGATCAGAAACTGGGTACCGGCAATCAGGAAACAAGTACGGACAAGGATAAACTGGTACCGGCACCAACATCCCGGCAGGTGAAGCCTGTTGCTGCGGTAGTCAGTCAAAAGGCCGGAGAAGATCAGGGAAAGGCACCCGTATCAAAGAAAACACAGGAAGTTTTCTATCTTTTTGAAGTGATAAAAGATGCGAGGCTGATTGAGGAACAAAAGATAGAGATCGACCCGTCATTGCCGGCGGGCCTCATTTACAGGATACAGATGGGCGTGTTCAGTAAACCTGTAGCCCCCTCTTTCTTTAAAGGCATATCACCGGTCTCAGGCTTCAGGGTGCCCACTTCAGGGATGATCAGATACTTTGCCGGGATGTTCAGAAGATCGACGGATGCAGACAAGGCCCTTCAAACTGTTAAGCAGCTTGGATTCAAGGATTCTTTTATTGTTGTCATCTCAAATGGTTCACCTGTTTCTCTTGACAGGGCAGCAGTTCTTGAAAAGGAATGGGGGAGCAAACCATTGAATAAAATTGCAACAGAGAGTAATGCCAGGTACTTCAACTTATTCCGGCCCTCCCACACTCAGCTTCAGGGTAGAAGTGACCAGATCCGTGAAACCATTAAAGGAGGAAGTTGCGGATACATACAGGAAGCTGGCAGGGAACCGTGGCTATGAAATTTTGTCAACAGAAGACGGGTCAACAGTATATCTGATTGGAAAATTTATTACCTTTGAAAGCGCATCCGAATATGCCGATCTGTTAAACCGGAATGGTTACCGTGAGGCAAAAGTAGTTGCATACCTGGGAAATAAAGAGATACCTGTTGAAACGGCAAAACAGCTTTTCGATAAAGTTGAATGAAGGAGAGGACATTACATAGAGATGACAAGCTAAAGAGCAACGTTGAAAAGTTTACCCTTATTCTTTACAATGATGAGGTAAATACTTTCGACCATGTTATAAAATCGCTTGTTGAAATCTGCGGACATGATTCGACCCAGGCCGAACAATGTGCACTAATTGTCCATCTTAAGGGAAGCTGCGATATAAAATCAGGAATAAAAGAGGTTCTGCAGGTTATGAGCAGTTCCCTGAATGCAAAAGGACTTAATTCAAGAGTCGAAAGCCTGTAAGGTCTGTAAGTCTATCAAGTTCATAAGTATAAAAGAAAGAGGTATTAGCGTTAGTACCTTTTTTGTTTTATGGCTACACTTACTTCATCCAGCAGAGACCCTCGAACTTACGGACTTTAGCCTGGTTTCCTGCTTTTATTGAAAATACCGAACAAAGCCTTATCAAAAAACGCAAGAAAAAGGACGCCTATGAAGGCATAGGTAATCCAGCCGGGCAAATTTAGTTCCGATAGTGAAAAATCTATCTGAGGCAGGGAGACATTGAGGTCCCCGACATACTTCATGACCGTCCGGCCTATTGTTCCGGATGAGCCGGCAGGGATGAAAATTACAGCTGCCATCAGGGCAAGAGTAATCAGTGTTGAAACCAGAGGTACCGGGCTTTTCAGGAAGTTCCTTGCGTGAACCTTTGAGGATCCGGTTTCAATCCGGATCCTGGTCATGGTTTTTGAAGTAAATCCCTCAGGCGCTCTTTCAATCTTTCCGGGATTTATATATTTTCTGAGGATATCCTCCTCAATTTGATCCTGTTTATTCATTGTAAATTATGTTTTTTGTTTCAACCCTGGCAATAATTTCGATCATTTTTTGTCTTGCCCTGAATAATTTCACCTTAATATTTGATTTGCTGATACCCGTAATGTCAGATATCTTCCCGGTATCCAGTTCATCATAATAATACATGCTTACGAGCGCCCTGTCTTCTTCATTTATCTTTTGGAGTGCAAAGTTGACCAGGGAGCTTCTGAATTCGTTTTCCGCCTCATCCACGTTAGGATTAAAGGTCAGAAAATCAATTGCATCAGCAGGAAAATCTTCAACCGAAAGTATACCTTTCCTCCTTGTCCTGACAAGTGATATCGCTGTGTTGTAGACGATCCTGTAAAGCCAGGTTTCAAAACGACTTTTCATTTTAAAACCTCTTAAAGCCTTGTAAGCCTTCAGGAAGGCATCCTGGGCGATCTCTTCAGCCTCCTCGCGGTTCCCGCAGATCCTGAAAGCCAGGTTAAATGCTTTGTCTTTGTGCCTGTCGACGAGATAGGAGAAGGCATTGATTTTTCCATCAAGAACCTGCCCTATATAATATATATCACCTTTATAATCCATTCCGGACTTTTGACGCTCAAAGTTATGAATTGGTTACTATATGGTGTAAAAAATTGATAACAAATAATGTAAAAATTTTGTAACCGGTTTCAATCCTCTTGGTCTAAAGGGTTGAATCAAGTATTAATTTAAAATTAAAAAATCATGGAAACAGCTATCGTATTCATTGCAATAATTGCGGCAATTTTTGGAATTATGTATCTTTTTTACTCAACCAGGCATAAGGAACGCTTAGCCCTTATCGAAAAAGGCGCCGATGCCAGTCTTTTCAATACAGGGAAGGAAGGAGCAAAATTTGGACTTTAACTGGAACAAGTTCACTCTTAAATTAGGAATGCTGGCAATGGGTGTGGCTGTTGGAATAATAGTAGGCGCTATGCTTTCATATGCAGGCGTTCTTGATGAGGATGCCAACTACCCTGCAATGATATTCTTCTTCGGCGGTCTTAGCCTTGTACTTTTCTATGTGATCGACAGGAAGGCCAAATAGTGTACTGGAGCAGTTGAAAAAATCCTTTTTAACCGCAAAGTACGCAAAGAAGGCGCAAAGTACGCAAAGTTAAAACATATGATTTCAGCTCTTTGCGAACTTTGCACTTCCTTTGCGCCCTTTGCGGTTAATGGATTTCAACTTTTTCAACAGCCCCACAATACAATTATTTTGTATAAAACTCAATCATTTTCCTCACCGCTTCACGGCATACAGAGCAATATCCTTTTTCGGAATTGCTCTTCATTCTGCAATCATATTCCGGCCGGAAGATCCCTTTGGCTGAATAGCCGCCACCCTCAAATAGCCCGGTAACATTTTTATACTTATCCTCTGACGGAGTCGGGATTGGAATCGTCGGGGATATTAACTCCTTCCATTTGGAGCCGAAGTCAACCCTGGTGGTGATATTTGGCTCCCATGGTTCAACAGTCAGCGGATAGAACTCATCATAAGCTACTGTTGATGAATAATATTCATCGGCCAAACCTGCAAAACCGTGCCCGAATTCATGAATGAAGACTTTGGGTGAAAGGGGATGCCCTGTGGTTGTTCCGCTGTAATAGTTGTAGACTCCGCCACCTCCGTATTTTGTGCTGTTAATAAGGACGATTATGTTATCGTGAGGCACAACAGCTGCATAATCGTTAACCGATTTTATGTCCTGGGTTGTGAGATACCTGTCAAGATCGAATGTGTAAAAACTTGAATTCAAAACCGTATTCACATATATTTTCTCACCTGGAATATCTGTACCGGAATCGGAAGAAACAGCCTCCACTGCCCAGATGTTTATCCTGTCTTTATAATCGCTGAATGGGGCTTCCGCAAACAGGATATCAGCCATCTTGCTGACATCCTCCCTGAACTTGTCCATTTCGTCAGCTTTATAGCCTTCAGCGATAAAGGCAAGGTCAACACTTATATGAGGATCGCCGGAGTATTTTATTTTTGTGACTCCTGAAGCAACAGGATTCTCTTTTCTATAAAATAATCGGAAGGATCTATGTTTGTTTCATAAAGCTTTGAAACAGATCCGTTTCGCTCCCTCATGCCAATAACAAACCTGATCTTATTTTTTGGGAAGGGCATAGTTGCGACCTCGTAGAAGCTGCGTTCCATTGTTTTTGCTTCAGCGGTCGTCTGCCATTCCTGGAAAAGGGTGCAGAATCGCGCGAGAATAGATCAGCGTATTGGTTGCATCATCATAAACTTCATATCTGAAATTTCCGTAATTAAAAGGATCGATAAGCGAGTTAGGTGAACCGCCCCAATACGGCTCTTCTTTCATGCCTGCCGGATAAACTACAGTTTTCTGATAGTTACCGGCAAGCATGAAATCAAGTCTTAAAACCTTATCGGTGAAATATTTCTCAAAATTATTCTGCGCTAAGGCCAGCGTCGAACAGCAGATTAACATAAAGGATAGAAAGATTCTCATACCGGGCATAATTACATTTAATGGAGTAAAGCTAAAAATAATCAGTGATTAGGTAAATAATTTATCTAATTTTGCCCAATTAAATAATTCATATCCAATGTTACCAAAAAATTAGAAACATGGCTGATCTAAATACCAGAATAAGCGACTTTGTGTGGAAAAACCTGAATGAAAAACATGTCAACGGGAAAAATGATCCTTTCTGGAAGGCATTAAATGAAACAGGAACCGAATTATGGCTCGATACCGGTGATATAGATGAGGCTGAGGCAATCTGGACATCTGAGATGAGTGCCCTGACTACTAATAACTCATTGCTTAATAATGAGATACAGAAAGGGATATACGATATTTTTATTTCAGAGGCAAAGACAACTTTAAGAGAACTCCCCACTGAAGAAAGTAAGGGAGATCGCATTTATGCTGAATGCCCGGCATGGTCTGAGACTTGCTTTAAAATTCGGCGGATTTGTAAGTGTTGAGCTGAATACTGATACAGCAAATGATATCAAAGCAATTGAATACTTTGGTAAGAGGTATTATGAGATCTGTCCGAACAGTTTATCGTAAAAGTTCCTTTCACGGCCGAACCGGTCTGATTGGGGCAAGACGTCTTAAAAACTCAGGTATTAAAGTGAATTTTACGCTGGGGTTCAGTGCACGGCAGAATGTTATCGTTACCAGAATTGCCAGGCCCGATTACGTTAATGTTTTTCTTGGAAGGGTAGGGGCATTGTGATAGATAATAAGCTGGGTGATGGATCAGGTGCAGGCGAAATGGCAGTGATGTCGTCTCAGAAATGGGTCTCAGGTTGTCGGCCGATGAATCCATGGCCAACGAAACGAATTGCAGCAAGTTTAAGAAGTTATGACCAGCTTGAATTACTTGCAGGAACGGATGTCTTTACCATGCCCCCGAAGGTTGCCGCGGCGGGCAGGAAAACCTGAAAGGTAAGTTTTCGATCAAAACATGAAAATTATGAAGTAAGCCTTTTTCGTTCTGCCGAAGATGCTCATACTGAAAAATTCTGGGAGGTTGATGAAAGGGTTATTAGTCTTGTCTGACGGCTTTCAGTAAAAACTCCGGACACCGGCAATGAACTGATCACAATCGCTCATGAGGCCGGTTGTGAGGATATGTTTCCCATCCTTACAAAAGAAGAGAAGGCAGCAATGTGCCGCAGACGGAAAGATCCCTGTTTTCTCCAGGTGGGGCAGAAAATCAATGAGGGCAGGACAGCCCCCGACACACTTCTCTACTCTTGCCGGACTGGCCTCATTCACCTCCGACCAGGGTATGCTCGATAACGGATATGGGAATTATCGGCTGATTCAGCCGGAACGCTGTCGTATTATTTCATAAAGAAGGATTCCGGCAGCGACTGACACATTGAGGGAACCGATAGTCCCTGACATTGGAATTCTGACCTGACTGTCGGCCAGTGAAATAAGCTCACGGCTTATCCCTTTATCTTCTGCACCCAGAATAATAACGACGGTCCTGTCAGATCAGAATCCGGAACAGTCTCTCCCGATTTTTCAGCAGCGCAAATGACTTTAAGTCCGGAAACCTTAAGAAATTCTACAGTCCGGACCAGGCTTTTTTCCCTGCACACCGGGAACGAATGCAAAGCTCCTGCCGACGTTTTTATGGCATCGGCAGTGATTCTCGCCGATCCCTTTTCGGGAATCATTATTGCATGAGCTCCCAGGCATTCAGCGCTGCGGACTATGGCTCCGAAGTTCCTGACATCCGATACCCCGTCAAGAGCAATGATCAGCGGATCTTCACCTTTTTCAAATATCATCGGAAGAAGATTAGCGATCGACTGGAACTCAATTAAAGACAACCATGCAAGAACCCCCTGGTGGTTTTTCCGTGTAACCAGCTCAATCCTTTCAAGAGGCACTATCTGGAAAGGTACGTTATGACTGCGGACTTCAATCATGAGTTCGTGGTAGAGAGCGCCCTGTAAACCTTGTTTAATAAGCAGGCGATCGATCTGTTTGCCTGCCTTTATTGCCTCGATAACTGCTCTCAGACCAAAAATACAATCTGTTTCTTTTTGCATAATTTTTACAGGTCTTCAGGATTATCAAGCCGGAACACCATTCCCTTCCTCCAGCTTGCAATGGCTCTATCCCACAGGGTGACAAGGGTTTCGCTACGGCTGAGGAAAAAGTCATTGTCGGAAAATTTACCTTCCCTTGTACGGAAATTGAACCAGAGAAAGTCTTCTTTAAGCTGGACCCTGCCTCCCCATGAAGATCTTATGAAAGGTTTCCTGTATCCCCAGCTTTCACCATCCGATGTTTTATATACTTTATCAGGCGGTCCATAAATGGTATAGATCATACCGCGTTCAGTTCTCCAGCCTTCTTTGAAAGATGTGAAGTAATAGTTTGAATATAGGATCCTTGTATAATAGATCCTTATGAGTTCCCTGGCCTTTTCAACATTTCCTGCACATTTGATCCAGAAATCGTCAAGTGCAACTTTTGGTTTGGCAGAAGTATGCAAGCTGTTCATCTCCTCTTCTGAAGCAAGATAAGCAAGTGGTTCGATCATCACCTCAGGACTTGTCATTGAGGGGTATCTGTCACCAAAATTGAAAAAGGTAAATCCTTCGGTCACATCTCTCCCGACAGTGCAGAGATATACTCCTTCTTTAGGGAACATAAGAGGAAGCGTATCGGAATACGCCAGCGGGATAATCGTATCAGGTTCGTAGTCAATAATTTTTTCGGGCAGAAGCATCGAAGGGGGGTAAGGCACATCCCGGAGGGTTTCAAAATAGGAGACATAGAGAGAGTCGACCGGTTTACCTTTGTAGACAAGATCAACATACTCATTTGGCCGTATCACCGGATTAAAGAGCTCATTTTTAAGGAAATGCCCGCGTGCATGGAAATTATACCTGTTGAAAGGTGTTGTTGTGTTGAAGGGTACAAAGGACTGTATTACTTCAAGCCTGAGTCTGTCAAGCATTTTGACCTCAATCATATATATGGTTCCAGGCTCTGTCTTAAGGGGCGCTTTATAAACATATTCGGCACGGGATTCGTCTTTTACTATGCTGAGATTCAGATTTGCCGTATCCTGCAGGGTTCTGCCGTTGTCAATACTGTAGAGTTTTACAGTTATAAGTATCTGTGATATCGGTATGCCCTGTGGATTAGCTTCGGAAAAAAAGAGTTCAGATGCGAAAAATTTTATAGACAGGACCGAAGATCCGTCACTCTCATTCAAAACGGCATAGCGTGGTTTGACTGAACTCTTTGTGGGATTATAGAGATAGGAGAGATCCTTGGAGTCGACCGGAGTCTGGGTTGTGACGCATGAGATGATCCCGAGGCAGGCTGCAGCAAGGGAAAGCGATATGAGGCAATTTCTGACGGATAAAATCCTGTTCATGTTCTTATACTATTTTCTTTTCTTGGTGATTGTTTTTCCAACCTATCCTTACCCTGCAGAGCTCAGTATTATCCGGTGTCCGCAGAATCGAATTGTTAAACAGAGTGCTGTTTTCCTTATCTCCGGAGAGCCTGACAAGTATTCTATGCCCATGCCTTGATTCGGCAAGATAGTTTATTTCAGCGGAGTAGGGAACATTGTTCAGCACGAAATCCAGGGTCGTAGCTGTCGGTGACCCATTTAATATACTTAACGTTATTGGTGTGATAATTGACATCAAGGTCGCTGATTTTCACACTGAATTCCGGGGAAATGTTCCCATCTTCATGAGCTGGTTCAAGCCTGGCTGCGTTCCTTTGAAGTGCATCCCGGTGAGGAGTTTCAGTATTATATTGCGACAGCGTTGCATCAGGTCTCTGAATTCTTTTTGTGGTGGAGTCGATGATAAGCCAGGAGGATGTTGCTGAGGCAACCGGCCTCCCGTCAGCGAAAGAAGCTTCAAAATCTCTAAGTGCAAATACAGATTCAGTTCCCTTTGGCCATGTTCTCACTGTAACTGTATCTCCCCATGATGGCCAGTCATGGATTTCAGCATACATTCTTGAGAGTACCCAGTTGTGATTTTTTTCCATGAGTGCGTCCCTGCCGTAACCCAGCATTATGGCATGTTCTGAGGCAACGTCCTGTAAATAATCAAACAAGGTATGTAGATTTAACTTTCCGTCCGGACCTGTTTCGTAGACATGTACCCTGTAATCCTTTTCGAGTATCCTGAGTTCCATGTTCAGTTGTTATCCCTTAAAAATAACTCAATTTCGTGAGAATAGCCTGCCCATTTGTTCATTTCTTCATTCAAATAGCCCTTTAACTCCTCATATTTTTTGTAGATCTCTTCAGTGTTTTCAGAACCTGCAGGGTTCATCAGTAATTTGTCCATCTCCAGCAGTTCAGCCTCCATAATTTCTATTTTCAATTCTGATTCCCCGAGTCTTTTGCGAAGTTTCCTCAGATTCCTGTCATATTCTTTTTTATCCAGGTATCTCTGTTTATTGGAGGTGTTATCTTCTTTCTTTGTTTCCCTTATAGCTTTATCCTTTTTTTCAATATCCCTGAGATTTTCAATCTTCTTCTTTCTGAGGAAGTCGTATATGCCACCTATGTTTTCTTTTATCTTGTTGTGCCTGAATTCATATACTTTTGAAACAAGTCCGTCAAGAAAATCCCTGTCATGCGAAACCACAATTAGCGTGCCATCATATTTTATAAGCGCTTGTTTAAGAATATCCTTCGAACGCATGTCGAGATGATTTGTCGGTTCATCAAGCACCAGCAGGTTACATGGTTCAAGCAGAAGCTTTACAAGCGCAAGTCTTGACCGTTCTCCACCGGAAAGAACCTTTATTTTTTTATCAACGTCTTCCCCCCTGAATAGAAATGCCCCAAGCATATCACGGATCTTTGTTCTTATATCTCCTTTTGCAACGTCATCAATTGTCTGGAGAACAGTCTTATTCTCGTCAAGCAGCTCATCCTGATTCTGTGCAAAATATCCGATTTTTACATTGTGACCGAGTTTCATGATCCCTTCGTGGTCAAGTTCTCCTGTTATGATCCTGGAAAAGGTTGTCTTCCCTTCTCCATTGCGTCCCACAAATGCTACTTTTTCCCCTCTTGTTATAATAATTGCAACATGACGGAGGACAACCAGCGAACCATAGCTTTTGGTAAGGTTTTCAGCTTCCAGAACCACAGTGCCGGAGCGCGGGGCAGGGGGGAACCTGAGATTTATTGAACTTGTATCCTCTTCATCGATCTCGATCCTTTCAACCTTATCGAGCTGCTTGATCTTCGACTGTACCTGGACTGCTTTTGTAGCTTTGTAACGGAACCGTTCGATGAATTTCTCCGTATCCCCTATCATCTTTTGCTGATTCCGGTAGGATGCAGTCTGCTGTTCCCTTCTTTCTTTCCTTAAGATGACATATTTTGACCAGGAGGCTTTATAGTCATAAATTTTGCCAAGCGATATCTCAATTGTTCTTGTTGTAATGTTATCCAGGAAAGCGCGGTCATGCGAAACCATCATCACTGCGCCGGGATATCCCGAAAGAAATGATTCAAGCCACTGGATCGACTCTATATCAAGATGGTTGGTAGGTTCGTCAAGAAGAAAAAGCGATGGTTTTTTTAAGATAAGCTTTGCAAGCTCGATCCTCATCCTCCACCCTCCGCTAAGCTCATTCGTAGGCCGGTCAAAGTCCTTCCTGTCAAAGCCAAGGCCAAAGAGGGTCAGTTCTGCATCAGCCAGGTATCCGGTACCTCCCAGCATGCGGAATCTTTCTTCGGTTTCATGGAGGCGATCGCAAAGGTTCAGGTAATCGGACGATTCGTAATCATCCCTGTGAGTTATTTCATCGCTGATCCTCCCGATTTCAGTTTCAAGATTAATAAGCTCTGAAAATGCCGTAAGAGTCTCATTGAATACTGTGGTCGAATCATCGACTGTCATTTGCTGTGGGAGATAGCCTATTGTAACTTCCCTTGACATGTCAATAAGACCTGAAGTGGGGCTTTGTAAACCTGAAATAATTTTAAGAAGGGTTGATTTTCCGGCTCCGTTTTTTCCTGTAAGGCCGATCCGGTCCTGATCATTTATAAGAAATGAGATATTTGTAAGCAGATCAAAACTGCCAAAAGAAACCGTAATATCCTGAACCGAAACCATATCAAAATTATCAGGCGCAAATATAGGAAAAGAATGGGAGTCGGGGAAGAGGAGGTTTTGTTTGGAAGAGCTATCTTTGTCGGACCGGTAATGCTGCTGTTGTAAATAAGATTGGCAGGGAAGGTGCCGCAAAACTTAAAAATGATTCCCGGATGATACGGAATTACAGGTCAATTTACAGATCAGGGGTGTTGATTGCAGGTCTGATCCTTGCTGCCACTTCCTGTAAAAAGGAGGAAGGAACCGTATATAAATATTTGGTTTCGGATGAATTCGTGACGAGTTTCAAGACAGGCTACATAAATACTATACTGGGTATCGCTGAGGGTAGCTATCCTGAAATAAGCATTCTGAAACCGTATGTTACCAACGATATCAGGATCTATAAGCTGGTTTATAAAACTGAAGTTGATAACGAAAATATAAATGCATCCGGGTTGGTCTGCGCTCCCTCAGTTGCAGGAGAGTATCCTGTAATCTGCTTTCAGAACGGAACCAATACAATGAATGCATATTCCCCGAGCGAATATCCCCTTAATCCTGTCTATCAGCTGGTTGAAGCAGTCTCCTCCCTTGGATATATAGTTGTCATCCCGGATTATCCGGGTTTCGGCGAATCGGCCCGGATACCTCACCCGTATCTGATAGCTGAACCAACAGTCAGGTCAATAACCGACATGCTGTATGCCGTCAACGAATTTGCTGATGCGGGACTTAATGACGTTAAAATGAAGAATGAATATTACCTTATGGGATATTCCCAGGGAGGATGGGCAACCCTTTCACTTCATAAGTCAATTGAGCTGGACTTTCCTGATGATTTTAACCTTAAGGGAAGTGTCTGCGGGGCAGGGCCATACAATTTAACTTTGCTTCTCAATTCAGTGTCGGGATTAACCAGCTACCCGATGCCGGTTTACATAGGATATATTGTAAATGCATATTCTCATTATCACCAGTTTACAAATCCGGTCACCGATATTCTTAAGGAACCTTATGCTTCAAAACTTACCTCACTCTATAACGGTTTATTGTCGTCCGGTGAAATAAACAGTCAGCTTACAACAACGGTCGCTGACCTGTTTACTGCGGGTTTCCTGACGGGATTTCAAACCGGAGTTCAGTATTCGCCTGTCAGGGATGCTCTTGAGGCAAACAGCATCACTGCCTGGGCTACCGGGGTGCCATTATATCTTCTTCATGGCGATGCTGATCAGGATGTCAACCCGGTAACAACCGAAAATATTTATGATGCGATGATCTCTGCCGGGACTTCAACGCAGGTAATCAGGAAAGAAATTTTGCCCGGGCTTGATCATGGAGCCGGGGTAGTTCCATGCATGGTTAAGGGAATCATGTTTATAAGGGATCTTCAGGGGCTTTAGCCCTGGATCCCCCAAAGAGGACCTCCTGTCACTTTCCGATACAAAATGAAATACTTACTGATTAATTCTGGTTTATCTGCGAAAATCAGCGTGATCTGCGGGAAACAAAAAAAAATTCCTGCAATAAATCCGGATAATGATTTAAAGTAAATAATAAATGGGAAGAAGGAAAGATTTGCCCCTGTTGGAAAAAGTAAGGATCACTGACATCGGGGCTGAAGGGAATGCAGTTGCAAGGGTCGATAATATGGTAGTTTTTGTACCGATGCTTATTCCGGGCGATGTAGTTGATATCCAGGTCAAAAGGAAGAGGAAGAAGTATATGGAAGGAACTGTTGTCCGCTTCCATGAATATTCTCCCGACCGGATCCCTGCTCCATGCATTCATTTCGGCATCTGCGGAGGATGCAAATGGCAGCATCTACCCTACGATCTTCAGCTGTTTCATAAGGAAAAACAGGTCAGGGATAACCTGCAAAGGATTGGCAGGATTGAATTGCCAGACATCAATCCGATAATTGGATCACCCGACATATACTTTTACAGGAATAAACTTGAATTTACCTTTTCCGATAAACGGTGGCTGACCCGTGAAGAGATCACATCTGATAACGAATTTGCTAAGGAGGATGCCATCGGATTCCATATCAAGGGGTTATTTGATAAAGTTCTGGACATCAGGGAGTGTCATCTGCAACCTGAGCCTTCAAACCTTATCAGGAATGCGGTCAGGGAGTACGCGCATAAAGACAAAATGACATTTTTCAACCTGAGGGAACAGTCGGGATTTCTCAGGAATCTCGTTATCCGGAACACTCTTTCCGGCGATGTTATGGCAATTTTTGTATTCTTTTATGATGATGAAAAGAGGAGAGAGGGTCTGCTTGATTTTATAGCCGGGAAGTTTCCCGAAATAACCTCCCTTATGTATGTTATAAACTCAAAAAAGAACGATTCGCTTGGCGATCAGGAGGTAGTGCTTTACAAGGGTGTTGATCATCTTGTTGAGGAGATGGGAGTGCTTAAGTTCAGAATAGGTGCAAAATCATTTTATCAGACAAATACAAGGCAGGCGCAAAGGCTTTATGAAGTTGCCAGGGATTTTGCAGGACTGACAGGAAAAGAAAATGTTTATGATCTTTACACCGGAACAGGTACCATTGCAAACTTTATTGCTGGTTCAGCATCGAAGGTTGCAGGTATCGAATATGTAGATGAAGCAGTAAAAGATGCAATTGTAAATTCTGAGATAAACAATATAAAGAATACAAAATTTTACGCCGGTGATATTAAATCGGTATTAAACGATCAATTTATAGCTGACAACGGCAGACCGCATGTAATAATTACCGATCCTCCCAGGGGAGGAATGGATGGAGATGTAGTAAAAGCAATTATTTCGGCGGCTCCGGAGAGGATTGTTTACATCAGTTGTAACCCGTCCACACAGGCACGTGATGTCCTTTTAATGTCAGAGCAGTATAGAGTTACCCGTGTACAGCCTGTAGATATGTTTCCTCATACACATCATGTTGAAAATGTTATACTGCTTGAGAAGAGAGGATAGGATCACCTGTTTTAAATAACTGATCTTTTATTTTGCGCTTTATACTTGTTTTTCTATTTTTGTCGCGCGCCTGAGCGCACACGCCGGAACAGGAGAGATGGGTGACCCTCCTTCGC
>CAWKIC010000058.1:0-30991 GCA_963849615.1 uncultured Bacteroidales bacterium
CGGCAGTCTGTCTGATAACCTTTATCCCCCGAAGTTTTTCAGGTCAATCCGACACAATTTTAGCGATAGCTATATCTGTGCCGGGGAAAATAATAGATGACTACGATAAAGTTCGGAACAAACATTCCGAAATTTTTCGCAATTAAGACCATAGGAGCGAGGCTTTTAACTGAAAAAAGCTTTCGAATACCTTTTTCAAGACCGCAAGACCGCAAGACTTTTATAGGATTTAGTTCAACGTGGGCTTCATTACTGGGTGCTCCGCACCGTATGAAGCCCTATGTATTAGCAAATTTAGGTATTTAAGATCAAGTTACATTTTAGAATAGAAGACCTGCTTTGATATTAAGAAGCATTTCATTTTTAGGCAATGGTGTCCACACATATTGTATGGTATTTTCTTGAATTTTAAAACCAAGATTTATTATCAATGATGCTTTTTCTAGTTGAAAAACTTTTGCTCCTATAGATGGATTAATAAAGAAGCCAACTAAGCCACTTTCATAGTCAAGTTTAACACCCGACAAATTATATGTGTAACCACCTTCAATCCCACAAAAAAGAATTTTTGGATCTTTTAAGAAATAGTACCTTATATCAATTGAAACAGGAAGAAGTGTTTGACCAAGGTTTTCATTAATCCGCAGTCTGTCTAGACCTATCCCAAATCCAAGACTAAGTTTTGAATTGATAAGACATCCATTTATTGTGTGAATCCCATATGTTGAATGACCTTGGGATCCATCAATATCACTGCCGAGGCCGATCCCATAACTCATCTCAGTGAAATTTGTATATCTAATAGCACTTTGGTTTTTAGAATTTTTGTTTGATGGACTTTCAGCACTGTTTTGTCCAACTAGGCAAGTCAAAGGAAGAATTGATATTGCCACTAAAATTAAAGCAGCCTTTACTTTCTTCATTTTGATTAAGTTTATATATTAGACAAAATATATATGGAAATTATTCTCTAAAATGGTAGTTTTTTTCTGTTCTGGGCAGCATCCTATTTTTACTAACAGCCCGGCGGTTGAGGGAGTAAACGTTGGTGGCGCCGTTCGCCGATACGAATCCCGATACTTTAGCCAGAAAATTATACAGGCGGTCAAGCCACCATGGCGCAGTTTTTGCAAGTCCCGGCGAATGATAAAATTGTCTCGGTCGCAGGATTTGTCTCGGTAGCGTTATTTAGTTAACAGTATCGGTGTCGTCTGAGTTTGTCCCCAATTAGAATTTGTTCAGGGGCAGGAGCAAAAGCAAAAACCGTGACCAACAACTTACCTTCATTTACCGTGTTAGCTGTTATGGCTATTTATATAATCTGTTAATTTAGATTTAATTAAAGACAAAGAATTTTTATTGCTATTCGTATTTCAGAGCGTTAACAGGATTGATTCTAGATACGTTGAATGAATATACAAAAACGGTCAACTGAACAATAATCAAAGCAATTAAAAAAGGTATCACTAATGCCCACCAATTAATATTAATTTTATAAGCGAAATTCCTTTAACCAGTTAGTCATGAAATAAAGAGTTACTGGAATAGATATTGATCCGGCTATAAGTACGAGGACAAAGTTTTCCCATAGAAAAGAGTAAATAATTGATTTTTCGGAACATCCAAACACTTTCTTTATTCCTATTTCTTTTGTCCTGGTTCTGGCAATAAAAAGAGTTAATCCAAATAATCCTGATGCAGCGATTAAAATTGCTATAATTGCATAAATGCCTACTGAAATACTCAACTTATTTTCTGATAAATATATGCCTGAAATCAGGTCTTCAATGGTTTTATAACTAAATGGCTGGCCGGCACCAAATTTTTTCCATTCTAACTCCAGCATCTGACTGACATTTTTAAAAGAACCTGGCATATAACGAACAACTAACTGCCAATGAATTTCGTTTTTCAACACAATCATTGTTGGTGGAATCTCTGTGTGTATCGAGTGAAGGTTAAAATCCTCTGACAACTCCTATAATAGTCGAACCTGCAATCTTTTGCCCAACGGGATTTACAATACCTAACTTCTTCACAGCAGTTTCGTTTAATATTACAGATTGCGTCTGATCACTCCCAAATTCTTTGGAAAAAGAACGTCCCTCAACCAGTTTTATCCCCAAAGTTTCCAGAAAATTGAAATCAACATACATTGCCTCTACTTGTACTCGAACTTCTTTATCCTGGAAATGCTGGTACATTCCTGTTGCTGAATTCTGCATAGGCAGGCATTCTGCACATCCAGCAGCCATTATAACATTAGTATTAGCTTTAAGGTCATTAAGCAATGCTGAATATCCACTAAAATTTCGACCAAGGTTTAATATAATTACATTACTGTTATAATGTCCGGGATCTCTTTTAATTGCATATTGATATTGTGAGCGTATGATGAGCACGGATGATACAAAAGAACAAAAAATGATTAATTGAAACACAATAAGCGATGAGCGTAGGAGAGTTTTCCTTTTGCCAGTTTGAATAGATTTCTTTATAATGTTAGTAACCTCTAGTCTTGAAAGGATTGTGGAAATATAAGTGCCTGATAATATACCGATAAACAATGTTAATGCAAAGGAGATCAAAATGTAAATCGGTATGTTTGAAGGTATGATTTGTATAGGTGTCTGGAACAACCTGCTTGCTGCTGGCAGAGCTGACCACATAATTAAAATTGAGATCGGCATTATCCCTATTGCCATTAAAACAGACTCGATGTATAATTGATATTTAATTTCATGATTATTTGCTCCAAATGTTTTACGCAACCCAATTTCCTTCATACGCTCAGATGAAACAGAAGTAGACAGGATTATATAATTTGCTGAAGCAACGAGAATTATTAAAAGAGCGATTGTAATAAATAATTTTATATTCTTTGTATTGCCTTTTATTCCGGCATTTCCGATATTTTCAGAACCAAGGTAAACTTTTGATAAATTTTGAAGTAAATAATGATAATGAGAATTCTGGCCAAGGTTCTTAAGCTCAAAAGCCTGGAATTGTTCTTCTAATTCCTTTGCATCAGAGTTTTTTGATAGTAAAATCCAGGTTACAAATGAGTTTTTGGTCCAGTCCTTGTCTGAATTTGTAACATTATAAGCTTTGTTAAGGTTTTCAATAATCAGTTTACTACTAAAAAGACATTGAGCTTTGAAAGTCGAATTCAAAGGGATATCCCTGAAAACAGCTTTGACAAAAAATTGTAAATCTCCATCTGATGAACTAATTGTGATTCTCTTTCCGATTGGATCCTGTCCCGGGAAGATTTTTTTTGCTAACTCCTGGGAAATGACAATTGAATTTTTATCCTCCAAAAGGTCTCCTTGTTGTACTTTCTTTACAATTGGAAGTGTGAAAATGTCAAAAACTTCAGAATTAGTAAAAACTGCATCAGATACAGTAAAATCTTCATCTTCAACTTTTATTCTTATGCTAGCTTTGGATATTACAGATATGGATTTTTCAACCTGGGGATACTCAGCTTTTAGTGCTGAGGCTAAAACGTATGGAGTTTCTGTATATGATTTCTTATAATCGACATAATAGTTAAGAACCCTGAAAATCCTTTTGAAGTTAGAATGGCATCTATCATAACTATACTCATTTACTACATAGAGCATTATAATGAAAGTAACTGCAAGTGCTATTGAAAGGCTCAATGCATTTATTGATGCAAAAACTTTATTGTGTTTCCAAAAACGTATTGTTGATTTAAAATAATTCTTAAACATTTTGCTTAGGTATTTTAGAAGCGTACTTCGAATTTATCTAAATCTTGATTATTGTCTAGAGGCTATTATTTGTATTTGAAATTTGTGTACAGAATTTGCCTTACAGTTATTTTGTTTATAGAAGTATAAGAACTTCTGTTCAGGATCAATCCTATGCAGATAAAGTTAGGTTTGCGTTTATTAATTAGCTTATTCCCATCGATGCTATTGATCATTCTTGATAAACCACAGCCTCGTCAGTCACAAAGCTACACCCTTCCCTTTCACAGATGATCCCATCCAATAACTCTTGTCTGACTTCCAATTTTCGCAAATCAAACCCAAGTTAAACAACATTATGGGGAATGAGAAGAAAATACCATTGGAAATACTACAAAAATTGAATTCGCTATAAGATCCATGATTATTTCCTGACAACTGATCCTAATTTTCTTCAACGAGGATTATTAATAAAATGTCATTTTCACATTGTTTTGAGGTCTATGCAAAAGCCGGTGACCCTTACCATGTCTCGCCGGTACAAATTGACCACTTAAACCGGAATTAATCTCATGATCTATAGATAAATATAAAAATGTAAATCTTTCCGGCGGAATGTGGTCAAGGCGACTGGCTTTTGCATTTGTTCCTTAGCTGGAAAGTAATACAAAGGAACTATAAACTTAATTCTGATAAAACTCATATAAATGCCTTTCCTTAAAGGCATTTAATTTCCCAAATATGTAGACAAATTATTTCTAAAGCAGAATTAATATTGAAACACCTAATTTTGTCGTAGGACGAGCCTCAAACAGGCGGGCCAACGATAAAGACACCCACAATTGGTCTTAAAGGTGTTTGATTTTCTTCAAAATCCGTCCTTCTTTGACCAATTTAAAAGAAGGTCTGAAAAAGCTTTACAAAACATGCAGTCTCCATTCAATTTGATTTCTTAATACTTGTATTTTTTCTTCTATTTACCGTCAAAAAAAGGCTACCTGCCGATAATATGTTTTATAAGACCTGCTTTTGCACTTTATTTGAATCAACATAAAACATAATCATGTGAAGAAATTAAATGTATTTCTCTTAATTGCTGGATTTCTTTTAATTGGATTATCTGAGATTCAGGCACAGCCGACTCAGCCAAAACTCAATCAGGTTGAACTTTTTAAGCAATTCATAGGTGATTGGCAGGCACAATGGGCAGACACAATTTTACACTGGGAAGCTAAAGCATTTGGTTCAGGATTGGAGGCATACTATACCTATAAGATTGCAGGAAAGGACAAAATTATTTTGGAAGGCAGACAACTTTGGGGGTACGACAGCAGACTTGACAAGTATGTTGTGGCCACATTAGAAACAAGCAAGGATATTTGGCTTCTGGCATTCTGGTTCACATCCAGGAATAAATATTTGCTAACATCTCTCAGTGATGTCTCCAACGCCGATAAAGCATTTTTTAAAGTGGAAGGGGAAATTAACTATAGATTCTTTTACAGAAACTTGGATTATGAATGATAAGATCGTGGTTAAATATGACTACAAAAGGATTAAATAAGTTTCATAATTAAAAAATGTGCCTCAAAGAATAAGATTTTGGGGCTTGTCAATTTTATATTACATTCTTTCCGTAAAATATATCATCAGAAGATTCTCTTGTGAGGGGAGTAATATTTCTTATCAATTGGACTTTTAAGTGTCCGATTTTTCTTTAAAATCCGTCTTTCTTTGACCAATTCAAACGACGGTCTGATAACAAAAAACACAGATATTCCAGCGAAATAAATACTTATTTTTAGTCCTGACCATTTCCACCTGTGAAGGCATCCTTATTTTAACACTTTCCTCTCTCAAATGTTTTACTGTTTTGTTTCTGCACTATTAAAAAAATTAATCATATGAAAAAAATTTACTTAACAGCAATTATTTCTGTTTCCCTTTTAATCTGGTCAGCCAGATTGCAGGCACAGACCACACTGACAAAACTCAATCAGGTTGAGTTGATTAAACAGCTTATAGGCAATTGGAAAGGGGAAGTAGGAAAAGATACAACTGCATTTTGGGAGATAAAATCAAATGGAACGGGACTTGAATGTAATTTTAAGTTTGTCACAAAAGATAAAATGGTCATGGAAGGGAAACAACTTTGGGGGTATGACAAAAAAGCTGATAAATTCATTTTATCTTCTATCTCTGACCGGGATGGATTCCGGGACTCATGGCCTTTGGTTCACATCAAAAAGTAAATTTATAATTATTCCATTAAGTGATATTTCCAATCCCGAAAAAGCATCTTTTAAACTGGATACGGAATTCAAATCACCTGATATGTTTATACAGAAAACGATAGTAAATAATAAAATCGTCAAAACCGATACTTTCAACCGGGTAAAAAATTGAGTTGGTAATCTCTGGTTTAAAATCCGACTCATTTTCAATTTGGGCCCGTTCACCTGTCTCTCCCTCTCTTGTCGGGTTACAAACGGCGTAATGTATAGGCTAGCCATTCCTTCGATCTTGTTATCTGGATCAAAAACTCCTCACTTTTTCCCAAAACCTGGCGTAAACCTGGCACCGGGCCTAGCGTTAAGAATCCCGCCGGTGGCGGGATTTAGCGAAGGAGCCAGACTGCCGCGGTGGCTCGATCCCAGTAGATTAGATAAATCGTTTCTGTGCAAATGCTTTACCGGATCCGGACTTAAGGTATTTTTCGAAATTAATTGCCTTATACTTATCTGAAAATGCAATGTAAAGTAACCAGGATCACAGGTCTCCTTGGCTGTGTATAAGTGTTTTCACCTTTATTATGCCTTCTGATTCTGTCTTCCAGGTTTCTGGTATGTCCCGTATAATAAGTATTATCAGCACATCTAAGGATATATACAAACTCCATAATAACTTAATTTGTGGGCTCCGTCCACCGTAGCCCGAGGAAGATTTGGCGGCACAAAATTTCTAATAAAAAGCGAAGCCCTCCTACGCCAAGGCTTCGGAGGGCGGAGGTGGGCCCAGTTGGGAACGATCCAACGACCCCCTGATTATGAGTCAGGTGCTCTAACCATCTGAGCTATGGGCCCTAAAATAATAAAAGAACACAGGCCATCCTGATGTTGAGCCTGCAGGGGAGCAACCAACCCGCAACCCGCAACCGGGCCGAGCGTTAAGAAATCAGCCAGTGGCTGATTTTAGCGAAGGAGCCAGCCTGCAGGGGACCATCTGAGCTATGGGCCCCGCATGAAACCATTTTTTCAAGTTGCAGGTTGTCAGTTTCGGGTTGCAGGTTTATTAATTATTTAATAATTTCAATACTTTAACAACACCACAACTTTTACTACCTCAACCAGTAACCCGCAACCCGCAACCTGCAACCGCAACCCGCAACGGCTTCTAATTTCGGTCTGCAATTATAAGTAATTGTTGGTAATAATCCAAAAACAGTTTCAAAATGTTTACCCCGCCGAACTCCGGCCGTTTCCATCAAATGAATTGACTTGTTTAATCCGGAGTGCCAAAAAATCTGAATTATTTATGAAAAGTAAATAAATCCTGATTAACTTGCGACTAATCAGTTAAACTATAACTCTATCAATGAAAACTTACAGATCATTTGCACTCACTTTTATTGCACTCTTTTGCGCAGTCACAGTTACAGCCCAGACAGCTGATGAGATAATCGGCAAATATATCCAGGCCCTTGGTGGGAAAGACCTGCTGAATAAAATCACTTCAGTCTATACCGAAAGCACCATGGATATAATGGGTACCCAGGGCACACTCAAGTCCACACAACTCAATGGTAAAGGAATAAAACAGGAAATGGATATTATGGGGAGCATTATAACCACATGCTTTACTGACAAAGGCGGATGGAGCATTAACCCGATGACCGGAGCCACTTCGCCGGAAGTGATGCCTGAAACCCAGTACAACTCCGGTAAGGACCAGTTAGGCGTCGGGGCCCCGTTTATTAACTATGCAGAAAAAGGAATCAAGGTTGAATTAATGGGTACTGAACCAGTTGGAGGTGTAAATGCATTTAAAATTAAAATGACAAACCCCGAAAACATCTCAGCACTATACTATTTTGATCCCAATACTTTTTATCTGATCAGACAAGTCCAGCAGACTGAGATGCAGGGAGAGACGATAGATAATGTGATGACTTTATCAGACTACAGGACGACAGAAGGGTACCTCATGCCCTATAAAGTGGAAATGGTAATGGCAGGAGGACAATTTTCAATGACAATGGCGGTAACGAAGGTTGAATTGAATAAACCTGTTGATGAGGCATTCTTCGCGATGCCTAAATAAGATCTGTTCGTGGGCCTTTCTTACTCAGCTTACAGAGTTATAGAATTCCAGGAGCTCAAGCTTTTTATCCTTATCAAGATTATGCCACCGTATACCCTGGATGGCGCCTTCAAGAGCATAAAGCATGTTGATGCATGCTTCCCTGTCAATGGTTTTGATCCTTATAAATGCGTTCTCACTGCCGGCGTTTTTTAATTCTGCCGGTGTGGAGATCCCGACTGTGATAAGTTTCTCTGCAAGTGTCCTGCCGATATTCGGCATACCGGCGAGGTCGCTCTCTTTTAAATTCATCTGATAAGGTAGAAAAAAAAGTTTAAAGTTATGGTTATTGATATAAAGGTAAGAATAATACCCTTTTATGTGCTGGCCGGAAAGCCGAAATCAAATAACCGCAAAGTTCGCTAAGATTTAGAATCTAAGATCGCAAAGAGTTTTCCCTCGCTAAAGTGGAATTTAAAGTCCCCTTCAGGGGATTTAGGGGCAACAGCTATCCTGGTCATTCTCCCTTCCTGAGATATTGCATGAGTATATTTGCTGCCTCATCCATGTCCTGTCCAAAAGTGAGAATCCCCGCTCTGTCGCCTGCCATAATTACGATCCTTTTTTCAAAAATATCAGACTCCCGGAATAATCTCTGGATATCTTTGGCGAGGCACACAGTTCCGTAATCCAATGAAGGATTGGTGGTAGGCACTTTGTAGATAAGTTCATTCCACAGGTCGATGCTGTGAACATGTATTACAGCATTTGCGTCGGGATCAGCCATATAGATTGCGGCATGTGTAAGTGACTCGGAGGAGGCTTTTAAAGGACCGGTGCATTTGACTGCATTGTCGTCAATATTGAATGAATTGACCTTAACATAATGACCCGGTTCAAGTTCGGGTATTTCACCCGTTGCCGAGCCTGTGATAACAAACTGGTTGCCGCCCTTGATCCTCATGCTGATGTTCCCGAAACCTACTCCATTTTCGTAAGCGCCTATCAGATCCATATTATAAAGGATCTCTCTCCAGTAATTAATTATTTCGTACTGCTCATCAGAGATAACAGGTCCCGACTGACTCCAGTGACAATTAAATTTTACGATGCCTTCCATTTTAGTTGGTATTTTCTGAAAACAATTTCTTTATATCTTCCTCTTCTGCCCTGCATATGCCTTTCTCGGTTATGAAACCCGTGATCAGCCTGGCAGGTGTAATGTCAAATCCCCAATTTCCCGCCTGTGCCCCGTCAGGACAGATCCGAACTGATTTTATTTCTCCTCCGGCAAAGCCGGTTACCGTTGTTACCTCCTCCGGATCCCTTTCCTCCACAGTGATCTCATTGAGTCCGCTGCTTATTGTTAAAGTCAAAGCTTGTAGAGGGTAATGCAACGTAGAAGGGAATATCATTGTCGAATGCCGCAAGGGCTTTAAGGTATGTGCCGATCTTATTTGCCGCATCCCCGCACCGGGTTACCCTGTCGCTCCCGACAATTACAATATCGACCAGACCTTTCTGCATAAGATGACCGCCGGTGTTGTCGGTTATCAGGGTGTACGGAACGCCTGCCTTCCCAAGCTCCCAGGATGTTAACCTTGCGCCCTGGTTTTTTGGCCTGGTTTCATCTACCCACACATGAACATCAATTCCTTTTTCTCTTGCAAGATAAATGGGCGCCGTTGCTGTACCATAATCGACACAGGCCAGCCACCCGGCGTTACAATGTGTAAGAATATTGACTCTCGCACCTTTTTTTTCCGCACTTATGGTTTCGATGATCCTTACACCGTGTTCACCGATTTTCCGGCAGTTTTCCCTCTCAGCTTCGCAAATATCAAGAGCAGCTCTGAGGGCTGTTTCAGAGAGTAAATCCGGATCTGAAATGTTTGCAATCTTTTCCAGTACATTGTTTACTGCCCAGTACAGGTTGACCGCGGTCGGACGGCAGGAAATAAGATATCTGGCAGCATTGCTGAGGTGGTCACGCAAACTGGTCCGTGAGTTTATTTCAAGTGTCGCAAGGTACATACCGAAAGCGCCTGCCGCACCTATCAGGGGGGCACCCCTGACAGTCATATCCCTGATTGCATTATAAACGTCTTCGACGGAAGATAATTCTTTCGTATCGAAAAAGAAGGGCAGCTTTTGCTGATCTATCACCCTGACAATGGTTTTGTCATTTTCATCCAGCCAAATGCTCCTGTACTCTTTACCGTCTATTAACATTTCGTTTTGCCTTCCGGCTCATATTGAGGTCAAATTTACAAAAATATCAGGTATATTTTTTAGATCATGATACCCGGATGAAACTGAAGTATTTGCAGAATGCATAATTCGAATTATCGACCATTCTGTTCGAAACTTTTGAATTAAACTAATAAAATGTTAAATTTGCAGTACACGAAGTCCAAAATAAGGAACTTCTATATGATTAATAAAGACGAGTTTAGGAAGAAGATCATTATTACTGCCGGACAGATCTTCAGCCATTATGGTTTCAAAAAGACAACGATGGATGAGATCGCCAAAGCCCTTAAAATGGGTAAAAGTTCTGTCTATTACTATTTCGAAAGCAAGGAGGAGATATTTGAAGCAGTTGTCCTCTATGAAGCCAATATCCTTAGAAATGAGTTAACTACTGCAATTAAATCGGTTGAGTCGCCGATTGACAAAATGAAAAACTATGTTTTTGTCAGGATGAAATCATTCGAAAAATTATCGAATTATTACAATGCAATATTTGACAAAAACCTTGATCACTTTGATTTTATCGAGACGATAAGGCAAAAATATGACAGGGAAGAGCTTGCAATTCTTCGGCTGATTCTCTACCACGGCGCACGGGAGAAAGTCTTTACCGTCCCAAACAGTGAATATACCGCAATTGCAATCCAGACCACTTTAAAAGGGCTGGAAGTACCTTTATTCTGGAAAAAGCGGGAACTGAACATTGAGGATCGGCTCAATGCCATCCTTGATGTGCTTTTTAATGGAATTGTGAGGAAGTAGTGCTGGTCTTCTGGTCTTCTGGTCTTCTGGTCTTCTGGTCTTTTGGTCTTTAGAGACTCTGTTTAGAGGAACGAGGTCCTCTGAGTACCTTGGTGACGCACTTAGTGTACCTTCGTGATCACACGTACTCACCCCCTTTCCCTCTCTACTAGCGTAAAGAGGGGGATGCCCCTGATATATTTAATTGATATTAATATATTTATGAGTAGTTAGTAATTTACACACGTACTCACCCCCTTTTTCCCCTCTCTACTAGCGTAAAGAGGGGGATGCCCCTGATATATTTAATTGATATTAATATATTTATGAGTCGTTTTTATTCCTATGGTAAAATCAAAGAAACTTGATTTCAAAGAGATCCGGGACCATTGCCGAATTCTCAGACAAAATATGACTGAGTGTGAACAAATCCTTTGGAGAGAAATAAAGAATCGAAAACTATCAGGATTTAAATTTTTACGTCAGCATCCTATCATTTACAAGGGTGATTTGATAAGGTTAAGCTATTTTATTAAAGAATATGATAATTTCAGAGATTCAGAGTTAGAATATATAGGAATGCATATCCTTCGAATTAAGAATGAGGAGTTAGTCGATTTAAAAAGTGTCCTTAACAAAATAGAAAACTATCTTCTTTCAATTACCTAAAATAATTATTATCTACAAGGCTATCGCCCCCTCTTTACAGGGCCGACCGTTAAGAACTAGCCCGGGGGGCTAGTTTAGGGAGGAGCCAGGCTGCGGGGTAGAGAGGGGGCAGGGGGGGTGAGTACATGAAGCGAAGGGTATCACGAAGTATCACAGTGAGGCAAAACGGTACAATTACCGACAGACCCGGCACAAGGTAACTTCCTACTTCCTCTTAATTACTGCCCTTTTCTTCTCCTTAAGGCTGTAGTAAAGCCATACAATTCCGCCGATTATAAAAGGTATGCTGAGCCATTGCCCCATATTGAGCTTCATTGAAGATTCAAAGTCAACCTGATCCTCTTTCAGGAATTCAATAAAGAACCGTGAGGTGAAAACAAGTATCATTAGAAGGCTTATAAGCACTCCCTGGATATGTTCCCCTTTTTTTCTCCAGTAAATACGGAAAAGCAGGATAAAAATCGCCAGATACGCGAGGGCTTCATAGATCTGTGTGGGATGCTTTGGCGCGGTTTCCCCGTTTCGCAGGAAAACAAAGCCCCATGGGAGCGTAGTTTCGACTCCGTAGATCTCTGAATTCATAAGGTTCCCGGTTCTTATAAAAAATCCTGAAAGTGCAACCACTATTGCAATCCGGTCAATCACCCAGGTATAGTCCTTCTTTTCTTTCCTTACAAAAAGCCAGAGGGCGATAAGAATCCCGATCGCTGCGCCGTGACTGGCAAGTCCGCCATGCCAGATCTTGAGTATTTCGAGCGGATGGCTCAGATAATAGCCGGGTTCATAGAACAGACAGTGCCCGAGCCTGGCGCCTATAATTACCCCGAGGGCCATATAAACTGTAAGCCTGTCAAGTACGGCTTCACTAAGATTTTCATTTTTGAAGATCCTGTTCATAATGATATAACCGAACAGAAATGATGAGGCAAATAACAATCCATACCATCTGACAGCAAAGGAACCTATCCTGAATATCTCAGGATTTACATCCCAGGGAACAATAAGTAAATGCATATAACGTGTGATAAAAGCCAAAGGTAGAAAACTATCTCCAAAAAAATGTAAGTTTGTAGTTCGGAAAAATTAAATCCTGATGAGAGAGAGATCCGTGATTCGCAATTTGCTTTTAATATCTGCATTAATTGCCGCATCAGGGTGCGCTAAGATGAACTCTCCCTCAGGCGGACCAAGGGACAGGACAGCCCCCGTAATTGTCAGAAGCGAGCCTGAAAACGGAACTGTGAATTTCAATGAGAAAGAGATAACCATTACTTTTAATGAATATGTTGTTCTTGACAAGATAAATGAAAAGTTCATGGTCTCCCCGCCTATGAACCTGAAACCCAGGGTATTCACCAGGGGAAAGAGTGTCCGCATAGGGTTTGATGAGGAGCTGCGTGACAGCGTAACCTATACATTTTATTTTCAGGATGCAATAAGGGACCTCAACGAAGGAAATGCAATCAACAATTACCAGTTTGTCTTTTCAACAGGTCCTTTTGTCGATTCCCTCTCGGTTACAGGGAATGTATACACTGCATTCAGCCTTGATCCTCCCGAGAATACCCTGGTAATGCTTTACACCCATCAGGAGGACTCATCGGTGATAAAGCAGATCCCTGATTATATCACACGTGTTGAGCCTAACGGTGAGTTCAGGATCGATAATGTTCATCAGGGGATCTACAGGCTGTATGCCCTGAAAGACGGTGATAACAGTAAAAACTACAACAGAAGGGACGAAGATTTTGCATTTTATGACACACTGGTTAAAATCACTCCCGAAAAGAATTTTCTCCCTGTAAAAAAGGATACAGCAGTTGTTGCTGTAAAAAGCGCCGATGACAAGGCGCCCGTGAAGAGCGCCGTTGGTAACGTAGCGGCAAAGAGTGCCGATGGTAAGGTCGTAAAGCCTCCTGTGATCGGAGAGTACCAGCTGGTCCTCTTCCAGGCCGAAAAAAAAGCAAGGTATCTGACTTCCTCTTCAAGAAAACTTCCATATCAGCTTAAGTATACCCTTTCCCTGCCGCCTGATTCAATAAAATTCGGATTTTTAATTCCGGGTGTAAATAATAATTCATATTTTCTTGAGAACAGCGTTAACCACGACACAATTACTGTGTGGCTGACCGACAGCACGGTTTACAACCGTAACCAGCTCGAGACTATCATTCAGTTTCCTTTTACCGACTCGCTGGGAATAACGGCTTCGAAGACCGACACCATTATAATGAGATACGCAGCTCCCAGGGCTCCCAGGTCTAAAATTGTAAAACGGACTCCCTACAGTGTAAACACAGGGAATCTTACAGGACAGGTAAGGCCGGACAAAAAAATAGCATTCACGGGAGCTACACCTTTCAAACTTGTCGATACCTCCAGGATAAGATTTTATGAGGTTCTGAAAGAAAAGAGAATAATCATGCCCTATTCGGTTTATAAGGATACTTCAAACTCCTGCCGGTACTATGTTAAAACTGATCTTAAACCAGGAAATAACTATCTTTTTATTGCAGATTCAGCAGCATTTACAAACATTTATGGTGACTATTCCGATTCAACGGGTACCAGGTTTTCAGTGATGACTCCCGATTTATTTGGCAAACTTTTTTTTGACATAACTAATTCCGGAGGCTCAACGATAATTCAGTTGCTTGATAATTCGGAAAAGCTTAAAAGGGAAGCCTTTATGGAGGGTGGCGGCAGGCTTGAGTTTCAGCTTCTGGAAAAGGGCCTTTACAGGGCAAAAGCAATTTTTGATCTCAATGGCGACAGGAAATGGACAACGGGCGATTTTGATATCCACCGGCAACCTGAACCTGTCTATTATTTTGATAAAGAAATTGAAATCAAGGAGAACTGGGATGATGTGGAAAAATGGAACCTGGAAATGAAGAATGTTAAGAATTCAAAGCTCCAGAAAATAAAAGCAGCCAGATAATACAGAATTAATAATATAATCAATATATTTCAAAAGAAGATAAGCCCCCCATTCGGGCAATTAGTAATAATATATTAATAATTAAAAACTTACAAAAATGAAAAACGTAGTAGCAGGTGTTGATATCGGCGGAACAAACACAGTATTCGGACTGGTTGACAAATCAGGCAAAGTGCTGGGTGAAGGTCATCTCAAGACAACCGATTATCCCGAAGTCAATAATTTTGTCAAAGCCCTGGGGTCAGGAATCAAAAAGCTGATGAAGGACCATAAGGATCTTGAGCTGACAGGCGTCGGCATCGGTGCACCTGACGCAAATTTCCACAGAGGCACCATTGAGCATGCTCCAAATCTTGCCTGGAAGGGAATCGTTCCCCTTGCTGACCTTGTGAAAAAAGAACTCAAAGTGCCTGTCGTTGTAACAAATGATGCGAATGCTGCCGCAATGGGAGAAATGGTCTTTGGCGGAGCAAAGAAAATGAAGGATTTCATTATACTGACACTTGGCACCGGACTGGGCAGCGGGATAGTTGTCGACGGTAAGATGGTTTACGGGCATACAGGCTTTGCAGGTGAAGTAGGACATATAACGGTTGTCCCCGGAGGACGTGAATGCGGATGCGGACGTAAGGGCTGTCTTGAACAGTATGCTTCTGCAACAGGACTTGTAAAAACTGTTTCGATGATGATTAGTGAGATGAGGGAAGAAAGCATACTGAGGGATATCCCGCCCGCAAAGCTCACCTCAAAGGCGATTGCTGAAGCTTGTGCAAAAGGCGATCCTATTGCGGTTAAAGCTATGGAATATACAGCTGAGAAACTTGGTTTCGGAATAGTCAATTCAATAGTTTATACAAGTCCCGAAGCAATATTTTTATTTGGAGGACTTGCACAGGCAGGCGAAATGCTTTTTAAACCTGTCAGGGACTATCTGAAAAAGAATAATTACATTCTGTTTAAGAATACTGTCAAGATACTTCCTTCAGGCATTCCGGAAAGCAACGGCGCCGTTATGGGAGCAGCTGCCCTTATTCTTAATGAGCTTTCGTAATACTATACAGGCTAAACTTCTTGTTATGAATGGATTTTATCCTAATTTTGATAAGTTATCCTGAAATAATGTTGACCACCTGTGAAAACTTTGGAAGTTTGTAAGCTAAAGTTCAAATCAGTTTACCCCGGACTGGATGAAATATCAGAAAGGTTTGACAATCTGAATATTAAAAATCCTGTAGGAGAGGTAAACTGGAAAGACTTTGATTATAAGCCTGATGTAAAATTTTCAGCAGGTTATACCGGGAATGAAATACTTCTCAAATACTATGTAGCCGAACAATGGTTCAAAGCTGAAAACACAGAATCGAATCAGGAAGTTTATGAAGATTCCTGCGTTGAGTTTTTCATTTTACCAGCCTCAGGGGGTATATATTATAACTTCGAATTCAATGGGATCGGTACCTGTCTGATGGGAACAGGAACCGCAAGAGAGAACCGCAGTCGTGTTGATCCCGGGATTATCTCCCGGATCAGGCGGCTGTCATCTGCAGGAAATAAACCCGTAACGGGAAAAAGCCGGTGAGTTCTCGTGGACTTTGACTGTTGCTATTCCGCTGAATGTTTTTATTCACCATAAAATAACAAGTATAGAAGGGAAAGAATTCAGGGCTAATTTTTACAAATGCGGCGATAAGCTCTCTGTTCCGCATTTCCTGACATGGAATCCTGTCGAAACGGAGAAGCCGGATTATCATCGTCCGGAATACTTCGGATTGCTGAAGTTCATTTGATATAAATAAAGACCAGTTTAATGAATTTGCAAGAAGAAAAGTACAGAAAATTTGCCCTTGTGCGGGAGATGATGGATACACCAGGCATTATCGGTAATTTCAATCCTGATATATCAGAAAGGTTTGTTAAGCCTGTCAGGTCCAAAAAAGGATTATTTCTTACAGGAGAAGGCAGCAGCAGACTTTTCCCGGCCAAAAGATCCATTTCTGCAAATCTCAGAAAGGGATTCCTCTTTCCTGTCATAACGGTTGGATGTACCGAAGCCCGTGAATTCAACCTGGTTGATCTGGTTGTTTTTGCCGCTTCAAATTCGGGACAAACGAAGGAGGTGATCCGGCTCGTTAATCTTCTGAAACAAAGAAAACATGATGCTATTTTCGGGCTGACGGCAAATAAAAACACAAAGCTCCAGGAATTTGCAAATGACTGCCATATCCTTTCCTGCGGATCAGAAAAAGCTGTCGCGGCAACTAAATCAGTTATTGAACAGGGCCTCTTTTATGATTCCCTTCTCAGGAATCTGAGGGACGAAAAAATGGAAGGGCTGAAAACGGCAGCACAGCAGGCAGAAGAGGTTCTGACTGCCCGTATCGACAACAATATCGTCGATATGATAGCAAAGGCCGGAATAATTTATTTTGCAGGTCGCGACGATGGCGTTGCCGCGGAACTTGCACTTAAGACGAACGAGATTACCAGAAAAAAATCAGCATTTCTTGAGGGGACTTTTGCTCTTCACGGTATTGAAGAAGTTATGGACAAGGATGATGTCCTTATCTGGATCGATCCCTTCGATGTTGACCAGGACAAATTCCTGGAGTGTATTGTAAAAGGAGCAGGCGTAAATGTGATAACAGTTTCAAAAGAGAAGACTATCTTCCCCGGGATAGTTATTCCTGACGGTGGACAATATGCAGAGTACATCCAGGTCATGGCAGGGTGGAATATCCTTGTTGAAACCGGAATTGCACTTGCGATCGATCTCGATCATCCGAAAAGGGCAAGAAAGGTGGGGAATGAATACATAGCAGAGTAGTTTACTCGATAATTTTCATATTATGGCAAAAAAACAGCTGGTTGCGGGGATAGACATTGGCGGGACCAACACCGTATTTGGTCTGGTCGACCGTGAGGGTAACATTCTTGCAGAAGACAGGATAAAAACCACTCATTACGATGAGGTTGAAGTATATGTAGCTGCCCTCTATGAGAAGATAATGGTTACGCTTCAGAAGGTGCCTGGTGATCATGAACTGATAGGGTTTGGAATTGGCGCACCGATGGGAAACATCAATAAGGGTACAATAGAATATTCTGCGGGACTTCCCTGGAAAGGCATAATTCCTCTTGCCGACATTTTCAAACGGCATACCGACCTGCCGGTAATGGTTACAAACGACGCCAATGCAGCTGCGGTAGGCGAGATGATTTACGGAGGTGCAAAGAATATGAAAAACTTTGTCGTGATTACTCTTGGCACCGGACTTGGCAGCGGGTTTGTGATCGATGGGAAGCTTGTTTACGGACACGATGGCTTTGCCGGCGAACTGGGGCATACCGCCATCAGGCCCGGTCCCTCAAACCGCGAATGCGGCTGCGGCAGAAAAGGCTGTCTTGAAACTTATGTTTCGGCCACAGGTCTGAAAAGAACCCTGCTTAAAGTAATGGCCGACAGCATCCAGCCAAGTGAGCTGAGAAAATATAGTTTCGATGAGCTCGATGCAGAGCTTATCCACGAAGCAGCGAAACGGGGTGACCATCTTGCGAAAAGAGCTTTTGAACATACCGGAAGGATGCTGGGGTTCAAGCTGGCTGATGTGGTGGCGCATACCAATCCCGAAGCCATCTTTCTCTTTGGAGGACTTGCCCTGGCAAAGGAGCTGATCTTTGAACCTGCAAAAGAATTCATGGAAGAGAACCTCCTTCATATATACAAGGGAAAGGTTAAATTATTACCGTCTGAATTAAGCACGCAAAATGCTGCAGTTCTGGGCGCAAGCTCATTAATCTGGACATTAAAAGAAAAATGATCCTTAAATTAATCCCTGCTGATATGGCAAATTTCAATGAGATCTTAAATTACATCCTTGGAATTGTTTTTATAATTCTTGTTTTGTCAGTTGCGTATGCTTATCTGAAACCGCATCAGCTTCATAAGCGCAGGCTGGTTTCAACCCTGGTGCTAAAGCTTAGTTATCTGTTCTATCTGCTTGTTTTGTGTATAACTGTATATTTGTCAGCCCTCGTACGGGGTGGCCTCGACAAAGTTTTTTACGGAGTTGAATTCTTTGTTTTTCTGTTGGTTCTGTTTGTACCGACAATCGGGATCTTTGCGAGAAAACTGGGGCAGTTCAGCAAAAAACGTGAAGGATATAACTACTTTTTCACAGTTGTCAACCTGTTGTCGGTGGTTGCAATCCTGTTAATGTTTTTTATTTAGGTTCACAGTAAAATCACCCACAACCTCCCAAAGGACCTAAATCATTAGCGAAATACATAAATTGTCTGGCCGGGGTGGTTGATTCACAGTGCATACAGCTTGATTCATAAACGATCCCATTCCTTAAGATCGGCTATGGGATTTTGGGGTCGACTTCCCGGAGAGGCCGGAAATAGCCGGGAAAAACAAATGATCTGAATGACATGCCGAAATGCAGGAAGTTTTTCTCAGAAATCAATGCAAATAGTTAATTTAGTGGTTGTAATTCAAATAACTAACCAATACCTGAAACCATGATCAAGGAACGATTAATCGGGTACATAGAAAGCAGTATCAAGCAGAACTGGGAGATAGAGGCTCTGTCAAATTACAGGGAAAAGGGTTATACATATAAGGAGATCGCTGAAAAAATACTGAATATGCATATCTTTTTTAAGGATGCCGGAATAAAAGAAGGCGACAAAATTGCCCTTGTAGGCCGTAATTCAGCAAACTGGTGCGTCATCTACCTTGCAGCAGTTACTTATGGAGCTGTTATTGTTCCGATACTTCCTGATTTTAAACCTGAGGATCTTACAAATCTCATAAACCATTCTGATTCCCTGTTGCTATTTGTAGATGGTAAGATCTATGAAACTCTTGATATGTCAAAGGCACCTGCCGTCAATGGTGTCATTTCAGTTGACGATTTTTCATTTATCTCCTCCGGGACTGCTTTAATAAAAGAGGCCTATGCAAAGTGTTGTGATAAATATTCAAAGGCTTTTCCGGTCCTCAGCCAGGAAGACATAAAGTTTTCGGACATAACCAACGACAAGCTTGCAGTGATAAGCTATACAGGTGGCACAACCGGCTTTTCAAAGGGAGTTATGATTTCGCACAACAGCCTTTCGGCAAATATACGGTATGCACAGAATAACATGCCCCTTAAACCAGGCGATCCGCTGGTCTCATTTCTTCCTCTGGCACACACGTTCGGATGTGCCTTTGAATTTCTTTTTCCCTTCACCATCGGATGTCATATAACGATTTTGTCAAAAACTCCCTCGCCGCAGATCATCATTCAGGCATTCAAGGAAATAAAGCCCAGGCTTATATTATCGGTTCCGCTGGTGATAGAAAAAATATTCAAAAAACAAATATTGCCGGTTATCAGCAAACCCCATATGAAAATTCTTCTTGCTATCCCCGGATTGAATAAGATACTTCATAAGAAGATAAGGGAGAAGCTGGTAGCGACATTTGGCGGCGAGTTTAAAGAGATAGTAGTCGGCGGGGCCCCTTTTAATCCCGAAGCCGAAAGCTTCTTTAAGAAAATAGGTTTCAGGTTCACCATAGGATACGGCATGACTGAGTGCGGACCTCTGATCAGTTATTCATCATGGGACACAACCAGGCAGGGCGCTTCCGGAAGACCTGTCGATACCCTTGAGGTGACAATTGATTCGCCCGATCCACATAACAAAGTGGGGGAGATAATACTTCGCGGTGAAAACGTGATGCTTGGATATTTCAAGAACGAAAGGGCAACAAAGGAGATAATTGATGAAGAGGGCTGGATGCATACAGGCGACCTTGGAATAATGGATAATGATGGTAATATTTTCATCAGGGGAAGATCCAAGAGCATGTTGCTTGGTCCCTCGGGCAAAAACATTTATCCTGAGGAGATTGAGGCAGTCATTAACAACATGGATTTTGTATCTGAATCTCTTGTCATTTCGGAGGATGACAAGCTCATAGGCTTAATTTATCCCGATTTTGAGATGATGAAGAAAGAGAACATCTCCGATGAGCAGCTTTTAGCGATCCTTGATGGAACACGGAAAGAGGTAAATGAAAAGCTGCCTGATTTTATGGCGGTTCATAAATTCAGAATTCACCCTGAGGAGTTTGCCAAGACGCCGAAACGAAGCATAAAGAGGTTTTTGTATACTAAATAATAACGAATCTGACTCAGAGTAGTTTGAGAGATTACAGTAAGAATCACCCCCAGACCCCCTAAAGGGGGCTAGATTTAAGTCTCCTTCAGGGGATTTAGGGGCCGGGATGAAGAGGCATTAAACTTGGATTTCAGATCTGCGGATATCAGCGAGATCTGCGGGAAAACAGAAAATATGCCTGCATGATTTTGTGAGCAAGGTAAAAGCAGTATTAAAAGACATATTAAATAAAAAAGAAATACGTATTAAAAGACATATTAAAATAAAAAGAAATACGTCTTAAAAGACATATTAAATTAAAAATAAATACGTATTAAAAGAGCGCTATATAAATTTAAAAGCGTATTAAATTCAAAATCTGTTTTGTTATACACATCGAAGAGTTATATAGAAGCCCTTTGTGAACCTTTGTGCTGACCTTTGTGATCCTTTGTGGTTAAGGGATTTATTTTTTACCACTAAGTACACAAAGGTCCTCACAAAGGGGCACGAAGGAGATCTGCATGTTTATACAAAATGAGAAAGTAGGATAATCTATTTAAGCGCCATTAAAAGACATATAAAATTAAAAAGAAATACGTAATAAAATTGGAAGTGAATTTTATCAACATTCTATGAAGCTGTATGCATTGATAGTAGCAGGAGGTTCCGGGATCAGGATGGGAACCGGAGTTCCCAAGCAATTTCTTGAGCTTGGAGGGAGACCCATACTCATGCACACAATTGAGCGGTTCTTTGCTTTTGACGGAACGATGGAAATAGTTGCGGTACTGCCCGAAAGTCAGCTTGAATACTGGACATTCCTTAAGGGGAAATATGCATTTCAGGTTCCTCACACTTTCGTTTCCGGAGGGAGCTCCAGGTTTTACTCGGTAAGGAAAGGCTTAGAACGGGTAGGGGAGACCGGTCTGGTGGCGATTCATGATGGTGTGAGGCCTCTGGTAAGCAGTGCAACAATTAAAAGGTGTTTTGAATCAGCTGCAAAGTACGGCAACGCTGTTCCGGTGATAAGTCCGGCCGATTCGCTGAGAATGGTAACAGGTGACAGAAGCGTGCCTGTTGACAGACATAGTATAAAAATCATCCAGACACCCCAGGTATTTAGTGTCTCACTTATCAAAAAGGCATACCTGATGGATTACAATCCTGATTTTACAGATGACGCAACTGTCCTTGAGCAATCAGGTGAGACTATCCACCTCGTGGAAGGGAACAGGGAAAATATAAAGATCACAAATCCGGAAGACCTTATCATTTCTGAAGCACTTTTACCGGCCATTTCATGACTTTCATTCTAATTTGTATCTTGCACTGAATTTAAACCAGTTTAAAATGAAAGTCAGGTTCTTTGTTTTAACAGCATTGATTGTGATTTTTTCAGGATGTGCCGAACTGATGAATGTACTTCAGTCACCGGCTAACCTCCCGCTTACCGAAGAAGAGGTTGTAAGCGGACTTAAGGAAGCCCTTTCAACAGGCGCCAGGAATTCGGCAGAACGTCTTGCTGCCGAAAACGGGTATTACGGTGATGCAGCCATAAAGATCCTGCTTCCCGATGAAGCTAAGGTTATAGTCGACAATATCTCCAGAATTCCCGGCGGGCAACAGCTTGTTGAGGACGTAATCCTTCGGATCAACAGGGCAGCCGAGGATGCCGCCAGGGAGGCTGCCCCCATATTTGTCAACAGCATCAGACAGATGACAATAAAGGATGCTTTTAACATCCTTAAGGGTGAGAATAATGCCGCAACAAACTATCTGAGGGCTACAACGTTTAATGAGCTTTACTCGCTGTACAAACCTAAGATCCGGATTTCAACAGAGAAGAAGATAATCGGGAATGTATCAACAAAGGATTCGTGGATCACCCTGACAGGCAAGTGGAACACATTTGCAAATTCAATCGCGGGCAAGCTTGCAGGAATGAAACCGGTTACCACAGATCTCGATGATTTTCTTACGACAAAAGCCCTGACCGGGATCTTCTCGAAAGTCGAGATTGAAGAGTTAAGGATCAGGACAGATATTTCGGCAAGAATTACACCATTGTTAAAAAGGGTCTTCGGATCGCTGGATAACAAATCTAATTAGCTGATTCAGAAGAATATGTTTGATCGTAATATTTTTACACATCAGGGGCTTGAAGTAAGGGTATCCGACTATGCAAATGAAGGAATTCTGGAAATTCTTGATCATGCAGTCCAGGGTTCAGAAGGGGGCCTGAGGTTTCAGTTAAAGAACATAGCATCGAGGATTGCAGCTTACAAGGATCAGATAAGATTCGTTTCTCTTTATAAAAAGAACCAGATCACAGGAACTGTCGGCTCCTGCTACAGGATCACAGACCTGGGAAATCTCAGATACCCCTCTTCATATCTGCGATACCTTGCCTTTCAGTCGACTTTTCAATCGGAGCTAACCTGGAAAAGTAAATCAAATGAAATCATCAAGCCTGAAAAAGATGATTCATTCAGGCAAAAAACCCTCGAGATATTCAGTAAACCCCATTTGCTCGGCTATAAGAGCTACGATGAAGGTGAGAAACACCTCATGTACGCCTTTGTGGAGAGTATGAACGAAAGGTCGAAAAATCTTGTAAGCCAGGCAGGATATGAATACATAAGATCATTTCTTACAGTGGCCTTCAGCAGGTTTTCTCCCAAACCCGACACCAGGGTCTCGGTAATCACTTCACCGGAAGAGAAGGTCAGAATGGAAGCCCTCCTCAGTGAATATTACAGGGATTATTCATTTTTCAGTACCGAGTATTCCTTTTACGGCGACAGGTATTATGTTCTGAAGGAGGGTGATGAGATCATTGCGGGGGTTAATGTCATCCCGTCGGTTTATAAGATCTATGATATGCCGGGTATCTGGGGCTGGGTGATAATGAAGATCCTTCCTGAAGCTCCGTGGTTCAGGCGGTTGTTTCATCCTGAGGAGTTCAGGCATCTGGTTTTTGATTCTGTCTACTGTAAAAAGGGAAGGGAAATTGAACTTGCCTCTCTTTTTGAATCAGCCTGTGCTACAGAGGGTTATTATACGGGTCTATTCTGGCTTGACGACAGGAGTGATCTTTTTGACAAGCTAAGGTCAGGTGTAAAAATGGGAGCCCTTAACCGTATGCTGAATGCCAAGCCGGGATTGGTTTATGCCAGGTTCATAAATCTGACTGACAAGGAAAAGGAATGCTTCTACGATGCACCGGCATATATCTCCGGTTTTGACTTCTCGTAGCACCCCCCTGTGTCTGCTCCCGGCCCTGTGCTCTGTGCTCTGAGCCCTGTGCTACTCGCTCTCCGGCGTTACGGCGTTACGGCAGTTACGGCCTTCGCTCCGGTCGCGCTCTGTGCTGGCTCTGCCTGAGCTCTCGCCTGCTCTCCGCTCCTCGCTCCCCGCTCTCCGCTCTCCGCCCCCTGCCCTTACGCCATCCACGGTCTTGACCGGACTGTGGCACCTTCAAATGCCCCGAGTGCAATATTCACATCCTCAACGACCTGGAAATCGTACATCCCGAGGCATACGAAGTCGGCGCCGTTATTAAACGCATATTTCAGCCCTTCCTCAGGCTTGATGGCTCCGGCAGCCAGCACCTTGAAGGCGATCCAGGGCTCCTTGAGTGAGGCCATAAACCTTATCGTCTCCTCCGGGTCATAATCGAACATGTTATCCTTCCATGCGTTTCCCGGTTGGGCCGACCAGTAGCTGTGGCTGTGACAGGTTTTCACCCAGAAATCGGGTTTTACGCCATGTTCAACACACACCTTTATTGCTTCTATCCTGTGTGCCCCGATCCCGGCAGGTTTCCCATGACTGCGGATCTCCTCCAGTCCCTGGCGAATCAGCTCCATTCTTTGCGGAACAGTTTTCCCGGTACCATCGTCATACTGATCATTTGTCCAACGGTCTGTAATTTCACCCTGACAATAAAGAGCATCGGCTCCGGCTGCAAGCGACATCTCAATTCCTTTCTGAAAATCAAGGCCGATTCCGCAATCTGAAATGAATTTCATATTGCTGTCAAATTCACGTTTGAATTTATGAAATACCCTTCCCAGCTGAGGATTGGTAATGAGGCCGTTAATGCCGCACTTCTCAGCCAGCGCCAGTGTCTGCATCACTTTTTCATCAGTGTGATAGGTCTTAACAAGCTTCGAGACATAAATAAGATCACGTGCATGTGCCCAGCCACCGATAAGATTCCCTCCCGCTATCAGCCTGCTCAGCTCAAACCGGGCGGGTTGTCCCGATTTATCAGTATAGTTTATGTATCCTTTCGGGACCTGTCCTTTCAGGTCCTGGAGTGTTGAATAGTTGAATTTCAGGAGGGTTGCACCTGAATTGGCATCCATACCCTTTACACTTAGCAGCTTTTCCTCAAAGCTGTCCCATCTCTTCTTTCTGTAAACAGCATATGCAAAAGCGCCTATGGCCGGAATTGATATCAGGTTCCTGATAGCCTCCCGCCGGTCAAGCCCGTTGTTTTGACCGGAGGGCAGGTCTGCCACCGGTTTACGGGCTTTCTCTTCCTTCCATCTGGAATACAGGCGATCGAGTCCGAAAAGGTATTCTGACGAAAGAAAAACCAGGGCCAGTAAAACAAGGAACTCGATAAGGTTCCTGTTCACCCAGAGGTAGCTTCCTTCGGCAGGAACACCAAACATATAACCCGGGATCGGAGGATAGGCTATAAAATAGAAAAACAGCATTAATGCTCCGCCGGCGCTTGCCCATCTTGAAAACAACCCAAGCATCAGGCCAGTGCCAACGAGGATCATTCCCCAGATATTTACGAAATCAACGGCGGCAACAATTCCGGCATTACCGGCCATCCAGTGGAAAAACGGCGCGAAGATCCACTTCGAGCCTGCAAGATAGGCTGCCGAACTCCAGTTGCCCGCAATGAGCTTGGCAATTCCTTCATAGAGGAAATGCCATCCTACAGCAATCCTGACAATAGTTAGAAGGTAGATGTGAACCTGACTCCGGGAGGTTTTTGATTTCATATATCTTCTTTTTATAATTTATGTATGTTGTGCAAATTAAACAGTTGTTCCGGATTAATCAAAAGTTTTTCAGATATTATGTAGATTTCCGGGGATTGAACCAGATATGGTCTTCGAAGTTAAGATTAAAATGACTGATGACAACAGAATGAAATTAAATATTATTTTTGTGCTGGTAAGGGACGTTAGTTCAGTTGGTTCAGAACGCTTGCTTGACAGGCAAGAGGTCGACAGTTCGAATCTGTCACGCCCCACACACAGACTGGCTCCTCGCTGAAATGATCCACGGGATCATTTCTGGCTCTCTGTCCCCGGGAGAGAACAGGATTCACACAATAAACTACCTGGCGTCTTAGTTTCCTGCAGCTTGAATTAATTGCCACGAAGATGCAAAGACGCGAAGTAGTGCAAGTATAATTATATTTAGGATTGTCTCCGGGACTCCCGTGCCGTTATTCCATAGATGGCTGAAGCAGACTCACAATATTTCCCTCAGTATCCTTAAATGATACATAAGTTCCAACCTTCGGTATATCTACCGGTTCACCCAGCACCTGGCCTCCGGCATTTGTAACCTCTTTGATGGATTCCTTAATGTCGTCAATTGCTATAACAATTGATGGGTGCTGCATGGGGGCATCATCCCGTCTGGGGAAAAATCCGCCATTGATTGCCCCCGGCGTTTTTGGCCTTCCCTTCTCGTCAACTTCGGTTGTGGATACAGTGACGTAATTGCCCATTTCCTCGCCAAACATCTGGGCTTGCCATCCAAATACAGTTGAATAGAAATTTGCCATTCGCTGCCTGTCTTCAGCAGGCATTTCAAAATGTACAACGGGAAACATCTTTTTCATTTGATTATAGTTTTAATGGTTTATAATGAATGAAATTTTATTATTGAAAACTAAAGTATAACATTTGGGAAACCTCAAAGTTTAATAATCATTGCCAATTATTATCTATGGTTCCATATAGCTTCTGAACCCTATCCCAGACCCTTCCCCTTTGAGGCTAAGGGGAAGGGAGCAATAACCTGAATACCAAGTGCAAAAGCTCTCACCCAAGCCTTAAGAATTAGGAGAGGTTCAGGGGAGCAGAAGCGCAAGAATTTAGAGGCAGAAAGCCCTCCCCTTAGCCTTAAGGGGAGGGTTTGGGAGGGGTTCAGAAGGTCGCGTGGTGAGATGAAAAAAAAGTTTTTCCTAATCCGAAATCATAATCATATTTTCTCAACAAGCTTCATGATAAAGCTGGTCCAGTCTACCTTGCCGTCTTTTGAACCAAACCGGATAACAACAGCATTCTTTGACGGGGAAATATATATTCTCTGACCAAAGTGGCCGTTTGCTGAGTATTCATATTCATTTTCATTGTTTCTCAGGCCCCACCACATGCTGTTATAATAAACATCCCTGCCTTCGTAGTACTCTATCTTTTTATAAAAGCTGATCGACGCAGTGTCAGGCCTGGTCGAGGCACTGATCCAATCCACCGGAAGCAGTTTCTTCCCGTTCCACATACCCTGATTGAGATACAATCTGCCAAACCTTGCAAAATCAGCGGCAACTCCTGTCAGCCCGCTGTTTACTGCCTCAAATCCGTTATTTTTCCGGTCTGTTACCCATAGCCCGTCTTTTTCCATTCCCAGCGGCGTCCATAATTTATCCGCCAGATAGTCAGAAACACTCTTTCCTGTTGCCCTTTCAAGGACCAGTCCCAGAATTACAGGACTGAACTCCTCAACAAAAAACTCTTTCCCGGGTTCTTTCGCGTAATCGATCCCTGATACTAGTTTGCGAAGATCGCGCGTATAATAGATCCTGACCTTATCGTGCCACGGGAAGGCCTGCTTGTTATTTGTCCTGATCCCTGCCGTGAGGGCAAGGCAATGGTTAATCGTCAGTCCTGCAAACCGTTGGTCATTGAGCTCGGGAATATATTTCATCACCGGATCATTTACTGAAGCTATCTGCCCTTCTTCAATTGCTATCCCGATCAGGGCTGATATAAACACTTTGGAGGCTGAGAATGCTTTGCAATACGATTCATGATCGTGCCCGTTGAAATAATTTTCATAAAGGACAGTATCATTTCTGATCACCATAAATGCTGTGGTTCCTGATCCTTCGAGGAAGGTGTCAAGGTTATTCACAGTTTTGCCGTTGAACCGCAGAGGAACAATTGAATTGATGTCAAAGCCTTTGGCAGCATCGAAATTAAAAGTAGCGGTTTCACCGGCTTTAACGGTCCGCGAAGGTAGTTTCTTATAGTCGTTGACATCCGGAACATTCAGGAAGACATAGCGGCTTGTGAAAGTACATGATCCCAAAAACATTAACAGACTTATGAATATTAATGTAATTCTGATAACATAAACAGAGTTTTTCATTTTATTAAGTTTTAATTGTTTGATGAAAGGACATGCCATGGAACCGGATGCTGCCGGTTCCCTTAATTCATTTGTACGTCCTTGTAAGGAAGCACAGATCAGGGCATGTTTTGCTTCTTAAAACTTAACGGAGTCTGTCCTGTTATTTGAAGGAAAGCCTTATTGAATGCGGACTTGGAATTGTATCCGACCATGTGGGCTATTTCTTCAATGTTTTTGCCCGAACCGGCGGGTGATGATAAAAGTCTCCTTGCTTCTTCTATCCTGTAGTGCCTTGTGATTTCAAAGAAACTCTGATTGAAAGACTCATTTAATAGTTGTGATATCTGATGCGGAGGGATCCCGGCTCGCTTTGAAAGCCGTTTTAATGAAAACAGTTTGTCGAGGTAGAGCTTTTCATCTGTCATCATTTTCTCTAACATCATGGAGTAATCGCGTTTCATTTCACTGGTCAGAGAAGACTTGGAATATTTAATTGGAAACAGGGTCTGATTGAAAAAAGCAGAGCCGCGGATAAGGTTGATGCTCAGGAAGTAAATGAAACCTGTAAAAAACGCTGCCAGCAGGAATTCAACCCGTCCCCCCGGAAATCCAATCTGGATGATAACTGCAGTTATCACTATTATTGTGGTTGCGATCAGCAGATTTCGCAGCCAGATAATAACAGGATCATGCGGTGTGAGTATATTTATTGATTTTTCTGCAAGATGTTTAACAAAAACGTAATAGCTGAGTAAGAGGTAGATGCAAAGCTGTACCGGGATAAGGAGATCGATATGGCTTCTGAGTCCAAGGGGATCAAATGAATGATTCAGGGTTACTTCTTTAAGCGGCAGGTCGATGTTACGTGAGCTGATGAAAACATTGTATTTGAAGTCATCCGGTTGAATAACGAAGAAAAGTGAATAAACGAAGAAAAATGCAAATGGGATGTAGTGCCATATGAGATTTTTGTCAGCTGTATCTTTAATCAGTGTACGGATATACTGGTAAAAGAGAGGGCCCATTGCAAATGCAAACGGCACTGATATGTCAAAGATAAAGGGCATTTTAATAACGTACCGCGAATATGAAGCCCAGAAATCAAGGTTATGGAAGGCAAAAAGAATCAATATTATTCCAAGGTAAACATTTGACTTTTTGTTTCCTGAGCTCTTCCTGAGAAAGAAAAAGGCAAGAAAAGCGCCCTGAAAAATCCCGAGGATAATCAGGATGCTTAACAGATCATTACGAAATACTGCTTCGTTCCCCATAAGGGATCAAGTTAGCAAAAAAATAAATCGCATGATTTCGAAATGCGGATTGGTGGTTACGGATGGTTAAACTCAATCAGCAATCTCTGAAATTCTGTCTACCCAGTTAAATGCATCCTTACCGAACTGAAAATCTCCCTGGGTGTTGACCTCTGCCGTCATAACCACAATAAGCTTTTTGGAAGGGATGATACATACATACTGTCCGCCATGACCGCTCATAAACGTCATCTCCCTTGCAGGATCCTTCCACCATAAATATCCGAACTGGTAACCATAAATATCCTGATCCGTATGGCGGTCATCTCTTTAATCCATTCCTTACTAACAATAACTGACCCTTTCCAAATTCCGCTGTCAAGAACGCACTGCCCGAATTTGGCCACTTCACGCGGGGTCGTTAAAATACCAAATCCTCCAAGTGTTACTCCGTCTTTATAACTGTCCCAGACCAAATTCGTTACTTCAAGCTTGTCAAACAGGACATCTTTTGCCCATTCGGCTGCCGGTTTTCCGCATTTAGCCTGTATGGACGATAAAACCAGCTGTGGATCACAATCCTTATATTGCACCTGCGATCCCGGCTCACCGGCCATCGGGAGTCCCAGAATGAATTCTGTAATTTTCCCGGGAAGTTTCCTTAAGATATTATCGGTTTGTCCTTCGATCCCATCATTACTATATGATATTCCGGACCGCATCGTCAGGAGATCCGAAATCTTAATATCCTTCTGTCAGGGTGTGTTTCAGTTTCAACCAGGTAATCCGAAATAGGATCGTTGATGTTTTCAATGAGCTGATTTTCGAGCGCAATACCTGTCAAGAGGCCAACAACCTGTTTGGTAGCGCTCCAGATTGCCCTCGGTGTGGTTATATCTGAATCATCCTTCGTGTAACTCTCGGCAACCAGTTTTCCGTTCCTGAAGACCAGCAGGCTCCTGGCCTGCCAGATCCTGTCATCCGAATGAAATTCCTTGTAGATCGTTGTCAAAGCAGAGGGATCAATATCTTCTGCAGCCGGCGTTGATATCTGCCATCCATCGCCCAGGTTAACGGGTTCGAACGATACGAATTGTTTTTTCAGCTGATCTTCTTTTAAACAGGAAGTCAGAAGGAGAGCAGATAACAATATCAGACTTGTCTTGAGCATTCTATTTTTGTCTTTTGGCTATTATGAATTTAATATTGTGACTTACCATAGTAATTTCAGGCGCTTCGGAATACCCTGAATATTTAAGAACATAACCAAAGGTTAACCTTGATTCGGGTTTTGATTTCGTGAGAATTTCAAGAGTGCCGGAATTAAACCTCATGAAGGAACCGAAAGTCAGGTCCTGATTAAGGTGCCTGATCGCATATTTAATCCCGAGATCATAAAAGTGAGGATCGCGGTAATCCGGTTGTCGTGAAGTCAGGCCAATGAGTGAAGATTCAACCTTTACATGGAATGAATATTTGGCAAGATTAAGGTGAGACCCCTGCGTTTATGCCAAGGCTCATATTTGTAAACCAATAATCGAACCCTGATTGCAGTTCAGGGAAAAGGCTATAATTAT
>CAWKIC010000059.1:0-83835 GCA_963849615.1 uncultured Bacteroidales bacterium
TGATGTCGCGTGGACCTATTCCTGTTCCTCCGGTAGTAAATATTAAATTACAGACTTTGCCTGAATTTATTACCAGGTCCTTAAGAGCACCGGCATCATCAGGAATAAGGACACTTTTGATATCTGACTCCCATTTCTCGGCAGCAAAAAATTGATTCAGCCGCTCACTGATCCTTGGGCCGCTGAGATCCTTGTATTCACCCCTTGAAGCCCTGTCGCTCAGAGTGATGATCATAACCTCAAATTTGCCGGGAAGATTCATTTTCTTGCTTTTTTCAACGAGGACAATTATCAGCTACCATAAATTATCAACAGCTTTGCACATATCATAAACTGTAAGCAACGCAACACTTACGGCAGTCAATGCCTCCATTTCGGCGCCTGTCCTGCCGGTGCATTTAACTTCACTCTCGGCAACGATACCCGTCTCGTCCGGAAAGAGGATGACACGGATGCTATCGAGCTGAATATTATGGCACCAAGAGGAATGAGATCTGAAGTATGCTTTGCTGCATTTATACCCGCAATCTGTGCAACTGCAAGTACATCCCCCTTTTTTAGCAGGTTCTCTTCAATAAGTTTCAGGGTCTGCCCTGGCAAGTCTGATATGTCCGGTTGCTTTGGCGCTTCGTTGTTGTATCTCCTTTTCTCCTATGTCAACCATGACCGCCTTACCCGTTTCGTCGGTATGTGTCAGCTTTTCCATAATTATTTATCCTCCAATATTATAAAAACCAGATTATTTAATCCAGAGCCCTTGCCCGTTTAACTCCGACCGCCATTTCAATGGCTTTCTGATAACCAAGTTCCGGACATCAAATTCGGTATCACTGAAAAGGCATGGCTTCAACTTCCCGTTAGATGTCAGCCTTAACCTGTTACACCTGTTGCAATCTCCCCCGGAGCCCCCGTCAACCTCTGAAAAACTGCCGCTGACCAGATCCATTTGCTTTATGTATCTTACTTTCAGGTCGTTTTTCGGTGCCAGAAAGCAGCAACTGCACGTGCGTTGTCTTCATCTTTAGATTCCCTGATCACACGATTAATTGTCCTGAGAAAAGTCATTCAGCGCTCTTTGCAGCTTCAATCCCCCTGAAGACATCGCTGAGATTACCCGACCTTGTAATAAAGGCATACTTTTGAGGATCAACCATGTCGAGGCTGATATTGACACGTTGCAATCCGGCCGCTGAGAGGTCCTTTGCGAAATGCTCAAGGAGCACTGCGTTTGTTGTCATCGACAGGTCATTAATTCCCCTGATTGATGCGATCATCCCCACAAGGGTTACAATCCCCTTCCTTACCAGCGGTTCACCACCTGTGATCCTCACCTTCCTGATCCCATTATCGACTGCTGCCCTGGTGAAATCTTTAATTTCATCGAATGTAAGAATATCTTCGTGCCGGAGAAGTTGAATTCCTTCTTCAGGCATGCAGTAACGGCACCGTAAATTACAGCGGTCTGTGACTGAAATCCTGAGGTAGTCGATGGATCTGTTTGATCTTTTTCGTACATTTACTGCTGCCCCTTTCTCTAACATACTAATACCTGCAGGCATGGTTATAATTCCGCCAGCGTCAGAAAGCGCTGAAATATGCGCTAAACCATGGTATTCTACGGGTGACACAAATCCATCTTCGGTAATAATGACCGGAATCAGGGCCATACAGCCGCAAAGCTCCTCGAAAACCTCTACCTTCATTGGCAACCGCATTGTCAGCGGCTTCCAAAAATATCCCATCATCCTGTCAGATCAAAGGTCTGACCAACATTTCAAACTGGATGAAAGCTGAAACAGGATTACCGGGAAGATGAGAATACCACTGCCTTCGAGATGTATTCCGAATGTTGTTGGTTTTCCAGGCTGGACCGCCACTCTTGAAAACCATCTACCCCTGCCCTTTCCAGTACCGACGGTATGAAATCAAAATCACCCATCGAGACTCCGCCGGTTATAAGTATAATATCACATTCGGAAATGGCCCGGGTCACAAGAGTAAAAGTCTCCTCTCATCATCCCTGGCTATCCCATAGTATTTACCGGATGCACCTGAACCTGCCACCTGGGCCATCAGCTGACCCGCATTGCTGTTTCTTATCTGTGAAATTCCCGGAACGTACGTTTGGTTCAACCAGCTCGTTTCCGGAGCTGATCACCGCAGCAACCGGCATTCTGGCAACCTCCACACGGGTATGTCCGACAACAGCCATAATTGCTATGTCCTGAGGCCTGATTAATTTCCCGGCTTTAAGTACTGTATCCCCGCTTCTCAGATCTTCACCCCTGACGGCAAAATTCTCCTTTATAAATGAACCCTTATATCTCATTCTGCCCGACGGCAGAATTTCCGTATTCAACCATAACCACACAATCTGCTCCGGAGGGGAGGGCAGCTCCTGTCATTATTTTTGAGCATTGCATATTGCCGACTGGTTTTTTGGGCCGCGTTCCTGCAGGTATCGTTTCAATGATTTCAAGTTCGTTGTCAAGTTCGGCTTTCCGGCAGGCAAAGCCATCAACAGAAGCTTTATTGAAGGGAGGCATGTCAATATCACTTACAATGTCTTCGGCAAGGATCCGGCCTGATGATCCGGTATAGGGAATGGTTTCTTTTCCGGTCGCGAAAACAGAATTCATAACAATATCATACGCCTTGTCAAATGTTATCATTGTAATATCAGTGTTGCCTTTCATCATGTACTAACCCCCTCCCGATAGCTATCGGGACCCTCTCTACCCAGCAAATTTCTTCTGTCTTCTGTCTTCTGTCTTCTGTCTTCCGACTTCAACTTTTTAATATGTCTTTTAATATGTATTTCTTTTTATTTTAATATGTCTTTTAATACGTATTTCTTCTGATTTTAATATGTCTTTTAATACGTATTTCTTCTGATTTTAATATGTCTTTTAATACGTATTTCCTTTAAATTTAATATGTCTTTTCATCCCTATCTTTATCAATCGAAGGAATCTGCGAAATAGCAGGGAAATTTTTTGTTTTCCGCAGTAGCGAATATAAAGATTTGAAAATCCCGGTTTAATACGTATTTCTTCTGTCTTCTGTCTTCGTTCTTCCGACTTTCAACTTTTATCTTTTTACTTTTATCTTTTATCTTTATCTTCAAATCGTTCCTTGCAAAGCAATCCCTGCTTCCGGGGGAAAGGTAATCCATACTTCTGACATCTCCCTAATATTCAGATTCTTAAATCATCCACAGAAACATCGACATAAAACATTTCTCCTGCATCAACCATTATTTCCATTCCATATTCTGACGAATTGACCTCCCTTACATGACCCCTGAAACAATTCTCATATTTATTCAAAGGTTCTCCATTATGTATCTTAATAGCATCGCTCCGGAGTATCATAAGCCCCTCATCAGGATAGTGGTTACCCGAAAGAATAAAAACGAGGGTCCCGTCACATTTTGCTTTCCATCTGCCGTCCTCGGAAAAGAATTTAACACGGAAAAAATTTCTTATGCCCGCATATCTTGCTACAAATTTATTGACCGGCCTGCTGAAAACGTATTCCGGTGTACCCCTCCTGTATAATATGCCCCGGTTGTGTATAACCCCCACCCTTTTGGCGAGGCTTATCGCCTCCCTGTAGTCATGGGTGACATGGACAATTGTAAGCCGCTTTCCTGTTGAGATGGCGAAGCGTTCTTTTAACGTCATCCTTAAGGCTTGCATCAATTGAAGCCATAGGTTCATCGAGCAGCAGCAGGGCGGGTTCCGTGACAAGGGTGACCGGCCCGTGCTACCCTCTGACGCTCTCCACCTGAGAGAACATCGTTCACGATCGAGTATGAGTGATGTTAAGGTCTTCTGGCTATCCTTCTCTTACTTTGGGGATGTCTCCTTGTTGCTCATCTTTCTTGCTTCAGCGGGTAGGCAATATTCCCGTATACTGTCATATGGGGAATATTGCATAATCCTGAAAAACAATTCCAATCCTCGATTCTGGATTTTCTTTCTGGTAATATTTTCACCATCAAGCCAGATTTCTCCCGAATCAGGTTTTTAAGACCGGCAATAAGTTCAAGAAGCTGTGTCTTTCCGGATCCTGACCGCCCAAGGAAAATGTAATATGCCCCTCCGGTATCTCAAGATTTATTTCGGTTAGAGCGAAAAGTCCCCGAGTTTCTTGTGATATGTTATTAAGCTTCAGCATCGGGTGAGATAATTATCTTTTCTTCTTACTGAAACGCAGTCGTAAGGAGATAAAAACGGCAAGGGCAACAATAATAAAAACGACTGAGGCAGGTCGTGCATATTTCAGACCAAACGAACTGAACCGGTCGTATATAAGTACAGGAGCTATCATTGGATGATATGCAATTATCACTACTGCACCGAACTCACTCATCCCCCTGGCAAACATCATAACAAAGCCTGTTACAATGCTTCTCCATGCAAGGGGAAGCGAGGGAAATGGTGAAAAATACTCTGGACCGGCTGCTCCGAGTGTTAGAGCCGCCTTTTCAAGTCTTTTCGGGTACAGCTGCAAAACCATCACGGGCAGAGTTTATGAGGAAACGGAAGACTTACGAAAGCCATCGCCAGCGCAATTCCTGAGGGATTATTTATCAAGCGTTCAAGCCCAACGGAAGAAGCAGCTTTACCCCAGCAGTCCATCGCGCGAGATAAATCCAAGTAGCGCAATACCTGCTGCTGTATGCGGTAGCACGACAGGGAGGTCTATGATTCCCTGAACCACACTTTTAAGCGGAAAGTTCTTTCGGGCTAGAAGCCATGCAAGAAGGAATTGCAGCCTAGGGCAAAAATAAAGGTCGCCGCAAACGAAACCCACAGTGTAAGCCAGATGCTTGCTGAACCTCCCTGTCGATTGATGGTCTCAAGAAGTGCTTTCCGACCTCCTGTATGTATGAACACCCCTGCCAGTGGGTGCCATGATAAACATCAGCACCAGCGAGGAAAGCAACAGAAGTACCAGGTTAAAGGGCTTGTTCTGAGCTGATTAATCGTCAAGCCTAAGTCTCTTTGCATTATTCATTAAACTGTAGTGTTAAAATATCCCTGAAGCTTTCTCGGGAACTCATTCCGGCTGATCAGTACTGAGAGGGGAACAATCGGATCCTACCGTTACTTTTCCGAAAAATGCCATTCCTTCAGGGCTTATCATAGAAATGCCACAAAATCAATAGCCTCCGTTTTTATCGCTGCATTATGCCAGCATCGTGTAACACTGTAGTTTATATATTCTCCCTTAACAGTCTAATCTTTACTCCCGGAGTCCTTTCCTGCAACATCGCAGAAACGAATTTTTAGTATTTATTTTTCCGGGTCAGACCAAGGTTTATCTCGTCGGGTAGCTCAATGTATTTTCAGTTATGGTGATATAGCTACGGATTTATACTGAAACATATAATCAACAGCATTGGCCTCGATCATCCCTACCAGGTCGACCTCCTTTGGACTGATGAATTCTATGTCTTTTGCAAATCTCTTTTGCAAGCGAGGGCCTTTGCCGTAATGTTTCCCGGCTAACAATAACCATCATTGCGGTCCTGTAGCCACATGGTGGATCAGGATCCGATCTTCCATGCACAACTCACCATCCTGTCTCAAAAGGATATCCATTCCAGTTCCGTCGGGTCAATCTCTTCTGAATATTTTCGCTTTTTCCTGGAAAGCAATAACGATCTCATTCGTGGCAAACCTTATCCCCCATGTTGCATATTCGAGCATAAGAAGCTCATTTATAACAAAATAGTCGGATGAAGCTATTGTATTCACATGGCTTTTTAAGCTCCATAATCTCCTCGCACAAACCAGACTTCCAGCTAGTTCCATTAGTATTTCCTACACCGGGATTCCTCTTTTCAAATTCATTTTGCCAGTTCCTTAAATGGCACCGAGAGGCTCCCTGCATGAAATATAATAATCTTTTTCTGACGTGAATGACCGGCGCTTTTGCATCCTGACTGAAGGATCAAAAGCTCCAAAACACAGAATTATCAGGTTCTTCATTTCCTGTTTTCTATTTTTTAAAAGGATAAAAGCAACTCATCAGGTGGGAAGCTGTTTTTCTTTCAGCCATCCCGAGGATTGTATTAATAGTGTTCCAGTTTCTTGCTGTACCGGCAATCTTCATCTTGTTTTCAAAGAAGTTTGTGTAGAGTTTTGTTCTGCCAAATCCATTAGGACAGTAGATGAAAATTTCCTTCCCGATAATCTCAAATTTATCAGGGGGATAATTAATGGACCGCACTTTCTCAAGTTGCTCTTTAACAGGTTTTTCATATAGAAATATCACTGCCGATTTTGAAGGATCAAAATTAGTTTCCTTCAGGAATGGATTGACCGTGATTATTTTCCTGATCTCATCCGGTGTTCTTATCATCGCTGCAATTTCAAAACCGAACTTTAAACGGATGGCAGATTCTATCCCGGGAACAAGTTCAATTCCGGCAATCCCGCCGTCGACGGTGAAAACAACATTACCGCTCTGGATATAAGTTTCTGCATCATTAAAACCTGACTCTTTAAACATGCCAGTAAGATCAGCCATCCTGATCTTGTTATGACCCGTTATATTAACACCTCTGAGGAAGCAGATAAGATTGCATTACCTGTTATTGATAGTTTTTTACGACATCAATGACTTCAGGCAGATCCATCCCGATCTTCTTAAGAAATTCAATTTTCGGGACGCCATTATTATTCCATCCCCGGCGTTTATAAACAGCATCAACGAGACTTTCGTACTGGTCTTCCCTGTATTTTCTGAGGATCTTCATTTTATCTTCAGTGGTTCTCCCGGAAGGATCTATCCCGGCCTTCTCTTTTAGCTGACCGTCATACCTTTCGGCACGCGATTCATACTCCTCCTTTGTTACAGGACCTGCGGCACGGTATGGCTGCCTGTCGTGAGTCCTTGTTCCGAAACCTCTCCGCAGATTAAAGACCCGCTGGAAATTATACACCCTTTCCGAATCCTCAATAAGTCTTTTCCTGTCAAATTCCCTACCGGTCACTGCTTTGTAGATAGTAATATAATTATCTACATGCTCAGGTACCTTAGCCGGTTCATCTGTCTCTGCATTGGTCTCAGGTTCAACATCGTTCCAGGGAAGCTTGCAAAGTCCAACCAACCCGAACCATGTCCGGAACATGGGGAAATAATGGAGCGCTTCGGCTTTGTTCTCAAATGTGGGTATCTGGTTGTTGACCATATCCATAAAGATCAGCCAGGCTTCATCATGCTGTGGGCCTTTATTCGTAAGAGCAAAACCGCCCTGCTGCGCAAGTGATTCTTTTGGCATATACTGTGAGTATTCAAGGCCTTTGTTCTCCATTCCGATATCATTAAGGAACGAAGCTTCTCCCCAGCCATTCCTGATGAAGAGCTCTTTCATCTTGCGGATACCCTGACCTGCGATCAGTCCGAAGCCTTCGCCACGGGCAACCTGGTGAAGAAGTTCAAGGGCATCTCCTGGAATTGCCAAATTTCAGTTCCAACCCTCCCGTTCTTTCCTTATTAAGAATCCCGTTTTCGTAACATTCCATTATAAAAGCGGAAAGTGAGCTCCAGGTAATGGTGCAAATTCCATATGTGTCGCAATAGAAATTGGTTTCAATAATATATTCCGGATCAAAAATACCGCAATTTGCTCCCAGTCCTGCAGCATTTTCATATTCCGGACCATCCACTATTACTTTTTGTCCCTTGTAGGGACCTGTCTGAATCTCAAAATCATCGATCCCCTTGCTGCACGACATATTGCATCCAATCCAGCAGCCATCCGGAATATTCTGTGTGAAATTCCTTTTCCAGACAGATGAGTCGATTTTGTAAGCGTCGGGATGGCTTCCGAATTTATAGTTGTGTACGGGAAGCAGATCATGGTCATTCATTATTTCCATAAGATGGGCGGTTCCTACCTCGCGCATCTGGCACTGTTTGCTGTCGAGTTCCCGGATCTCCCTGTTGAATCTCCGCCCCCTTTCCATTATCGCCTGCAAGGTCAACCACATTATTGAGATTCCCTTTCACTCCCGGGATCTTGCATACCAGCGCCTTTATTTTTTTGTTCCGGAATACTGTTCCGATCCCACCTCTTCCGGCTTGTTTAAGTCTGACTTTCTTTCTCTTTGAATCGTAAAAGCTGAAATTCAGCATTCCGATCAGAGAATGTTCTGCAGCAGATCCTGATGAAACAATTCCGATATTCCTCTTTTCACTGTCATTGTCGGCAAATATTTCTGTCAGTTGCTCAGCGAGCAGATGGCTATCGGAAGTCTCTATGGGAATCTCTAAAATTTCAACTTTATGGTTGATGCCATCGATGAATACGACTACCTCGCTCTCTGCTTTCCCCTGGATCTCCAGAGCATCGAAACCTGAAAACTTAAGGAATGGTCCGAAGAATCCCCCGACATTACTGTCCATCACAGAATCTGTCTGGGGTGATATACTGACTACCAGCGATTTACCGGTACCTGAGTATTGAGTTATACCTCCTATCGGGCCTGACGATATAACTATCTCGTTTTCAGGGTCATTCCACTTAGTTTCAGGTCTGGTTGCATTCCAGAGCAGCCTTAGCCCGTAACCCTTTCCGCCTATGAATTTTTCCTTCATCTGCAGGGGAACATCTTTTTCCCTGATCTCTGTTGTACCGACATTTATATAGAGGATCTTGTCGGTATAGCCTTTACTTAAGGGAGTCCATTGATAATCCCATTTTTTGAGTAGCCTGTGAGGCGCTTTAATCGACATTAAGTCCATGAATAATGTGTTTACGCGGGTATCTTATAAATATTTCTTCAAAGGTACGGTAATAAACTATAATTTATAATGATAATAATCAATATCAGGGTGTCTGATGGTATTGGTCTTATTGGTGTGCTTGCGTGTTGCTGGTCTGCTGGTCTGGTGGTCTTCTTATTTTGACATAAGCTAATAGCATCTACGGATTTATGGGGTATTGAAAAAGCCTTTTTTTAACCGCAAAGCACGCTAAGAAGGCGCAAAGCACGCAAAGCTAAAGCACATAAATTCAGTTCTTTGCGAACTTTGCGTCTTCCCTTTGCGCCCTTTGCGGTAAATCGATTTAGACTTTAAAACAGCCCCGCCGAGCCTGCGAGGCAGAGGGGTCTCTTGCCGTTATGCTTCTCATACTGTATATTTGTATCAGGGTATATTTCCATTTCAATGCCAATGAAGTTATCTGAAATTGAGCAGCATCTTGGGAAATTCAGGGTCGGAATTGCCGGTGCAGGCGGCCTGGGTTCCAATTGTGCAATTGCTCTTGCCAGATGCGGTGTGGGAACTATCGTAATAACTGATTTTGACACAGTTGAAGAGTCAAATCTCTCCAGACAATACTATTTCGGGGATCAGGTCGGCTTGCCTAAAACAGTTGCGCTTAAAGATAATATTCAAAAGGTTAAGCCTGAAACAACTGTTATCGCAATACAGGTAAAGCTTGACGAAAACAATATACCATTAATTTTCTCAGGCTGCTCCGTAATTGTGGAGGCTTTTGACTCGGCGGAAATGAAGCAGATGCTTGTCGAAACTGTTCAGAAATTTATGCCCGGGACCCCGGTGATCATTGGTTCAGGACTTGCAGGATGGGGAAACAATGAGACGATAAAAACCAGGAAAATTGATGATACGCTTTTTGTCTGCGGTGATGAATCATCAGAAACAGATGAAAATCTTCCGCCGCTGGCCCCGAGAGTCGCTATTGTTGCAAACATGCAGGCAAACCTGGTCGTTGAAATCCTTATGGCTAAAATTTAGTAAAGGAATTATTCTATGAAGATTTTGTTAAATAACAGGAAAGAAGAATTCGCCTGCGAGACTATAACAGTCGAAGGATTATTAATTGAGAAAAAAATATTCCTTCAGATTGAGGATCATTAAAATAAACGGGATCCTGATCTCAAAGGAAAATTACGGTATTACATTTATTCATGAAGGAGATAATGTCCAGATGCTTTATCTTATGAGCGGTGGTTGAAAAAAAAATTGTAGGTTTGCGGTACCATGTTAAGGCTTAAGTTCAAATTCATTGATAAACTGCCACCTGTTCTCAGGAACAAGTATCTTCTGACCCTTATCATCTTCATAGTCTGGGTTGTGCTTTTAGATTCGAATAACCTGATCGCCCGGTACAAGGAGATGAAAAACCTTAAAAAACTGAAGGCCGACAGAGAATATTTCAGCAAACGGATCGAGGAGGATAAGCGAAAATTATACGAGCTTAAGACCGATAACCAGAATCTTGAAAAGTTTGCACGGGAGCAATACAGGATGAAAAAACCCGATGAGGATCTCTATATAATTCTTACTCCCCAGGAAGACCGGAGGATAAAACGGAAAAATAACTAAAATGGTTTTTCCAGCTTCCTGTAATAAAGCAGGAGACTTACCGGATCGTCAGCTACCGGATCAGACCCAAGCTCTCTGAGGAGCTCTGAGGCCGATTCGGGAACCGGCTTCTTTTCAAAACGGGACTCATGTAGTTTGTTCAGATATTTAACGATCCTGAACATATTGAACCAGTAGAAAAACCGTTTTCTGAATGAATCAACGCCTTTAGTATTTCTTTTGATCTCAAGAATTTTCAGAGTCCACTCAGTTTCCGGAATAAAATCTTTTATTCCAGCAGGAAGAGACAGATACAGATGCTCCAAATCATTGGCAGAACAGCGGAATATCGCATCAATAAGGCTGAAAAAGACTTTCAACTCTCTGAAAGCAAGAATATTATATGTCAGTAATATCTTACCGGTCCCGGTTAATCTCGAAATTGTGGCGCCGGTGCCGAAAGGTACTCTGAATGATGAACGTGGCGATGGGTGGACAACCGTAAGATTAAGGTTGAAATAACCACCCGCCGGTACCAGTTTCTGAATAAAATAAAAGTCCTCGCCTGCCTGCCTCCGGTTCATCCCGCCTGCCTTTACATAAGCCAGCGCCCTGACGGCTATAGCTGATCCGACGGTATGATGTACCCAGGGAAAGCCTGACCACGCAAGTCCCTGTAAATAATACCTGAGATGAAGTTCATACAGGACTATAGAGTTGTAGGTTACCTCCGGAAATTCATTTCCCGATAATGGATGTTCAAAATAAATTGAACAGGCTGATCTGTCTTTTCGCATTAGAAGCTCATCTGAAACAGCTGTCAGATAGTTTCTGTCAACTGTGCAATCTGCATCAAGATTCAGAATTACCCCGTCAGGTCTGTCTGTCTGATTGAAACGGCGGGCTGCCTCATCCATTCCAGTTTTGCGTGCCAGTCCGACTCCCCAGCCATCGACAGCGCATCCGGTTACGTCAATTATGTACAATCTGGAAATAAACGGAGTGTGTCTTTCTCCAGATTTCAAGGTTGATTCTGGTTTTCCGGTTATTTTCACGACACACGGCATCTGCATCAGCCGGTGCATTAATGACAATTATTACTTCGACCTTACAGTCAGGTTCATCGCATAAAGAAAGGGAATCAATCAGCCGGGTTATTCCGGGTTCGTTATATGAAGGAACAACTATAATAATACCTGTTCCATTCTGAGGCGCCTCTTCAATGAATCGGGGAAATATTGCACTCTCTTCAAGCCAGGCGGAGGCAAAACCCATGATTTTTATTTTTTCTCGGCTTTGTACTTGGCGTTTAACTCGTCGAGCACTTTCTGTGTTATATCGGATGAACTGTTGCCGTAAAGCACCACGCTTCCGAAGCTTTTGCCAAGAATATACTGGTAGTTGTATTCCTCTTTATTCTGATCGAGGAAAGTCGTAATATATTCAAGTATCTGCCGGTTCATGACCTGATCTTCTTCAAGAAGGTCAGACTGCAGCTTGTCGCGAAGGGTTACAAGCTCCTGCTGCTGCTGATAAAGTGACTGTTCCATTTCCGCAGCTGTGGCCCTGGTAACAAGCCCTTTGTTTACTTTATCCTGGTAGTCTTTTACTCCTTTTTCATACTGACCGCCTTTTGAATTAAGTTCAGCTTCAGCTTTTTGCTGCTTTCCAAGAAGATCTGCCCTTCTGTCTTTAAACATATCAAACTTGAAGATTATGGTATCAATGTTTACATAAGCTATACCTCCTGTTGCAGATTCAATGGTGTTTCCCTGAACATCAACCTTATTGCTTTTCTTATTCCCGGTGAACTGAAGGATAAACAGGGAGACTACGGCCAGGAATAGTATAACAAACAGAGCGACAGATAAATTCTTCATTTCAAATAAGATATTTAATAAATATTAATCAGGCGCAAATATAAACAAATAAATAAATTTGACACAACTACAGTGGAATTTAAAAGCTGATTCCAGCCTGAAAGAGGGACCAATGGAAAATTACGAAGTAAAACAATGCGGTTCCTAGAATTCCGGACATGGTATCGCCCTCAACCGTTTCCGCTGTCCGAGGGAGAAGGAGTTAAACTCATAAACCAGAGAAAGCTCATGTGAACCTGATGTGGACGTAATAAGATTTGAAATTGTAAAATCGTAACTGTATCCGATATGAAGCTGTTTTGTTTTTATCCCCACGAGCCCTATAATTGCATCACCTGGTTGTGAGGTTACAAATGGGATTCCTCTGTACCAGACGCCAAATATCAGGGGATCCCTGTAATAATATAATCCAATATCAGTCTGATAGAATTTAGCCTGCTTCTGGAAGTTAATTGCCACCGACAGCACCTCCTGAAGCGTCTGCTTTAACCTTGTCCGCCTCAGGATCTGGAGCCCCCCGAATACATTCAGCTTGATCGGCAATGTAGATTCATTACCATAAAATGATTGTTTGGGAGTTAGCAGGTGGTCCAGGGTAAACCCTCCCCAAAACCTGTCATTATAAACCAGTGTAGAAGCAGCAAAGTCAACATCGGCAACATTATCGAAAGGCGGCGGATAGACAGTCGGGACAGTTCCGGTTCCGGTCATCTGGCTTGCAAAAACAAGTTTATATATGTTCAATCCCAGATAGGTAAACTTGAAATTAACACCCGGACGGATATGCCAGTCTTCATTAATATTGAAATCATATGAATAGACAAGTCCGATATTTGTTGTGCTCAGATCGCCTGATCCGGCTACATCGTATGTTGCCAGAACACCGATCCCTGAATTAAAATTCACAAGGGCTTTGTCAACCGCTATGCTGTATGTATGAAAAACGCCCGGTACTGCAGGCCATTGGTTCCGATAGTTTATTGAAACCCTGTATTCTTCAGTTGCACCCGCAAAAGAAGGCGCAAGGTAGAGAGCATTGGCATAGAACTGAGTAAAGGTCGGATCCTGGCTAAAACAATCTGCAATAACGATGCAAAACAATATAAATGAATATTTTAACTTTTTCACCAAAATCGATCAGGTTAGGTTTCTGTGACGAAATTTATGAATTGTATTACTTATCAGTTACTATTAAACGTAATTTTGTTCAGAATGTGATACCAGATTTGAACAATTTTTTTAGTCTGGCTAAAATAACATGGGATTTGAGGCTGAATCCGCCCCGGCAGATTTAGCCTCAGCAGGTGTTTACCGTCCGGTTTTAATGAGAGTTACATCTCCCATTTTTGTGAAAGGTTCTCCATTCAAATATTTCCCCCTGACTTTCCATGCGTAAACACCGGGTTCACATATCTGGCCATTAAAATAGCCATCCCAACCGAAATTGATATCGTTGCTTTCGAAGATCTGGGTTCCCCTCCCGTTGAAGATCCTTAACCGGTAATCGGATATACCGGAATCAACGGGGTGAAATATATGTGCTGTTTCATCACTTCCAGGAGAATAGTGGCCGCCGGTTGGACCGCCCGGATTGGGAATGAAACTGTCAGGAAACTTAATGAAATACCCCAACCCGCCAAAAACATCATTTACGGTCAGGGTATCAACACACCCATGTTCAGAATATGCTATAAGCCTCACATTGTAAACTCCTGATTTCTGGTACCTGTGATGCGGTTCAAAGGATTCAGAGGCATTTCCGTCGCCAAAGTCCCATCTGAACTTTTCAGCCCCGTTGGAACTATTAATAAAACTTATCTCCTCATCCGGAATTCCCGGATTACCAGGAGGAAATTCAAAATGCACCAGGGGCCTGGGGAACACAGTTATTACTGAGGATGCAGTTTTCTGTGAGCCATCGGTGTTAAATATCTTCAGGTTAACTTTATATTCTCCATAATTATCAAATATCCAGACAGGTTCCTTCATTTTAGAAAAGCCCCCGTCTCCAAAGGTCCAATAGCACGAATCAAAAGAACCTGATTTAATACTGAAACTTACTTTCAGCGGAGTGCATCCCGATCCGACACTTTGTTCCAGGATCGATTCTTCTGTCTTAAGGCCGCCTGCTCCCTCCCCCTGGATCCCGCGACCAATGGGCTGCACCTTATTCCCACCTGCCTTCTCCCGGGCATTTCCGGAAGCTGGCTTTGTAATATCCGGTCTGGCCGGAATGCTCTTATCTGACTCTTGTACACGTGAAAGAGCGGGTTCATCCGGCATGACAATATCTATTGAATCGTGGGAGATTTCCGGCTGAATTACAGTATTCTTTCTTCCCTGTCTCAGGGAAAGGAGAAGAACAATAAGAAATGCGGCAGCAAGAATTCCTCCGGTATACCAGATATTGAACCTTCCCGGGTTAAAACGCAGAAATTCAACGCCACCGGTCCTTCTCATCAGATCAGATTTAACTGAAGGATCGGGAATAATTTCAAAGTTTTCAAGCTTTTTCCTGAATAACCCTCTGAGAATCTTATCTTCTTTCTTTGTCTTCACCTCAGGCTTTTTCTTAAAGTAAGGTTATTTATTGTCAGTATTTCCTGTATCCGGCTTCCCGGCTGATTCAAGTTTCTTCCTGATCAGGAGCTTCGCCCTGTTATACTGCGACCTTGAGGTGTTGGCATCAATGTTAAGCTTAGAAGCAATCTCTTTGTGTTTAAAGCCTTCAATTGCATAAAGGTTGAATACCATTCTATTTCCTGCCGGAAGTCCGTTAAGTATCCGGTAAAGCTCCTCAGCGGTAATAAAATCCTCATCAAAGTTTATATCCCCGGTCTCCTGCAACACAAATCCTTCATTGTCAATGTCATGAGTGGGTTTATGGTTTTTGAGGTAATGAGCTATTGCTGTGGTTACGGCCACATTCCTTAACCATTCTTCAAGAGAACCTTTTTTCTTAAAATCTTCTATGATTGAGAAGATCCTGATAAAACATTCCTTTAAAATATCCTCAGCTTCCGGTCTGTCACCAGAGTATCTCAGACAGATACCAAGCAGAAAGGCTGAATATTTATCATACAATAAATGCTGTGCCTTTCCATTATGCCTGGCACAACCTTCAATCAACCGGTGTTCATTCATCATATTCCGATGACCTAATTTTGACCATTTGCGACAACAAATGGTGAATTTCAATGCTATTTTTGATAAAAATAAATAATTTACCTGATTTTATTATATGAAAGATGTGACAAAGGTCATATAAAAATGACAAGGGATAAGTTTTATTCGCATTTCCAAAATTTCGGATATATTTGAGTATAGTGTCTAAATTAACGATTTAATAAAGGAGTGATATGTTTAATAAGTTCATCGCAGCTATCCTGCCCTATTTCCCAAAAAAGTTTGTTTGGATTTTTTCAAAATCGTATATCTCAGGAGAAACCATAGAGGACGCAATGCGCGTTTCAAAAGAGCTTAACAGCAATAAGATCAGTGTTACACTGGATATTCTTGGTGAATTCATAAAAACCCCGGAGGAAGCAGAGGAAAATAAAAAGGAATACCTGAATCTTATTGATGTAACCTTCAAATCGGGAATTAATGGCAACTTTTCGCTGAAACCAACAAGCTTTGGACTTCTGATCGACAAAAACATTTGCTATAATCTTATCCGTGAAATCGTTATAAAGGCTGCTTCGTATGGTGGTTTTATCAGGATTGATATGGAGGACTCTCCCTGTACCGACCTTGAAATCGAGCTGTTCCGAAAGCTGAAAACCGAATTCCCTGGTAACGTTGGACTTGTCGTTCAGTCGTATCTTAGAAGGACCCTGAATGATATAAAAGAACTGGCAGATCTGAATAGTGAAAAATATCCCCTGAGTTTCAGGCTTTGCAAAGGAATCTATATTGAACCTGAAGCAATTGCATTTAAAAAGTACGAAGAGGTAAATCAACATTATCTCGAGGATCTTGAATTCATGCTTAAGAATAAGATACATGTAGGCATAGCAACACATGATAAACCATTGATCGACGGAGCCTATGAGCTTCTGCAAAAGTATAATACCCCGAAGAATATGTACGAATTCCAGATGCTTTACGGCGTTACCCCCAGGTTACGTGAAAGCATTGTAAACGATGGACATGGAATGAGAGTGTATGTGCCTTTTGGCATCAAGTGGTTTGGATATTCAACAAGACGTCTGAAGGAAAACCCCAAAATGGCAAGCCATATTATCAGGGCAATATTTTTTAAGGGATAGTCAAGGCAGGGAGCGAGGGGCAGGGAGCGGGACGAACAGCGAACAGCGCAGAGCTCAGGGCACAGGGCGCAGGCTTTGCCAGCCATAGCCGACCGGAGGAAGGCGAAGGCTGGGGAAAAGCGGGGGCAGGGAGCAGGGTTGATGGATTCTGCGAGACTCTGCGGATTTAATCTGCGAAACTCTGCGAGAAATAAAAAGTACAGGGTAGATAACCCGGAGCGAGGGAACGAGAGGGCTCAGGGCAGCCTTTTGTTGATAGTCTCCAGGTACTTTTTATGAATCTGATCGATTTCCTGCCTGGTGAGAGTTGATTTCATAGGCGCCGGCCTTGGAGGTAATCCATTTAGCAACAGATAAGCCGCCGGTAATATCATAAACGGACTTAATCCAACGATCCTGTCGGATGGGATCCCCCCTCTTTCGTATGCCGCGATACGTTGCTTCTGGTGCAGGACACTGTAATTCAGAGAAGGATCTCCCAGTGTTCCAAGGCTCACCTTGCCCTGATAACCTGAAACGGCCATATTGTATTTTGCATTTTCCATCTCCTGTGAAGGTGTGACCGGGTTATTCAGGATATCGTATTTAAGGTTTCCAAGCCTTGGCATTATAATTACTTCATCAATGGTTACAGTATCAGTCTTCAGATAGATCCCTGCTAAAAATTCATTTCCTGCCAGTGTGTCGCTTATTTGAACCACTGCTGGCCTGTAACCCAGCATGCTGAAAATAACGGTATCTTTTTTGTTCACCCAAAAGGAAAAAGTTCCATCCTCACCGCTTACCGAGTTCAGGTGCCTGTTGATTATGATTTGTGAATTAGGCAGAGGTGAAAGTGTTGTTGCATCCCTCACAATCCCATGGAAAAACATTCCCGGTCCCTGAGTTTCAGTCACCTGGCTGTACCCCGTATAAAGACTTGCCAGGGTAAAAAGCAGCATTATCGCGGTCTTTTTCATGCCGCTATCAAAGTTACAGCTTAATTATCAATTCTTCAAGTGATCTTTTGGGAACGTGATGGTTGGCCTGTGAATCTCTCCAGTATTTTACATCGCCATCCTTTATCTCCTCAATTATAACATTTTCAACTGGTTTACCCAATGCAAGGATAAGCAGAATATCAAATATTTCAGGAACCTTAAGCTCATTACGGAGGATGTCACGTCTTATGGAGGCTATCATACACCCTCCGAGTCCGGCTTCGGTAGCCCCCAGCATAATTGTCTGAGCAGTGATCCCGGGATCAAATCCGAAAGCTTCGGATATTGCCTTATCTCCAAGAATTATTATATATCCAGAAGGTCTTTCGCCAGAAACAGGTCCGTCCCAATCTTTAAGGTAGGCGGCCCAGATAACGGAAGGGAAAACCCTCTCACAGTCTTCCGCTGAATTATAAAGAAGATATTTCAATGGCTGTCTGTTCGCCCCTGATGCTGAAAACCTGGCCAGGTTAACAAGGTTTTCAAGGGTGCTGTACGGAATCCGGTGGGATTCATCAAACCGTCTGTAAGAGCGGGTTTTATACACGAGGTTTTTCAGTTCCATTAGCTTTAAAAATTCATTGTTTACTTCTTTTCTATTTTTCTGCGTAAAGACCCTTCCTTGACAGCAGGTGGTCAAGATTTGCAACACCGAATACCACTACAGCTGTTACAACTGAGGTATGTTCCTGGTATTCCGGTATACTTTTGGTGTAAAGATCATTTTCGGTATGCCAGATCTCCTGGTAATTGAAATTGTATCCTTTGACATCAGGAGCATCAAAGGAGAGAGTCGGAACGCCGTTCATTGCAAAATAGGCATGATCGGACCCGCCCGCAGTGGCAGGTCTCGGACGCGGAGGCTGGATATTTTTTGCAAGTTTGAAGGGGAACTCAGGATTAATGTCGTTCAGCGGTTTACAAATCATGTCAAAATCATCATACATTGCTTCCGGTACCGATAATCCTGAAGCAACAGTTGGTCCGCCGTCACGATTAAAATAATTTGATATTTTCGGGAGCTTTGCCTTGTTTGTCTCCACCCAATGTTTTGAGCCGTAAAGTCCAAACTCTTCTCCAGCCCATAAACAAACCAGGATAGTGCGTTTTGGTTTGCCACCGGCAGCCATTATTAGCCTTGCAGCTTCCATGGCAGGTGTTGCTCCTGATCCGTCATCCACGCCACCTGTTGCCACATCGAAGGCATCAAGATGTCCTCCCATCATCACGTATTCATCAGGGTATTGTGATCCGCGTATTACGCCTATGACGTTGTGGTATGTAACCGGACCGGGTTTAAAGTGGTTCCGTATGTCAAACTCCAGGAGAAAATAGCGATGTTCTTTTACCATCTTCTCAATTATTATATACTGGTTTTCATCCAGCTTTATGTCGCAAACTGTCGGAAGTGTCTCAAATGTCATCCTGTCAAGATTCTTCCTGTCATAGAGAGCTCTTATGGGAACCTCTGAAGATTGGATTACCCCCAGGATGCCGGCCTGGCACATTTCGCGGTAAAAAAGTGCAGGTTCTTCCTTTAAAGGCAATAATTGCCTTTGAGGCTTATCCCTGTTTGTGTAGTTCTCCCTCATGATCTCGCGGTTCAGCGTGGCGATTGAATCATTAAAGGTTATGATCCCCGCCCGTACCGAGTCAGCCCTGGGAGAATAGTCAACCGGCCATCCGCTGTTCTTACCTCCTATCAGCACCCAGGCTCCTTTCAATGCCCCTTTCATGCGGTCAAATTCGTCCCTGCTTTTAGGTTCAGCAAGGACATGACCCCGCTGTACTCCCTTTGTGCCTGATGTGAATGACGGAGTAACAAAATGAAGATCCATTCCGTTGTCAGACAGCATCCTCCCAAACCAGGGGCCTCTGTTGAAGCCAACCGGAACTGTGCCTGCTTCATCCATTATCACTTCCATTCCCCATTTACGGAACTCAGATGCACACCAGAGAGCGGCATTTTCATAGGCGTCGGAGCCAATCAGTCGTCCCCCGAACCGGTTGGAGATCACATCAAGATGTTGCATGGTGCGGTTATCCGTTAGTTCCAAGTTCAATGATCCGGTCGACGACTTTACTCTGCTGGGCGGTCAGACTTCCGGCAGAAAACAAGGAAACCGATAGAAAAAAGCACTTCCTCAGTAACGAAGATTCAAATGTCATGTTATAGATATTAATTTATTTTGAAATTGATTAAAATTAGTCATTCAGACTATCAGGATTACCGTCAGTCAAGAAAAATATCTCGGGGGACAGCAGGGATAACTCCCTTTTCATGTGCCAGCCTGAAAAGCTCCGTAAGAGCTTTCCTCCCGGTGGATCCAAGATCAAGGGAGAAATCGTTAACAAAAAGCTTAATGTGTTTATTCATAACAATGCTGTCCATCTCTCTTGCATTCGAAGCAACAAAATCAAATGATGGCATGGAATCTTCCCGGGCATGTTCAATACTCCGGCGCAATACGCGGTTAACTTTACGGGCGATCTCCGGAGGCACCCTCCTGCTGATCACAATAGAGCCCAATGGGACCGGAAGTCCGGTAAGGGTATCCCAATACTCTCCCATATCAGCAATTTTCAGAAACCCCTTCTTTTTGTAGGTAAACCTTGTCTCGTGAATTATCAGTCCGGCATCAACTTCATCCCTTAGCAAAGCGCCTTCAATATCCGAGAATAGATATTCCGTCTTATTTAGTGCTTCAGGCCATGCCATTGTAAGTAAAAGGTTTGCCGTAGTGTATTTGCCAGGTATTGCAATTCTTGATCTGACAAGGTCTGACGGCTGGATGGGGTGTTTGCTTATTAGTAACGGACCGCTTCCAAATGTCAGAGCGCCTCCTGCATCCAGAATCCTGTAATTTTTTCCAACATAGGCAAAAGCATGGCAGCTTATCTTGGTTACATCAACTTCAGAAGCAAAGGCTTTCCTGTTAAGCTCTTCAACGTCTGAAAGAAAATATTCAAATTCAAGACCCTCTGTATCAATTCTGCCATGGACCATGGCATCAAAAATAAATGTATCGTTAGGGCATGGTGAAAAGCCCAATGTCATTTTCATCTTTTATTCAAGCGTTAAAATAAACTCTTTAAGTTTCTCTGACAGGTTATTAAGAGCCAGCGGAATATTCCATTTATCCCTGTTTCGCGGTTCAACCCTGTTTGAGACTGACCTGAATGCCAGAAATTTTATACTTTCCCTGCTGCAAATATAAAAAAAAGTCGAACCTTCCATCGTTTCGATATCAGGATTATATTTTGATTTTAATCGCTCAATTGTTGCTGCGGTGCCTGTTGCAGTAGCGACAGTAATTGCGTTCACTGGCTTTAACATGCTGGTTGCCATTGTAATAAATCGATTATCGGCCATTATTCTTCCATTTCTGAAAGGAAATCTGTCCGGATCTTCCAGCCCGGCTTCAAAAAGGGTCTGAAATCCGCTGTCTGTTTCAATTCCGGAATCTGCAAAGCAATCAGAAACAGGAACCACTACATCCCCCGATTGAAAATCAGGCTTATAGCTGCCGGCAATGCCTGCATTAATGGCAAGGTCAGGTTTCGGATTTGAAGAAAACCACTTTGTAAGGGCCCAGGCGGTTGATATGCCTCCTACCCCGGTGATGAGAAGTTCAACATCACACTTCCCGATAGAAAATACCTCAGGCTGATTTAAAGCATTGTCAGTTTTTAACAGGGACCGAGCCTCAGCAAACGTCGCAGTTACCAATAGTATCCTCATAATCTTACTCCGGAAGTTGTATAACATCAAATAATTAACTCTATAAATATATTGCATTTCGGATTGAAAAAGACCAACTAATTGGTTAATTTTGCACTTTAAAAACAGGTTTGATGTTATACGTCACCCGCAGGGAAAGGTTCAGCGCTGCCCACAGGATGTTCAGGAAAGAGTGGTCGGACGAAGAGAATCTAAAGGTTTTCGGGAAGTGTTCAAATCCTAACTGGCACGGGCACAATTACGTCCTTTATGTAACTGTTAAGGGAGAACCTCTAGATAAACTGGGTTTCTTTATAAACATCAATACACTAAAGCAGATAATTAAGGAAACAATAATTGACAAAATTGATCATAAAAATTTAAATCTTGAGGTAGATTTTATGCATGGTGAAATTGCCACCACAGAAAACCTCGCAAAGGCTATCTGGAATGAACTAAAACCTGAAATTGAAAAAGAGGGGGCATTGCTTCATTGTATAAAGATTACCGAAACTGAAAATAATTCAATAGAATATTATGGCTAAAAAAATTGAAACAATAAATAATGGAAGCGGAATAAGTTCAAACGGGTATAATAGAATTGAATCGTGGGATGCTCAAAATATAGAGGAACTGGCAACAATATATCACCGGGTGCTTCAGCTTCTCGGAGAGGATCCCGAACGGGAAGGGCTTAAATGTACTCCGCAAAGGGTCGCCAAAGCCATGAAATTCATGACTATGGGATATGATCAAAATCCATGTGAAATAATTAATTCGGCAAAGTTCAGTGAAGAATACAAGCAGATGGTTCTTGTAAAAGACATTGACTTCTATTCGTTATGTGAGCACCATATGCTGCCATTCTTCGGAAGGGCACATGTTGCATATATCCCCAACGGATACATAACAGGCCTGAGCAAAATTGCCAGGGTGGTTGAAGCCTTCAGCAGGAGACTGCAGGTTCAGGAAAGAATGACAACGCAGATCAGGAACATCATACAGGAGTGCCTCAGTCCACTGGGAGTCGCTGTTGTAATTGAAGCACAGCATATGTGTATGCAGATCAGAGGTGTCCAGAAACAAAACTCTGTTACGACAACATCAGCTTTCACCGGGATCTTCCTGGATCACCTTCACACGAGGGAGGAATTCGTTCACCTTATCGGATCAAAATTACATTAAATATTTCCCGTGACCCCGATGACTGTCGGGAACGTAAATTTTCGCTGATAACAATAAATTTGCGCAAATCTGCGGGGGAAACAAAAAAAATAATCTGATGAAAGCATACGTCTTTCCCGGACAGGGAGCACAATTTGTCGGAATGGGTAAGGATCTTTATGAAGGTTCTTCCCGGGCAAAAACTTTATTCGAATCAGCCAACCGGATACTTGGATTCAGGATAACCGACCTGATGTTCGGCGGTACAGATGAGGATTTAAGACAAACAAAGGTTACGCAGCCGGCAATATTTCTGCATTCAACAATTCTCATCGCTGCTCTTGGTGAATCTTTTCACCCTGATATGGTTGCGGGCCATTCCCTTGGTGAATTCTCCGCTCTTGTCGCAAATAAATCCCTCACATTTGAGGATGGTCTGATACTGGTTTCCAAACGGGCTTCGGCCATGCAGAAAGCCTGCGAAAAAACTGCCTCAACTATGGCAGCCATACTCGGGCTGGATGATAAAACAGTAGAGGATGTTTGCGCTTCTATCCGGGAAGTTGTTGTGCCGGCGAATTATAACAGTCCGGGACAAATAGTTATTTCCGGTACAATTGAAGGCATAGATCTGGCTATTGAAGCATTAAAAGCTAAAGGTGCAAAAAGGGCTCTTAAACTGGCAGTAGGTGGAGCTTTTCATTCTCCTTTGATGGAACCCGCACGTCAGGAACTGGAGGAAGCTATACGGACAACCACTTTCAGCAAGCCGGTATGTCCTGTTTACCAGAACGTTACTGCACTGCCATCCACCGATCCCGGTGTTATTAAATTGAACCTGATGGCCCAGCTTGTTTCGCCGGTACGGTGGACTCAAAGTGTGATAAATATGATCTCTGACGGTACTGCTTCTTTTACCGAAGCGGGCCCAGGAACTGTTTTGCAGGGTTTAATAAAAAAAATCAATAAGGAAGTTCTTACCGAAACTGCTACATTTTAAGATCTAAGCCCCATTTGGGGGAAGGGGATTGTTGATCAAGTCTTTTTTAACCTCAAAGAACGATAAGTTGTAGCAGAGAACGCAAAGCTAAAAAACATAAATTCAGTCCTTTGCGAACTTTGCGTCTTACCTTTGGGCTCTCTGCGGTTAATGGATTTGTCTTTTTAAACGGCCCTGGGAAGAGGGTCTATGCGTTTACGGGTTTCATAACCGCTCCCCTGTGGCCCTTTCCGTCTACCATGATTTCAAGAGGTTTTTCAAACCTTATGTGCCTGATGAACTGATCTTCATACAGGGCGTTCTGATCGTTAAGAAAATCAACATCATAATACCCCTCTTTAATATAAGGATTTACAGTAAAGTAGCCAATCCGGAAGGAGGTAAGGTTCTGAAAGAAATGGGTTCCCTGACTCGGATCAATCCTGTAGTTCTTAAGACCCGATTCCACTATGATCCTTGCTGCCGAAATCTGCGGCCATCTGACGGGGATCCCAAGCCATGGATCAGTTGAGCCCCACCTGCCGGGACCGGCAAGTATATATCCTGTTCCCTGCTTTACGAACAACCCGTTAATCCTTTCAATTTCATAGGCAATATCTTTGTTCCTGGCTGAATTGAAAGAATCGGGTTTTACATACACTATATCGTTTATACCTTTAAACAATCCATTACCAAGAGCTGCCTCGGAATAAATAATTGTATCAGCCGGATTGATGTTTGCCAGGTTTATGTTTGACGTCTCGTCGGTATGAACAATTGGCCTTATCTGCAGGAAATTAAAAATTTTGGGGGCTCCCGGAGGTGTTTCAAGATTAGCGGCAAACTCTATTTCAATCGGGTTATTCATCTCCTGCTGGCCGAGTTCCAGGATCGTACTGAGTATTTCGGCAAGTGGAAAGAGCTTATGTTGAAGAACATTTGCAAATGTAATAACTCGCTTTCCGGGGTAGCTCAATCCATCGCGGAGAATGTTGTTATTAAAGTCATAAACTGACGCCACATATTTCATGGCTCCTTCATTATTTGCATCATTCAGTCCAATCCTCAGGATATTGACCCCGTCGTCGGTGGAGGGTACAAAACTGTCAAATTTAAGGTCCAGGGCGCGGAAATGCTTCTGGGTATCGCGTAATGCAGCTTCAATTGATGAAAGCTGAAGTATCTTTTTTGAATGTTTTGGTGAAAACCTGAGTGTAAGCCCACCTTCAACAATGAGCTTGCCAAGGCCAAAAGCAATATTGGCGATACCATCCTCTGCTTTTTCTGAGCCAATCGGATAATAATTGATTGATTGCGCAACTCCCGATATAGTCGGATAGAAAATATCACCATGCCTGTTACCGCATACTTCCTGAAGGATAATTCCCATTTTTTCTTCATCGATAACATTGGCCGTTGCGGTCATATATGCTTTACTCGCCTTGTAATAAACAGAGGCATAAACTTCTCTTATCGCATCGGAAATCATCTTCACCATCACCTTGTTATCAGGATGCCTTGGGATCATATAGGTTGAGTAGATGCCGGCAAATGGCTGATAATGCGAATCTTCCAGCTTACTTGAAGATCTTACGGCTATAGGATGACTTCTTGATACTGAGAGAAAAGCCAAAAAATCCTGGTAAACCCTGCCCGGAAGCTCAGCGCTGAGAAACCTGTTGAGGAGCTCCTCATCAGACATGTCGGAAAGTGCGACCGAATAGAGGTTATTTTGGTCCATGAATTCATCAAAGATGTCGGTGCTCAGGACAACGGTGCGGGGAATCGTGATAAGGACATCCGGAAATTTATTGAACAGTTTATTTGTTTTGATGATCCTGTTTATAAATGCGAGTCCTCTTGCCTTTCCCCCTATTGAGGCATCTCCGATCCTTGAAAACACCTGGTACTCATCATAGCTTGTCTTATCAAACTTGGCGATAACTCCTCTCCCCTTCCCAAGCCTGAAGCTTGAAATAGCTATATAAAGGAATCGCCTCATTTCATCCATTGTCTCAAAATCCTCTTTCCTGATATACTTGAACATTTGTGCTACCGGAAAGAGAGCCCTTGCATTCAGCCATTTCGAAAAATGGTTCCTGGTAGCATGAAATTCAAGTGTCTTGTCAGGAATTGTCAGGAGCTTTTGCTGGAGGCTCTGAAGGTCGGTTGCAATGGCAATTGGCTCCATTGTATCCGGATTCTTGAAGATGAAAGGACCAAATGCAAGGTTCTGGATAATAAAATTCCTAAGCTCATGCGGTAATGATTTGGAATATTTGTTTATAAATCCTGCCCCGAGCTCTTCAGCGATCTCTTTATGCAGCGAGCTGGACGATTGGATCAGAAACGGCACTTTATCATCGTCAGCCATTATTACCTTGCATAATTCAATTCCGGCATTCTCGTCGCTGATGTTATCCCTTTTATAGCTTATATCCGAGATGACTCCCAGCACATTATATTTATATTTCTTGTAAAGACCGAGGGCATCGTTGAAATTATTTGCCAGCAGGATCTTTGGGCGTCCTCTCATTTTAAGCATCCGCTGGTGTTCATTAAGCGCTTCGCGTTGAAAATCGAGCGACTGCAACAGGACGATCCTGTACAGGTTTGGGAGATACGACGATATATACCTTATCGAATTCTCAACAAGAATGATTGCCTGAACGCCGATATTTTCAATGTCATATTCGGCATTCATCTTATCCTCGATTAGCTTGATAATGGCAAGTATAAGTGACGCATCGCCAAGCCAGCAAAAGACATAGTCGATTGCGCTGAGATCCTCGCCCTGAAGCCGCAGTGATACCTCCCGCGAGAAATAGGTAAGCGCTACAATAGGGATCTGAGCATACTTAGACTTTACCTGTTTTGCCAGGGCAAACACATCGGTACCCCTGAGGCTAAGCATTGATATTACGAGGTCGACATTCCCTTCCTCAAGTATCTTAAAGGCATCCTGTGCATTATCGGTTTGTACAAATGTCGGAGGATGTCTAAGGTTGAGGGAAACATATTCATTAAAAATCTGCTCATCGATCCTTCCGTCTTCTTCCAGCATATAATTATCATAGTTGCTGCAGATAAGAAGTACTCGATGAATTCGCTTCTGCATCAGTAGGTCGAATGATGTATCGGTGAAATCATATTTCTGAAGATCGAGAATTCCCTCAATGATCGTCATAAGCTAAACGGTTCAGTTCATTGGTACTATGACTGTTATTTTCCATCCTGAATTACTATTGATCAGAATTTAAAATTAATAAAATTCCGCATCATGTGTAATCAAATACGAGGAGTGTTACCGATGGATTATATGTTGATGGTAAGGCTCCGGAAATGCCCCTGAAAATCCTATTCAACTTTCCAGACGGAACCGTGGTTCAGAAGATCATCCATGCATTTTATTTTTGATGATTTCCGGATTTCATCTATCTGTTCCTCAAGGGCTTTCTCGTATGTCTGTCCTGGTACTGACCTTATAATACCCAGGGCAACCGGATATTCAGGGTATTTCATGTTTGCCAGCATATATTGAATCCCGGGATTTGCTTCCTGCGCATCATGGACGAGGATGTCTTTTTCGGTAAAGCCATCCTCACCGAGTTTAACAACCCTTAGCTTCAGTCCGTCAAGGACAAGCCCCATGTTGTTTGCCTGTCCAAAGATCATTGGTTCGCCATGTTTAAGCACAAGGGTCCTGTCGTCCCTGACCTCCCTGCCCCCCACATTGTCATGAATTCCATCAGCGAAGATGACGCAGTTCTGCAGTACTTCAATGACTGATGTACCCTTATGATTTGCCGCTGCGTGATAGATTTTCGTTGAAAGCGCTATGTTTGAGTCGATAGTACGGGCAAAGAATTTTCCTTTTGCTCCAATAACAAGCTCCCCGACGGAGAATGGTTCTTCAATTGTACCGAAGGGAGATGTTTTTGTTACTATGCCTTTTTCCGATGTTGGAGAATATTGCCCTTTTGTAAGCCCGTAAATCTCATTATTAAAAAGGATTATGTTGATATCCACATTCCTGCGGACGGCATGGATAAAATGGTTTCCCCCGATCGCAAGGGCATCGCCGTCGCCGGTTATCTGCCAGACCGAAAGACCGGGATTTGCGGCTTTAACGCCCGTGGCAATAGCGGATGCACGCCCGTGAATGCCGTGAAATCCGTAGGTGTTCATATAATATGGGAAGCGTGATGAGCACCCAATACCGGATATGAAGGCGAATTTCTCTCTTGGAATATCCATTTCCGACAGCGCTTTCTGAACTGCACTTAATACAGCATGGTTACCGCAACCGGGGCACCATCTTACTTCCTGATCGCTTTTAAAATCCTTGGGACTTCTCTGATAAACCTCTATTTCTGCCATCTTACTTTTCCTCCAGTATTTTAATACAATTTTCTTTGATCTCTTTTATTGTAAAAGGTAATCCCTGAACCTTGTTGATCTGATAATATTTAAAATTCTGATGTTTGATTCTCAGATAATTAGCAAACTGCCCCAGGTTCAGCTCGCAGACCACAATTTTTGTGAACCTGCTGAAGACCTCAGCAACATTTTTAGGCAGCGGATTGATATAGTTGAAATTAGCGAGGCTTATCCTGTGCCCTTCCTTCTGCAATTCCCGCGCAGCGGTTAACAGGTAACCATATGAACCTCCCCAGCCTACAATAAGAAGGTCACCGGATTCAGGCCCGAACACCTGCAGGGGAGAAATTACTTCAGACACCTTCTCCACTTTCTCAGCCCTGAGATCAACCATTAATTCATGATTTTCGGGTATGTATGAAACTGTACCTTTCACAGTTTTTTCAAGTCCCCCTATACGGTGCTCAAACCCGGGTGTTCCCGGAACAGCCCACCTTCTTGCAAGGGTAGCTTTGTTTCGCTTGTAGGGATAAAAGGGCATTTCAGCCGGATCAGCATAAGGGGGATGGATTTCCGGGAGCTCCTTCATCGAGGGAATTTTCCATGGCTCTGTACCGTTAGCCAGGAAACTGTCGGAGAGCAATAGTACAGGTGTCATATGCTCAACTGCTATTTTTGCAGCCTCAAAGGCAAAATGAAAACAGTCGGAAGGTGTACTTGCGGCGATCACAACTACGGGACATTCCCCATTACGCCCGTATATTGCCTGCATCAGGTCACTCTGTTCTGTTTTGGTCGGAAGACCTGTCGAAGGACCAGCCCTCTGAACATCTACAATAACAATCGGCAGTTCGGCCATCACCCCGAGCCCGATGGCTTCCGATTTGAGGGCCAGACCCGGGCCGGAGGTGGAGGTTACCGCCAGATAACCTGCAAAGCTTGCTCCGAGGGCAGTGCATATACCTGCTATCTCATCTTCAGCCTGAAAGCTTTTGACACCAAGGTCCTTGCGCGCTGCAAGTTCTTCAAGAACACCGGTGGCAGGTGTGATCGGGTATGAACCTATAAAAAGCTGTAAACCAGCCTTTTCAGCTGCAGCTATCAGGCCCCAGGCAATTGCTGTGTTCCCGTTAATATTCCGGTAGGTACCCTTTGATATCGGCGCGGGATTTATCCTGACGGGTGTAAGCGCTTCTATTGTCTCTGCATAATAGTACCCTGCACGAAGAACTATTTTATTAGCCTCAGCTATTTCGGGCCTGCTGCTGAACTTCTTATCAAAATATTGCTCGGTGTATTTAAGTTTCCGGTCGAACAACCAGTAAACCATACCGAGGGCAAACATATTTTTTGTCTTAAGTATTGATTTTGGATCAAGTCCCCGGTCTTTTAAAGCCTCCCTGACCATCGACGAGATCGGAGCATCGATGACTGTAAAATTACCAAGTTCCTCTTCAATGACGGGGTCGTTTACATAACCTGCTTTTTCAAGGTTCTTTTCTGTGAAATTATCTTTGTCAAAGATGATGGTACCCCCTGGCTTTGTCCACTTTGCATTTGCTTTGATTGCAGCCGGATTCATTGCCACCAGAACATCGGCGTAATCACCCGGAGTGTTTACTTCAGAATGACCAAGATGAACCTGGAAGCCGGATACTCCTCCCACTGTCCCCTGCGGCGCCCGGATCTCCGCAGGATAGTCGGGGAACGTCGACAGATCATTGCCAAATAAAGCTGCTGTATCAGAAAACAGAGTGCCTGTGAGCTGCATCCCGTCTCCAGAATCACCTGAAAACCGAATTACTACTTCTTCTCTTTCAATAACCTTTGATTTCTTTACCATTTTAAAGTCTTGTATTATTAAAAATGAATAAGATTCAGAAAGTTGTTATGATTGTAAAATACAAAATTAACTTAATTAATATTCAAATAATCAACATATTATTGATAATTTATCATGATATAGATCATGTTTGGACAGCCTGGCCCTGACTTCCTGCAGGGTAGACCTGTGGTGGGGGTTGGGGGGGTGGTCGCAAAGAAGACAATTACATATCCGACAGCGATTACTGACTTTCAGCTCCAGATATCAGCCTTTTTTAGATTTATCTCACCTTCAAAAAACATCCTTGCAATTTTTTCGAAATAGGGAGTATAATCCGAGATGAAAAACTGATCATTAACAATTCCGGTATCATTCAGGAGATTGTTCTTCTCAAGAGTATCCCTCAGAATTAATGAGACGATTCTGGAAGAGTCCACAACCTCAACATTGAAATTGAAAAACTTGCTTATCTGATTTTTGATTATCGGGTAATGGGTACATCCGAGTACCAGAGCCTCAATACCGGAAAAGACTTCATTTGAAAGATAGGTACGTATTATTGCATTGCTTATGTCATCAAAAATAAATCCCTCCTCAATCATTGGGACAAGCAAAGGTGTAGCCATTGAAATAACAGTGGTCTTGGGAGATTTCTTATTAAGCTTCTGATCATAGGTACCGGAACTGACGGTTCTTTTTGTGCCGATAACGCCAATCTTACGGAAGTTCCTGCCGCTTAAAAAATCCACAACGGGATCAATAACATCAATCAAAATGGTCTTGTCGCTGAATTCCTGCTTAAGGGAATCAAAGGCAGAGGCTGATGCAGAATTACAGGCAACAAGTATGACTTTTGCATTATAACCAAGGAGAAATTCGGTGATCTTTTTTGAATAGTATTTTATCGCTTCTGCCGATTTATCGCCGTAGGGTAAATGGGCTGTATCTCCGAAATATATAAGATTTTCTCCCGGAAGGATCTGCTTGATTGCATGAGCAACGGTAAGTCCGCCTACTCCCGAATCGAATATTCCGATAGCTTGTTCTTTCACTTTGATTGTATCTTAAAAAAATGACCATCCCGTTCAGGATGGTCACCGGGTTTATCTCCTGATATTATTTTAACCCAAGCTTCGTTTTTACAAGTGTTGTGACATTGGTGCTTCTGGTCTCATCGTAATATGCTACCTGCCCGCCTGGTGAAACATCAAAAATATAGATCAGTCCGTTTTCTTTTCCAACATCCTTGATCGCTTTGTCAGCCTTATCGGTAATAGGTGTAAACAGAGCCACCTGCTTTTCCTGGACCGTAGTCTGGGCATTAGTCTGGAATTCAGTTAATCTTCTCTGATAGTCCTGGAGTTCCTGCTCTTTGGTCTGACGAACAATTTCAGTCAGCGTCTTACTTTCCTTAAGATAAGCTTCATACTTATTATTAAACTCAACCTGTAAAAGCTCAGCGGCATTTTGAAGTTCAGTATTAAGTTTTTCAAGTGTTACCCTGGCTGAGTCAAATTCAGGCATTCCCTGAATGAGCTCATTTCTGTTCAGATGTCCGAATTTTAAGTTCTGGGAAATGGCATTCTGCCCCGTAAAGGTCAATATGATAGCAAGAGCCGTTATTCCAATTAATCGTTTCATGTCAGATAAATTTTATAAGATTTTGCAAAAGTAATTATTTAATTTTTATAACCTAATTTTTGAAGTACCTGGTCGCTGATATCATATTTTGGGCTGGCAAACAATATGTTGCCACCTGAAGCAGAGTCAAAAATTACAGCGTAACTCCCGTCTGCGGCGATTGTTTTTATTGCCTTTAATATCTCATCCTGAATGGGTTTGACAAGTTCTTCCCTTTTTTTGAACAGTTCTCCTTCAACTCCAAAGTATTTGTTCTGAAGATCTTTCATCTCTTTTTCTTTGGCAATAATGGCTTCTTCACGTTTGGTTTTCATATCCTGGGAGAGCAGTACCACGTCATTCTGATAAGATTTATACATCTGTTCAACAACAGCATAACCGTCGGCGACCTCTTTTTCCCACTGCTGGGAAAGTTTATCGAGTTGTTCCTGTGCCTGGGTAAAAGCAGGTATATTCTTTCTTATGTATTCAGAATCGACAAATGCATATTTCTGAGCTGCAGCAAAGACCGAGGTCAGAAAAACAAAAGCTATAATAACACCTATTCTTTTCATAACATTAATATTAAAATTTAGAAATCAGAATTGTTGACCTATTACAAAATGGAATTGTGATTTGTTTGCATCAGGAAAAGCAACCGGGTCGCCAACGGGATCAAAACCGTAGCCCCAGTCAACCCCCAGTAGTCCGAACATCGGGAGGTTAGCCCTGACTCCGATACCTGCAGAACGATTCATCCTGAAGGGATTATACTCCTTAAGATTAGTCCAGGCTTTCCCGGCTTCAAGAAAGGTAAGCAGATAGATAGTAGCCTGTTGATTAAGTGAAACAGGGTACCTGAGCTCAAAAGTCATTTTCGAATAGACGTTGCCTGTCGGGGAGCCTGATACCGGATCTGTAGGTGTTACTGATCCGTCGGTATACCCGCGTAATGCAATTATCTCCCTGCCGTAAAGACTGTAGCCGGTCATCCCGCTTCCTCCCAGATAGAAATTCTCAAAAGGCGAAGGACCTATATCCTTATTATAATGACCAAGATATCCGAAAGCAAACTTGGCATTGAGTACCATCTTGTCATCTCTTGTAACGGGATAAAAATAATCAGCTTTGAATGTCCACTTATGGAATTCAATCCAGTTATATTTTACCTGATCCGAAACATCTACCATATTGGCGCCGCTGATGAGTGAGAAAGGTGGCGTCATCTGAAGGGCAAGTGTAAATGTTGATCCGCTTCTCGGGTAGATCAGGTTCGGGCTTGTTGAGAACCGTGTAAGTTTGGTCGTGAGGCTTAAAAGGTTGGAGGTCCCGTTAGAGAACAGGAAATGGTAGTAGGTAAAATCATTCAGTTTGTACCGCTGGTAACTTAACTCACCATAAAGCGAAAAATAGTCATCAGGCCATTCAAGCCTTTTCCCAAGGCCGATAGTGGCACCGTCCATTATCATAGACTGATAATTACCTGCCGACTTTTTCCTCCCGTTGGTCATTAACGACCTGTACAGTGAAATAGAGAATGAGTTGGGTTTTTTCCCTCCCAGCCATGGTTCAACAAATGACAGATTGTAAGACTGGTACAATCTCCCGTTTGATTGTGCCCTGATGCTCAATGACTGCCCGTCTCCGGAGGGATAAGGTCTCCACTCCTTCAGGTTGAAGAAGTTACGCATTGCGAAGTTGTTAAAGCGCACGCCGACTGTGCCGACAAGCATACCGGCTCCCCAACCCCCTGATACTTCAAACTGGTCATTGGCTTTCTCCTCAAGTTTATAAAGAAGGTCAACAGTGCCATTGGATGGATCCGGAACAACATTTGGATCAATCTTCTCAGGATCGAAGTGTCCGAGTACTCCCAGCTGACGAATTGATCTCAGTATCTTATCCTTGCTGAAGAGATCGCCCGGCAGTGTATAAAGCTCACGCCGTGCAACATGTTCGTTTGTCCTCGTGTTACCTGTAATTATTATATTGTTCAGATAAGCCTGATCACCCTCAAAAATTCTGACTTCAAGGTCAACGGAATCATCCTCGACCTTGGCTTCAACGGGGGTTAGCCTTGAAAACAGATACCCGTAATCCTGGTAAAGATTACTTACAGCATCCTGGGCGCCCGATGCCCCGTTTAATCTGTCCAATATGTGAGATTGATTATATACAGAGCCCCTCTTTATGTTAAATACTTTCTCAAGATCCTCCTTTTTATAGACGCTGTTTCCAACCCAGTCGACATCCCTTAAATAATACTGCTTCCCTTCATCAATCATTATCATTAAAGCCACCCGGTCTTCAGATACAGGATATAGTGAATCTTTAAGTATCTTAAAATCCTTGAACCCATCGTCGTTATAAAATTTGTATAGACTCTCTTTATCCTCATCATATTTTTCACCTATGTATTTGGAGGCCTTGAAAAAATTCAGATTCTTCATCTTGGTATTTTTCATCTTCCGGCGAAGCTGCTTGCCCGTAAAATATTCATTCCCCGAAAAAAGGATTTCAGCTATCTTGACTTTTTCCTTTTTGTCGACGTCGATAGTCAGTATGATATTGTTTGGCTGAGTCGGATCATCTTTCTGAACAAATTCAACAGTGGTATTAAGGAATCCTTTTTCAATAAAATGATCAGATATAATTTTCTTTGCATTATTCAGAAGATAAGAAGTAAGCTGAGAGCCGACGGGCAGGTTAATTTTTTCAGTAAGATCCTGGGTTTCAGAACTCTTCAATCCGTTGAATCTTACAGATGAGATCCTAGGCCGTTCCTGCAGTGAGATGTCAAGAAAAACAGTATCGGCAACTGTCTTTACAATAACTACCCTTATATCTGAAAACAGACCCTGCTGCCATAATTTTTTAACTGCCGTTGTGATCGCATCACCGGGCACGGTTATCTCCTGCCCTCTTCTGAGCCCGGAAATTCCAATAAGTGCATTTGTATCCAGAAACCTGATCCCTGATACAGTCACTCCGCCAATAATATAATCTTCAGAATTTGTATAGTCCATTATCTCCTGCTTCTCCTGTGAATTCAGCACAGGGCTTGCAAGAATAAGTGATACTACCAGAAAAATCAACCTTATCTTGTTAATCACCATCATTTCCTCATTTTTCAGAAATCTGTTCACCCGTTTTCCCAAATCTTCTTTCTCGTTTCTGGAAGCTAATTATGGCTTTGTAAAACTCTTCCTTACCAAAATCGGGCCAAAGTATCTCTGTAAAATACAATTCTGTATAAGCAAGCTGCCACAAAAGAAAATTGCTTATCCTGATTTCCCCGCTTGTCCTTATCATTAATTCAGGGTCAGGAACGCCGGAGGTGGTAAGATATTTTTCAAAATCATGTTCGCTTACAGAGTCGATTCCTATCTCCTTCCTGCAGATTTCTCCTGCAAGTTTTTTTGCAGCCTGGGTGATCTCCCACCTTGAGCTGTAACTCATCGCCACTATAAGATTAAGACCTGATGCCTGTGATGTCAGCTGGATGGTATCCATCAGCCGGCTTTTGACATCGGCAGAAAGCCTGTCGGTATCACCAATGGCAGTAAGTCTTATATTGTTTTTAATTAATGTGCCGGTTTCCTTGTTAAGAGATTGTACCATAATTTCCATCAGAGCTGAGACCTCATCATCAGGCCTTCCCCAGTTTTCAGTGGAAAAAGCATAGAGTGTAAGATGTTTAATGTCGAGTTCAGCCGCAGTTTCGATAATCTCCCTTACTGCCTTAACACCCTGCTGGTGACCATATATCCGGTCCATTCCCCTTTGTCTGGCCCACCTTCCGTTACCATCCATGATAATTGCCACATGGGAAGGGAGCTTATGTGCATCAATCTGATTCCTGAAGGACATGTTCTACCGTTTTCTTTTTTCCTCACCATCGTCAAAGGCAGGGCAACCAGCAAGTCTGTTATAGATTTTCCAGGTAAGTGAAATACCTGCAATTGAATACCAGTCCTTGTTATGAAGCCATGGTCTCTGATTTGGATCCGTCAAATCATTTAAGCCGTCAAAGTTATCATAAAAAGTCTTACGAAAACCATATTCGGCTTCAAGACCGAGGTTTTTATGAATATTGACCTTAAATCCGAGTGAAAACGGTATGACTGGTTCTATTGTAAGGGAAGATGTATTAATAATTGCAACCCCTGCACCACCTGCGATGTAGGGAGTATAATTCCATTTCCTGCCCTGTGTTGAATAGGGAAGGAAATTAAACTCGAACTGAGCTGTCCATTCACCAACTATACCCGAAAAGGAAGTAGGGAACTGGGTTGTGGAATTGTTGTTGAAATCAAGGGAATTGGCCCTGAGGCCGCCAAGGAAAAGATTTGTCCGGATCGATTGCCTGGGGTGCAGATTATATCTGTAAAACAGGCCGCCGGCGGGAAGCGGGGAATAAAAAAGACGACCCGTATTTATATCCCCCAGATATGAGGATACGCCACCAAAAAACCCGTAATCAGCACTTCGCTGACCGGATAATGAAATGGTAAAAAACAGAAGCGAAAAAAACCAAAGAAATTTTTTCATTAAAACCCATCCAACGCATTATCATCTTAAAGTAGGCCACCCTTTGGGACTCGACTTGAACTTATAGGCAAATGTGAAGTTCAAAAAATAATAAACGTCATTTGCTTTGGAATATTGTGATGTGTAGCCATCAATGTAATCTGTAAAAGCATACCTGCCGCCCAGCTCAATACCGAAATTTATATTTGGATTATAGATCAGTGTTGCTCCGATTCCCGCCGGAAGAACCGGGTCAAATCCGCTGGTTACAAAACCATGGTTTACCAGATCCTCATTGCCTTTAACGCTGTAGGAGACTGCCCCGAATCCGGCAAAGCCGTAAAAATCGAGCGAAGTAAGCATAGTCCATAAGTTTTTTCCCTTCAGAAACAGGTAGCTGCTTTCATAACGGTTTTTAATGAAATAATATTCAAAGAGAAGTGCCGGTTCAAACAATGACGTGGTTGCTTCGAACTGACGGCCCTCGTTTGATCCTCTTAGATCGGTCGAGTGAAGCATCCCATATGTAAGGCTCAGTCTTAAATTTGCTGTTCTGCCAAGGCGGTATCTCATGTTTGCATTCACGTCAAATGCTGTCTGCCTGTAGCTTAAATCCTTGAATCCAAGAATGTTTTTGCCAATCGTATAACCTCCGATATCGGGAAATGAAAATGATGGACCTACTCCAAACTGGCCTTCCCATCTTTTTAATTTCCAGAGTTGGGCATCAGATGCCTGGAAGAAAAAACAAAACAATACTATAATGAAGCACAGTCTTTTCATGAGAGTCAGGTTTAAGTTGTTGATACAAATATAATAATCTAAATTTAAACAGTAAGTATTATAACGACAATTTAGTTCCTCCTGTCAGCTCCCCACATCAGCTTGTTCCGGAGCGTGCTGTAAAAATCCCTGCCCTTCAGCATCACGGTTTTCAGTTTTTCATTTGACCTTACAATCCGGATTTCTTCACTGAAGCTAAGCCGCTTCGACCTGAAGTCACATGTTGCCAGGTACTCATGGCTCCTCCCCTCTACAACCATCCTGAGACTGCTCCCGCCCGAAAGGATGATAGGTCTGATTGTAAGATTATGCGGTGAAATGGGAGAAATTATTATACTCTCATCTTCAGGCGACAAAATGGGACCTCCTACACTCAGATTATAAGCCGTTGAGCCAGTTGCCGTTGAAACAATCAAACCGTCAGCCCAGTAAGTATTCAGATATGTCTCACCGACAAAAACATTTATTGTGATCATGCTTGGATCAGCCTTTTGAATGGTTATCTCATTCAGGGCTGTAGACAACCCCTCTTCAAATAGTCCTGAAGGGTGGGTAATTTTAATAAGGGATCTTTCCACAATCTCATAATCGCCGTTGCAAAGCAGATCTATGGAATGAGAGATCTCCCCATCTGAAATATTTGCGAGAAATCCCATCCTGCCAGTATTGACCCCGGCAATAGGAATCCCCAGGTCTCTCACCTTAAGCATGGTTTCAAGAAAAGTGCCGTCGCCACCCACACTCAGCACCAGGTCAGGCAGTTCTTTAATACTTTCCAGATTTCTGAATCGTTCTATCACCTCACCGCTTGCACATGAACCGACATCAACCGATTTCCTGTAAAGCTGTATTTTTATCCCCCGTCTGCAGAACTCCCCAATCAACCTGTTCACACCTTCAGTGGTCTTGGAACTGGTGTCTTTGCTGTAAATTGCAACAGTCTTAAGCATGTGGGTTCAGATATTCATGTATTTCATCAGAAGATCAAATCGTTCAGAATAAAAGTGTTCCATCGAATCATCGGCAGTGATCCAGCTTTTAACATCGTAGTTATACCGTTCAAATGTTCGCAGGACAGAAGCCAGCTCATTGGTATTTACTTTAATGGTCAGCTCCAGCCTTGTAGAATCAGGTGGTGAGGTTACGTACAAGCTGAGCACCTTTACATTGTTGCCCTCAACAATCTGGGCGATCTGTGAAAGTGAGTAATCACGCTCAATAAGCTCAAGCACAATTATACCTCCAGGCTGATCCATCGAAGAGATGCCCGCAAGATATCGTATAAGATCAGAGGTTGTAATAACTCCCTTATAATGATTCTTATCGTCAAGAACAGGCACAACAGTCAGTTTCAACCGGGAAGCCAGCCCGATGACCTCAAAGAGATGCTGCTCTGTAGTCACATAAGGTTTCAGCAATGTAAGGGAATGGTTCCCGATTGGTTCTTCCGGTTGATTCATATCATAGATATCAGAATCGGATATCAGGCCGAGAAAATCGAGATTATTGACAATCGGCAGATGAGATATCCTGAATATCTCCATCCAGTTCAATGCCGTTTGCCCTGAATCGGACGTTCTTAGGGAAGGTACAATTTCTGATATTAAATCTTTAGCAACCATAAACGGGATCCAAAACTTTAAAATTTATGTAAAATAACAAAAAAAATGCCAGTTGTTGTATTTTTACATCACTTTAGTACGGTTAATCTTCTTATTTATTATGACAAAGTTGAGTGTTAACATTAACAAAATTGCAACATTACGAAATGCCAGAGGAGGCAACATTCCAAATGTGAAGAGCTCTGCAATTAACTGCGAGCTCTTCGGGGCCGACGGTATCACTGTTCACCCGAGGCCCGATGAACGGCATATCAGATACCGGGACGTTTTGGAAATCAGACCCGTAATAACTACTGAATTCAATATAGAAGGTTATCCCTCCGACAGGTTTATTGAACTTGTATTGTCCGTCAAGCCCGACCAGGTAACTCTTGTACCTGACGCTCATGATGCCATAACATCTAACGCCGGATGGGATACCCTGAGATTCAGAGAATTCCTGAAAGAAGTAGTATCCACCTTCAAAAAAGGCGGGATACGGACATCACTTTTTGTTGACACACAAACTGTTAACATCAAAAATGCCGCGCTGACAGGTACCGACAGGATTGAACTTTATACTGAACCCTATGCCTCGGCATTCAGTATCAATGCTCCCCTGGCGATTGAACCATTTATTAATGCAGCAAATATTGCCCGTGAGGCCGGACTTGGAGTTAATGCCGGCCACGATCTTAACCTCGAAAACCTGAGGTACTTCCACCAGAATATACCCTGGGTGGACGAAGTCTCAATAGGCCACGCACTTATCTCCGACGCCCTTTACCTTGGTCTCGAAAATACAATCAGGATGTATAAGAGACAACTTATTGATTAAGGCTGATAATGAGATTATTCTACCGGAAATACGGAAACGGACCTCCATTAATTATACTTCACGGGCTTTTAGGGTCCTCCGATAACTGGGTGACAATTGCACGTGCCATAAGCAACCGCTTGACTGTTATTCTGCCGGATCAGAGGAATCATGGTCTTTCACCCCATAGTGATGTCCATGACTATGAATCGATGAGCAGCGATATCAAAGAGCTGGCGGATGATCTTAAACTTGACAGGTTTATTCTTGCAGGTCACAGTATGGGAGGGAAAACTGCAGTAAGTTTTGCCTGTAAATGGCCGGAAAGGCTTAACGGACTGCTGATTGCTGATATATCTCCCTTTAAGACCGAAAGCCAGACCTCTGAAACAGACAGGCATCTTTCAATCCTCAGGGTCGTCCTTTCAATAGATCCTGCCGGTATTACCTCCAGGGGAGAAGCAGAATCGATACTTTCAGGCCGGATTGCTGATGAAAGGACAAGGGGATTGATATTAAAAAACCTTGTCAGAAATTCTGACAATTCATTTTCCTGGAAAATAAATGCCTTCTCACTTCTGCATAACTTTAATAAAATAATTGAAGCTATTGTGCCTGAGAACATCACAGGTAACCCGATTACCGGGTTTCCGGTAATTTTCCTTAAAGGTGAAAAGTCAGAATACCTGCCCGAAAAGGACTTCTTTGAGATCCTGAATATTTTCCCTGCTGCCGAGTTTATAACCATCCCTTCTGCAGGCCACTGGCTTCATGTTGATAACCCCGAAGCTGTTAAAAAGTGCCTCCTGGGTTTTACCGGTACAGGCTGATCACTGGAAAGTAACAGACTCTGTCTTTTCAGGATCTATCTTTGGCAGATTCATTAACCTCAGTAATACCTGGGCAACAGCGAGAACATCTTTTTCGCAGTATGTTACTATTCTTTTAAGATCATGCTCATCATGGTAAATCCCGGCAACCATACTCCCGTCGATATCATCCTTTGGGGTTGGAATTCCAAGAATTGTAGTCAGCAGATCCAGGGAAGTATAATTTTTATAATCACCGAACTTCCATAGGTCCAGAGTGTCAAGCAGTTTCACCTCCCATGGCTTTTTCCCTGCATTATCCAGAATATCAGGGATTATCATGTTGTTAATGATCATTCTCCTTGCCATATAGGGATAGTCAAACTCCTTCCCGTTATGGGCGCATAACAGAGCTTCCCTGTTCCTTGCAAACTTTGCAAGCATAGCTGAAAAATCGGCAAGAAGGGCTTTTTCATCATCACCATAAAAAGATTTAAGCCTGAAAGTAAAAGGATTCTTCTCTTTTAAAAGTCCGACTGAGATACAGATAATTTTTCCGAATTCGGCATATATCCCTGCCCGTTCGTATACCTCTTCAGCCGACTGTTCCGCAGCCCTGAATTGTTTTGATTTCTTTTCCCAGAGCAACCGGTGCACCTGGTCAAGTTCTGTGTAAGTTGCAGCTGCCGGGACAGTCTCGATGTCGAGAAACAAAATATCCTCAGGTTTGATATTGGTTAGCATGACTTAATATCCTTTACTTAATAAATGTTTTTCAATTATTGAAATCAGAACTTCAATTCCAACCTGGTTTTCACCTCCTCCCGGTATAATGAAGTCGGCATAACGTTTTGAAGGTTCTATAAACTGAAGATGAGAAGGCTTTACTGTATCATGATACCTTTGGAGGACAGCCAGGACAGAACGACCCCTCTCAATAATATCCCTCTGAATGACCCTGCCCAGACGGTCATCTGCGTCTGCATCGACAAAAACCTTAATATCAAGAATATTTCTTAATCCCCAGTCAGCCAGTATCAGTATCCCTTCAACAAGAACCACCCGTGCCGGCCTGACAGTTTTGGTCTCCTTTGCTCTCAGGCAGGTCAGATAGGAATAGACAGGCATTTCGATACTCTTACCGGCCCTCAACCTGTTAAGGTGATCGATCAGCAGGCTGAATTCCAGTGAATCGGGATGATCAAAATTTATTTTCTGCCTCTCTTCAGGAGAAATATGTCCATTGTCCTTATAGTAAGCATCCTGAGGGATCATTATAACCTCTTCATTTGGCAATTTCTCCATTACTTTTCTGACAACAGTTGTTTTTCCCGATCCAGTGCCCCCCGCTATACCTACTATCAGCATTTATTTATAAATTTGCAGTTAATTATAGTTTATCAAAAATAGTAAAAAGTTGGGAGCTCACTGAAACCTGTTTCGTAGTTAAATAGTATTAAAGCGTTTCATGTTTTTTTTCTCAGGTTTATCACGGCATATTATCCACAATCAGATGGCAGAACTTTATCCATTGAGATTCGAACCTATCTTAAAAGAGAAGATATGGGGAGGCAGTACTCTTGTCGCAAATTATGGTAAGAACGGTGAGGGACTCATGAATGTCGGAGAGAGCTGGGAATTATCTGCTGTTGCAGGGAATCTTTCAGTTGTAAGCAACGGTTTCCTGGCAGGCAATAATATCGAAGAAATAATTGAAGTTTACATGGGTGACCTTACCGGCGAAGCCATATTTGACAAATTCGGAAATGAGTTTCCTCTTCTTATAAAGCTGATTGAAGCCAGGGAGGATCTTTCGGTCCAGGTACATCCGGGGAATGAGCTTGCAAGGGAACGGCATAACGCGTATGGAAAAACTGAAATGTGGTATATACTTGAGAGCCAGAAGGGATCAAGAATATATACTGGTTTCTCAAAGCCCGTTGCCAGGGAAGAATACATCAATGCCCTGAAAAACAATACCATTCAGGATCTGCTCAATGTTGAGACTGCTGACCCCGGAGATGCATTCTTTACTCCTGCCGGCCGGATTCATGCCATCGGTGCAGGGGTAGTGCTGGCTGAAATTCAGCAGACTTCAGACATAACTTACAGAATTTATGACTGGGGGCGAACCAATAAGAAAGGAAGAGAGCTTCACACCGACCTGGCCCTTGACGCTATCGACTTTTCAGCTTATGGGAAGAATAAGATCGATCAAATTCCGGACAGAGGACTTAAAAACCTTGTGAAATCTGAGTTTTTTGATATTAACATCCTCCATCTGGATAAACCTCTCGAACGCGATTACAGTCTTCTCGATTCTTTCGTCATTTATATATGCACTGAAGGAAGTTTTACAGTCCGCTGGGAAAACAGTCCGGAAACGGTATCAACCGGGGAAACAATTCTCCTTCCTGCAATGATTATGAATGTCATTCTTGAACCTGAACCGGATGCCACAATACTTGAAATTTATATTAGCAATTAAATAATCAGTCAATCTTAAATGCCATGAAAAACTTTACTGTTCTCTTTTCACTAATAATGATTATTATGCTGGCATCGGGATGTTTGGGAAGGGGCACCGCAAAAAATGAATCATCCGACGGAGCTGATACCATTACGGTCCCTGACACGGGATTTACGGGCATTAAACAATACAGCGACGGCATACGGATTATTAAGGAGGTCACATTTGAAAACGGCGTACGGCAGGGTGAAATGAAGTCATTTTACGCCGGAGGACAATTGTATCAATCTTTCTGGTACGAAAAAGGACTTCGTGAGGACTCAGCAAGATGGTATTATGTTGAAGGGCAGGTATTCAGATCAACGCCATATAAACATGACACAATTGATGGAATTCAGGTCCAATACTACCGAACCGGCAGGGTCAAGGCAAAAATCAAATATATCAAGGGTTTTCGGGCTCCCTTCCTTGAAGAGTATACTCAGCAGGGGAGATTGGTAACCGGATATCCCGAAATTATATTCTCCCTTACCGACAATTATAATTCAACAGGAAAACTAAGGGTCAATCTTGAGCTTTCAGATAAATCGCCGAAAGTGAAATTCTACAGGGGTGATTTCACAAATGGAGTCTTCGATTCTACCAGGTGCGTCAGACTAAAAGTCACCAACGGAAAAGCTTTTATCGATCTCAGGAAGTCCGGATCGCCGCAGCAGGACTATATTGCGGTTATCGGGGAAGCTGTCACGGGATATGGGAACAGATACCTTGCATATAAAAAAATAGATCTTCCCTACAAGGATCTCAAATAGGAAGATTAATGATAATCCATTCTGCTTCATTTATAACCAGCAGCCCTGCTTTAGAGCTGTGTCCTCCTGCCGTGAAGCCGGAATTCGGATTTATCGGGAGATCAAATGTCGGAAAATCCTCCCTTATCAACATGCTGACGGGTTATTCCGGCCTTGCCAAAATCTCAGGTAACCCGGGCAAGACCCGCACGATCAATCATTTTTTAATAAACGACAACTGGTACCTTGTCGATCTGCCCGGTTACGGATTTGCCAGAGTGCCTGTTAAGATGAGAATCTCGTGGACCAAAGCAGTTGAACAATTTATTCTTGAACGAAATACCCTTGTTTGCCTGTTTATGCTTATTGATTCGCGTCTTATCCCTCAAAATTCCGACATGTCATTTATGGAATTCCTGGGACACAACCAGGTGCCCTTTGCACGAGTCTTTACAAAAAGTGACAAACTGTCGGGTGCTGCACTTAAAAAAGCAATTATCCTATATGATAATGAGATGCTTAAAAACTGGGAATCGCTTCCTCCGACTTTTATAGCATCAACTGTTAAAAAGACAGGAAGAGAAGAGATCCTGGACTTCATTGAAGAAACTATCAACAATTTTTCATTTCCCGTTTGATATCATCCGGAATTTATAATTTTGTAACCACAAGAATTCTTAAATACTAAATACCAAAATCATAGGATAATGTATGGAAAGGCACCAATGAAGATTTTTTCCTGCAGGGCTTCTAAACACCTTGCGGAGCGAATTGCAGAAAAGCTTGGGGTTGAACTCGGGAAAAGCACTGTAACTGAATTCAGTGACGGAGAATTTCAGCCATGCTTTGACGAATCTGTCAGAGGGGACATGGTTTTTATTATCCAATCCACAAATCCTCCTGCGGATAACCTTTTCGAACTGCTCCTTATGATCGACGCAGCAAAGAGAGCGTCAGCCTATAAAGTAATCGCTGTCATTCCCTATTATGGTTTTGCACGGCAGGACAGGAAAGACAGGCCAAGGGTATCAATCGGCTCAAAGTTATCTGCCGATCTTTTAAGCACTGCAGGCGTTGACAGGGTCATAACCATGGACCTTCATGCCGATCAGATACAGGGATTTTTTAATGTCCCTGTCGACCACCTTTTCGGCTCTGCAATATTTGCCCCATACATCTCAAACCTTAAACTTGACAACCTTACCGTTTCTGCTCCCGACATGGGAGGATCAAAAAGAGCCAATGCATATTCCCGTCATCTTCAATGCGAAATGGTATTATGCTACAAGCTACGCAAGAAACCGAACATAGTTGAAGAAATGTCAATTATCGGCGACGTTGAAGGCAGGAATGTTGTGATCATTGACGATATGGTCGATACTGCAGGAACCCTGGTTCTGGCCGCCCAGAAAATAATGGAACGGGGTGCGAAAAGCATAAGGGCTTTCGCAACACACCCTGTCCTGTCAGGAAATGCAGTCGATAGAATAAACAATTCCCAGTTATCTGAGCTTGTGGTGACCGACTCGGTTCCTTTCAGCAATAATTCCGATAAAATAAAAGTCCTCTCAATTGCTGATATTTTCGCAAATACTATCCAGGCAGTAAATCTTAACCAATCGATCAGTACAAGTTTTGTTTTCTGATTCCTTTGTAGTATGTTTGCAGTCCGAAAAATTAATTTTTTATGTCAAACGTGTAATGGGGAGTTGCCGCATAGATAACTCTTAGTAGCACAATAACTTTTATTAAATGAAGACAATTGAAATTACCGGGACTCTGAGAACTGAACTGGGAAAGAAAAGTTCCAGACTCAGCAGAAAAAGTGGAAATGTACCCTGCGTGATATATGGAAAAGATAAAAACATCCATTTCGAGGCACATGAAAACAGCTTTAAAAATCTGATATACACTCCTGACGCTCACCTCGTTAATCTGACCATTGATGGAACAGGGCACAGGGTTGTTCTGAAGGATGTCCAATTCCATCCGGTAACTGATAAAATTACCCATCTTGATTTTATGGAGGTAGTTGAAAACAAGCCTATCGTAATCAGTCTCCCAATTGCCGTAACGGGCGACTCCGTGGGGGTAAAAGCAGGAGGCAAACTCAGGATCAAGAAAAGAACACTTAAGGTTAAGGGTTTTGCAGGTGATATACCAGAAAATCTGCCGATCGATATAACTGAAGTTAAAATACATCATTCAGTAAAAATCGGCGATCTTTCATATGATAAGATTGAATTGATCGATCCGAAGATCACCACCGTACTTACTGTGGCAACCTCACGTGTTGTTCAGAAGGGTGAAGGTGAAGAGGGAGCAGAAAAACCTGCAGTTGAAGGAGGCGAAGCTGCTGCTGCAGCTCCGGTTGAGGAAAAAAGCAAGTAACTCTGTTTGTTTAGTTAGTCAGGCACAATGAAATATCTGATAGTTGGCCTGGGAAATATCGGTGAAGAGTACAAAGATACCCGGCATAATATAGGTTTTAATGTATTGGATGCATTTGCAAATGCGTCCAATACTGTTTTTACCGACAGACGTTATGGCTTCGTGTGTGAAGTAAAATATAAAGGCCGCACCTTTATACTTCTCAAGCCCTCCACATTTGTGAATCTGAGTGGTAATTCCGTAAACTACTGGCTTAAAAAAGAAAAGATACCACTCGAAAATCTGCTTGTTATTGTCGATGATATAGCCTTGCCCCTGGGCAGCATAAGAATGAGATCGAAGGGCAGCGACGGCGGACATAACGGGCTTGCCCATATTAATACAATTCTTGCAACGAATGAGTACACAAGGATAAGAATTGGAATCGGTAACAGATTCCGTAAAGGCAGACAGGTTAATTATGTCCTTGGAAAACTGACCCCTGAAGAAAAGAAATTTATGGAAGAACGGATCGCCCTTGCAGTGGAAATGGTAAAATCATTTGGCACTATCGGCACCGAACTTACAATGACAGCTTTCAACAAATCCGGGAAGATAACCCTGACAGGGGAGACAGAATCAGCCACCGGATCCCCTTTAACAAACTGATCAGAAATTCCCGAATGTCAGATAACCCGATAAGGATCGATAAATTCCTCTGGTCAGTAAGGATCTTTAAAACAAGGAGCATAGCCTCAGAGGAGTGCAGAAAAGGAAGGATAATTATAAATAATGTTCAGGTTAAGCCTTCAAGGATTGTACTTGGTAATGAGGTAATTGTTGTAAAAAAACTTCCTGTGATTTACACTTACCGTGTTATTGAGCCAATCGAGAACCGGGTTTCGGCTAAGCTGGTTGCAAATTATATAGAGGATCTTACTCCTGAGGAAGAAAAAGCAAAGCTTACACTATCACATACCGGTTTTAACAATTACCGGGAAAAAGGAACCGGCCGCCCCACAAAAAAGGAAAGGCGTAACCTCGACAGGTACACAGGCGATTTTGGCAATCCCGACCGGTAGTAAAAAGACTTAATGTTTGCTGAAGCAAAATATTATTCAGCCAATAGTTTGACAGCTGCAAACCATTTCTTTAACTTGCACTAATCTTATATGATCGTAAATCTTTAAGGCTCGTTGCGAGCATCAAACATTGCCTGCTTAAATGGGTAAGGAAAATATAGAAAAGTATTCTGCACGCTATGCATTGTTTAAACAGGCTGTCGGTTTCTGGCATAGTAAGGTCTATTACAGGAAAATTATAGTAATTGGTAACGAGAACATTAATCCCGACCACCATCTGATCTTTGCTCCAAATCACCAGAATGCACTCATGGATGCCCTGGCTGTCCTTTTTACACATAAAGGTCAGCCTGTATTCCTTGCGAGAGCTGACATTTTCAGGAAACAGGCAGTAGCAGCTTTTCTGTATTTCATAAAGATATTACCTGTATACAGGATAAGGGACGGATTCAGTTCACTTAAATCAAACGACGATATTTTCAGAAAGACAATCGATGTTCTGAAGAACAAAAACGGCCTTGTCATCCTTCCGGAAGGCGATCATGCAGGCTTCAGAAGACTGAGGCAGCTAAAAAAAGGTATCTGCCGCATTGCATTTCATGCCGATGAAGCAACTGATTTTAAACTGAATATTAAGATCATTCCTGTCGGGATCGAGTATTCAAACTATAGCAGGTTCAGACAGGTTCTTACAGTAATTTACGGAAAACCGATCGAGGTCTCAGAGTATCATCAACACTACAGAGAGAACCCTGAAAAAGCCCTTAATGAACTCAGAACCAGGCTTTCAACTGAGATAAAGCGAATAATGGTCCATATTGAGTCTGAAGACGATTATGAAGCCATAGACGAATTAAGAAGCATTATAAACGGAATTTACAGCGATAATATTAAACTTCCCAAGCTTTTCAGGGACAGAACACTGATTAATAAACTTAAACTACTTAAAATTTCAAACCCGGAGACGTATAAGAGGATATGCTCGCTAAGCCTGAGTGTTAAAAAGAATGCAAGAGACCTGGATGTAAGCTATAAGCTGCTTGAAAAGAAGAAACATCCTCTGGGCTGGCTGATTGCAGGAATGGCGGGTCAGTTGATTACTTTCCCTGTCTGGCTCTTTGGAAATATTTTTACACTGACCTTTCTTCTCCTGCCTGAAATGCAGATCAGGAAGACCAAGGACCTTCAATTTCACGGAACCATACGTTTCGGAATTTCTCTTGCTCTTGCTTTTATTTTTTTACCCATATATCTTATTCTCTCCCTGATTATTTTTTCACCCTGGTGGCTGGCAGTCGGGATTTTTTCTACAATACCCCTCGCAGGCATATTTGCCTGGAACTACAATATTCTTTTCCGCAGGATCAAGGGTGGTTTTCGGGTCAGAAAATATATAAGTATGAAAAACTCCGGTTATGTCGCTCTTAAAAATGATTATGATGAACTTTCCGAACTCGTTTCAGGTATATAATGAATAAAGATGAATTTTTTAACGGTAAGGTTGCCTGGATCACAGGAGCCTCTTCGGGAATAGGGGAAGCTCTCGTTTATCAATTTGTAAGTATGGGGGCAAAGGTAATTGCCTCATCAAATGAGCCATCCGGGCTGGAGAGAGTCAGAGACCAGTGCGGAGACCGTTCATCGATGGTGATTTGCGTTCCATTCGATCTTTCAGATACAGGTGGTATAGACAAAATTGTTGAACAACAGGTCAATGCTGCCGGGAAGATAGATTACCTGCTTAATATTGGCGGTATAAGCCAGCGGGCAAGAATTGAAGAGACGCCACTATGGCTCGACAGAAAGATCTTCGAGATCAATTACTTTGGAACGATAGCTTTTACCAAAGCGGTATTGCCTTATATGGTGAGCAGGAAATCCGGACATATCCTTGCAACAAGCAGCATATCAGGGAGATTCGGATTTCCGTTAAGATCAGCCTATTCAGCCTCAAAACAGGCATTACACGGTTTCATCGAGACTCTGCATCTCGAAAACAAAGCCAATAATGTAAGGGCATCTGTTATAATCCCGGGCAGGGTCAGAACCCGGATCTCTTTTCATGCCCTCGATAGCGAAGGCAAAGAGCATGGTAAGATGGATGGAGGACAGGCAAAAGGGGTATCGCCAGAGAGTGCTGCAAAAACAATAATAAAAGGGATTATCAGAAACAAAAGGGAGATCCTTGTGGGAAAAAGTGAATTGTCTCTTTTGTACATACGGAGAATATGTCCCTGGCTCTTTTTCAGAATTGCGGATAAAATAAAATCAACATAAATATATTTTATTGATGAAAGAATATCAAATAGGTGGAATTCAACAGGTCGGAATAGGAGTAATGAACGTCTGATGAGGCCTGGAAATGGTATATTAAAATGTTTGGGGTGGATTGCAGGATCTTTGAAGACGAAACCGAAGCAAAGCTTATGCTCCCCTACACCGGAGGTAAAGCCCAGAGCAGGCATGCTATACTGGCATTGAACCTCCAGGGCGGCAGCGGATTTGAGGTCTGGCAATACAAAGGAAGGGAACCGGTTCCCATAAAGGAAGAGATCAGGTTGGGCGACACCGGTATTCTTGTTTGCAAGGTGAAAGTAAAGAGTATTGACAAGGCTTATGCAAATTACAAACAGAATAATGATGCCATACAGGGAGAACCTGTCAAAGACCCGTCAGGACGTAAAAGCTTTTTTATTAAAGACCCGTATGGTAATCTGTTTCAGATGATTGAGGGCAATCACTGGTTTATTGACGAGAAGAAAGAAACAGGAGGTTCCTGCGGTGTTATTATCGGTGTATCTGATATTGACAGGTCACTGCCGGTTTACTCCGATATCCTTGACTATGATGAGATCGTTTATGATGAAACAGGTATCTTCCCTGACCTTGCCTGCCTGCCGGGAGGTGAAAATAAATTCCGCAGGGTACAGCTTAAGAATTCAAAACCACTTGCAGGCTATTTCAGCCCTGTCCTCGGAAAAAGCGTTATTGAGCTCATAAGTCCGGTTGGAACACCGGGAAGAAAAACCTACAGGGACCGCTTCTGGGGAGATCCGGGATTCATACATCTATGCTTTGATATCAATGGGATGGATAAACTTAAGGACTACTGCAAGGTCACAGGTTTCCCTTTTACAGTCGACAGCAGGCAGGGCAGCGACGGGACCAGTTTTGACATGGGTGAGGCAGCCGGATATTTTGCATACATAGAGGACCCCGACGGAACTCTTATTGAGTTTGTCGAGACTCATAAAATTTCAATTCTTAAAAAGCCCGCCTTAAAACTGAACCTGCAGAAGAGAAGCGGATATAAGCCGCTCCCGGCCTGGATGTTGAAAACACTCAAATTTTCGAGAGTCAAAAATCCATAACCTGACCGGCGGTTTTTACATATCTGCGTTAATCCGGGGGAAACTTTTTAATCTGCGTAAATCTGCGATATCTGCGGGAAACGTTTTCATCTGCGTAATTCTGCGAGATCTGCGGGAAACGTTTTCATCTGCGTAAATCTGCGGGAAACTTTTCAGATTTTCTTCTCCTTTTTCTCCTCAATCTCACGGAATACCCTCATTATATTCCCTCCCCATATTTTTGCAATATCGGCTTTTGAATAACCACGGCGCAAAAGTTCAATAGTAATATTTTTCATCTCAGCCACCGACTTGCACCCCTCAACTCCTCCTCCACCGTCGAAATCCGTTCCGATTCCGACGTAATCAATGCCTGTCACCTGCACCACATGATCAATATGGTCAACAACATCACTTACCGTGGCAAGTTTTTCATATTTATCCTGGATTTCACCGTATTCGGCTCTTAGCTGCCTCCTCTTTTCATCTGAAAGGGTAGCGTAGTCACCATACTTTTGCTTTAACTCGCTAAGCTTTGTTTCGAGTTCCGGATTCGGATCGGGGGTTTTGATATACCCGCTTAGGATACAGATCTGAACAACGCCTCCGTTTGCCTTAAGCGCCAGAAGCATATCGTCGGTAAGGTTCCTCGGACTTTCACAAAGAGCCCTGCATGATGAGTGTGATGCAATGACAGGCGCCTTCGATAACTTCAGAACATCATAAAACGACAGATCGGATATATGCGAAACATCTATCATCATTCCTAGCCTGTTCATCTCCCTGACAACATCATCGCCAAAATCCGAAAGACCGTTATGTTCGGCGCCATTTGAATCGGTCGATGAATCACAAATATCATTATTTTTTGTATGGCAAAGGGTTATATATCTGGCTCCCAAATCATAGTACTGCTTTACCCGTGAAATATCCATCCCCATAGGGTAACCATTTTCAAGTCCGATAAAAGCTGCTATCTTACCGGCTTTCCTTAACCTGTAGGCATCTTCAGGACATTTTGCAATTCCGGCGACTTCTGAATTCTTCTCAACATTTTTATGAATGGTCTCAAATATCTGAACGGCTCTCTGATTTACTTCATTGAAGGTAGAGTCATTTCTTGGTCCCTGGCCGATAAATACTGCAAAAAATTCAGCGTTAAGACCTCCCTCGATCATCCTGGGAAAATCGACACATCCATCCTCATGTCTCACTCCAAGATCAAAATCCGACCTTGCCATATCCATCGGTGTATCACAATGTGTATCCACAGTCAGCATGTTCTCATGCAGCTTTTCGGCCTGTTTAACAAGGCGTTCCTCGTCATTGCCGCAAGACAGCAAGAGCAATAAAACCAAAGAAAAACCAGCAAGCTTTTTCATATACAAGAGGTTATTTTACAGTGCAAGATAAGTAAAATGGTACTCCGAAAAACCTGAGAATCTGCATTTAACACAATTTAACAATGAGGCCCGGAATTAATACCTCATCATGTTCATTGGCTGTAAGAATTCCAGGATCACCGCCTGCCAGGGAGGTACCTGCCGGGGCTGGCAATTCTTTAAATCTCTACAAACTATCTTATTGGGAACCCTTGTAGGGACATGCCATGTAGGGACATGCCATGGCATGTCCCTACGGCGTTATCGTGTGTCGATTGTAGGGTCACGCCATGGCGTGACCCTACACAACTTGTATGGGCAAAATGGTTTGGGAACGCAATTGATCCAATATCAGAAAGAATCATCTTATTATTTTCTATCCTTCAAAAAAAGGGGTTATTAAAGTTTGAATCTCCACCCGATCCTGAGTTCAATAAGTGTAGCCCTCCATGAATTGAAAAAGAACATCTCATTAAGACTTAATGAAGTATTAAAACCTGGTTTTGCCAGATAATTGATACCGACTGGTACCTGAAGAAAACCATCCCCGAATTGTGAACCAATTAACAATCCGGTAAAAGGAGTAAATCTGTTCTCTGAAAAGCCTGAAGTCAGATGGAACCTGCTGCCCCCGGAAATGAAAAATCCATCTTCAAGGTCAGTCCCGATGTTAATCTCCAGATCAATCTGAGGAATGATGAAATAATCCAGGGTGGAGGTGAACATTCCACCCTCTTCGGAAATCCAGAGTGCCATTCCGGCGCTGACCCCGAAAGGTTTGCTCTTTCTTGGATTCTGATACCCCATCAGATCGATAAATCCATTCTTGTATTCGATCCGGGTAATGCGGTTATTGTTTATCGATAAAATTGGTCCATCTTCATAATCAGTCATTTTGTACTTAACCAGCCTGTTGGTTTTCTCAATAATTTTGACGTTTAGCTGCTGCCTGTCTTTTGTGCTGATTTTATCCTGTCCGGTAACAGATTGAAAAACAAAGGCTAAAATCAGAATAAATAAATAGTTTCTCATAAATACCTCATTTAGGTTAATATCCATTTTCAAATAGATTTTGAGTTAGGACAGTTTCCGATCCCGTCAGTCATAAAACCACGATCCGGTTTATGGCTCTCGTCAGCCATAAATGATCCGGCTGACTAACTTGCGACTTTCACCACTCCCCAGTAAACCGAAATTAATCATTCTGCTGAAATAAAAACGTTTTTCACCCACAGATTTCAACCGGAGAGGGGGTCCGGAACGCAAAAAGCCCCTGACTGTAAACGTCAGGGGCAGCCATGAAAAGAAATAAAATTGCTTTTGGACAGTAAAAGCTTCTTCTTAAAGTATTTAACTTTAATATCTTTGTTTATCTCTGTTATTAATCCAAATTATATCAGGGTATTAGTCCCTTAATTCTCCGATCTCAGCTTACCTGACACCCAAATATAAAAAATTATTTTGCAAATCGCAATAAAATCATGCCAATAAAACCACGAGGTTTAAAAGTCTGGCTTATTTTTGTGCCTTGATTAAATTATGACTGACAACAGGAAAATATGGCACTGGGTAATAATGGCGCTACTGTCTCTCATCTGGGGGACAAGCTATATCCTCATGAAAAGAGGGCTCGAATCTTTCTCTTATATCCAGGTAGGCACACTGAGGATCCTTTTCTCGTTTCTCTGCCTTCTTCCGATTGCATTGAAAAACCTTCATAAGCTGAGCAGGCAAAACTTGTTATCGATCGGTATTATAGGCCTTTTCGGAAGCGGAATACCTGCCTTTCTTTTTCCTGTCGCACAGACCAGGATAAGCAGCTCGCTTGCAGGAATGCTGAATTCCTTAAGTCCGGTCTTCACCCTCGTCGTCGGGATATTATTCTATAAACGGCACGCAGTAAAAGCCCAGATAACAGGCGTTTTCCTTGGCCTCATCGGAGCAGTCGGACTTCTCTACAGCGGTTCATTTTCGCTCAATTATTACGGGATCTTTGTTGTCATCGCAACAATCCTCTATGGGATAAGTGCAAATGAAGTAAGCCGGGTCGAGGGAATAAACGGACTGCAGATCACTTCTCTGGCGTTCCTGCTGATCAGCCCGATCGCCATCGGGTATCTGATCTTTTCCGATTTTTCACAGGTCCCCGCGACCGACCACTGGGTAAGAAACCTGGGATGCATAGCCCTGCTGGCTGTAATGGGAAGCGCCATTGCTCTTGCACTCTTCTACTTTCTCATAAGGGAAACTTCACCTGTTTTCGGATCGATGGTAACCTACTTTATCCCCATCGTTTCAACTTTATGGGGTTTGGCTGATAATGAGCGATTTACATCTTCAATGCTCATTTCAGTAGCTGTAATACTGGCAGGCGTCTATATTATTAACAGGACCGCCATCAAAAACATCCTGAGAACCTGAATGAACAAATATACGCTTCTTGCATTATCCGTCTCCGGCGGAATCCTGTCCGGACTGGCATGGACAGACTGGTGTCCGGGATTTGTACTTTTTGTTTCATTTGTTCCATTCCTGCTGGTTGAAAATCATCTCTTTGAGAACCAGAGGAAGTACTCATCAGCATCATTCTTCACATACCTGCTTCCAGGATTCGTAATTTTCAGCATCATGACCTTTGGCTGGGTCAGGGCTGTCAGCATACCGGCTGCAATCTGCGTAATCCTTATGGCTTCATTATTAATGTCATTCACTTTATGGCTTGCTCATATTATAAGATTGAAGGCAGGTACAATTTCCGGATCCGTTTCTTTCATAGCATTCTGGCTCACGCTTGAGCTTCTGTGTTTAAATATGGATGTCCTGTCACCATGGGCAAACCTTGGTAACGGATTGTCAAAGGACATCCTGTTTATCCAGTGGTATGAGGTCACGGGAGTAGCTGGCGGTACATTGTGGATCCTGGTATCGAACCTGTTCCTCACATCCTCGATGTTAAGCCTTTTCAAAAAGCGAAAAACCATGTTTCCTGTGATATGGTTAATAATTGTCATTATACCTTCCGGAGCCTCTTTAATAAGATACGGGTCAATAAAACCTTCTGTCGGGCGTGAAAGCGAAGTAGTGATCGTTCAGCCTGATTATGATCCGTATACGGAAAAGTTTACCATCCCTTTTAAAGAGCAGCTTGAGAAGGCTATCGAAATGGCCGGAGAGTCAGTTACAATCAACACTGACTGGCTGGTTTTACCCGAAACCATTGTTGACGACCCTGTTAATGAAAATAATCTCGCAGAAGACAAATACATCAGGATACTTAAGGGATTGATAAACAGGCATCCCGGTTTAAATGTTGTTGCGGGCATGGAAACTTATAAACCTTATCAGCCTTTGCCTGAATCAGCTACTCCAGAAAGTGTTAACGGTAATCTGAACCCCGCTTTTACTCATTATTTTAATTCGGCCATTAATATAGATTCCGGACCGTCAATCCAGATCTATCACAAATCAAAGCTGGTCCCGGGTTTCGAAACTGGCTTTACCTCAGGACCGTTAAGGCTGGTAAAGAAGCTGCTTCCCGAGCCTGGCGGAAACAGATGGGGTTATGAGCCGCAAAAAGAGAGATCCTGTTTTACCGACGACATCCAATCGCAGAAGATAGCGCCTGTTATATGCTATGAATCGATTTATGGTGAATATGTAACTGACTACATAAAAGAAGGCGCCGAAGCTATCTTTGTAATTACAAACGATGGCTGGTGGAAGAACACAAATGGTTATAAACAACATTTCGCACATTCATCCATGAGGGCTATTGAAACCCGCCGGCCTTTGGTAAGGTCGGCAAATACCGGCATTTCCGGTATTATCGATATAAGGGGAAGGGTCATTCAAAAAAGTGACTGGTGGACCCCCACGGTCCTTAAAGGAGTTTTCAGTCCTGAAACCCGTATTACTGTCTATGTCAGATATGGCGACTACCTTATGTATATGGCCGCGGTTGTTACCATACTGATAATACTGATGGTATTTGTCTACCTGCCCTTCAGGGACAGATTGCGATGATCATCTGAAAAAAATGTAACAAACGGATTAAACAAACGTCTTTATTAAATAATTCAACCTGATAAATATTAAAACCATGAAAACGGAAAAGATCCTCCTCTTTTGTCTTATGTCATTAATATTCAACACCTTATCTGCTCAGTCGGTCTCTGAAAAACGAAGCTATATGAAAACGCTCCCCATAAGCAGGGGGACAAAGCTTGAGGTGATCAATAAATACGGCGATGTTAAAATCACCACCTGGAATAAAGATTCTGTTTTCATAATGTCTGAAATTGAAGCTTTTGCGCAGAACGAATCAAAGCTGACAAAGATGTTCGAAGGCATCAATACCAATGTTACGGCGGCAGGCCAGATCGTCAGGGCAAAGTCGGAATTCGATCAGAATATCCTGGTATTGCTCGAGAGTTTTAAAGGGCTCACTGAGAAAATCATAGATTACGATTCAAGGGTTAAGATCAGCTATTTTATAAATATACCTGATTATGCTGATATTCATATTGAGAACCAGTTCGGGGATGTTACGATGGAAAATAATAAGGGAGTTGTTTCGGTTTCTCTTTCCAATGGGGACTTTAATGCTAATTCACTCAACAAATTATCGGAATTCACCCTTAATTTCGGAGAAGCGGAAATTGGCTTTGTCGCTTCAGGAAAAATAAATTCCACATTTTCAGAGTTTGTAATTTCAGAAGCCGGAGATCTTACTCTTAATTCCACCTCATCGAGGTATGATTTCAAGAAAGCAGGCAGGATAACTGTCGAATCAAGGAGGGATAAAATCTTCGCAGGCGATATTTCTGAGCTTGCAGGTGTTTCATATTTTACAGATTTTAAAATTGAAACTCTTCTGAAAGAAACGGACCTTACAATTAAATACGGAAGCCTTGACATTGAGACAACGGATAGCCGTTTTGAAAAAATAAACCTCATATCAGCTTTCTCCGATATCACCTTAGGCTTTGACCCTGCAACATCTTATAATTTTGAAATAAAGCATACTAATGCCTTTGTCGTGACTCCCGGAAAGAATACAAAGTCGGAAAAGGAAGCCCTGAATGATGATAAGAAGGAATATCTGACTACCGGTACTTACGGAAGCAATCCCGGATCACGTAAGGTGGAAATAGAAGCCACCAGGGGAAATATCCATCTTAAATAACGCAACTTTCCCTCTGCGGAACTGTGTAAATCTGCCCCCAACCCCCTGAAGGGCATAGGCAGGGGTAATTTCCTAAGTCCTCTTCAGGGGGGTTAGGGGCAAAACAACAGGTTAACACAGAGTTATGCTATTTACCAGCCTTGGTGTTGAATGATGCAGCTCCTTCATCAAGCCACTTCTTATACTCCTCAACATTCAGGTTTGTCGGCATAGGCTTATTCAGCGGATTCCCCTCATGATCTGCAATAACGTAAAGCGGGAGTGCATTTGTTTTATATTTTGAGATTTCAAGATCTTCATTCTGCTTTCCGATCGTCTTCTTCTGCTTACCGTCAACAGTTGAAACATACCACTCATTTTCAGGTAATTGAGTCCTGTCATCGGCATAAAGTGCAATGATGACAAAGTTCTCCCTTAACCGCCGGAGCACCTCCGGATCAGACCAGACCTTTGCTTCCATTACCTTGCAGTTTGCACAGGCATGCCCTTTGAAATCGATAAGCACCGGTTTTCCTTTTTCCTTTGCACACGCAATTCCCTGTTTAAAATCATAATATCCTGTAAGTCCAAGGGGCATGTCAAATAGATCGGCATACTTTGGTTCGCTGCAGGGTGACCCTGCTACAGGGTTGCCGAATTCGAATGATTGGGGAGTAGCGGAACCGGGTAATTCCTGCCGGCTGCTGAACCATGATGTACCCTGCGACGGAAGCATGGATGAGAGCCCCCTGAGCGGCGCTCCAAAGAGTCCGGTAACAAGATAGACTACAAATGAAAAGACGAGGATGATCAAAAACAGCCTGAAGGTACCAATATAAGGAAGGTCGCTGTCGAGATGGAATTTAACCTTACCCATGAGATAGAGACCCAGCAGGGTAAATATTACGATCCAGATTGACAGGAATATATCCCTTGATAAGATCTTAAAGGAATAAACACTGTCGATGGCCAGCAGAAATTTCAGACTGAAGGCCAGCATAATAAAACCCAGAACGACCTTTACCGAATTCAGCCATCCTCCCGATTTTGGCATTCTGCTCATAATCGAGGGGAAAAGCGCAAATATTGTAAAAGGAAGTGCAAAGGCCAGTCCGAAGCCAAACATCCCGATGGTAGGCCTCAGAACGTCACCTGAGGCCGCCTCAACAAGGAGAACCCCCACTATCGGACCAGTACATGAAAATGACACTATTACAGTTGTTATTCCCATGAAAAATGATGCCAACATTCCGCCTTTGTCGACTCTCGAATCAGCGCTTGCAGCCCATTTATTTGGTAGCACAATCTCAAATGCCCCGAAGAAGGAAATTGCAAAAGTAATGAAGAGAGCAAAAAACAGCAGGTTTGGTATCCAGTGAGTACTTAATGCATTGGCAAAACCGGCGCCTGCGCTGGTAAGCGATACAATAATTCCAAGTAGTGAATAAATAAGAACTATTGATAATCCGAATATTATTGCTTTTATGACTGACCTTGCGCGGTTTTCAGATCCCTGTGAAAAGAAGGCAACTGTCAATGGTATCATCGGGAATACACACGGTGTAAGTATTCCGGCAAAACCGGCCAGCAGGGATATCAGAAAAAATTTCAGCAACCCGCTCTTCTGCTCCCTGGTTTCTGATCCTGATTCCGGAGCTGCGCTCATGTCTCCGATGTTTATTGCGAATTCAACATCTTTTGGCGGTGAACAGGTAGTGTTGTTGCACGACATGTAATTAACAACACCTTTTACAGTAAATGCCTTGCTATCAGAGGTAACAGCCTGCCTGAATTCAGCTTTGCCGCTTAAGGATTTTATTTTAAAACCGAATGCTTCATCAAAAACTTCCTCGGGTTTCGTAACCTCAACAGTACGGCCGGTAAGATTGTATGCCGGCAATGTGTCAAAAGCGAACGAAGTTGGAATCGGTCCCCCTTCGGGTATATCCATTCCGTATATATGCGATCCTTTTTCAATCGTGGCAGTGAATATCAGTTCATATTCATTATTCCCCTTTTTTTCATAGCTGAAATCCCAGGTTACCGGATCGTAGATCTGAGCCCCGGCATTAAGAGTCATTAAAAGAATTATTCCGGTATAAATCAGTTTCTTTCGCATACCTGCTGGTTTAATGTGCATTGCAAAAGTAATAAATCTAAGCCAGGTCGATCTCATTCTTCTCCCTGTCATAGAAATGGAATTCAAGCATATGATATGAAGTTACCGCCTGAACTATAACAAGGATTTTGTATTTGAAAACCCACTTCAAATATACCGGCACTATTCCCTTTTTCAGGTAAGAAGCCACGAAGGGATGAACATTAAGGAATATTTTGCGGGTTTTTATTTTATCTACAATAAATGAAAGAGCCCTTTCCAGTTCGTCGGTAAAAAGTATTGTCGGACGTGTCTGTCCCGTACCGTGGCATGAGGGACATTTTTCATCGGTTACGATATTCATTTCAGGCCTTACCCTCTGGCGTGTGATCTGCATAAGCCCGAATTTCGAAAGTTGAAGGATGTTGTGTTTGGTCCTGTCGTTGCTCATGATCTCCTTCATCTTTTCGTAAAGCTGCTGCTTATTTTCAGATGTCTGCATATCAATAAAATCGACGACAATTATCCCTCCCATATCCCTGAGACGAAGCTGACGTGCTATCTCGGTGGCAGCCTCCAGATTGACCTCGAGTGCATTTGCCTCCTGGTCATTTCCTGATCTTGACCGGTTGCCGCTGTTCACATCAATGACATGAAGCGCTTCTGTATGTTCAATAATAAGATAAGCCCCGTGCTTGAAAGATACTGTTTTTCCGAAGAGCGCTTTAATCTGCTTATTAACTCCAAAGTGGTCAAAAATCGGCAGTGTCCCGTTATATAGCCTGACTATTTTTTCTTTTTCGGGAGCGATCTCACTTATATAAATCCTTATTTCTTCGGCTAAAATGGGATCATTGGTATGAATGCTGCTGAAAGTAACATTCAGCATATCCCTGAGGATTGTTGATGTCCTGTTCATCTCACCGATAAGCAGTCTCGGAACCTTGGTCTCCTTTTTTACGGTGGCGAATGCTGTCTCCCATTTTTTTACAAGTTCCCTCAGTTCAGCATCCAGGGCGCCAACTTTCTTTCCTTCGGCAACAGTTCTTACTATTACGCCGTAGTTTTTTGGTTTTATGCTCTGCACCAGTCCTTTAAGCCTGTTTTTTTCTTCCTGGCTTTCAATTTTTGAGGAGATGGAGACCTTATCTGAAAAAGGGATCAGAACCAGGTTCCTCCCTGCAATGGAGATCTCTGAGGCAAGTCTTGGTCCTTTTGTTGAAATAGGCTCCTTTGTTATCTGTACAATGACAGTCTGGCCTGATGTAAGAACGTCAGTTATCTTGCCGTCCTTATCAATATCTTTCTCATTGTTGAATTTATGGAGTGGGATTACCCTTCCCTGCCTCTGGATGGTGGTTGTATAGTATTTATGAAGGGTCCGGAACTGTGCACCCAGGTCAAGGTAGTGAAGGAATGCATCCCTTTCATATCCCACATTAATGAACGCTGCATTCAGTCCGGGCATTATCTTCTTAACTTTACCCAGATAGATATCCCCGACTGAGAATTTTACGCTTCTTTTTTCTTTGTTTAATTCGATTAACTGCTTGTCTTCCAACAAAGCCAATGACACCTCTTTTTCACCGGCGTCAATGATTAAATCCTTGTTTACCACGTCACTATATTAAACTGAGCTAATATATCACCAACTTCCCACATCCTAATACAATAAACCTAAAGATCAACAGACCTTTAGGTTTAGTAAATTCAAACTTGGACTACCCGGAATCTTCTACTTCTTCTTATGTCTGTTCTTCCGCAAACGTTTCTTACGTTTGTGAGTAGCCATTTTATGTCTTTTTCTTTTTTTACCGCTTGGCATGGAGGATTACTTCTTAACGTGTGATTTAACTTTGGTAATAAATGATTTTGCGGGTTTGAAGGCTGGAATATTGTGAGCCGGGATTATAATGGTGGTATTCCTGGAGATATTCCTTGCAGTTTTTTTAGCTCTTTTCTTAACGATAAAGCTTCCGAATCCCCTGAGGTAAACGTTATTACCAGTTACCATAGAATGTTTTACAGTGTCCATTAAGGCTTCTACAGTTTTCTGAACTGTTACCTTTTCAATACCAGTGTTTTTGGCAATCTCATTAACAATGTCTGCTTTAGTCATTTTCGTGAAGTTTAAAATTCAACAAATTATTTTGAGTCTTCGTTTTTTTCAACCCTGCAAATATAAAAATATTATTTATTAAAATTGAAACAGTTACATAATAATTTTTTTTTTGGAATATTATTATTGCCTTAATTACAATGAAATAGAAAAAATTTCTGCATCTCTATTGTTTGAACGCAAAGAATAAACAAGTATTGTTCAATGGGTTTAATATTATTCATAAGTTATTGATAATATTGATGTTCACTTAATAATGTAAGACGAGGTAGAATTAAGCTTATTTTTTATTAACTTTACGCTTAAATAAAATTAAAAAAATAAACACTTAACTATATGTCAATCAATAAAGTTATACTTGTAGGACATGTCGGCAAAGACCCCGTGGTAAGGTATTTTGAGAAGGGGGTTGCAAAAGCAACTTTTCCGCTTGCAACCAGCGAGCAGTATACCAATCAGCAGGGTGAGACGATAACCACAACTGAATGGCATAATATTGTACTCTGGCGTGCCCTGGCAGAGGTGGCTGAAAAAAGTGTGAAAAAGGGCTCCCAGGTCTATATTGTCGGCAAGATCAAAACCAGGTCTTACGTCGATAAAGAGGGCAATAACAAGTATATAACTGAAATTCTGGCAGATGCATTTCTGGTTCTCGAAAAGAAACCGGCAACCGGAACCCCGGTACCGCCGGCTGAAGCAATTAAAAACAATACTTCCAGGGAGCCTGACTCAACGGAGATTAACGATCCTCCTGCACCTTATCAGCCTAACAGTGAGGACGATCTCCCCTTCTAGCAGGTTTTATTAATAGCAATTCAATTGGAACAGGGATACTTATTTTCATTCGTTTTACTTGCCGGAGACGCTGTCGTCTATACACCCGACCTTAAACTTATTATCGGACTGGTTGTTCTGGCGCTCCTTCTTTTAGGATCAGCCCTGATCTCAGCTTCCGAAGTTGCTTACTTCTCCCTGAAACCTGAGGACATCGAAAAGCTTAAAACAAACAAAAGCAGGAAAGCAGCAACTGTACTGAAGCTTCATGATATACCTGATAAACTGCTGAGTACTATTCTTGTTGCCAATAACACAATTAACATTACAATAGTCCTGCTGGCAGCTTACCTCAGTGCCCGGACCTTTGACTTCAGCTCCAATCCGCTTCTGGGCTTCATATCAGAAGCAGTCGTCATTACTTTTATCCTTTTGTTTTTTGGGGAGATAATGCCAAAAGTCTATGCCACCAAAAACCAGGTTTCAATGGCTCTTTTTATGGCCAGGCCGCTCAGTATCCTTCAAAAAATATTGAGACCTGTTACCTCCTTCCTCATCTACTCTACCTCATTTGTAAGAAAAAGAACAATCGCCAGGCGTGCCAACCTGAGTATGGATGACCTGTCCGACGCCCTCGACCTGGCTTCGGACGACATAAATGAAGATGAAAAAATTCTTAAGGGAATAGTAAATTTCGGTAATATCAATGTAAGCGAGATCATGTGCTCAAGGATCGATGTGACAGCCATTGATATTAAACTGGGTTTCAATAAGGTAAAATCTATCATAATTGAATCGGGATTTTCAAGGATCCCTGTCTATTCCGGATCATTCGATTCAGTCAGGGGAGTCCTATACGCCAAGGATATCCTGCCATATACAGACAGCCCGGATAATTTTAAGTGGCAATCGCTGATGAGGCCGCCGCATTTTGTTCCGGAAACAAAAAGAATAAATGAGCTGCTTAAGGAATTCCAGATAAAGAGGAATCATATGGCCATTGTAATCGACGAGTACGGAGGAACATCCGGAATTATTACCCTCGAAGACGTGCTGGAGGAGATCGTCGGTGAAATAACTGACGAAAGCGATGAAGATGAGACATTATTCAGGAAAATTGACGAAAAGACCTTTATTTTTGAAGGCAAGGTCCTCCTGAATGATTTCTTCAAAATAATTGAAATTGAAGACGATCCGTTCGAAGATGTGCGGGGTGAGTCTGAAACGCTGGCAGGACTTATACTTGAACTCACAGGTGAGATTCCCCAGAAAGGCAAGATCATAGCCTACGGGAATTTCAGGTTCAGAATAGAGTCTGCCGATAAACGACGCATTAAGGAGATCCGTGTCGAAATAACCAATGAGGATGAAAAGCCTAAGGAAGCATAAATTTACCGCGTTGTTGCTGATACTGTGCTGCTTTGCAGGCTGCAGGGAAGTTACTGTTCCAAAACCAAGGGGCTATTTCCGGATTGATCTTCCCCAAAAGAGCTATGTGTCATTCAATGAGTCAAAAAGCTATCCAGATATTCCGCTAACATTTGAATACCCGGTGTATGGAAAAGTATCGGCTGAAAGCGCTAATGTTTCGGAGCAGGGCTGGTTCAATATTGTATTCCCCGCCTATAATGCCAGTTTATACCTTACCTACAAGAATATCAGGGGCGACCTTCCCGGGCTTATCGAACAGACATATACGATGAATGTAAAAAATCATATTGCAAAGGCAGATGCAATAGATGAACAGGTGATCAATAACAGGGACAATAAAGTGTACGGCATTCTTTACGACCTTAAAGGAAATACTGCAACATCTGTCCAGTTTTATGTTACCGACAGCTTAAAACATTTTCTCAGGGGATCATTATACTTTACAACTGAACCAAATCCTGATTCACTGGCACCTGTTACTGATTTTTTCAGGGAAGACATAGTGCACCTTATCGAGACCCTGAAATGGGAGAAATAGTAAAATCAACGCTGACTGATGGGTTGTATCTCTAAACATTATCTTAACGAATCCACAATTCTCGGAGTCTGGAAAATTGAAGAAGACATCGAGGCGCTTCTGGAATTGGCGATACTTGACGATGGGGACAAGAAGAAATATAAGGTGTTTGCCAGCACGTCAAGGAAGCTCGAGTTTTTAAGTGTGAGAGCTCTCCTTGCTGAGCTGCTGGGGCGCGATGCAAGAATAGTTTATAATAAGAACAATAAGCCCTTTCTTAAAGACGGATCGAGGTTCATCAGCATTTCGCATTCACACAAATTAACGGCTATCCTGCTGAGCGCCAACGAGAAGGTTGGCATCGACCTGGAATACATGAGCACTAATATAGGAGCTATTGCATTTAAATTCATAAACAGGAAGGAAAAGGTAACAAAGGAATCGGAAAAGCGGAAATACCATCTTTACCTTCACTGGTGCGCCAAAGAATCACTTTATAAGATATGCGACAAGGAAGGGATAAGCTTCAGAAGAAATATTACTATTGAACCTTTTGAAGTAAAAGACTCAGGTGAAATAAAAGGGAAAGTCCATACCAGTAAAATAAATGACACATTTGATCTCTTTTATACCAGATATGACAACTACGCTATAGTGTGGACAAAAAAGAATTATGATAAAGGATAGTTTCCCCGGGAAAAAGAGCGTGGCCCTTCTCCTCGATCCTGATAAGGCAAGCCGCGAATCGCTTGAAGAAATTCTGTCTGTCGCATCAGAATACAGGACTGATTTTATCTTCGCCGGAGGCAGCCTGACATTTAACAGTATCGACAATCTCATCGATTCCATAAAGTCACTGAGCAGTATCCCTGTGGTGCTCTTCCCGGGTAACCTTCTGCAGCTCAGCCGTAAAGCCGATGCAATACTACTGCTTTCACTCATTTCGGGCCGCAATCCGGAGCTTCTTATCGGCAATCATGTCATTGCTGCCCCGTACCTGAGAGACCAGAAGGAAAAACTGATCTCCGTCGGATATATTCTTGTCGGCGGAGGTATAAAAACCTCGGTAGAATACATAAGCCAGACAGAAGCAATCCCCGCCGACAAGCCTGATATTGTTGTCGCCACAGCACTGGCTGGTGAAATGCTGGGATTTAACATGATCTATCTCGAAGCCGGAAGCGGGGCAACAGTCCCTGTACCTCAGACAATTATAAGAGAGGTAAGAAAAAATGTAATTATCCCGATCGCTGTGGGAGGAGGCTTAAGAAATCAGGCAGATATAACCGGAGCTTTTGATTCAGGCGCCAATCTGGTAATACTGGGAAACAGCTGTGAAGGAAAACCGGATCTGCTTGCTGATGCCTGTAAAATCAGGGACAGCTTCAGGAACAGGATCTCTATCTGAAGAGTTCAGACAAAGGCTCGCCCGAACATGCATTCGGGTAGGGTATCTTGCATAACGAAGAAAGCGTCGGAGCAATGTCCGTCATATTTACATTCCTCATCACAGTCGCACGGTTTACTGTCCAGCCATACCAGATAAGAGGTACATGAGTATCATACTGATAGGGCGAGTTATGATTTGTAAGATAACCCTCTTCCTTCTCCACCCAACCGGGATTCAGCGTAACAATCACATCACCCGAACGCTGTGGACTGAAATTATTTACTATCCTCTTCAAATGGCCGTTGCCGTAGTCGTTGGCTTCAAATGCGGAATAGGGATAAGCTGATAAAACCCCTGTAAACTGTATCAGGAACCTGGCTACCTTCTTCTGAATATCTTCAAGCTGTATACGTGCATCTTCAATAAGTGTTCTGTTAAGGAATATCTGCTTTTCAGAATACCCCTTAACCCAGTTGCCCTCACCATAAACGGCGTTCAGGTAGCTCCGGAGCAACTGAAGAGCCTGATTCTGATTGAAATAGTTAGCCGGGATCCTGGTAGCCTGCAAAACGGCGGGGATCTCTGAGACTCCATGGGCTGATGTAAAATATACGAGAATGTTTTTCTTACCGAGGTTGTCATTAAGCGTTGTCAGCAGCGTCTCAATATCCTTATCAAGACGGAGAATGGCATCGCCTGCTTCGACTGAGGAGGGCCCAAACCTGTGCCCTATATAATCAGTTGACGAATAACATATCGCAACAAAATCTGTTGTGTCATCCTTACCCAGACCTTCCTGTTCAATCAGTTTAATTGCAAAATTTGTGGTAAAGGTATCGCTGAAAGGAGTCTCCCTGAGCAACGAAAAGGTACGGGTTGTATTCCGGCCCGCAGCCTGGTTCATCTTTTTAAGATCGTATGGAAAATAGTTTAAGCCGTTGAACCCGGTTTCAAATTTGTTCGAATCAGGAAGGCAGTCGGCATACTCGCCTGCAGCTTTTAACAGGTTCCAGGGAGAATTCAGATAAGTGTCGGGATACCTCATCGCGTTGAAATCATTTACCCAGGGTGGCAGATTCTGCATATAATAGGTGGATGACATCCATGTCCCGGTGGTGTTGTCGAACCAGAAGGCCCCGTCAGCCGAATGACCGGCAGAAAAAATCGCTGATTGTTCCTTGACTCCGACTGCATAGACCTTCGATCTCCCGGCGGTGGCCATTTTGAGCTCATCCGTGAAGGTAGAAGCCTGAAGGTTAACCGGGGAATGAAGTCCGGATTCATAACTTCCGCCGACCGGATTAACTGAAATGTCTTTGGTACAATAGATAAGCTCATCTTTCAGCGGAAGATACCAGCTGTCGGATGTTATGCCATGATAAGAGGGCTCTGTCCCGGTTGCGATCGTGGAGTAACCGGGAGCCGACTGGGTAAGCATATAATCATATGCCGCGCTCCTGAAATAGGTGCCTTCATTTATAAGCCTCTTTATTCCGTTCTCCGACATTCTGTCCCGGAACTTCTCCAGCTGATCGAATCTAAGCTGCTCTACGATTATCCCTACAACAAGCCTGGGCTTGTCGGGAGGAAGATAAGCGCCCTGTCCGCATAACTTTAAACCATAGATTATCAAACCAATCGTAAAAAATATTCTCTTAATCATCTCTTTCCTTTCACACATTTATATTTAGCTTTACCTGGTTTTATTTTCTTCGCTCCCCACTTCGCCTTCGCGTAGCCGCTTCAGCGGAGCCAGGTGGGGTCGGGGTAAACGAAGAACCGGAGCGAAGCGGAGCTCGACGAAGTCAAAATCAATGAATTCATATGCCTGATTCCCGATAGTCATTAAAAAATTAGCTTTCAAAAGTAACTTTTTTAATATGAGAAACAATAGCGGAAACTGAATCCGGATCAGAACTGTGATGCAACAATAAACCTGCTCCTGTACGACAAACTGGAATCTGTACCCGTAAATACGACAATATAGGAGCCTGATGCCAGGGTTCTTACATCGAGCAGCAGAGGATGCCCGTATAGATAAGTCGTATTATAATCTGACATTTTCATGCCAGTCTGATTAAATATCCTGACATTAACTTTTCCAATTAAACTTTCGGGCAATACCGCAAAGATGATATCATTGCCCGGATTCGGATATAATAACGGTTTCACAGGGTTGGTAGTATCAACAGGATTTAAAACCTTATCCATTTCAACAATCCTGGTCACCCCTGATCCGGGAGATAAAATCACACCGTTCAGGACTTTGGTCTGGTAGCCGGAGGCTGAGAAATTCAGGTCCCAGGTTCCCGGCTCAAGAAGCCTTACAAACTCCCCTGTCACCGTATCTGCATAAACCTGAGAGTGATCCTTATCATGTTCTTCAATGGTTATCATTGCCGGAACCGGCTTACCGGTTACTGCATCCTTAACAACTCCGCTGATCCCGTACACCGCATTTTCAAGGTATCCCAACAATGACCTCCGGTTAAACTCCCACAATTCATTTAAGCTACCAACCGGTGTAATGTAGTCAAGATCAAGCTCAATGGTCACCTCCCTCCCCTGAAGCTCATATGTAACATAATCCTGTCGTCCCCCGTTTACCAGATACCAGTAGTAACCATTTGTTACCCCGTTGTCAAGAAAATTCATATAACCGTAGGGGGCATGAAGGTGAACCGTGTCAGCATATGCCCTGCTTATCCTGTAAAACCAGTCCTTATCGGGATGATCCCTCTCCCACCTGTCCCATGGGTAATTGACCACCTCCTCACCGGAATGGAAATTTGCCGAGAGAACAAATCTGTGCCTTGCAAGAAACCGCATCATGTCAATGGTCTCCTTTTGCTTCACCGTATTTGGAGTCGCCGGATCGGGAAAATTCCGGTTCAGGTCATAATTGTTGGCATTGTTCCGCACGGGCGCCACCATAACATCACCATCATTATAGGTACCATCCGGATTGGCAAGCGGATTGATCCAGATCTCAAGGTTGTCAACTATATTTTTAACCCGCCCGCTGCCATGGTTTTTAAGAAGATAGTCGGCCAGCCGCATCATCAGGATAAAGCCACCGGTCTCATCACCATGTATTGATGATGTATAGAATACTTCCGGCTCAGGTTCATCCTGACTGCAATTATCAGAGATCTTAAGAGCCAATACCAGCTTACCAAGTACGCTGGTCCCGATAGTATCGAGACGGCAAAAGTCAGGATAAGATGATGCCAGGAATCTCATTATCGAATCATACTGGGAATACGTAGGATAGGTATCCCACTCCATTGCCTGGTTCATATTCACTGAGCTTGCAATGCCCTTTGAATCGTCCCTTTCAACAATTGAATAGTCATAACCGGCAGAAATAAACCATTCGACGGTTAACGGAGAGAGAAGTATATAAACAGTTTTTTCCCTTACAGAGCGGATTGAGACATTTTTGGTAAGCGTCGCCATCTGTTCACGGCCGGGAAAAGGAATTGTTACCTCTGCCTGCCTGTGTTCTCTTACAATTTCACGCAGCCGTTCAGAGCCGCCTGCAGGCTGGGAGAAGCACCAGATTGTAAATAATTGGCTCAGCAGTAATGTTATCGTCAGTCGCTTTATCATTCAAAGGGTTATACATTGAACCTTATATGAAGAATATCACCATCGTTAACAATGTAATTTTTACCCTCAATGTTGAATTTACCTGCCTCTTTACATGCATGCTCCGAACCCAGGGTGATGAAATCGTGGTATTTCATAACTTCTGCCCTGATAAATCCTCTTTCAAGGTCGCTGTGTATTACTCCTGAAGCCTGCGGAGCATTCATCCCCCGTTTGACAGTCCAGGCTCTTATCTCTTTAGGTCCTACGGTGAAGAATGTCTGAAGGTTCAGCATTTTGTATGCTGCCCTTACCATTTTGTCGACTCCGGGTTCTTCCAGTCCCGCATCATGAAGAAACGCCAGCCTGTCATCCCTGCTCTCGAGCTCGGCAATCTCAGCTTCGACAGCACCCGCGATAATAAGGATTTCAACATCTTTTCCCCTGAGTAATTCTTTTACCTGGACAACATATTTATTACCGGCAACAGCAGAATTTCCGTCAACATTGCAGACGTACATTACAGGTTTCATTGTAAGAAGGAACAGATCATCGACGTATTTTTTCTCCTCGCTCTTAACCTCAAGAGTACGCGCATTATTGAAGTTGCCGATATGATCCCTGTACTTTGTAAGGACATCAATGCCATGCTTTGCATCCTTATCGCCTGTTTTGACGAGTTTCTCAAGCCGCTGCAATTTTTTTTCTACCGATTCAAGGTCTTTCACCTGCAGTTCAAAATCGACAGTTTCGAGATCCCTTGCCGGATCGATTGAGCCATCTACGTGAGGAAGTGCATCATCGTCGAAACACCTCAGTACGTGGATCAGAGCATCAGTATTCCTGATATCTCCCAGGAATTTATTGCCGACTCCTTCGCCTTTATTAGATCCCCGTGCAAGTCCGGGGATATCAACAATTTCCATGGTTGTGTGCACAATCTTCTCGGTGACCTGATGTTTCTCAAGTTCATAAAGCCTCGGGTCAGGCACCTGAATAATACCAATATTGGATTTTGTTGCACTGAAGGCAAATGCATTGGTTTCGCCCCTGGTATTGGAGATGCAGTTGAAAATGGTTGTCTTGCCAACATTGGTTATGCCAATAATTCCGCATTGAAGAGCCATCGGATGTCAGGATTAATATTAAATGCAAATTTACCATTATTCCGGGTCTTAATCAACCGGAATGGCGGGACTATTCCTTCCAGTCGCGGATAATGATACGATCCTGGTAAAGCTTTACCTCAAGCTTTTGTTTCTCTTTCCAGTTTAGTTTTCGTATGTAATCAATCGGAATTGTAATTGCATAGCTCGATCCGCCTGAGATCTTTGTCAGGTTGCGGATGTCTTTGTCTTCGTTTTTTCTCCGTGTCATGATTTTTAAATTTATTCAATCTAATATATGTCTTTTAATTCGTGTTAAAAAAAATAATATGTCTTATAAGACGTATTTCTTTTTAATTTAATATGTCTTATAAGACGTATTTCTTTTTTATTTAATATGTCTTTTAAGGGCTTTGGCTCCCCTCCCCGGAGGGGTCGGGGGTGGGTTCTTCTCTCAACAACCACCCCCTGGAGAGCCTGTCAGGAAGACAAACCCACCGTTTAAAAAAGATGCTGAATTTTATCAGAGGTTCAAATCGGTTTTCAGGAACGGAATAAGATCAGTTGCTGTCATTTTTTTCTGTTCCCCGGTTGACATTATTTTAAGTGTGACGAGGTTATTTTTTATCTCTTCCTCACCTGCAATAATTATAAACGGGATCTTCTTCGCATCGGCATACGACATCTGTTTCTTCAGCTTTACCGCATCAGGATACAGTTCAGTCTTTATCTGAAGGGCAATAAGGCTGTCGCGGATTTTCATCGCAAAACCTGTCTCTTTCTCCCCAAAATTGAGGATCAGCACCCGGGTTCCCGGATTACTGATCTCTTTAAATAAATTGAGCTGGTTCATAACATCATATATCCTGTCGGCCCCGAACGAGACACCGACACCCGGAACACCCTCCATCCCGAATACCCCGGTGAGATTATCGTAACGGCCCCCCCCGCAGATACTTCCTATTTCCACATCTTTCGATTTGACTTCAATAATAGCTCCTGTATAATAGTTGAGTCCGCGTGCAAGCGTCAGGTCTAGCACGACCCGGCTTTTAATCCTGCTGCCTTCAATATATGAAAAGAGCCTCCGCAATTCGGCAATGCCGGTCATTCCCGTTTTCGAATCCAAAAGGATTGTTTCCAGCTCCTTCAGTTTGACTTCAGTATTTCCTCTCAGCCTGAAGACCGGCTGGAGTTTTTCAACAGCGTCACCAGCCACCCCTTTTGATCTAAGCTCATCATTAACTGCCTCAACGCCTATCTTGTCGAGCTTGTCAATGGCAACGGTTATATCTGTGATCCTTGCAGCTTCGCCGATAACTTCGGCTATACCCGAGAGTACTTTCCGGTTATTAATCTTAATTATACTGGCAATATTCAGCCTGCTGAATACCTCGTCAATTATTTTAACAAGCTCATATTCATTCAACAATGAATAACTTCCGATAACATCGACATCGCACTGAAAAAACTCGCGGTAACGACCCTTCTGTGGACGGTCAGCCCTCCAGACCGGCTGGATCTGGTACCTCTTGAACGGGAATATTATTTCATCCCTGTGCTGGACCACATATCGTGCGAAGGGTACTGTAAGATCATATCTCAACCCCTTATCGCAGATGAGCGTAGAGAGTCTTGACGACTCTATTGTATTGATATCCTGATTATTAACAGAAGCCAAAAAATCGCCTGAATTAAGTATCCGGAAAAGAAGCTTGTCACCCTCCTCCCCGTATTTCCCTAGCAGGGTGGTAAGGTTTTCCATTGCCGGCGTCTCCAGCGGCTGGTAGCCATAGAGACGGAAAACCTCCCGGATGGAATCAAAAATGTAATCTCTTCTGATAGTCTCTTCGGGTGAGAAATCGCGGGTACCTTTCGGTATGGAAGGCTTCATCATTTTAAAAGATAAAAGACAAAAGATAAAAGACAAAAGTAAAAAGACAAAAGACAAAAGTAAGAAGATAAAGGTGAAAGGCAAAAGTATAGGGGAGAAAGTAGGAAGACGGAAGTCGGAAGTCCGAAGACAGAAGACCGAAGACGGAAGACAAATAAAATTAAAAAGAATTAAAAGCAGTCTAAAAAGACTTATAGAAGAGGCAGGGATTGTTGAAAACGCCTTTCTTAACCGCAAAGCACGCTAAGAAGGCGCAAAGCCCGCAAAGCTAAAATGTTAATAATTAATTCTTTGCGTTCTTTGCGGACTCCTTTGCGATCTTTGCGGTTAATGGATTTAAGCTTTTTAAACCGCCCCATGGGGTGAATCCGTGTGAAGACCGAAGACCTGAGGATTACTCTACGGACTTTACGGACTCTACAGACTCTACGGACTTAAGCTTAATATTTTTCCGGAACGAAAGTCTGATCTGTAATCGGGGGCCTCACATATGCCACGTCATATTTCAATGGTGGAAGCTTGAAAGGCTTAGGTGTCAGATCTTTATATGGGATAAGGGAAAGAAGGTGATCAATACAGTTGAGCCTTGCCCTTCTTTTATCATCGGCCGGGACCACATACCATGGGGATTGTTTAGTATCGGTATAGGAGAACATCTTGTCCTTTGCCATTGAATATTCAACCCATTTATCACGCGACTCAACATCCATCTGGCTGATCTTCCATCGCTTGGTCGGATCCTTTATCCTGTCCTGGAAACGGTTCTCCTGTTCGCCGTCACTGATCGAGAACCAGTACTTGATAAGGATAATGCCCGCCCTGAGGAGCATTCTTTCAAACTCGGGACATGACCTCAGGAATTCCTCATATTCATCGTTGGTGCAATAGCCCATCACCTTTTCAACACCTGCCCGGTTATACCAGCTCCTGTCGAACAGAACGATCTCACCCCCTGAAGGAAGCTCCGGGACGTATCGCTGAAAATACCATTGCAATTTCTCTTTTTCAGTGGGAATGCCAAGTGCAACCAAACGGCAGATCCTGGGATTAAGACAACCTGCAATCGTCTTGATGACTCCTCCCTTCCCTGCGGCATCGCGTCCTTCAAATATTACAACGACTTTAAGTTTATTTGATTTAACCCATTCCTGAAGCTTTACAAGCTCAATCTCCAGATTACGAAGCTTCTTATAATATTCCTTTGAACCAAGTTTCTTCTGGCTCTCCGCTTTGACGTCATGATAGAGATTCTTTTTTTCAAAGATCTCAACTCGGGCATTTTTAATTCCGGCATTCTTTTTCATTGCAGTATGAATTGGTTCAGGACAATAAAAGCCAAAATCCATTAAACGCAAAGCTCACTAAGTTGGCAAAACCAGGATCGCAAGGAATTTGCCCCCTTCCCCCTGAAGGGGGTTTAAATAAGTCCCCTTTAGGGGATTTAGGGGCAACTAAGCGTCTTTGCTTAAGCTCTGTGTCTTTACGTTTAAAAACAACCGGCCAGCAACCAGATTTAACATCAGAACAGAAATATACAAAATTCTGCTCTGATCATGAAATTTAAGATATTAAATTCCTACTGAATAAATGGGATCGTGATCGGATATTTGAATTCTTCGCCTTTTGATGCCTTGACGCTTGCAATAATAATGCAGATCACCTTCAGGGTGACCAGGAAAATGACGATAGGGATCCCAATAAGAATAAAGCACAGGGGTATTGACATTACCACATAGAGGAGGATTGACAGTTGGAAATTAAGAGACGATTTCCCATTCCGGTCAACCCAGAGAGACTCATCTTTTCTTGTTAACCAGCAGATCAGCGGGCCGATAATGCTTCCAAAGGGGAAGAAAAAACCAGCAAAAGCCGAAAGGTGACAAAGCATCGCCCAGTTCCTTTCTGTTTCTGATAATTCAATGATCTCTTTCATGACATTCCGGTTTTTATTAAAAGACGTCTGGGTTTTTTATTTGATGCATGATCAGAACCGTGCCAGCCGTTTCAGATCAGCAGGCAAAAGACCATTTGGATTGGCTTTGTCGATAGTATGCTGATTGTAATAATACATATCTGAATCGTCGGTTCCTATCAACATTTTAAAACAATAACCCGAATTGCGCTCTCCAACCGGACCAACTTTATGTAGGATCAGCTTACCCGCGGCTTTATCCCGGATTGCCTTCATTATGGTTTCTTCAGGGACAATTTCAATATCATATTTATAAATTGCTTTAATCCTGTCAATGGTTCCGATTGCAGGAGCAAGATCTTCCTGCTTTACGAGAATCGTCTTCTTGTTCACCTCCGGAACATTTCTATTATAGTATTTCAGGTATTTCCTTCCCGTCAGAGAGGGATCTTCAGCTATCATCCGGGCATGTTTTTGCATAAATGACAGGATTGCCCCGAGCTTGTACCCGTATTCCATATCATCAACCCCGGCGAATGAAAGCGGGATAGCACAGATCTCAGGCATCTCCCCTAACTTATCAACATCTTTACCCTGAAGAAGATTGAGAAAATTGAAAACTGAGTTCGACTTATCCTTTTCAAAATTGGTTTCAGTAAGCATAATGAATGAATAGGCCGGATCAAGCCTTCTCACATTAAAATCGGGGCTCTTTATAAATTCAAACGGAGTAATCTTCCAGTATTCGTTCATAGCCTGTTTGATATAGGCATTAAAGGGTGAAAAAGAATCGTCGTTAAGAACAACACATGTTTTTGAGCCCATAAACTGTTTAATCTCTCCGGCGGAGGGAAAAGGAGCCTGTCCGGTCAACACCAGGCAGTAAACTGGCAGAATGAGGGTTAAGAGGTATTTTTTCATAAAGAGGATTTAATTCCTTGAGGAGGGGATATAAAGGGGATTTTTCTCATTGAACTTTCTGATAAATACGAACATCAGCTCTTTTTTCTTCTTCCGGGGAAGCTGAACATATTCCTCATAGAGCTGGGTGTCCTTCATAAGGAGCAGCTCCGTACTTTCAGTATCGTACTCCATAATCTTCCCGCTTTCAAAGTCGATCAGATATTGTTTGATCTCATTGCGGGCAGCGTTTGCCCGGTAGGGAGAGTAATAGGAACCATAGGGTGAATAGTAATTGTTATACGGTGAATAGTAAGGTGAGTAATACGGTGAATAATAAGGTGAATAATAAGGATCATAACCGTACGGAGAATTGTAGTAACGGCTGTCGTATGATGTCACATCGGCAACAAAATGACAGATGTTTCCCACGAATGTGATCCTGTTAAAATTCCCCTGGATCTGGATGTTCAAAACCCCATTTCTTGCGTATCCCCAGATAGTATTTGTCTCTATTTCCTGCCTGATCCCCATACCATCATAAAAATATATCTTCTCGTTCGAGATCAGGTTTTTAAAAAATTCCTTATCGTTATAATCGGTGGAAGTAAGAATTTTAGCCTTTGGGATAGGGCTGTTATTCTTAACCTGCTCAAAATTCAAATAGATACCGTCAGTGAATCTGAAGTCAGGAGTATATTTTACCATCCCCTCTTTATCCTGTCCGGAAACCTCAATCGAAGCCCCTGCGGAACCAACAATCATGCTTAAAAGCAGTACCCTGAATAGTTTCTTCATAATGGTAAATGTTTATTAATTCAGGCTCAAAAATTATACCATAATAGCAAAAATAAGAGTTTCCTGCAACTAATGATAATTTAACCGTATGTATATTTATCGTCTGATTTTTTTTAAATTTACATTTCTGCAATTAACCTGTTCAAAAAATGACAGAATCCGAAACTTCTTCCCCCGGAAACTCGCTAAATCAGGATAGTGACGGGATCTTTTACAGTAGAAAGAAACAGATTGAAAACTGGTCTGTAATTTCTCTTATCTGTCTTATTATGGCAGTGATCCTGATCTCATTCAACTTTCGACTTCTTTCGGGCTGCCTTGTGATTGGAGGAGCTGCATTGTTTTTACTAACCATCAGGAAATATGCCAATCTGATAAAAACTGTTAAAGAATCTTTCAACGATGCATCTTCATCAAGTGAAAAGAAAGATGATGTTATCTCTGACTTTTCACACAGGATCAGGGAACCCCTTAACAACCTTGTGATGATTGCCGACCTGCTGATGGATAACGGACTCCAGAAGAAACAAAAAGAGCTTGTGGAAACCTTCGTTGCTTCAACGAATAACATGGTTAACACTGTTAATGAATTAACAATGCAGACGGCAGGCAACTACAGCTACTCTTCAAGAAAACCAATAAGGTTTAACATTCTCTCCACCATTCAGAGTACCATCGAACTATACCGGCTAAAGGAAAAGGCGAACCTCGATTTTATATTCAATAAAAAGGATTTTCATGAATTTGAGTGTCTCGGTGATCCGATAATGCTTAAACAGGTCTTCCTCGACCTGTTCAATTCAATCGAGGCGCAGAATTCAGATAAAACAACAAGGGTTACAATAAACCTCAGGAAAGAAAGAGAGGCAGGGAATGAAAGGTTTATCGAATTCAGAGTCCAGACCGATAACAACCTTGTCCTTATAAACCCTGACGGTTCATCCGGCCTTCTCGCCTCAAGACTGATAGGCAACGCTAACGGTCGTTATTCCCAGGAATCAGGTGAAAACAGCTCAGTACTAAATATAAGCCTTCCTTTTGTATACCCCGCTCAGGATCTTAAACTGCCCTCCTCTTATATAAAGAGCGATCTGGCCTCTGTTGAAAAGATCCATAAAGACCTGAAGGACATCAGCATCCTTCTTGTTGAAGATGACCTCATAAACCAGAAGATCACACTTCTGATTTTAAAACCGCTTGTAGATAACCTGGAGACCGCTTCAAACGGAAGGGAAGCCCTCGACAGGCTGGCTATTTCAGATTATGATCTTGTCCTGATGGATATTCAGATGCCTGTAATGAACGGTATTGCAGCAGCTGAGAAAATCAGGGAGCTTGAATCCCCATCAGGGAAACATATCCCCATAATTGCAATAACAGCCAATGCCATGATCGGTGACATGGAAAAATGCCTTGCTGCAGGGATCGATGATTACATAAGCAAGCCCTACCTGCCGGCATCACTAATAGAAAAAATTAAGAAGTTAGTTTAGATCTGGTCTGATCTCTACTTAGTCAGGGAGTTATTTCATCCGCTCCATTCCTGATCAGTCTTGAATATTTTAGTGAAGGCGACGGGATTAATTTGCCGATACCCAGCGATTTCCATTTTTCATCAATTGCATCAATAGTGGTGCGGTCTGAACAGACAACATTGGGCCATTTCCGTGTGAACCCGCCCCTCCTGTAAAACTTTATCGTACCGTCAATTAATATAGTAAAGCGGGAGATCATATGATGGTCCCTGAGTGGATCGGAATTGCCGAGCACCTGCCAGGCAACCATGAATAGATCAACGAGGTCAACTGTATGATCCAATGCAATTACAAGTCTGAAAGCAGCTGCTTTTTCTTCTGATTCAAGCAGCTGGCAAACTTTTGCAATGCTGTCAGGGTCGGAGGACGGATCTACAGTCACAATAAGAATCCTTATTCCCTGATTAAGAAGAGAAGTGTTAAATCCCTTTATAAATGGCACATTAAGAAATTCGAATGAATTTTCAGGGTTCGGAATTTCAACAGCTGGTCCGGAAGATGAATCTCCCTTCTTTTCTTCCGGGAGTTTGAACGTGGCATCAATGCCTGCTTTTCCGCCGAATGAATAGCTGTCGGAAGAGTGGTCAAGGACGTCGAGCGGTCCGCGTGAAAAGACGACATCGGTTCCCCAGTCGGTATTCAGAAAGATATTCTTCACCAGATCCCTGTAATTCCTGATATCCGTTTCACCACTTACAACAACTAGATATTTGGTGAACATCATTTGTCCGGCGCCAAATAATGAGTTTATGACTTTCATGCCCTGTCCCGGAAATGACTTGTCTATCCTGACGATGACAAGATTATGAGCTACGCCCTGATCAGGCATGTGAAAGTCAATAATTTCGGGCTGTACTGCCATCTTTAAAGGAGACAGGAAGATATATTCCGAGGCTTTAGCAAACCAGGCATCTTCCTGGGGTGGAATTCCGACTATTGTTGCTGGATAAATGGCTTCTCGCGAATGGGTTATGCATGTGACATGGAACCGGGGATAATTGTCGGCCAGGGAATAGAAGCCGGTATGATCTCCGAACGGACCTTCTGTAACAGGCTCTTCTGCCGGATCGACATAACCTTCGATCACGATATCGGCATCGGAAGGAACATAAATTTCATTTGTGATGCACTTTACCATTTTCACCTTCTTTTTTCTCAGAAATCCGGCGAGAATATATTCATTTAAATTTTCGGGCAACGGCGCCGTAGCGCAATACGTATAAACAGGATCACCACCCAAAGTAACCGATACGGGCATCTTCCGACCGGTTTTTTTCCATGCCTCAAAATGGTTAGCCCCGGTTTTATGCCTTTGCCAGTGCATGCCGGTGGTATTCCTGTCGAAGATCTGCATCCTGTACATCCCGACATTTGTATTTCCGGTTTCCGGATGAAAAGTATGCACCATCGGTAGGGTCACAAAGCGGCCACCGTCGAAGGGCCAGCATTTAAGAACCGGCAATATGCCAAGGTCGGGACCGGTCAGTATTACCTGCTGGCAAGAACCCTTGTTGTTTGAATGAGCGGGAAGGTAACCGGCCATCTTAATCAGCTGCGGCAGTGATGAAATTTTCTTAAGAAATGTTACCGGCGGGCTTGAAACAGAGTTAAACAATTCTTCAATAGCGTCTCTTGCCTGGTCAAGGTCGTTCTTCCCAAGAGCCATCGCCATTCGTTTATCAGATCCGAAAGCATTAATAAGAAGAGGAAAGGATGTTCCGGTGTTTTCAAAAAGCAGGGCTTTTCCTCCGGCTTTTGTTATTCTGTCTGTTACTTCGGCGATTTCAAGAACGGGGTCAACAAATGTTTTAATACGGTGAAGGTCTCCGGTTTTCTCAAGTGCTGAGACAAAATCTTTGAGGGAAGAGTAAGCCATTAAGAAGAATTAACTGAATAAAGATAAAAGATAAAAGGCAAAAGACAAAAGTATTCTCAGGTTCCGCCAACGCTTCATGTACTCACCCCCCCAGCCCCCTCTCTAAGCCTCCCCCTCTTTACAGGGCCGAGCGGCATGGTGCGGTGCACGAGGAGGAAAGACAAAAATCAGAAATCAATCGGGGGGGTATAAAACAATAATGGGAACTATTCCGAAGATTAGTTCCCATTCACCGTTTGCAACCGAGGTTGCGTACGGCGTCAGATTACTGTTATTATGACCGGCGGCTTTCCAGATACGAGATCCGGTTTGCTACCCATGGCTTTCCGGTCTTACCTGTTACAGCAGGACCTTCTGGCTGTCCTTTTGCCACGCCGAAGCGTGGTTTCCGGGACGAAGCGTCATTCAGGCTCCGGTATCGCTTCCCGAGGGATTTGAACCAGTTTCAAATAATCCGGGGCCGAAGCCCTTTTTCTCTGAAGCCCTGTGACTCGATCGTTGAAAGAACGTTTCCGGTTTTCGTCGACTTTACTGAACATCCTGAACCGGGGTCCATTCGTTCAGGCTTCGGCTCTTCTGATGCGCAGTCCCGAGGGGCTGAATGAGCCGGATCGTGTTTCAATTAAGTAACCTTTTCCGGTTCCACATCTTGGGAGCAGTCTTTTATCGCTCACCTGATAGATCAAATGTAATATAAGAAAATGAAAGAACAATCATTATACATTTCATACTTGTCCACGCAATATAAACAATGGTTATCAACAATTGTTCATAACGTCGGAAAATGTCTTTAGGTGCAGCTTGCCTGTGTACTGTCAATCACCCTGTTCGGAATAACCGGGGGATTATAATTTTCATTCGCCCAAATTGTTCTTTTACTTTCTTTTTTCGCAAAAAGAAAGTAACAAAGAAAAGGCGCTGGAAACGATAAGTTCAATCTGTTTCTACGCCCGCTACACAAGGCCTTAAACGCGCTACGAAACAGATTGAACTTCGCGCCGTTTCCAGTTTGCCTGCGCGCCACCAACTACTTAGATTCTTTGGAACTAAAAGCAAATTAACTTTGACGAAGCAATCTTAATTACCAATTTATAAAAGCAAATAGATTAAATACTTTTAGCATAGGCTTTATAAGGTTGCCATAGATTCCGCAATACAAAACCGTGATTCTGATAGCAGAGGTGCGGTGGATAACCGGAAATGGCGCGAACTTAAGCCATGTCCGTAGCGCCTTTATGGCATGTGTAGCGGGCGCAGGGCAGGGCTTAACTTATCGTTTCCGGCCGCTTTTCTTTGTTACTTTCTTTTACGGCTAAAAGAAAGTAAAAATATAAAATTGGGCAAGCAAAAAAAATGAACAAGCTCTCTTTTGGAGGAGAAGCCGAAGGCAAATGAACAAGCTTTTTACACAAAAAAAAGGCTGTCGGTAAAAGACAGCCCTTTTATAAAATTGATTACAGAAAACTATTTTTTGTAACCGTAAACAGCCAGTTCACCAAGCATCTCCTCGATCCTGAGCAGTTGGTTGTATTTGCAGATCCTGTCGGTTCTGCTGCATGAGCCGGTCTTGATCTGACCCGAATTGGTTGCTACGGCGACATCAGCAATTGTTGAGTCTTCAGTCTCACCCGAACGGTGTGATGTAACAGTAGTATAACCTGCCCTGTGTGCCATCTCGATACAATTCAGCGTTTCGGTAAGTGATCCGATCTGATTCAGCTTTATAAGAATCGAGTTTGCACATCCCATTTCAATTCCCTTTTTAAGGTATTCAACATTCGTAACAAAAAGATCATCGCCTACAATCTGGATCCTTTTGCCGAGTCTTTCTGTCATCAGCTTCCAGCCATCCCAGTCACTTTCAGCCATTCCGTCTTCTATTGAATCAATAGGATAAGTGTTTACAAGTTTTTCGAAGTAGTCGACCTGTTCCTTGGAGGTTTTCCTTGCACCCTTTGGTCCTTCAAATTTGGAGTAATTATAGATCCCGTCGGCATAAAATTCAGAAGCGGCAGGATCGAGTGCAATGGTAATGTCAACACCGGGTTTATACCCTGCAGCTGAGATTGCCTTTACAATAGTATCGAGCGCATCTTCAGTACCTCCCAGATTAGGTGCAAAGCCGCCCTCATCTCCTACTGCGGTGCTTAGTCCAAGGCCTTTCAGTACTTTTTTAAGTGCATGGAATACTTCAGCACCCATCCTTAAGCCTTCCTTAAAATCAGGAGCTCCCACAGGTCTGATCATAAATTCCTGGAAAGCGATCGGAGCGTCGGAGTGCGATCCTCCGTTTATGATGTTCATCATAGGTACGGGAAGTGTAACTGCATTTGTGCCGCCGATATAGCGGAACAAAGGTAGTCCGTGATAGTTGGCAGCCGCTTTGGCAACAGCGAGCGACACCCCCAGTATTGCGTTTGCACCAAGGTTGCTTTTTGTTTTGGTTCCATCCAGATCGATCATCTTCTTGTCGATGACGCTCTGGTCGGTGACGTCCATACCCATAATCTCTTCAGCAATAACGTTATTTACGTTATGAACAGCCTTGAGGACACCTTTACCAAGATAACGCGATTTATCGCCGTCACGAAGCTCGAGCGCCTCGTTTTCTCCCGTTGATGCACCTGATGGAACAGCTGCCCGGCCCTGATAACCGCTTGTCGTTATAACATCTACTTCGATTGTCGGATTGCCGCGGGAATCAAGGATCTCACGAGCGTGAACACTAACTATTTGACTCATAAAATTTAAATTTTTTATTAAACATTAATGCAAGATATATAAAAAAGGGATATGCCTTTATGGCCATATCCCTCATTTCAAAATATTCTTATTCATTTCCCTATTTGCCGGCTTCTTCAGAAGCTACATCAGGTTTTGCACTGGATTTTGGTTCAGGTTTCTCTTCCTTTTCAGGTTTTTTCGAAGCTGACTTTTTGGTTTTTGCTACGGGGGCAGTCTCCGCTTCTGCTTTCTTTGAGGATTTTCTCCTTCTTGTAGTTTTTGTCTTGGCAGCAACTACACCACCCAGCATGCCTTCATTGTAATCAACAAGTTCAATTATACACATTTCTGCATTGTCGCCAATCCGGTTGCCGGTTTTCAAAATTCTTGTATACCCCCTGGACGGTTTCCTATTTTAAGTGAAATATCCCGGAATAATTCATTGACTACATCTTTGCTTTGCAACAAACGAAAAACTTCACGTCTATTGTGTGTTGTATCATTTTTTGAATTGGTGAGAATTGGTTCAACCAAGGAACGTAATGCTTTAGCTTTAGCCAGTGTTGTGGTGATTCTTTTATGCAAAAAGAGAGAATTTGCCATATTTGAAAGCATGGCATTTCTATGTGAACTTGTTCTGCCTAAATGATTTAAACTATTTCTATGTCTCATTTGTATTAGTCCTTGTCTAATTTATACTTACTGATATCCATCCCGAAACTTACACCAAGGTTTGCCAATAATTCATCCAGCTCAGTCAATGATTTCTTTCCGAAATTACGGAATTTCAACAAATCATTGCGATTATAGGCTACTAATTCACCCAGAGTTTCAACATCTGCTGCTTTAAGACAATTGAGTGCTCTTACCGATAGATCAAGGTCGACCAATTTGTTTTTCAAAAGCTGACGCATATGAAGTATTTCTTCGTCAAACTCTTCATTTGCAAATTTCTCACCTGAATCAAGGGTGATTTTTTCATCAGAGAAAAGCATAAAATGGTAAATCAGAATCTTAGCAGCTTCTTTTAATGCATCTTTAGGGTAAATTGATCCATCCGTAGTAATTTCAATTACCAACTTCTCGTAGTCAGTCTTTTGTTCAACACGATAATTTTCAACAGAATACTTAACATTCTTTATAGGAGTAAAAATCGAATCGACCGGAATTAATCCGAATTCTTCCTCGACAGGTTTATTTTCTACGCCAGGAACATAGCCCCTTCCCTTTTCAATGGTAAGTTCAATCTGAAGTTTTACCTCCGGTTCCATGTTACAAATAACCAACTCAGGATTAAGTACCCGAAAACCGGTAATGAAGTTATTTATATCACCGGCCCTGAATTTATCTTGTCCAAAAAGGGTTACAGATACTTTTTCACTGTCAAAATCGTCTACAACCTTTTTAAAGCGGATTTGCTTAAGGTTAAGGATCATATCTGTTACATCTTCAATAACACCGGGGATAGTTGAAAATTCATGTTCTACCCCTTCTATTTTAATGGTAGTAATCGCGTACCCTTCCAAAGATGATAACAGGATTCTACGTAAAGCATTACCAATTGTAATCCCATAACCAGGTTCGAGAGGACGGAATTCAAATTTACCGACCTTATCGTCTGATTCAATCATTATCACCTTATCTGGTCTTTGGAAAGCTAAAGTGCCATAAAACTTTTAATTATTATGATTTAGAATACAACTCAACTATTAGTTGTTCCTTAATAGTTTCAGGAATTTCTTCCCGTTCGGGAACATTTAAAAATTTGCCAGTTCTGGCATCACTGTCCCATTCAAGCCATGAATATTTATTGTGGCGGCGTTCGTGAAAGAGCATCGAAATCACATGAAGTGATTTCGATTTTTCACGAACACCAACAACGTCACCAGGGCGAAGAGTATATGAGGGAATATTTACAACTTCTCCATTTACAACTATATGTTTGTGAGAAACAAGTTGTCTTGATGCTGCCCGGCTTGATGCGATGCCAAGACGATAAATAACATTGTCAAGCCGACTTTCAAGCAATTGCAACAACACTGTACCAGTAATTCCTTTTGTGAGTGAGCTTTGTCAAAAATATTACGGAATTGCCTTTCCAGAATACCATACATATACTTTGCTTTCTGTTTTTCTTTCAACTGAATTCCGTATTCAGAAACTTTCTTACGGCGTTTACTGTTACCATGCATTCCCGGAGGATAATTCTTGTGTTCAAAGGCCTTGTCAGGACCGAAAATCGGCTCGCCAAATTTTCTTGCAATTTTGGATTTTGGAACCAATATATTTTGCCATACTATTTTATGCTTTTATTATCAAAAATTTATTATACATGTTTATACTCGACGTCTTCTGAGGAGGACGACACCCATTATGCGGAAGTGGCGTAACGTCAACAATTTCTGTTACCTGAATCCCAACATTAGCAAATAGCCCGGATTGCGGATTCACGACCGTTCCCTGGTCCCTTAACGAATACTTTAACCTTACGCAATCCGAGGTCAAATGCAGTCTTTGCGCACTCCTCAGAAGCAGTTTGAGCAGCATAAGGTGTGTTCTTTTTAGATCCCCTGAATCCTTTCTTTCCGGCTGATGACCAAGATATGACTTCACCATTGTTATTAGTCATTGAAATGATGATATTATTGAATGAGGAAGGATACATGTGCCTGACCAATAGGTTCAATATTGACAACTCTTTTCTTTGATACTCCAGTCTTTTTTGCCATTCTGCTTACAATTATTTAGTGGCCTTTTTCTTATTAGCAACAGTTTTCTTTCTTCCCTTACGTGTCCTGGCATTATTCTTAGTGCTTTGTCCCCGTACCGGCAATCCGATTCTGTGACG
>CAWKIC010000060.1:0-14681 GCA_963849615.1 uncultured Bacteroidales bacterium
TGGTGTCCCAACGCTGAAAACCGGAGTAGGGAAATTAATTAGTACTCTAAGTCCTCTTCATCAATTATAACGGTACGCAAATCTCGAACAGGTTTCTTCCCGGCAATTACTTGACAGTATTATCCTCAGACCCCGGAGAGGGTTTGGCATCCGTTTCGGGCAGATAAACTCTGAGTTTTTTAACCACTCTGTTATATTTAGGATCATTTATCAGGTTTTTCCATTCCATTGGGTCCGTATTGTGGTCATAAAGTTCTTCCGTACCATCTTCATAGATATTATAACGGTATTGTTCGCTTCGTACGGAGTGATTTTTATACCCCATGGTTGTCAGAGACGGATACCACCTGGCATTTGGATTTTTCAGAAGGGGAACAATGCTCCGGCCTTCACAATGGGCCGGTGTTGGAAGCCCGCAGAGGTCCGCAAGCGTCGGGTAGAGATCCATGAAGTTTACCACCCGTGTACATTTGCTGGTTTCAGTCATCCCGGGCACCTTTATTATCAGAGGCGACCGGACTGATTCTTCCCAGAGAAATGTTTTGCGATATCTCATTTTTTCACCAAGAAACCAGCCATGATCGCCAAGTAAAACTATTATTGTATTGTCTTTATACTTACTGTTTTCAAGAGCGTCAAGGACGAGTCCGATGCAGTCGTCAACATAACTGATGCAAGCCATATAGGCTCTGGCAGCGTCCCGGAATTTACCTGACTGTTTAATAATCCTGTAGTCTGCACTCGGTTCGAATTTCTTTTTCCCGTCAGGAGTCAGAATATCATCCAGGTCATCTTCATGAATATCGGGTACAATAATGCTGTTCAGGTCGTATCTGTCGAAATATTCCTGGGGAACATACCAGGTAAGATGCGGTTTCGAAATCCCAAGCATCATAAAAAATGGCTTTTCAAAATCCTGCTGAAGCTGCCTTACTACCCATTGGGCTGAAATCCAGTCCTGCGTTTCTTCTTTGCCAACAGAAGTGGGTCCCCAGTCCATTAATGTGCCGACTGTTCCTGTAACGTCCATCCCGCTCATCGGGACTTTGGATTTGTCGATCGGGAAGCCTCCTGTTTCCTTTTGCCACAGGTCGAATGCCCACTGGCCGGCATCGAGTTCCCCATTTACCTGATGCTTGTGAAAAATCTTTCCGGTGGAGAGTGAAAAGTATCCGTTTTGAGAAAAATATTGTGGCATTGTTGGAACTGCCATTGCTGTTTTTGAATCTCTGAGGTTTTGAGTGTTTTGATAAACTCCTGTTGTGGACGGTCTGAGACCGGTCAGGAAGGCGCTTCGCGAGGGACAGCTAACTGATGACGGACATTGGGTATTCATCATTATCATCGCATTGTTCCTGGCAAGACGGTCAATATTGGGAGTTTTAACCTGCGGGTTTCCTCCAAAGCAGCCTATCCAGTCGTTCAAATCATCCACAGCAATAAACAAAACATTCATCTTTTCCCTGTGGCTGACCTGTGCTACCGACGTAAGCATCGGTGAACAGCTCATCAGGGTGAGGCCTATAATGGTTTTGGAATTTTTCATGCCACTTATATTATTATTAGTTAACCTTAATTGCTAGTTACTTGTTGCTGGTTGCTAGTTATTTGATAATGAGCATCATGATTAATGCAAAAATATCAAATAAATTTTGACAAAATCTCCTATTGTTCTGTTAATCAACAACTAACCAGTAACGAGGAACCAGCAACTAGCAACTTGAGTTAGTTAATCATCCTTCTGATAAATCAAATCAGGTCTCCGACCATATAAAGCACATCTGATCTGACTCCGGGAAGTCAATCTTTAATGCATCGTACAGAAAACCCGTTCCTCTTAATATTATTGAACCTGTAAACATTTGCATCATTGTAATAAACAAACCGGAACCAGGCCCGTGTTGAAGAATACTCATCCGAAGACCACCAGTAAGCGCTGAATCCAAAATCGAAGAATTTTCCGTCGTAATACCGGAAGCCGCCCGGAAAAGCCGTGAAGCCGGATTCGTTTGTAGCTCCCACATTTGGTTCAACCCAGTAGATTAAACCGGTTTCCTTAAGCTTACCTCCCGAAATTTCGTCACCCCCCAGAAAAGTTGTTAGTTCAGTCCATTCTGCATCAGACGGGATATGCCAGCCCAAAGGGCAGAGCTTCCCGGAATTCACTGCATACCAGTTATACAAAGCCCCATATGTTGGTTTAAAAGCCTCTTCATCATTTTTATACCAGCAGAAGGCTGGCGATGACAAGCCGGCCCATTGAATTTCGTCTTTCACCAGTGGGATAGAGGTGCTGTCGTTATATTTATTGGTTCTCAGGTTCTCAGCCATCCATACCTGTTTTCCGATGGAAATTACGTTATACACATTCCCTTCAATATCTGTAACAGTACTGTAAGCCTGTGTCGTAAAAGCAATATTCCTGCCATATACAGTGTCAGTTGCCGTGGTGGCATACGCTCTTAAATAATAGTCAGTTCCCGGCTGCAGGCCTGTCAGATTGCTGATGAAGCTCCCCGTCTGATTTCCATTGCTGGTTTTATTGTCGGTAATTACAGGGTCAGTTGTAGTGGCCCAGCAGACTCCTCTTGAGGTTACCGGTCCCCATCTGCCAGCCGTGATAACTCCGCCTGAAACGGCGGTTGTTTGCTTTATTTCAGAAACATCTGCAGTTGTAATAGTTACACCTGACTTGTTTTTGCAGGAATCATTTAACAAAATCAGGACAGGAAGAAGAAAAAGAATCGTCCGGATCTTAAAGTGTCTGTTCATATTCATTGTCTTAACGGACAGATGATTAATTCTGTTTCTGGGCTGTCCAGTTGGTTACCTGCCCCTTATTTTTAGCGGTTCCCTTCATTAGATTTCTGTCTGCCGTGCAGTGAATAAGCAATACCTTCAGCATTGAAAGTCAATTCATTGCCACGGAGCTTGTCCGCGGTGATCTTAGAGGATTTCCCTCCCATTATTATTTCTCCTGTGACCATCTGAAATTTCTGGACCAGTTTCAGTTCCCCGCCGTTAAATTTCCAGGTTCCCCCAACTTTTGCCGGTATTATCCATAAGTACGCAGTGGTCCATTTACTCGTATTATCGGCTATTTTTACTATGTCGTCATATTGCCAGTCCTGCATTGTGAATGATGTAGAGACAATACGGGTGCCGGGTTTAAGTGCAAGCAGTCCCGGCCGCAGCCGGAGGTTGATTTCGGGCAGAAGAAAAAGCGTTATTACTGTTGCTTTCGAAAAATCATATTTAAAAAGATCCGTCTCAATAAATTGTACCCTGTCATTTACTCCCTCCTTTATCGCATTCCTCTTTGAAAGTTCAACCATGTCATGATCATATTCAATACCAATTCCATGAACTCCCCGCTTCGCAGCTGTGATAACTGTACGGCCATCACCCGAGCCGAGGTCGATAAGAAAGTCCTTTGGAGTGATTTTTGCCATGTCAAGCATCTTATCCACAAGCGTCTGGGGAGTAGGAAACCAGCGCACATCCTTTCCTTCCTGCCCCGGCTCAGGTTGATAGTCATCTTTGACTTTTTCCTGACAGAGAAGACTTCCTGATAAAAATGAAAATGAAACAGATAATAATGAGCAGAATATCAAGTGATTATATTTCATCTCTTTCTCTTTTTCGTGATACCTTAAACGCAAAGTGTTAACAGAGTTCAAAGTTTGAAACATCAAAATTTATAAGGGGCAAAAGGTATAAAAAAAGTGGACATTAATAAAGCCTGGGCAGATTGAGTATTGTTAAGATAATGAAAAGTACTATTGATAAAACGAAAAGTACTACTTATTTAACTAAGTGGGATATAAATTTGGAAATTCAGAATGTTTTGATGAATCTGATCAAATCATAGTTGGTTAATTTATTTTTGTATTGCTATCCTTGTCCAGATGAGACACTTATACTTACTAACCCAATTAGTTCATGAAAAATATCTTAATTTTCTTTTTTCTTTTGGCATCAACGTCAGTTTTTGCACAAAGAAGTACAATTTCAGGGACAGTTTCAGATGAGACCCAAAGTCCGTTGCCGGGAGCGACTGTCCAGGTAAAGGGAACCATAGAAGGAACCACGACCGGTACTGATGGGAAATATTTCCTGGAAGTTACCGGGCGAAATGTAACTCTGGTGTTTTCATTTGTAGGTTACGCCTCTCAGGAAATTCCGGTTCAAAACCAGACTACAATAAATGTCACACTTGTCCCTGACCTGCTTGGGCTTAATGAAGTGGTGGTGGTTGGTTATGGGACACAAAAGAAGAGCGACATAACGGGCACAGTAGCCTCACTGCCAAAAGAAAGGCTCGAAATGGCACCTAACCTTAATATTGCCCAGGCGATACAGGGATCAATCCCGGGGGTTATGATACAGACTACATCAGCAGGAGCTGCTCCGACTGAATCGATTATGATCAGAGGCCGAAATTCCATTCTTGCCAGCAATGATCCTCTTGTCGTTGTTGACGGAATACCATACGGAGGATCCTTAAGTGACCTGAATCCCAATGACGTAAAATCCATTGAGATACTTAAAGACGCTTCTGCAGCTGCTATTTATGGGTCAAGAGGATCCAACGGAGTTATTCTCATTACAACTAAAGAGGGAATTGAGGGAAAGACCACAATAACTTACGATGGGAAATACTCAATCCAGAGTTTTGTGAAGCTGCCAGATATAATGAATGGGAAGGAGTTTTATGATTTCAAAATGACTCGTCTTCCTTCAGGGATGACCCAATCGGAGCAGGATATATATGATTCGGGCAATTGGGTGAACTGGTTCGATTTAGGATCACGGAAGGGGAACAGCCAACAGCACAATGTTGCCATTTCGGGGGGAACCCAGTCCACAAAATATTATATCGCAGGCAGTTTGCTTGATGTTAAAGGTTTAATCGTAAATGATGATTTCAGGCGTTTAACAAGCAGAATAAATGTCGACACAAAAATTGCAAAATGGCTGACATTTGGAACGAGGACCCAGCTTTCATCTGATGATCTGAGCGGAGTAGCGCCTGATATGGAAGATCTGTTTAAGAGGAATCCGCTAGCCCAGGCTTATGATGAAAATGGCAATTTAACTGTTACTCCCATTCTGGATGATCCTCTGCGCAACAATCCTCTTGAAACAACATTATTTAAGAATACTGATAAGGTTTACCAGGTAGTAACCAATAACTTTGCAATTATTGATCTTCCTTTTATACAGGGCTTAAGCTACAGGATTAACACCGGGATAAGATTCACGGTTGCAGATCAGGGAACATACAGGGGTCGTGATACAAAAACTGGCCTGGATGCCCGCGGCAATGCAAATACAGCCCGGTCAATCAGCAATAACACCGTTATTGAAAACATCCTTTCATACACCAAAGAATTTGGGGATCACAATATCTTTGCCACTGCATTAGTGAGCTATGAAGGCAATAAAAGTACCTCCAATACGGTCAGCGCATCAGGATTTCCACACGATTTTCTAAGCTGGTACTCTACAGCACAGGCTGAGCTGGTTACACCCGGTTATTCTTATAATGAATCATCCCTGGTATCACAGATGCTTCGTCTCAATTATGCATATTCAAGCCGTTACCTTTTAACTATGACGGTGCGCCGGGATGGTTTTTCAGGTTTTGGAACGAATAGTAAATGGGGTGTCTTTCCATCAGTTGCTCTGGGATGGAATATTAACAATGAAAAATTCTTCCCATGGAATAACCTCTTCAATGAACTGAAACTCAGATTTTCATATGGATTAAACGGGAATCAGGCTGTTGGCGCTTATGAGTCAATTTCAAGGCTGAGCCAGGAAAATATGGTTGCTTTAGGCACCTCGCTTCCGGGATATAAACCAAGCAAATTAGGTTCTGACAACCTTGGCTGGGAATCTTCCCGTACCGCGAACTTTGGTGTTGATTTCGGGATGTTCAAAGGCAGGATTTCAGGTGCTCTCAACCTGTTCAGAACCAATACTTCGAATCTTCTCCTGAACAGAACTATCTCAGCTGTTCATGGAATTACATCCATAACCCAGAATATTGGCCAGACTCAGAATGACGGTCTCGAATTAGCTGTTAATTCAAGGAATGTGGTAAAAAATAACTTTACATGGAGCACCTCAGGCAATATCGCCTTTGTAAAGAACAAAATTGTCTCATTATATGGCGATCTGGATGCTGAGGGTAAGGAAGTGGATGACATTGTTAATAACTGGTTTATTGGTCAGCCGATAAGGGTTAACTACGGTTTTGTCTTTGACGGTGTATGGCAGACCAGTGAGGCTGCTCTGGCCACAGAATGGGGTTCCCAACCTGGCTTTATTAAGATCAAAGATATTAACGGGGATACCAAACTTACTTCAGAAGACAGACAAATTATCGGTCAGAGAGATCCCAAAATGATATGGGGTTTGACAAACTCTTTTTCTTACAGGAATTTCACCCTCAGCATTTTCATTCATGGTGTAAAGGGGGTTACGAAGAGCAATGGATTGATGTCTGATCTCGGTGTTACTGCTGGTGTTCGCCATAACACTATCAATAAGAACTGGTGGACTACTTCAAATCCATCCAATGAATTCTGGATGAACCATGTGGATGCCCACAGAATGGCCGGTGTTGAAGCAACGATTTATGAATCCGGTGATTTTACCCGTATTAAAGATGTTTCGCTGGCTTATGATCTTCCTCTGAATTTAACGTCGAAGCTGGGCTTGAATAAACTGAAAATATATGTCACGGGAAGAAATCTTGCCACTTTCACCAGCTGGCGCGGTCTTGATCCTGAATTAAGCGGCACTGAAATTATTCCATTGCAGAAAGAGTATGTTTTTGGATTATCCCTGGGATTTTAATATTCGTTGGATTTAAATTAAACGATAAAAAAATGAAAACAAAATCAATCAATATCCTCACAGTCATTTTATTTTTGATTTTTCTTGCCGGATGCGAAATTAATTCACTGGATGAGAAACCACCACACCTGATAACATCCGAGACCCTCTATTCCAGTTTAGCCGGATTTGAGACTGGCCTGAATGGAGCATACTCCCTGATCAGGGCTGAACATAACGGAAGTATCGATTTTACTTCCAGCATGTTTACCTGCGGAACAGATAACCTTTGCGCCAACTGGAGACAGGGGTTTGGTGTCATCGGCACATTCTGGGTTGACCTCAACAATCCTTCGAGTACATACTTCAAAAATGTATTTTCCTGGCTTTACGGTATTGTAAACGCCACAAACACAATCATTAATCAGGCAGAGAAAAGAGAAGATATAAACTGGGCAGGTTCAGGAGGCACCGCCGATGAGAACAAAAACAGGGTTATTGCCGAGGCAAGAGCAATTCGTGCCTGGGCTTACCGTCATCTCACCTACTGCTGGGGCGATGTGCCTTTAAACCTTGAAGAATCGCTTGGATCCACAATCAAAACTGATTGGGACCGCACACCGGTCGCTCAGGTAAGGAAACAGATCATCTCCGACCTTTCCTTTGCTGAAAAGTATATACCTGTTGAACCAGTCCTTCCCGGCAGACTGACAAAAGGTGCAATTCAACATTATCTTGCCGAGATGTACCTTGTTTTAAATAAACCTGACAGTACTCTTTACTGGGCGGACAAAGTCATCAATACCCCTGAGTATAAGCTTATCACTGATCGTTATGGTGTTAAGAAAAGCGAACCCGGAGTAGCTTTTATGGACATGTTCTACCAGGGCAACAAAAACCGTGAGGAAGGTAACACAGAGGCTCTGTGGGTCTGGCAATTTGAATTTGAAACTATAGGAGGCGGTTCCGACCCCTGCACAAGAGCCCATCACCAGGGAAGATTTATGGATATAAAGATAGGAGGCGTTGTCCCATTGCAAATTACATATGAAAGAGGGGGAAGGGGCAAAGCATATACCGCACCAACAAAATATGCCATCGACGTTTATGGACCGGAGGATGACAGGGGATCTAATTTTGCAATGCGTAAGTTCTTTATTTTAAAGGATGCTGCCGGAAACGCTCCTTATCCTTCAGATAAGCTGCCGCCCAATTATCATTTTGGCGATACGATCTGGCTTGACTGGAGCAACGATCTTACTCCTGCAACCTGGCAAAGAACCAACTGGCCATATTCGAGAAAAGTGGAAGGTACCAATCCTGATAATATAACCCAGAGTCCTAATTTTGATGATTATATTGCTTTAAGACTTGGTGAAACATACCTGTTTAAAGCTGAAGCACAATTCAAGCTTGGGAATCCTGATGGTGCCGCAACTACTATTAACATTATCAGAAGCAGGGCCAATGCAACCCCAGTCACTGCAGCCGATATTAATCTCGATTTTATCCTCGATGAACGTTCACGTGAACTTTTCCTGGAAGAACAGCGCAGGTATACGCTGCTGAGAACAAAAAAATGGTTCGAGAGGACAAAGGCGTACAATCATTTTGGTGGGGAGAACATAGTCCTTAGAGATACACTATTTCCTATCCCTCAATCAGTAATTGATGCTAATATAACCAAGTCAATGCCTCAGAATCCTGGTTTTAATTGAATTTAATAACATGATAATTGATATGACAAATTTGATAAAATCCGCTTATTAAAATTCTCATTTAATCACTAACTTTCAGTCAGCTAAACCTTAATACAAACTAATCCGATTAATTTATGAAAAATCTTCTGATGATTTTGCTTCTTTGTGCATCGACGTCGGTCTTTGCGCAAAGGGCTGTTATTACCGGGACGGTTACCGACGAGACCGGAGGTCCATTACCAGGCGCCACTGTCCAGGTGAAAGGAACTGTCGAGGGAATCACAACCGGTGCCGATGGAAAATACTCGCTTGACATAAGCGCACGCAATGTCACCCTTGTATTTTCATTTGTCGGTTACACTTCGCAGGAAATTCAAGTTCAAAATCAGACAGTGATTGATGTTTCTCTTGTACCTGATATTACGGGACTTGAGGAGGTAGTTGTAGTTGGTTACGGAACACAAAAAAAGAGTGACATTACAGGAACAGTCACTTCGCTTTCAAAAGACAGGCTTGAGATGGTTCCCAACCTAAATGTCACCCAGGCTATTTTGGGCGCTGTACCGGGAGTCATGATCGAAACTGCCTCTGCAGGCGCCAACCCCGACCAGTCAATAATGATCCGGGGAAGGGCTTCTATTTCAGCTGATAACCAGCCTCTTATTGTTGTTGACGGAATTCCTTATGGTGGAAGTATGTCAGACATCAATCCAAGAGATATAGGATCAGTTGAAATCCTTAAGGACGCTTCTGCTGCAGCAATTTATGGGTCGAGGGGTTCAAACGGCGTGATCCTGATCACAACAAAAGAGGGTGCATCAGGTAAGACAGTTTTTTCCTATGACGGAAAATATGGCGTCAGCCAGTTCATCAAGAAATATGATTTTCTGAACGGCCCCGAGTTCTATGATTTTAAAATGACGAGAGATCCGGCATATATATATCAGACAGAGACTGATAACTTGGCCGAGGGCGTATCAACAGACTGGTTTGGTCTTGCATTGAGAAGAGGTCAGTCGCAGGAGCATAATGTTTCTGTTTCCGGAGGCTTAAAGGATACGAAATTCTATATCGGCGCCGGTCTGACTGATATCATCGGAGTCGCGAGAGGCGACAATTTCAGGCGTATTACAACCAGGCTAAACATTGAAACCAAACTGTTTGACTGGCTTGCTGTTGGAACAAGAACCCAGCTTAACTACGACGATGCCAGCGGAAATGACGTGAGCTGGTATTCAGCAATGATTGCCAATCCCCTTGGAAAACCGTATGATGATAATGGCAATTACCTGATTTACCCGATTCCTGAAAATATAACCATAATCAATCCCTTGACTGAACTGGCCTATGACGATCTTGATAAATCATACCAGATACTTACCAACAATTATCTGAATGTCGATGTGCCATTTATCAAAGGACTGACATACAGGCTGAATACAGGTATCAGGACAAGGTTCACCGATGCAGCTAGATACGGCGGGGTTAATACGTATAGTGGATACAGGAGCCAGGGAGAGTCCAGATCGAGCAACTCGCTCAATAGTAATGTGGTTCTGGAGAATATTTTTAATTACAACAGGACACTTGGCGATCATACGATCTTCCTGACGGGATTGTACAGTTATGAAACTAACACCAGTAAATCAAATTCACTCAGTGCAGAGCAGTTCCCGAATGATTTCCTTTCCTGGTACGGAGTATCCCAGGCTGCTGTTCTTTCTCCTTCCACTTCTTACAGGAATTCTTCATTGGTTTCACAGATGTTCCGTGCCAACTATTCGTATGCAAGCAGGTATCTTGCAACATTCACAATCAGGCGTGACGGATTTTCAGGTTTCGGAGTAGATACCAAATGGGGTCTCTTCCCGTCCTTTGCCCTTGGGTGGAATATTTCCAATGAAAACTTCTTCCCTCTTAAGAATGTCTTTAATACATTAAAACTCAGGGGTTCTTACGGTCTCAACGGTAACCAGGCAATCAGTCCTTATTCTTCTCTTCCGAAGTTTACAGTTGCCAGTATAATGTCGGGCACTGAAGCGCAGGTTGGGTACAAGCCGATGGTCCTGGGCGTTGCAGACCTGGGATGGGAATCCGCCAAGACATTTAATGTCGGGCTGGATTTCGGATTGTTTAAAGACCGGATTACCGGTGCCATCGACTGGTACAGGAAAAACACATTTGACCTGTTGCTCAACAGAAGCATCTCGGTAATCCATGGATTGACTGAAAGCACAACCGATGACTGGATCCATCCTGCTGTTACACAGAATATAGGACAAACACAGAATACAGGAATTGAACTTTCATTTAATTCAAGAAATGTGGTTCGGGAAAAATTCCAGTGGGTTATGAACGGGAACCTTGCATTTAACAAAAATGAAATCACTTCACTTTATGGCATTAAAGATCCGGTAACTGGAAAAGAAATGGATGATATCTCCAACGGGTGGTTCATAGGTCAGCCTGTGCGGGTGAGCTACGATTATGTGTGGGATGGTATATGGCAGGTGGGCGAAGAGGAAGCCGCAGCTGTTTATAATTCATTTCCCGGATATGTCAAATTGAAAGACCTGAACGGAGACCAGCAGATTGATGCTAATAATGATCGCCGGATCATAGGTCAGTCAGACCCGAAAATGTTATGGGGTTTGACAAACACTTTGATCTACGGCAACTGGTCATTCAGCTTCTTTTTACATGGTGTCACCGGTGTAACCGCACATAACGACAGGATGACTGACGATGTCCAGCAAGATCTTCGCTACAACACGATTAAAAAGGACTGGTGGACGACAACAAATCCAAGTACCACCTGGTATATGAACAAAAAGATGGCCAATGAGATGTCAGGACACGGTGCAACTTTGTATGAAAGCACGGATTTCATAAGATTGAAGGATATTTCTCTCGCCTATGAACTCCCAAAGAACGCCATAAGCAAGATCGGCCTGAGCAATGTTAAAATTTATGTCTCCGGACGTAATCTGCTCACTTTTACCAAGTGGAGCGGATTGGATCCTGAACTCGTGGATCAGTCACGCCCAGAGGAATATTCCGATGCAGAAAGAGCTTATTTTCGGCCTGAACTTTGGATTTTAGAATGTGATAACAGTAAAATTAAACACGATGAAAATATTGAACTATACTATCAGAGTTATGCTGGTGATCATTTTGCTGGCAGGCTGTTCCAAAAATGTCCTTGAGGAAAATCCGCCCAACATATTGTCAGGACCGACAATCCTTAAAGACTATAATGGATTCGAAGCATCATTGAATGGACTTTACTACCTGGCAAGGTTTGCCAGGTGGCAATCGGAAAAACTTGAAAATGCTCTTAACGGAGTTGATAACATGACCAGCAATGCCAGACGAAGCGATATCTTCTGGAACTGGACCACATCCAACAATCCTTCAGATGAGGACCTGTTGCAGACCTTTCAATGGTTGTACGAGATAATCAATGCCTCCAATACAATCATCTACTATGCAGATACGGATGTCGATTGGAGAGGCGGCCCGGATACCCCAGAGAACAATAAGCTCAGAGTAGTTGCAGAAGCCCGGGCCATAAGGGGATGGGCATACAGGCGGCTCGCCTACTCATGGGGCGATGTACCGCTAGTACTCACAATGCCTCAGGGAATAAAAACAGACTGGGAACGTTCTCCTGTTGCTGAGGTCAGGAAGGCAGCTATAAGCGACTACAAATGGGCTCAGCAGTATATTCCGACGGAAGCTTCGTTGCAGGGCAGGATCACAAAAGGCGCTGTTCAGACCCTTCTGGCTGAAATGTATCTTACAGTAGGTAAACCCGATAGTGCGCTGTACTGGTGCAACCAGGTAATTAACAATCCGGCCTATGTGCTTACAACTGAAAGGTATGGGGTGTATCAGGATGATCCGACAGGAAGCGCTTTCGGCGATATGTTCAAGGAAGGCAACCAGAACAGGGAACAGGGTAACAAAGAGGCTCTTTGGGTATTCCAGTTCGAACTGTACAACAGCATCGACGAGCAGGGTCATCAACTGTCTCGCTCAGAGGTAGGTAGTTACAATAGCATTAAGGTTGGTGGCGTAGCTCCCATCCAATATACTGTTGCAAAGAGGAGGCAGGGGTAAATCATATTTTGCCCCGACAAAATGGTGGATCGACAGCTATGAAAACACAGATGACAGAGCCCAGAACTATATACTGCGTACATCGTTCAGGCTTCAGACTGAAGCAGAGAATAATATAGGCTACACGGGTACAGGGAAATTACCAGCTGATAAGTTGCCTGCCGGTTATAACTATGGAGACACTATCTGGTGCAAATGGGACCAGGATATTACAGCTGCAAGGTATAAGGTCAATGACTGGCCTTATTCAAGAAAAGCTGAAGGAACAAGCACGATTGATGTGCAGGCAGACTTCGGCTGGACTGATCAGATCTATATAAGACTGGCTGATGCTTACCTGCTTAAGGCTGAAGCGCAATACAAGCTTGGTGATGCTACCAGTGCTGCTGAAACCATTAATGTGATTCGAAACAGGTCTCATGCAACTCCTATTACTGCAGCAGATGTGAATATAGATTATATTCTGGACGAAAGGTCTCGTGAGCTCTTCATTGAAGAGGAACGCAGGATGACCCTGCTGAGGACACATAAATGGTTTGAAAGGACACAGATGTATAATAAATACGGAGGAGAAAAGATCACATTGCGTGATACGATCTTCCCGATACCGCAGGATGTTATTGATGCCAATCTGACCAAACCATTCCCACAAAATCCGGGATACTAGTAAAAGTCTGAACGGGATTAAGAAAGAATAAGGTTAGTTCCAGATATAATAGATTGTTTAACTACTCTGTCCGCCTCCTTGAAAGGGAGGCAGGTCAGAGTAGTTTAATTTCGGGCTTTAGAGATTTCAGGCACCCTCCATTATGGAGAAGGAGATGTAACTAATAATAATCTTAACCTCATGAGAAAGAAAATGTCATTGATATTGGCCATCACAGCTTGCTGGATGACCATCTCCTGTAACCAGAACGGGAAAGCGGTAAATAACGAAAATGGCCGGATACTAAAAGTTCCATCCGAGTATTCAACAATTGAACTGGCAGTTAAGAATTCAGTTGACGGGGATTGGATTATACTGGCACCGGGCAAGTATATGGAAATGAAAATTGATCTTGATAAATCCGTCACAATTTCATCGGAATGGAAACTTGCCGGGGATGAGCTTAAAATCGAGGAGACTATAATTGATTCACAGGATTCGATACTTTTCAATATCAAAAAAGACGGTGTTGAAATAAGTGGTCTCAGGATAATAAACGGAGATCACCCTCTCAATATCATGGCCCGTGCAACAATCAGGAATAATCATTTTGTTGATAATCTTGATGCGATGAGCTATGAAGGTTCGGGCGGAGGATACACAGGCTATAATACTGTCGAAAATGACAGGGACGACGGGCTTGACCTTGATATAAGATATGGTGGTGAAAATCACGGAACCGATATTGTTGTCGAACATAATACAATTATGAACAGTAACGATGATGGGATTGAGATAAGATTGTATAACTACCCTGATCAGAATATTCATTATATCATTCGCGGAAACCGGATTAGTGGCAGTAAAAATGCCGGCATACAGGTAATTTCATACGATATTTTTACCGGGAAAACATTTGACATCCATCATAACATAATCACAGGCTGCAAAACAGGATTCGGTTGCATGGAAGGCTCCAATTCAAAAGAGGATATGACTGGTGCTTCTACAATGGATGAGTTGGTACTCCTTTATAATAATACCTTAACGGGCAATCAAATGGGAGCGACCGGCGGTAATAGTATTATTGCAGTTAACAATGTTATCCAGGGAAATTCCCTTGGGGGATTTAAACGTTTTGGCAAGAACTCAGCCATTATCAACAATTTATTTTATCAGAACGGCAACGATCTCATTGATTTTAATGAGTCTGTTGCAAAAGACGGGAACATATTTTCAGTTGATCCTTTGATCGATGAAACCAGCTTTATGCCTGCTGCTAATAGTCCTTGCATAAACGCCGGCAAACTGAATTATAAATCAGATGGAAAAACCATTCTGGAAGTTCCGGCAGAATATATTTCTGG
>CAWKIC010000061.1:0-10688 GCA_963849615.1 uncultured Bacteroidales bacterium
TAACCTTGGTTCAAAAAAATGATACTGTTCTTTTTGTGCAATGAAGTGACTTAAACGGATTCCTCCGTTTAATTTCAAAGAACCAAGAGGTTGCCAGGTATCTTCAACATAAATGCCAGATTCAAAACCGAGTGATTGCATTTTTTCATTCCGGTCGAGTGCCTGCTGCTCATCTATCTCCACGAATACATGGGGACTAAACCTGTGTAATATACTCACCGCACCTGCTTTTATCCAGTGCCTTGGATTTGGCAGATAATCAATATCATATTTTAGAGTAAAATCCCTTATACCCGAATAATATTCGGCATAATAGTTTTTATCCTCTTCCACCACCCTGTACCTGTCATAGATTCCAAAGGAATAATTGCTGAAGACAACAGAAGCGTTGGAAAATAATTTGCTGTTAAACAGGTGATTCCATCGTAAGGTACCGGTGGCATTGCCCCATTTGAAACCAACGTCTTCTTTTACGCTGTTCGTGTAATTTTTAAGATAGAATTTGTCCTTGCCAAAATATCCGCTCAGGTAGAGTTTATTCCTGCGTCCGAAATCGTAATTGACCTTCGCATTGAAATCATAAAAATAGTACCCTGTATTTTGTTCATCCATAGCTTTTAATACAGGTCTGAGGATAAGATCGGCGTAAGTCCGGCGGCCCGACAACAAAATGGAGGATTTATTTTTTTTGAGTGGCCCCTCAATTGTAAAGCGCGACGAGATCAATCCAATCCCTCCATCTCCATGCCACTCTTCCTTGTTACCCTCCTTCATATTAATTTCAAGTACTGAAGAGAGCCGGCCGCCGAATCGTGCCGGGAAACCACCCTTTGTAAGTTCCACACTTTTAAGGGCATCACCGTTAAAGAGCGAGAAGAAACCGAAAAGATGACTTGCATTATACACGATCGCATCATCCAGGATGATCAGGTTTTGATCCGGCCCGCCACCACGGACATAAAGACCGCTTGATCCTTCCGAACCTTTCTGAATGCCCGGCATCAGCTGGAGCACCTTTAAAACATCTTTTTCACCAAGCAGTGATGGAACATTCTTTATCTGAGCAGCCTGGAGCTTTACCGTGCTCATTTTTACCGATTCACTCTGCCGTTCTGTCCGGTCTGCCGTCACCGTAACTTCATTCAATATTTTGCTGGCAGTAAGCTCGGCATTAAGCTCAATATCCTTATGAAGACTCAATTGTATTATCCTGGTTGTAAAACCCACATACGAGAATACCAGCGATATGGAATCTGAAGCCGGGAGGGTGATCGAATAAAATCCGTAATTATTTGTAATGGTACCTGTTAGTCTGGTCTGCAGGTAAATATTGACTCCGATCAGAGATTCCCCGCTGACAGCCTCTTTTACATATCCGCTGATAGTGAACCTTTCAGCAGGTTTATCCTGTGCTGATGTATTTGGAAAGAATGATGCAATGATAAAGGTCAGGAAGAAAAATCTCATAATCTGTTTTAGTCACAACCGGGCGAAGATATAAATTTTATTCATTTATGATTGGTGCAATGATTATTATTGAAAAAATGCTTAACTTGCAGCCTGTTAAATTACTATGATTCTCAAGCTGAAATACAGATTTCATGATGCAACGTCTTGGCAGGAGGCTTTACCATTGCCTGATGTTCTACAGCTTCTGATTCCGGCGCCATCCGGAATAATCCCGGGTGACGTAAAAACTCCTCTTTTTCCATTTATTTTTCTACAACGGACTTCTTTCACTATGAAAGGTTTAATATTCAGCGTCAAGAGATATTCAGTGCACGACGGACCGGGTATCAGGGTAACATTCTTTATGAAGGGATGCCCGCTCTCCTGCTGGTGGTGTCATAATCCTGAAGGCATATCACCTTTTCAGGAAACTGTAGTCGGGACAAGAAGAGTGGGGGAGAAGGAATTCCGGTTTGATGAACCTGTTGGAAGATTATATTCGGTTGAAGAGATCATTGAAATAGCCGGGAGAGACAGCATCTTTTTTCATCAGTCGGGCGGCGTTACTTTTTCAGGCGGCGAACCTCTCGTTCAGTTTGAATTTCTGCTGGAAGCTTTAAAGAAGTGTAAAGCAAATGGGTACAATACTGTTGTTGATACATCCGGTTATTCCTCCGCTGAAAATTACAAAGCTATAATAAGGTATACCGACTACTTCCTGTTCGATATCAAACATCTTGATAATGAGAAGCATATCAAATATACCGGAGTTCCCAACCATGGAATTCTCAAAAATTTCAAACTGGTTGCTTGATAGTGGAAAGGACGTGATGGCAAGGATCCCGGTTATACCAGGCATAAATGATGATCATGAGCATCTTGAAGAATTAAAAAAATTCCTTGCAGGCTTAAAGTGCAGTAACTTTTTAAGAATCAACCTTCTGCCTTTTCACAGGATCGGCGCCTCAAAATACACGAAATTCAATATTCCTTACAGGATGAACGATTCTGAACAGCCTACGCCGGAAAGAATGAGAGAACTTAAGGAATTCTTTGCTGAGACAGGTATTAAAGTTAAGATTGGAGGATAAAAGGTACGCCAAAGGATACCCCCTGCCCCCTGAAGGGGGTTCAAAAAGTCCCTTTTAGGGGATTCAGGAGAAAAAAGTATTGATGGACAAACGGAGATAAAAACCAAAAGTATTAAAATGATATTATCTGAAAGAGTTAAAAAATTAAGAGAAAAGAGCATCAATTCTGTTGAAAAGATCTCAGCCGAAAGGGCGGTTCTAATCACAAGGTTTTACAAAAGTGATGAAGCGCGCGAATTATCCGCACCGGTCAAACGGGCGAAAGCCTTTGAGTATCTGCTGAAAAACAAGAAGATATGTATAAATGACGGTGAACTCATTGTAGGGGAGAGAGGTCCGGCCCCGAAGGAGACCCCGACTTATCCCGAAATAAGTTTGCATTCACTTCAGGACCTCGATATTCTTAATTCACGCGAAAAGGTTTCCTTCAAAGTTGATGACAACGTAAGGAAGATTTATCAGGAAGAGATAATACCCTATTGGAAGGGGCTCAGTAACCGTGACAGGATAATGAATCTAATGACGCCCGCCTGGCTTAATGCCTATGGCGCCGGGATCTTTACTGAATTTCAGGAACAAAGAGCTCCGGGACATACAGTTCTGGGATACAAAATGTTCAATACCGGATTTCTTGAATTAAAGGAAGAGATAAGGGAGAGTGTATCAAAACTGGACTACTTAACAGATAATGAAGCGTTTGACAAGGTTGAAGAACTGAAGGGAATGGATATAGCCTGCGACGCCATAATTATGTATGCGAACAGGCATGCCGATGAACTTGAAAAACTGGCAGCCCTGGAACCTGACCCGGGAAGGAAGGCCGAACTTTCAAAAATGGCTGCTGTATGCCGTAAAGTGCCTGCTCATGCTCCTGAAACTGTTCACGAGATGCTCCAGCATTACTGGTTTATACACCTTGGGGTGATAACTGAGCTGAATCCATGGGATTCCTTCAATCCGGGAAGGCTCGACCAGCATCTTTATCGGGTTTACAGGAGAGATATTGAGACTAACTCCCTCACTGAGAATGAATTGTATGACCTGCTCGGCTGTTTCTGGATTAAATTCAACAATCATCCATCCCCTCCTAAAATGGGAGTCACCGCCAGCGAAAGCAATACTTTTACCGATTTCTGTCTTATCAATCTGGGCGGAGTCAGGGCTGACGGGACAGATGCAGTGAATGAAATGTCGTATATACTGCTGGATGTTATCAGGGAAATGAGGATACTTCAGCCAAGTTCAATGATACAGATAAGTAAAAAGAGCCCTGACAGGTTCATTCACAAAGCTCTTGATATTATTAAAACAGGCTTCGGACAACCTTCATGTTTCAATACTGAGGCCATCATCCAGGAATTGTTGAGGCAGGGCAAAAGCATTGCCGATGCGAGAAATGGTGGCGCATCAGGTTGCGTTGAAACTGGCGCTTTCGGAACTGAGGCTTACTGGCTGACAGGTTATTTCAACCTTACTAAAATACTGGAACTGGCAATTAACAACGGGTTCGATAAACGGACCGGCAGACAGGTTGGCCCGGAAACGGGGTATGCAGCTGATTTTAAGACCTTTGATGATCTGATTTCAGCATTCAGATCACAGGTTAAATATTTTGCTGATATCAAGATCACAGGTAACAACGTAATTGAAAAGACCTTTGCCAGGTGGCTGCCGGTCCCGTTCCTTTCCCTTCTGGTGGAGGATTGTATAGCAAACGGAAGGGATTACAATAATGGCGGTGCACGTTACAACACCACCTATATCCAGGGAGTCGGCCTTGGGACTGTAGCAGATGTGCTGACGTCGGTCAGATTTAATATCTATGACAAAAAGAATTACAGCTGGGAGGAGCTGAATAAAGCCCTTGATTCGGATTTTAACGGCTTTGACCAGGTACGATATGATCTCATTTATAACACACCGAAATATGGCAATGATGATGATTATGCTGATCAGCAGGCTGTTACATTATTTGAGATATATTATGATTCAGTTAATGACAGGCCCTCTACAAGAGGAGGGGTCCATCGAATCAATATGCTGCCTACGACCTCACATGTTTATTTTGGGAGTGTAACCGGGGCAACTGCCGACGGTCGCAAGGCTTATACCCCGCTATCTGAGGGGATCTCACCGACTCAGGGAGCAGATAATCTGGGTCCGACGTCGGTCATTAAATCTGCTTCAAAAATTGACCATCTTCGCACAGGCGGTACCCTCCTCAATCAGAAGTTTTCTCCCCAGTTTTTTGAGGATGAAGAAAGCTATAATTGTCTAACTTCTCTGATCCGAAGCTATTTCATGCTCGATGGTCATCATATTCAGTTCAATGTTGTAAATGCGGCAACACTGAAGGAAGCCCAGAAACATCCTGAATTATACCGTGATCTGATAGTCAGGGTCGCCGGTTACAGTGATTATTTCAACGATCTGGGAGAAGACCTGCAGAATGAAATCATAAGACAGGACGGAGCATGAGGTAGTGTAGGAAAACTCTATTTCTTCTTATCCTTTATCTCGTTAAACATCGATGTTGCTGTCGCGACGATTCCTGCCACATCTGTCAGGTTGGCCGGTAGAATTACTGTATTATTAAGTTTGGCAATGTTTGCAAATCCGACAAGGTACTGTTCTGCAACTCTCAGGTTTACGGCATTCAGCCCATTTTCCTCAGAGATGGCCAGTGCGATAGCTCTCAAACCGTTAGATGTTGCTTTAGCGATTTGTTCAATTTCCGAGGCGCGTCCTGCAGCTTCATTGATACGCTTCTGCATTTCACCTTCTGATTTTTTAATCAGTTCCTGCTTATCACCTTCAGCGTTATTTATCTTGGCTTGTTTTGTCCCTTCCGATTCAGCAATGACAGCTCTTTTCTCCCTCTCAGCCCTCATTTGTTTTTCCATAGCATCCCTTATGCTCTGAGGTGGTGAGATGTTCTTCACCTCATAACGGGTGACCTTAACACCCCAGGGTTCGCTCGCTTTGTCAACAGCGTCAACGATTGTAACATTTATGGTTTCTCTCTCCTCGAATGTTCTGTCGAGTTCAAGCTTGCCTATCACGCTCCTCATTGTTGTCTGGGCAATCTGAATTGACGCAAATCGGTAATTGTCAATGCCATAAGAGGCCTTCTGCGGGTCCAGCACCTGGAGATACAGAATACCGTCAACCTCAACAGCAATATTATCGCGGGTTATGCAAACTTGCGGAGCTACATCAATAGCCTGCTCTTTCAGGGTATGCCGGTATCTTATTTTATCAACAAACGGGATTAAAACCTGGAAACCGGCTGTAAAGGTTGCCCTGTATTTTCCAAGTCTCTCGACAATTATGGCTGTTCTCTGGGGAACAACCTTTACCATTGATGCAATCAGTATAAATCCCAGGAAGATTACCCCAATGAGAATTAAAGTAGTACTTGATCCTGCCATTTTTATTATTTTTTAGGTTCAACAATTAATTTAAAGCTTTCTTTCCTTTTAATGACGACGACCTGGCCGTTTCTGACAGGAGATTCCGATTCTGCCTGCCAGGTGGTGCCTTTAAAATCGACCTTTCCTATTTTCGAAGGTTCAAAGTCAATTACTGCAACAGCATCTTTTCCGGTAAACTCGTCTTCAACTTTATCGGAGAGATCACTGTTACTGAAAAAGAACCGATTCTGTATCATTTTTCTGAGGGCTAAAAGTGAAAGTACCGAAGTAACGGCAAATACCACAACCTGGAGATTTATCCCCGGATTTGCGATGAGGCACAGCAGGGCAGTTATCCATGCTCCAACCCCAAAGAAAAATATTACGAAGCCAGGCAGAACGAGCTCGAGAAGAAAGAGCACAAGGCCGATTATAAACCATATCATTTCCGGTCTTGACAAAATGGATGTATTCATAATAATGATTTTAAGTATATGGGGCTATTGTTTTGAATAAGGTAAAGATATAAAAAATAGATATTGAAATTCCAAATTCCGGGTGTTTCCCGCAGATTTCCAGGATTTTCAGATTGAGGGGTTAAAAGGATCAAAAATTGAATTATTCTTCGTATCTTATATCGGTTTTTATAAAGAAAAGCTGAACCGGGTTTTCCGGGGTCTCATCCGTTAGGAATACGGGATAATTGATTGAGTTACAGATATTAATATTTCCGGTAGTTTTGGTCTTTTATAACCGCCAGAAATCAGGTAAGATGGAAAAATTCTTTGATTATTTCGATGAGCGCTACAGGGAATCTGTTCTTAAGAGTTCCTCTTCGGACGATGGACCTGTAATTACAATATCACGGCAGACAGGTTGTGATGGACGGGAAATAGCTGCAACTATTGCCGACAATCTTAACTTAAAATACGGAACGACAAAATGGAAGTGGGTCGACAAGGATATTATTTATGCAATTGCAAAGGATCTTAACATTGATACCCAGCGCATTGAAAATTACTATGAGGGTATCAAACTATCAAACCTGTCTGAAATGATAATGGCATTCTCCGGCGGTTTCGTAAGTGACCTGAGGGTTAAGAAGGCAATTAAGGATGTTGTGCTGACCATCTGCAAGGAGGGTCATATTGTGCTTGTAGGAAGGGGGGGAGTTTCGATTGCGCGTGACATAAAAGACGCCCTTCACGTAAGGCTTATTGCTCCTTTTTACTGGAGGGTTGATAACCTCATGAGAAAGAAGAATATGGGAATTGAAACGGCAGAAAAATATGTCTTAGATACTGACGAAAAAAGATCTGACCTGATCCATACTTTCCTTGACAATAAAACCCAGAACATAGAGACTCTGTTTGACGTCACAATAAACAGGTTTTCATTCGGGATTCCCGAAACAGCTGAACTTATAATTGCGATGTACGAGAAAAAGGTCTACAAACAGATGTCCGAAAAAAAGAAGATCAAAACGCTCTTTTAGATCTCACTTATTTCTCCAACCTTTTTAATATGAAGCGACAACCTCCTGTCAAGGATTTTCTTATATGCATCCCAGTCAGTTATGGGTCTCTTTGCGACCCCTGTATCCATTGCAGCTTTTGCCACGCATGTGGCAACACATGAGATAAGCCTTGGATCAAGAGGTTTTGGAATTATATAATCTGTCCCGAAAGTAAGCGATTCAATATTGTAAGCAAACAGAACAGAGGTTGGCACCGGGTCTTTTGCCAGAGCCGCAAGGGCTTTGGCTGCTGCCAGCTTCATCTCTTCATTGATTGTAGTTGCCCTGACATCCAGTGCACCTCTGAAGATATAGGGGAACCCCAGAACATTGTTGATCTGGTTGGGATAATCCGATCTGCCCGTTGCAAAGATCAGATCGTTCCTGGTTGCCATGGCGTCTTCGTATGTAATTTCCGGATTGGGATTTGCCATAGCGAAGACGATAGGATTTTCAGCCATCGATGTCAGCATCTCTTTCGACATCATATTTTCTTTCGACAGTCCAAGAAAAATATCTGCACCCTTCACAGCTTCGGCCAGGGTATCCAGATCCCTGCCGGTAATGAACTCCTGCTTGTATATGTTCAGGTCGGTCCTCTTTTTGTTAATCACACCTTTACTGTCGACCATAACAATATTTTCCTTTCTTAAGCCAAGGGAAACATAAAGCCGGGAACAGGAAATAGCTGCAGCACCTGCACCGCAGACAACGAGTCTAACTTCTTCAATCTTCTTTTTTGTTATTTCAAGGGCATTTATAAGCCCGGCTCCCGAAATAATTGCGGTGCCATGCTGGTCGTCGTGAAATACGGGTATGTCAAGCATTTTCTTCAGTTTTGCCTCAACTTCAAAACACTCCGGCGCTTTTATATCTTCCAGATTGATCCCCCCGAAGGTCGGGGCAATTTTAGCACAGATTTCCACAAGCTTATCCGGATCCTTTTCATCAACTTCAATATCGAAAACATCTATATCGGCAAATACCTTGAACAAAAGACCTTTACCTTCCATTACAGGCTTTCCGGCCATTGCCCCGATATCACCCAGCCCAAGCACCGCTGTTCCGTTTGAGATAACTGCAACAAGATTCCCCTTCGCTGTAAAATTGTAGACGTCATCAGGGTTTTTCTCAATTTCGAGGCAGGGCCAGGCGACACCGGGAGTATACGCAAGACTCAGATCATATTGTGAACAATAAGGTTTCGTGGGTATTACTTCTATCTTCCCGTGACGGCCTCTGCTATGGTACAGAAGAGCGTCTTCTTTAGTAACTTTTGGCATGGGTGATTGATTTTGCTAGATGGTTTAAGAGTTCTAAAAATACAACTAATAAACGGGAATAAAGCGGGAATAAAGATGAAATATATCACTTATCAAAGATATGAACATTGGGAGTTTAGTCTTCGATTTTCCCCTTTGCCCCTGACTGCTAAGGGAAGGCAGGATAAAATAATATCTGCCTCTGGCCTGTTGCTGACAATTGGTTTTTAATCGAAGCCATTGATCTTTATAGCATCGGGAGACCCTGATTATTTAATGGTATTTAAAGATTTTTAAATTGTTATTTTTTGTATTCCCGACAAAAATCAATACTTTCAACACCTGTTTATTATCATCTTGATCAGTAGTTTTAATTTACCCTTTATATGAAGCAGAATCTGGCAATTGGAGTTGATATTGGCGGCAGCCATATCAGTTGTGCAGCCATTGACCTTGAATCATTCAGGATCCTGAGGGAGACAGTTACAGAAAGAGCAGTCGACAATAAGGCGCCGGCCGATGATATTATCGGAGTATGGTCGCAGGCTCTCTCTGATATTATTAAAAAGATCCCCGCGAATTCTTTAAAAGGAATCGGATTCGGAATGCCTGGCCCTTTTGATTATGTCAGGGGAATCAGTTATATCAGAGGTGTTGCCAAATACGAGCATCTATACGGCTGCAATGTGAAAGAGGAGATTTCAAAAAAATTGGATTTCCCCGAAGACTTCCCCATCCGGTTTATGAACGATGTTTCTGTCTTTGCTGTAGGTGAAGCTCTGGTCGGAAAAGCCGCAAAAGTTAATCGTTCGATGTCGATAACCCTGGGGACCGGTTTTGGCTCGGCATTTATAGATAACAAAATCCCTATAGTTGATGGTCCCGAAGTTCCGAAGCTGGGTTGTGTCTATCATCTTCCATATGGAGATAATATAGCTGATGATTATTTCTCAACAAGGTGGTTCCTTGGCAGTTATAAGAAAATGAAAGGTAAGGAGCTCAGTGGGGTAAAGGAACTGGCCGACCTGGCTTCAACCGATAAAGAAGTTATGGACCTTTTTACCAGATTTGGTAATGACCTGGCACTCTTCCTTGTTCCATGGCTTATCAGGTTTAAGGCTGAAATAGTAGTTGTCGGGGGAAATATCTCTCACGCTTACAATCTTTTCGGCGGAGTTTTCGAAAACAGGCTTAAAAGCGAGGGCTCCTCATGTAAAGTTGCTCTTTCCGAACTTAAAGAGGATGCGGCTCTGATAGGCAGCGCTTACCTTATGAATGAAGGTTTCTGGAAGTCGGTCCAACATGCACTTCCCCTTATGTAACAAGCAACCTGCAACCCGCAACCTGCAACATGCAACCTGCAACCCGCATCTAACCACTAAAAAATAACCCTGAACTTTTATAATTATGACAACTCAAAAAATCAACATTTCCAGAATCGCCCCCGTCCTAATGGCATTTTTTGTCATGAGCTTTGTCGACCTTGTCGGGATCGGCGTTGACCGTGTCAGCAGGGATATGAGTCTGAGTGCAACAGTGGCACAGCTTATCCCTTCCGCAGCATTCCTCTGGTTCTTTGTACTTTCCGTTCCTGTAGGGGTATTGCAGTCGCGTTTAGGTAAAAAGGCGATGCTTAACATCGGAATGGGCGTAACAGCGCTTGGACTTCTGGTTCCGTTTGTCTTTTATTCCTTTGCAATGGTCCTTATAGGCTTTGCACTGCTCGGGATTGGAAACACAATTGTACAGGTCTCTGCAAATCCGTTGCTCGTGGATGTGGTTCCCGGTAACCGGACCTCCAGCTTCCTGAGCTTTTCCCAATTTGTCAAAGCTATCGGATCGATGATTGGAGCCCCGCTGGCAGCTTTCTTTGCAGCCCAGTTTGGTGACTGGAAAATTCTTTTCCTTGTCTTTGGCGTAGTTTCGATTCTGGCTGTTTTATGGCTGGGATCAGTAA
>CAWKIC010000062.1:0-14308 GCA_963849615.1 uncultured Bacteroidales bacterium
TTATACACATCTTTTGATGAGCCTTAGGGTAATTTATAAGTTGTAATTGTACATAAATTAGGGAGATCCCTCGCTGGCGCTGCTAATGACAACTTTCCTAACTCACTCATTGTAAATGACTTTTACTTTTAGTTCTTTTGCAAGTCTATTAAGTGATCGCTGCTTTTGCATGAGGAGTTGTACTTCATACTTTTTTATTCCTTCCTCCACAAAAGCCATTCCTTTTACCATTATTCTCCAGTATAGTACTGCAAGTTTGCGTGCGATTGATTTTATTGCAATGGGAGATCCTTTTCTCGCTCCAAGTCTCCTTCCAAAAGCTCCAAGAGCTATATGTTTGCTTGTTAACAGGCTCTGAGCTATTTGTCTGAAGATTTGTCCTGCCTTGGGTCTACCTGATTTTCTTCTGTTTTTTTTCATTTTACCTGAGTTATGCTGTCCCGGAGCAAGACCCAGCCAGCTGGTATAATGTTTCTCTGTTGGCCATCTGGATAAATCGCTACCTGCTTCCGAGAGTAGTTGCAGCCAGCTGTAATCTGTTATACCCGATAGTGTAGTTGCATCCCTTCCATTAAAGATCTTCAGCATCATTGAGCCTAGATTATCAATATCAGGTTTATTGTGACGTATTGGTTTTCTTCGAACGTCTGTATTTTGATCTGGTTTACCTCTGCTGATTTTTTGAAGATCATCACTGAGCATCTGGTCACATTGCTCAATCTGATTCTGATAAAAGCAATATGATTCATAAGCTTGCCTTAATGCAAATAAACCTGATTTTGTGTACCTGCCGTTTAGAGCTTTCAGAACATCATCTTTCTTGTTTTTAATAATTTTTGTGTGGCAGAGTTTTAATAGTTTCTCCTTATCTCTTTCGCCTTTTAGGATGGCTTCAATTATAGCTAATCCGCTAACTCCATGAATTTGATCCAGTACTTCCTTTAGTCTGATATTCATTTCTGTGAGGGCCTTTTGCATATGGTTAATATGCATTGATGCCGAACGGATATGGTCTTCTCTCAGGCGCTGATATGACCTGAGGTCCTTTATGTCGCTTTCAGCCACAAAACATCGGTTTAACAACCCATAACTATGTAATTGCTGTATCCATTGACAGTCTTTAACATCAGTTTTCCGACCAGGTACTTGCTTAGTCTGACGACCATCTACAAGCCACACATCTATTCCTGTCTCTTCGAGCATTTCATATAAAATACTCCAATAGACTCCCGTAGCTTCCATTGCAGCAGTCTTAATACCGTTCTCAAAAATATAATCCCGTAGTTTTTCAAAGTCTTCAGTAAAAGTGTAAAAACTTCTTACTTCCTGCCCTTCGATAGCAACAAATACCTTCTTAGATCCAATGTCTATTCCGGCAGCGTTTTCTCTGATTTTTTCCATACTTGTTATACAGTTTAATTATTAAAAAGATTACACCCGGAAGGTCTTTGGAAATTGCAATGCTGCTAATCGGACATTCCGTATAGGAAGTACCATACCTGAAGACTTTATCTTCCGGAACCATACTGCTAAGCAGGCAAAAAATGCACTAGTCAAGCGAAGGTCATGCTTGTGTAACCCATGCAAACTTAGCAGATTCTGGTTGTCATAACACCAGAAGTACAAAACTTTGGATAAAAACTGCTAATGACAAGATTTTATAACTTACAGAATATAAGACACTGCAAAAGGTACATTGATACAGTTTTATTCAGCCCATTCAGGGCTGACATCATTTAGTTGCATTCTACCCCCGGTTTCGCCGGGGGTTATTACATATTTCACCACTTTCGTGGTTCTTGCTTGAGTTTAGAAAAGGCCACATTCGTGGCTCTGGATTTCGTACAGCTCAGTCACTTTTATGGCTTTGCTTTTAGTTTATTAAGGTAACATCGGTAGCTCTGGATTTCGTAAAACTCAGTCACTTTTATAGCTCTGCTTTTAGACTATTAAGGTAACATCGGTGGATCTGGATTTCGTAAAACTCAGTCATTTTTTGATTCTTCTCCATTCTGTGGTAGGAAGATCAAAGCTGGTTTCCCAGTTGATTTATAATCAGAGACTTTCCCAAACCAAAAGAGGTCAGCCTCTCTGTATTTAGTAAAACCCAGTAACTTTTCTGATTCTTCTCTATTCCGGTGTCCGGAAGATCAGAAGCTGGTTTTATTTCCTGCCTCTGAAAGAGGCCTTTGTCCACATAACTGTCCCGGAACGGGACAAATGTGAATAACCCCCGGCGAAACCGGGGGTCGGTGTCTCCTCTTGTTTTGTAAGCTCTGAAGGAGCTTAATATGAGGTTTAGGGAAAGTTTTGAATCCCGTGCAAGCGGGATTACATTCTACTGTTTGCTATAGTATATATTGAGGGCAATATAGTCAACAATGTGTTTTGAAAAGTACATTTCTTCAAGTGAGCGGGAGAGGGTTTTAAGAGTTTCGAGAGCCGGTGAGATCAACTCGCTGAGCTTTGCCTGTGTACCGTCGTCGAAAGTGAGGAGTATATCCCTCCTGCTAAAGATAGATGCTTCGTAATCAGCCTCGTATATGATCTTAGCTCCTGCCTTTTTCTGCAGCACCCCGTTAAGATAAACCTGAATTGAGTCAATCCCTGTTGCTCTTTTGATATCAACGTCCCCAACCGAGAGGATATATTGCTTTTCTTTCCTGTTGAAACCATCACCGGAGAAGGAAAGGGTTTCCTTCAGCAGGGTATCATTGCCCTTAGCAAGAGCAAATATAAACCGGGCAGGATTACCTGCTTGTCCGCTTCTTAAAAGAGTGTATCCTTCGGGAAATGTAAAGCTGTTTAAATAATTACGGTCTGAAAAGGACTTCCAGGCAGAGGAAGATTTCATGTTTCCGGCATCTGCTCCATCGAGATTAAACCCGGCCTCGAAATTATAATCATAAGTACGCCACCAGTTATAATAAAAATGGTAGCCTGTTGCTGTTATTTTGAAATTGTTTTCAGGGACCGAATCGCTCATTACGTAAAAATGAAGACGTTTTGGACGTAAAACCATCTGTTCGGGCAGATTAACCTCGAGGTTGTTGCTGTTGCCTGTTCTTTTGAAAAGCTTATAGGGGAAAAATTGATGCGGACGCAAATCAGGATCAGGACTGAACTCATAGATTCCGGCTATAAGATCAAGGTCGATGCTGTCCTGAAATCCGGTTTCCGATTTTGCACCGGCTTCGGATAGAGAAAGCAGGTTATACCCAATAGACCCGGAGATCTTTTCGATTGCAGTATTAATCTCGGCGCTGCTGTTTTCGATCGATTCCTTTACTGTAAGATTTCTTTTTGACTGATCAATCTTTGAACACTGCCAGCTGATCAGGATTATAAGAATTGTCAGGATAAAAAGTATTTTTTTCATACTATCATATTTTATTTTCTTCTTGAATTTTTAACGGATAAATTAAAAAAAAGTTTCATTTTCCATAAAGGTTCTTTTTATATTTGTTTCCAGGCATAAATGAACTAAAGGATGAACATCGATCACATCGCAATCTGGACTTATGATCTTGAGAAAGAGAAAGACTTCTTTCTGAAGTATTTTACCTGTACGGTAAATGAAAAATATGTAAATTCAGGGAAACATTTTACCTCATATTTTATAACATTTTCAGGCGGGGCAAGGATTGAACTCATGAACAAGCCCACCATTGACAGGGGAAGGGATGAAAACGCCGCCGGACTGACACACATTGCCATAAATGTAGGCAAGAGGGAAATTGTGGACCAGCTGACGGAGAGGATTGGTAATGACGGTTATGTAGTTGCAGGCATGCCCAGAGTTACAGGCGACGGATATTATGAAAGTGTAATTTTGGACCCTGAAGGGAACAGGATCGAAATACTATCTCTGTAATAATTTTAAATGACTATCGGGAATCAGACATATGAATTCAATGATTTTGGCTTCACCGGACTCCGCTTCGCTCCGGTTCTTCGCTTACCCCGACCCCAAGGGGAGCGTAGAACCGAAGACGCAGAGCGAGGAGCCCAACAGATTCCTGATTCCCGATACTCATATTATTTAAACTTCTGATATTATGGCTAAAGTTGCAATGCTTGGCGCCGGTTTCATCGGCGATTTTTACACATTTTCAATCAACGGTCACCGGAACCGTGATAAAGTGCAGGTTATTTATTCACGTGATGAAGGCAAGGGGCAAAGCTTTTGCAAAAAAACATGGGATCCCGAAGTGGACCACCTCAATGAAAGATGCAGTAAACGATCCTGAGGTTGACGTTGTGGTAATAGGACTACCGAATAATCTTCATCTTGAAGCTGTGAGACTTGCCGCAGCAGCCGGAAAGGCGGTATTCTGTACAAAACCTCTTGGAAGGAACGCAGCCGAGGCAAAAGAGATGCTTGACCTTGTTGAAAAGGCTGGTGTTATGCATGGCTATCTCGAAGATCTGGTCTATACACCGAAAACACTGAAGGCTCTTAAATCTGTCGGCATGGGAGCTGTGGGGCAGGTTACATGGGCAAGGTCGCGTGAAACACATCCGGGACCGCACAGCGACTGGTTCTGGACAAAGGAGATTTCAGGAGGTGGTGTGCTGCTCGATATGGGATGTCATTGCATTGAGATCAGCCGAAGCTATATAGGTAAAGACATTAAACCTGTCGAGGTGATGTGCTGGACTGATACCCTGGTAAAACCGATTGAGGCTGAGGATAATGCCCTGGGGTGGGTAAGGTATGAAAACGGCGCTGTCGGACAGTTTGAAGTAAGCTGGACATTCCGCGGTGGCATGGATCTCCGTGATGAAGTCATGGGAACAGAAGGCACGATCTGGGTTAATAATTTTCTAAGGACAGGCTTCGAGATGTTTACTGCCGGTGGTAAAACAGGTTATGTTGCTGAAAAAGCTGAGACCGAAAAAGGATGGCTTTTTCCGGTAGGTGACGAAGTTGTGGAGCTTGGCTATACCGACATGTTTACCGATATGTTCAATTCATTTGAAAAAAAGATCCAGCCTGACAGAAACCTTCTATGATGGCTATATCGTAAATGAGATAATGGATGCATGCTTCCGTTCTGCCAAATCAAAAAAATGGGAACCGGTGAAGCTTGAAACATGGCGGGGACGGGAAAAAACAGAGAAGATCAACGCCATACGTGATTTTGACAAGGATCATTTACTTGTAAAAGAAGAAACAATGCCCGATGGCACAGTTAAGCTGATCCTTAAAAACAAGGTAACAGGAAAGATCTCCCAAACCGTAAAGCACTAAGCCTTTTTATTATACTGGATTTTCTCCCCTTCAGGGGAGATGCCTTGCTTGCAAGGCAGAGGGGTTTAGGCCTTGCAAGGTCCAGCGGGCGTCTACCTTCCTGTTTGCAAGGCAGAGGTTCTATCCCATATCCGATCTTTTAACGTCAACTGTAATGACATAGGATAGCTTATGAATTAAATTGTACATAGCTTGATTTCGCACAGGCTAGTCTGTACCATTTCCCACTGCCACCACATTTCGCGCATCCGCCTGCAGGCTGAGCTCCTTCGCTAAAATTCAGCCACTGACTGAATTTCTTAACGCTCGGCCCCCTTTTCAAGGAGGGGTGGCCGGACTTAGATTTGACGGGGCTTTACAATCTGAATTCCCGGTCCGGGGTGGTTCAAATTTCTGTTTCACGTCTATCCATTTGATAAGGTAATCAATGAACAGACTGTGAATCAACTGACCGCGGCCAGACGAATCCAGTTTCGGCGTGTAAGATTGATTTCACTGTCTGGCCACCGCCATGGCCATGCAAAGCGGAGGCCCAAAAAGGCTTAATTTTTCGTTTCCGGCCGCTTTTCTTTGTTTACTTGTATTTCAGCTAATTGAAAGTAATTCTCAGTCGGCTATGCCGGCCACCCCTACTTGTGGTGAAGGGGAGATTATAAATAATAGTAAATAAGTTACATACGGGAAAGAATAAAGCTCTCCTCTTCTCCATTCGTCAAAAAGGGCTATGAATACCGGTACTGATTGTAATAATCGGAGCAACTTTTCGTTTCTAATTTACTGGCAGTTAATAAACAAGGTCAGTGTCAATGTTCGTCAATATTACCAGTTCGTCCTGACTTTGTTATTTATATAACCTGATGACCCTGTTGATTAATTTCGAGAATTCGGACCTGTGAAAGACTGCTTATGAGGAAGTGGTTACTATATCTGTTTCTGGTACTTTTACACCCCGGTATTTTTGGGCAGAATTGTACTATAATTTCCAAGGCCAACAACATCACACCCGACCGGTTGTGTTCTCCTGTCACTGCAATTTGGAATGTCAGCTACACTGGTGTGACCAATGCAGGTGCGCCGGTAAGTATACGGTATGACTGGGGTAACGGGTTTATCGAAACGGTTCCTGCAATTCAGTCGGGTCCTGGTGTGTTTCAGGCAACTTCTACAAATACATATACATCGAATGGGAATGTATGCAATTATCACCCGCAGGCAACCCTGATAGTAAACGGTGTTCTGTGTACTTCTTCCACCCAGGAACAGATAGTGACAGTGTGGGATGACGACGATCACAACGGAGGGCATATGCACATCAATCCTCTGGTTTATCCGATATGTTTCGGGAACGGTGCGGACGTCCGTTTTCAGGATCTTACCCAGTTCAACTGTGTACCTCCCCAGGAGAGAGACAATCCGAATGTTAATACAAGATGGATACAATGGATTTATGGCACCGAGATCACAATGACCGGGCTGCCGGTGACCATTGAGGGCAGATCGAGGACTTACCCCTATACTGATAATGTAATCACGCTGACAGGACCTGTAACCGGTTCAGGTGTTATGTCGAAGGTAATAAATGTAGCCTCTGATAAACAGATAGGTGAGTATTTCCAGGTCACTTTGAGAAACTGGAATTATTGCAATCCTTATGATGATCCGAACATACCGGGTCCTCCGAGGGACCGGCAGAACGGGGACCATCCTCCTGTGGTTACAACAGCAATTATCCTGATTGTCGATTATCCTGATGCCACTATCGATCCGGTAACCAGGATGTGTGCCAATGCCAGTCCTGTGACTCTGACAGCCCATGATTCCGGTGGTGACTGGTCGGGCCGGGGTGTATCGGGAAATACCTTCAACCCGGTTGTAGCCGGGGTGGGCAATCATATAATCAGGTATGCGATAACAAATGCGGAAGGCTGCAGTGATGCTGACACGGCAATAGTAAAGGTTGTACCCGTGCCTGATGCAACCATTACACCCATCCCTACATTGTGTATAACCGATACCATAATCGCTCTCACCGCTCCATCCATGGGGGGTATCTGGTCAGGGACCGGAGTGACTGGTAATACTTTCAATCCGGCCATATCCGGCTATGGCAACCATCCGATAACCTATAAGATAGTTGATTCCAACGGATGCATGGACAATGATCAGATAACCATCACAGTGGCAACGCCCGATGCAACCATCAATACGATGGATACCCTGTGCATAAACAACGCTCCGATAACACTGACTGCACATGATCTTGGAGGTGTGTGGTCAGGTCCGGGTGTCTCGGGCAATATTTTTGATCCTGCAGCTGCAGGAGCCGGCACCCATATTATAAGCTACAGTATTGCCAACCCCGATTGCAAGGACTCCGACACCGAAGATATAACCGTGGTTCCGATACCCGTTGTGGATATCGACAGGGTAGGGACGGTGTATATCAACAGTCCTGCAATCAACCTGAACGCCACACCGGCAGGAGGTATCTTTTACGGACCGGCAGTAACCGGTTACGTCTTTGATCCTGCTGCTGCCGGACTTGGCACGCATGTGATAACCTACGAGACCATAATGGACAAATATGGTTGTTATGGAGTTGACACTATTCATATACAGATTCTTATGCCTCCTTTTCCGATTGCCGACTTTTTACCCGACACTGTCGGCTGTTCGCCCCTCACCGTGCAATTCACCAATAATAGCCTTTATGGCGAGACCTATATCTGGGGTTTTGGTGACGGTCAATTCTCGGTTAAGGAAAATCCGTCTCATACATACTATGTGCCAGGCAGCTATATAGTGAAGCTTATCGTTTATAATATTGCCGGAGAAGCGGTACATAACGGAATTATAACGGTATATCAGAACCCGACTGCTATTCTGGAGGCTTATCCCACGAATGTCATCAACAACGAACAGATAGTTGTCTTTTCAAACAACAGCATGTATGATTCGATTTCCTTCTGGCAGTTCGGCGACGGGGATACCTCTGATGAGAAGAACCCATATCACAAATATCTGGAACAGGGCAGTTACATTGTCACCCTTACGGTAACATCAAAAGAAGGTTGTATCGATTCTGCAAAGCTTTTGACTCCTGTAAGGGTTGACTGGAAAATAGGTTCCATCATTTTCCCCAATGTCTTCAAGTGGAATGAAACCGGGCCAACAGGCGGTGTATGGAGACCCGGCTGTTATCCGGAGATGGACTTTGTGTTCAGGCCTTTCTATGAGAATGTGACGGACTACAAGCTTCAGATATTCAACAGGTGGGGAGTCTTGATTTATGAAAGCCACGACCTTTACCAGGGATGGGATGGCTACAGCAGGGACGGCAATCTGGCCGTTCAGGGAGTATATGTATGGAAAGCTTCAGGAAGGTATGCTGACGGGGATTATTTTGATAAAGTCGGCGATGTTACGTTTTTGCACTGACCGGCGAGAATCATAAAAAGTTGTAATCAAGGAGTCTGTTCCATAAATATTGGTAAAGTAAATTTAAAATCACTACCTTTACCATATTTCACTCTCAACCCAGATTTTGCCTCCGTTTTTTTCTACAAATTCTTTACATAGGATTAATCCTAAACCTGTTCCTGATTCCTTTTCTGTACCTGTTGTTGTTTGTCTTTGTGAAATATCAAACAGTTTTGTTAATTTATCAGGCTTTATTCCAATTCCGTTGTCCGAAACTGAGATTGTAACATTTTCAGAATTTTCCTCAGCATTAATTATTATTGTGCCACCCTTGTTCGTAAATTTTATTGCATTCGAAACAAGATTTCGCAAAACTGTTTTTAACATATCAATATCCGCAAAAACAGATATATTGTCGATAGTAGAACTTTTAATTGTGATGTTTTTTGCATCAGCATTTTTGTTAAGAGTTTCAAGAATATTTTTACAAATATCTGAAAAACTCAGATTTTGTGGGTTGAAAGGAATTTTGCCAGATTGAGTGCTTGTCCATTTCAACAAGTCTTCCAGCAAAGCAAATGTGTCTTTTGATGCATCTTTAAGATGATTCAGGAGCATTTCAGTTTCGTCAATACTGTATACACGAATGTTTTCTATTAATAAATCAGATATACCAAGAAGCGCAGTGAAAGGACTTCTTAAATCGTGTGCAAGAATCGAGAGAAAAAGGTCTTTGTCTGCATTTAATTGAAGAGATTGCTGAAGTTCATTATTAGTGATGACTAATTCCGCAACTCGTTTTGCTTTCTCTTCGTTTGCAATGACTAATTCTGCTACTCGTTTTGCTTTCTCTTCTTCAGCAATGACTAACTCAGCTACCCGTTTTGCTTTCTCTTCGTTATGCAATGACTAACTCTGCTACTCGTTTTGCTTTCTCTTCGTTTGCAATGACTAATTCTGCTACTCGTTTTGCTTTCTCTTCTTCAGCAATGACTAACTCAGCAACTCGCTTTGCTTTCTCTTCGTCAGCAATGGCTATTCCTGCAGTCTGTTTTGCTTTTTCTACGTTAGCAATTACCAACTCTGCTTCACGTTTCGCTTTCTCTTCGTTAGCAATTACTAACTCGGCGGCACGTTTTGCTTTCTCTTGCTCAGCAAGTGCTGATTCATCCAATCTCCCTTTTTCATCCATATATGGTAATTCTATTCAGTAGATAGAACAGTCCGAAGGATTATATGTTTCTTTAAGTTTTACTTATAATGGCAGATTTAATCAAATCCTTGCCCTTATTGCTGGAATGAGGGTGTAATAAGTGAATGGCAGAAGACGAAGTTGGGGAATTTTATTTTGCATACTAACCTGAATTTCTTTCATGAACAAATTCTCCCCCTCTCCGGAACTAACAATCCGGGGTTTTAGTTGAATATTGACTAAAAGAGACAAAAAGAAGCAAAATAAATTTGCAAAATTTAATAATGTGGTGTAATTTTACCACACGAAAAATACAGACTGTTATGAAATCATCATTTGCAAATTTTATACGTGAAAAGCGGATTGCTGCAGGGCTTACACTGCGCGAGTTCTGCAGGGTAATTGGATATGACGCAAGCAATTGGAGCAAAATTGAAAGAGGATTATCTACTCCGCCTCAAAGTAAACAAGTACTAGACGATATTGCTTCTGCGCTTAATATCCCTAAAGGAGGAGAGGACTATAAGCAAATTAGAGATCTATCTGCTCTTTCAGCAATCCCAGAAGGATTAATTGAATCTGAGATCCTGGAGCAATTGCCTGTATTCTTTCGTACTGTTAGAGGAGAGAAAACATCTGAAAGTGAACTTATTGATCTTTTAAAGAAAATTAGGTCTGCATGGATCCCAGAGAAATAACACCTGCTAAACTTTCTTTTTCTCAGATTAGGGACTTAGCTGATAAATTCCGAAACGACTACATTTTTAATTACTCAATACCCGTCGATATTGAACGCGTAATTGAAGCAACAATGGGTATAAGTATTATACCAATTAAAAGTCTGCAACGCGGTTGTGATATGGAGGGATTTATTTCAAGGAATTTTAAATCAATTTATGTTGATGAAGAAATGTACCTTGATGATCGATACTACAAACGAGTTAGATTCACAATTGCACATGAAATTGGCCACCTTGTACTTCATCGAAGCAATATTGATATGGTTCGATTTACATCAGATGAAGAATGGATAAGCTTCCGGATGAATTTAAATGATGAATCCCTTCGTTGGTTTGAATCACAAGCTTCTGAATTTGCAGGGAGGCTTTTAGTCCCAATAGACCAATTAGTAAATGCTTTTAAGAATGCACGAAAAGAGGTTATCAAAAGAAATGCTAGTTGGGACGCCATTAAACTTGAAGATGAAGAAATGTTATCAGTCACGGCCCCAATGATTGCCCCAATTTTTGATGTATCTGCTGGTGTTATTGAAAAAAGATTGCACAAAGAAAACGTCCTGAGCCTGATAAGATAATTGTCGGGCCTTGCCCGCATTCGCTTCGCTCATTTTGAGGCTTTGTTTTTCCTTCGCTTTTGAAAACAAGTTTTAAACGCCTGGAAAAACAAAGCCTCCCAGCTTTTGCGGGAAGGCTTTTTCTTTATGTCGGGGTGGCAGGATTACCTGCGGTGATCCTGGATTGGGGGGATTCAAAAGAAAAAGCCTTTGCCGAGCTGCGCCCGGCTACGGGCTTTTTCATTCATACGCTTATGCAGGTATGCCGGTGCCGATGTTCTTGTTGTCAAACGTGCCGGTCGTGTCGTTGGCCAGGGTGACGACGTCGCCGCTGACCTCGCCGCTGAGCGTGGCGCCGGTGATCGCCGCCGCCGTATTGCCGTCATACACCTTCGGCGTCACCGCCGCCCCGGTCACCGTCAGCCCCTTGGCCGTGATGTCGCCGGTCAGCGTCGGCTGGGTCAGCGTGTAGTTCCCGCTGTCCGCGCCCGTGAGCGTCATCGGCGCGGTTGCCACCGCCTTGCCGGTGCCGATGTTCTTGGTGTCAAACGTGCCGGTGGTGTCGTTGGCCAGGCTGACGACGTCGCCGCTGACCTCGCCGCTGAGCGTGGCGCCGGTGATGGCCGCCGCCGTATTGCCGTCATACACCTTCGGGGTCACCGTCGCCCCGGTCACCGTCAGCCCCTTGGCCGTGATGTCGCCGGTCAGCGTCGGCTGGTAATTCGGTAGTATTTGCCCGTATTTGCGCCTGTAAGAGTCAGGCCAGCGATGTTGACGATTATGGCCGTGCCGACATTCTTATCCGCAAAGCTAGCAGTCGCATCCACTTGTGACAAGCGAGACAGAATATATCAGCTTCGGCGCGACATGATTGTCGCGGGCCTGAATGCCATCCCGGGAATTTCCTGCCAGAGACCGCAAGGCGCCTTCTACGTCTTCCCGAACATTTCGGGCACGGGCATGAAATCCAGCGAACTGGCCAACCTGATCCTTGAAAAGGCGGGTGTCGCGTTGCTGCCCGGATCGGCTTTCGGCGAATACGGAGAGGGGTATCTGCGGCTTTCGTACGCCACCGCGATTCCAGTGATCGAAAAGGGCCTGGCCCGCATCCGCACAGTCCTGGGATAATTTTCGGAAGTGCGTCAGATCGCTCTGCTCCTTACACGCATTGCGTCATCTGAAACCTGCAAATCATGTGGGTCCGGGGCTTCAGCCCGCGCCGCTTACGGGGCAATGTCTCATCCATGGTCCGAGGCGTCGGCCGCTCGCGGCCTCCACCCATGGGCTCTGCTGCTTGCAATGAGCGTTCCTACTCCGAGGATTATCGTGTGCGGAAGAAATCGCGAATGAGAGGCATGTAGCTTTTCACGTCGTGAATGGCGGGCGATTGCTCCTGCGGATCTTTTGCCAGATCGTAAACCTTGACGTTCCTGCCGAGCACATCGAAAAGATATTTTTCCGGATAGCGCACCGCGGAGATGAATCCTCCACCATAGGGCTGAACGCTGATCTTAACCGTTTCCGGAACTGCGCGCTGCTTTTGTTGCTGAGCCGTCAGCAGCCACGGCGCAAAAGATTCTCCCAGCAAATCCTTCTGCTTCATGCCGATCAGTTCGAGAACTGTGGGAAAGATATCCATCTGGCTGAAATGACGTTCGATCACAGCGCCCGTTGCGAAGCGCTCTCTTACTGATGTCGGAGGCACAAAGAGGAGCGGGATAAGGAAATTCTCCTCGTAGGCTCCGCGCTCGTTATAAATGTTGTCCTTGTGCATCATGACCGGCCACGAATGATCGCTCACCGCCAGGAGCGATCCTCGATGCGCATAATTCCTGGCATAGATGTCGTAGAGTTTTCCGAAATAGGTATCCTGGACAAAAGTGGTGTTTGCCAGCCGCTCGTTGAATTGTTTCGGTCGCGGGAAGGGGATTTTATCCAGGAGCGAGTCGTCCAGGACCTCGAACGGCGTGTGGTTGGTGGCTCCGGTGTCGATGAAGATAAAGAGCTTTTCATTGGCATAATGCCGCTGCAGATATTCGTGAATGCGGGTGAAAAAAACATCCTCGCGGTATCCCCAGTCGAACTTGACGTCCTCGGGCCGCACAATGTCGTCCGCCAGCACTTTTTCGAACCCTATGGATTCGGCAAAATGCACGATTCTGGCATTCCGGCTCCCGCCAAAAAAATAGAGAGGATGATAGCCGAGCGATCTGAATATTTTGGGCAGGCACCTCAGGTCCTTTAGCTCGGCGGGCGAGTAGTCATCCACCAGGGTTCCTGCGATGCTCGGAGGCACGCCGCAGAGGATGCATTCATAGCCGCGCAGGCTCTGGATGGAATTGGCATAAAGCTTCGAGAACAGAATGCCGTCGCGGGAAGCTCGCAGCAGTTGCGGTGTGATCCGGGGGCCCAACAGAAAACCGTTAAGACTCTCCTGTTTGACGAAAAAGATGACATCGCCCATCAGGGCCGGATCGATGCGGCCGGCGGCAGTGGGTGCATCGGACCGGAGCGCTGCGATGTTCTTTCGATACAGTTCATGATAATCGTTCCGGAGCTGACGGTCGCTGAAGAAACTGGCATACAGGAAGCCGGCCGCCGATCCGTGGATCCTGTGAATCGTTGCCAGCTGGCAGAGGACGCTGAAGAAGAAAAGAGCCAGCAGGATCGTCCATCCTTTGCGCGGCGAGCGGGCGAGGCCTTTGACCAGAGGAGAAAAGGCCGGTTTCTGAAGAAGCACAAAGGCCGCGATTAACAGGATAACTGCGGGAAACCAGGGAGCGTACAGTTTCCATAAGGCCGGCAGGGCATCGGCCGTGTTGTACCAGAGGAAATAGAAATCAAAATCGATCTTGCGCGCCGATTTGTATACCGCAAGGAATATCGCGCAAATGGAAGTACAGGGCGTTCAGCACCAGGAGGATGCTCCTGAATGCCCGGTTGGTCCATACGCAGCGGATCGACGCAAAGAGCGCGCAGACAATGGGCGGGACGAGCATCACGCATAGCACATTGCAAAACAGGAGGAGCGTGCCAATCCGGAAAAACGGCGTGTCGCCCAGAAATGTGTCTATTTCCAACCCGCAATAGCTGCCGGCGAGCGCGAGATAAAGAACAAACAACCACCGGCAGGTTTTATTGGACATAA
>CAWKIC010000063.1:0-59551 GCA_963849615.1 uncultured Bacteroidales bacterium
ACCTGGCATTGGAGACCAATCGTATCTCCAGCGGCCAATTGGATAGCCCACTGGAGACAGGTGGTAATGATGAAGTTGGGCAGCTGCGCCATGCCTTCGAAAACATGCGCTCGAGCCTTAAAGCCCGCCTGGATGAGCTGAACCGCCTGCTGTTGGTCAGCCGGGGCGTCGCCTCCAGCCTGGAATTCCAGGAATCGGTCAAACCGGTCATGGAAGCCGCCCTGAGCACCGGTGCCAGTGCCGTGCGCGTGGTCCTTTCGCCGGAGGCTTTACCCGAAATGAAAGGTGGCTCGCCCGCCCCCAGCCGTTTTGGGTATGGCAAGGAGAACGAGCAGTATAGCTACTTGGACGATCAGATCCTGCCGATGATCCGGCAAAAGGAAGTGGTGGCACTGAATAACCTGAGCCGGGTGCGGTTGCTCACCTTTCCGGCCAATGCCCCACGCCCTGAAGCGCTCCTGGCATTACCGCTGCATCACGAAAACATGTTTTACGGGGCACTTTGGCTGGCGTATGACACCCCGCACCAGTTCGGCAAGGATGAGATCCGTTTCCTCACCACCATCGCCGGGCAGGCCGCCCTGGCTTCTGCCAATTCTCAGCTGTTTGCCAATGCTGAGATTGGGCGCCAGCGCCTGGCGGCTATCCTCAATTCGACCCCTGATCCGGTGCTGGTGACCGATTATCAAGGGCGGCTGCTTTTGGCCAACCCGGCTGCCTGGCAGGTGCTCGGGCTGCCTGGTGAATCGGTCAATGGCAAGTCGATTGATTCGATCATCCAACAGCCCGCCTTATTGGGCTTGCTGCAGGTCGTCTCGGAAGAAAAGCAATCGGCTGAGGTGGAGCTGGCGGATGGAAAGATTTATCTGGCAACCGCTTCATCGGTCATCGTTGAAGGTCAGCCGGTTGGTCGGGTGTGTATCCTGCGCGATGTCACCCGTTTCAAGGAGCTGGACACGCTCAAATCTGAATTCGTCGCCACCGTCAGCCATGACCTGCGCTATCCGCTCACCACGATGCGCGGCTATGCCACCATGCTGGAGATGGTCGGTGAGCTGAACGAGCAGCAGACCGGCTACGTGCGCAAGATCCTCACCAGCGTGGATGGCATGAACCAGCTGGTGACCAGCCTGCTGGACCTGGGAAGGATCGATGCCGGGGTGGACCTGCAGCTGGAGATGGTGCCGGTGCAGGAAGTGGTGGACCGCGTGGTGGGTGCCTTACAGCTCCAGGCGTCTCAAAAGCAGGTGGTGATCTCCAGCGATATCTCCCAGCATGCCATCCCGCTCATCGAAGCCGATTATGCCTTGCTACAGCAAGCCCTGCATAACCTGGTGGAAAATGCCGTGATCTATACCGAGCCCGGGGCAAGGTGTCTGTGCGCGTGGAGCCTGATAAAGATCAGATGGTCTTCACCGTCGTCGATACCGGGATTGGCATTGCACCGGTTGACCTGCCCCGCATATTCGAGAAGTTCTACCGTGGTGGCCAAAAAGAAGCCAAGAAACGCCAGGGCACCGGTTTGGGTCTGGCGATTGTCAAATCGATCGCCGACCGTCATAAGGGCAGGGTGTGGGTGGAAAGCCAGCTGGGTAAGGGCAGCGCCTTCCATCTGGCAATTCCTTTCAGGCAGAACAAAGGGGGAAAACCGGAATGAGGGGTGAAAAACCCTAATCTTCCTCTTAGAATATACCTCTTGACCAAATCCTATCATTTTAGGTATAATCCAAGTTTGCATGAATCCAAAGATATGACTATTAACCGCCTGGCGCTTGATGATATAATCTCAAGCGCGGGCTTTTCTTCGTCTATTTTCCAGGAGGCACTGAGTGGAAACAAAAGGACTGACAGCACTTCGTATCAGCCTGGCATCCCCAGAAACCATCCGCAGCTGGTCTTACGGTGAAGTGCTTAAACCCGAGACCATTAACTACCGGCGCTTACGCCCTGAAAAGGATGGTCTGTTCTGCGAAGCCATTTTCGGACCGACCCGTGATTGGCAATGTTATTGCGGTAAGTACAAGAATATCCGTTACAAGGGGATCATTTGCGATAAATGCGGCGTGGAGGTCACCCGCTCATCTGTACGCCGTGAGCGCATGGGGCATATTGAGCTCTCCGCCCCTGTTGCCCACGTCTGGTATACCCGCCGAATTCCATCCTATCTGGGTCTGCTGCTGGATATTTCCCGCCGCAACCTGGACCGTGTGCTCTATTTTGCCCAGTATGTCGTCACCTATGTGGATGAAGACGCACGCCAGAAGGCACTTCAAGCGCCTGGATGATAATATCATCGCCGCCGAACGCGAGTATGCCGCCCAGATCAATTCCAAGATCGCCGAAACCAAAGCCGGGTCGTGACCGATCTCTGGCTGAACAGGAAGGGCTGCGCCAGCAGATCAACAAGCGTTACGATGAATCGATCGAGCTTGACCCAATCATCAAGGAAGGTCAACGCCTGGAAGGTCAGATCACCGATAAGCAAGGAAAAGTGACCAAAACCGCCATCACAGTTCCAAACCGATACTGTGGTGGTTGAGGCTGGCGAGAAAGTTACCAACCAGCATTTGGTTCGCCTTCAGAAGGTTGTTAAAGAGCAGCTGGAAGAGCTGGAACAGCCAGCTGAAAGACCAGAAAGAGCGCGAGCTTGAACATCTAAAAATGGATGTCGAGCGCATCCGCGCTGAAGCCGACATGACGATGGAAGGCTTGCGCAACCAGCTGGAAGAACAATCGGGTACCGTGCGCGACGAGAACGATAGCCTGCGCGATGAGCTGGTTGACCTTCGCCCGCTCACCTTCATGGGTGAGACCCGTTTCCGCGAGCTGAAGACCCGTTGGGGTCAGGTGTTCCGCGCCGATATGGGTGCCGAAGCCTTCTATGATATCCTGCGCCGGCTGGACCTGAATAAGCTGGCGGAAGAGTTATGGAAAGAGGTGCGCACCTCCAAGAGCAAGCAGAAGCGCAAGAAAGCCACCAAGCGCCTTGAAGGTCGTTGAGGCCTTCCGCCGCAGCGGCAACCGCCCTGAGTGGATGGTCCTCACCGTCTTGCCGGTGATTCCGCCCGACCTGCGCCCCATGGTCCAGCTGGATGGCGGTCGCTTTGCCACCTCCGATTTGAATGACCTGTACCGCCGGGTGATCAACCGCAACAACCGTCTCAAGCGTCTGCTTGAGCTGGGCGCACCCGACGTCATCGTGCGCAACGAGAAGCGTATGCTCCAGGAAGCGGTTGACTCGTTGATCGATAATTCGCAGCGCGGCAAAGCCCTTTCACGCCGTGGGCGACGCGAGCTTAAGTCGTTGAGCGATATGCTCAAGGGTAAGAAAGGTCGTTTCCGCCGCAACCTGCTGGGCAAGCGTGTGGACTATTCCGGTCGTTCCGTGATCGTCGTCGGACCACAGCTCAAGCTTTACCAGTGCGGTCTGCCCAAAGGCATGGCCCTCGAGCTATTCCGCCCGTTCGTCATCTCACGCCTGGTGTCGCATAATTATGCCGCCAACGTCAAGGGTGCCAAGCGCTTCATCGAGCGCAATCGCCCTGAGGTGTGGGAAGTCCTCGAAGAGGTGATCAAGGAACGTCCCGTCATGCTCAACCGTGCGCCCACCCTGCACCGCCTGGGTATCCAGGCATTTGAGCCCATCCTGATCGAGGGTTCTGCCATCCAGCTGCATCCATTGGTGACCACGGCTTTCAACGCCGACTTCGATGGCGACCAGATGGCAGTCCATGTGCCGCTGTCTCAAAAGGCAGTCACCGAAGCCCGCGAGCTCATGCTTTCCTCCCGCAATTTGCTCAAGCCCGCCGATGGTGAGCCTATCATCAGCCCGTCCAAGGATATGGTCTTGGGTGTCTATTACCTGACCATCTCGGATGACTCAGCGCAAGCACAAGGGCGATGGGCGTAACTTTGCCGATATTGACGAAGTGGAGCTGGCTTATAACCTGGGTCAGCTTGAAATCCACTCAGAGATCCAGGTGTTGGTTAATACCTGGTACGATGACAATGGTGACCGCCTGCCCGAAGCCTGAAGAGCGCCTGCTCAAGACAACTGTCGGGCGGGTCATCTTCAACCGCATTCTGCCTCCCGAGATCCAATTCATCAACTGGAAACTGGATAAGGGTGAGCTGAAGGACCTGATCGCCGAGCTGTACGAGGTCGGCGGAGAAGATCAGACCCCTGAGGTGGCTGACCGCATCAAGGAAATTGGCTTTACCTATGCCACCCGCTCGGGTTACAGCATCGCGGTTTCTGATATCGCCGTTCCTCCCGAGAAGCAGGAGATCATCAACCAGTCGTTGAAGGAAGTTGAGCTGGTCCAGCGCGACTTCCGCCGCGGCCTGCTCACCGATCAGGAACAGAATGAGCGTGTGATCAACATCTGGCAGCGCACCACCAACGACGTTGCCGAATGCCGTCAAGCGCTACATGGACCCGCACGGCAACCTGGCGACCATGGCGAACTCTGGAGCCACCAAGGGTGGTTTCGGACCTATCTCGCAGCTCGCCGGTATGCGTGGTCTGATGGCTGACCCGTCCGGGCGTATCATCTCACACCCCATCCGCTCGAACTTCCGTGAAGGCTTGAACGCCCTGGAGTACTTCATCTCCACCCATGGCGCCCGCAAGGGTCTGGCTGATACCGCCCTGCGTACCGCCGATGCTGGTTACCTTACCCGCCGCCTGGTGGATGTAGCCCAGGACGTGATCATCAACGAGCTGGACTGCAACACCCAGGATGGCATCCCCATCCGCAAGGTCGACGACATCGCCGGGCAGGCCATGGGCACCCGCCTGTTTGGGCGTGTGGTTGCCCAGAATGTGATCGACCCCAAGACCGGTGAAGTGTTGGCTGAACGTGGTGATCTGCTGGACCATGACCTGGTGCGCAAGCTCACCACTGCCGACGTCCCGGAAGTCATCGTGCGCTCACCGCTCACCTGTGAATTGGACCACGGCATCTGTGCCCAATGCTACGGCATGGACCTGGGTCGTGGCAAGATGGTCGAGATGGGTTCAGCGGTCGGTATCGTGGCCGCCCAATCCATTGGTGAGCCAGGCACGCAGCTGACCCTGCGCACCTTCCATACCGGTGGTGTGGCCGCCGGCGGAGATATCACCACAGGTCTGCCACGTGTGGAAGAGCTTTTCGAAGCCCGCCGCATGCCTAAAGGTGAAGCCAAGGTGGCAGAGATCGCCGGTACCGCCCACATCATGCAGTCGGATCGCTATTCCGAGCTGCGCCTGGTGCGCATCGAGCACTCCGAGATGGTGAGCGATGAATACAGCATCCCCGAAAGCTGGACTGTGGCGGTTGAAGATGCCACCGAAGTAGCCCAGGGAGATGTGGTGGCTTTCCTAGATACTGCCACCATCGTTGCCCAGCATACCGGGCGTGCCCGCCTCGAAAAGGGCGATGATGGCACCAAAGTCATCGTCTCCTATGAGGTGCACCAGGAAGCCGAGCACGAGATCCCCACCAATGCCCGCCTGCTGATCAAGGATGGCGACCATGTGGAGCCAGGTCAGGCGATCACCGAAGGTTCGCTGAACCCGCACCGCATCCTGCGCATCCAGGGACGATACATCGCCCAGATGTACCTGCTGACCGAGGTCCAGAAGGTGTACCGCTCGCAGGGGCAGAACATCAACGACAAGCACTTCGAGGTGATCATCCGCAAGATGACCTCCAAGGTGCAGGTCACCCGCCCGGGCGATACCAACTACCTCCCCGGTGACCTGGTGGACCTGCTCGAGCTCAAGCGGGTCAACGAGGAGCTGCTGTCACAGGGCAAGCGCCCGGCACGCTTCATCGAGACCCTGCTGGGCATCACCAAGGCCTCGCTTGAGCACCGATTCGTTCCTCTCGGCTTCGTCCTTCCAGCACACCATCAAGGTGCTGGCGGGGGCAGCCATCGCCGCCTCGGAAGATCCGCTGTATCGGCTTGAAGGAGAACGTGATCATCGGCAAGCTCATCCCGGCTGGCACGGGCTTCGTCCACGGTCGCTTTGTCGAGCAAGGAAGGCGAGGAAGGCACCACGCATGACCGCACCGATGGCGAGTTCGAGGATGATTACACCACCGAAGACTTCGCCCTGGCGGATGACATCGCCGCCGACGACAACTTCTCGGTGGATTGAGGATAACCTAGCATTAAGCTAGACTGACGGGGCTGGGAAACCAGCCCCGTTTTATTTTAATTATACGGTACCATAAGACGCCCCATGTGGGACGTCTCTACCTATTGCAGGGTGGGGATGCGCCGCACCAGCTCGGCCCAGCCATCACCCACTGCCTTGTGGATGAGCTGGCTGACCTGGGCGAATACCGGGGGCGGCATCACCGACTGCAAGATGCGGGTCATGTTCTCACGGTCGTCGTCACCGATCAAGGGGAACTCCCAGGCAATCACCTCAGGGAAACGCTCCTGCGGCACGGTGCTCGACATGATACCGAGCCGCCTTGACCTGCTCGGGCATGGGGACGCGCTCGCGCACCAGGCGGTACAGGTGGGCGTCTTCCTTGGCGAGGTGGATATCCAGGTGGAACTTGAAGGCGGCTGAGGCACGCGCCGTCTCCAACACATCACCTGCAGAATATGCCTTGTCCATTGCCTCGAATGCAGCATCCAGACCGTGGTGATCTCTTATATATGCCTCGGCGACCGATGGCATAATTTTTACGGATTGTCGGATTTCAACTGACATGACACCTCCCCTGCAGGCTGGCCATCACTAAATCCCGAAACTTGTGCCGAGTTCCTTTGCCTTTATAACAATTGGATTTTCAGGATCAACGAGCCTTGTTTTTCCAGCAACTTCGCTCAGGGGAACAGAGGTTATTTCACAATTCCGTTGGGATACCATTTTACCGAAATCCCTTTCAGCTATCATATTGGCGGCCGTAGCACCAAATCTTGTGGCAAGTATCCTGTCCATTGGGGAGGGTGATCCACCACGCTGTAAATATCCAAGGACAGTCTCCCTTGATTCAAATCCGGTTTGCTCATAAATCATATTTGCAATATATGGACCCGGGGACTTATCTTTCACTGGAACTTTGACTCCTTCCGCAACTACTACGATAGAGTAAGGTTTATTTTCATTTGCACGATTAACAAGGTAATCACAAACTTTTTTTGTAGTGAAAGGTATTTCAGGGATAAGGATAACGTCACCCCCTCCTGCAACCCCGGAGTAGAGTGCCAGCCAACCGGCATTATGACCCATAAGCTCGATAACCATGATACGCTTGTGAGAGTTTGCAGTAGAGTGAAGGCGGTCAATCGCCTCCGTGGCTATATTGACTGCAGAGTCGAATCCAAAAGTCACATCTGTCCCCCAGACATCATTATCAATAGTCTTGGGTATCCCGATTATGTTCAGTCCTTCATTTGCAAGCAAGTAAGCTGTCTTCAGTGTTCCGTTTCCTCCGATACAGACAAGGCAATCAAGTCCCATCTGCTCATAATGCTCCTTTATCAGGTCAGGCTTCTTCATTTCATTTTTGCCTTTGCTGGTGTCTTTGAATGGTTTTTCACGTGATGTGCCGAGTATCGTGCCTCCAAGTGTCAGAATACCTGACAAGTCCCTTTCACTAAGTTCTATATATTGTTTGTTTATCATCCCGGTGAATCCATCACTAATTCCAACCACTTCCATATTATACTTGATAATGGCTGTTTTCCCCACGCCTCTAATAGCTGCGTTAATGCCCGGGCAATCTCCTCCTGCCGTGAGGATACCTATTCTTTGCCGTTTCTTATTCTTGCTCATATCCTTTACTTTATTAACAAATATAGGTTATTTCTCGCTGCAGCTACCATCGTTCCCGATGTGACGAGGCAAACTGGTAATAATTCAATCTTTAAAATTATTTAGCCCAATTTGTAACATTCAATTCGTCTCAGATTTACTACTTTTAACCGGTTACGGTACACAGCGTATTTAGGAACTTTTCATATGTACACTAATTAATTGAATAACGATTAAAATGACCTGAACAGAGGATATGAAAAAGACCCTGATTCCAATGCGTTTTGTTCTTGTCTTCTGCACGTTTTTGATGACAGTGCTTCTTTTTATTGATCGGGCATCAATTTCGGCCGGCAAAAACAATATCTGTTCAGATCTTGGCCTGGGGATGACTCAATTTGGATGGATAATGGCAGCTTTCACTTTAGGCTATGCGTTATTCCAAACACCTACTGGTAAATTAGCGGATAAATATGGCCCACGTCGTGTGATTTCAGGGGTTGTTATTATCTGGTCAATTCTGACATCATTTACCGGAACAGCCTGGAATTATATTTCAATGTTAATTATACGTTTTCTTTTTGGTGCAGGTGAAGCAGGCGCTTATCCCGCACTTTCGAAAGTTGTTTACCAATGGTTTCCAATCAAGGAACGAGGCGTTGTGCAGGGTATAAACTTTTCTGGTTCGCGTATCGGAGCTGCTTTTGCCATGCCCCTGGTTGCATGGATGATAACTGGAATAGGATGGAGATTTACATTTGTAGTTTTTGGAGTTTTTGGCTTATTATATGGAGTAATATGGTATTTACTCTTCAGGGATAAACCAGAAAATGCGCGATATATTGGTAGCTAAAGAGGTTGACTACATTAAGAATAACCGACAACAGGAACTTTCAGGAGCACGAAAAACCATTAAATTTATCTCATTGTTAGAATCAGCTACGATGTGGAAATTAATGATACAATATATCTGCAGCAATTTTACATTTTATTTTTCGATAACATGGATGTACACATATATATTGGAACGTTTTCAACTTGGAGTTGTTGAAACAGGATTTTATGTTTCCATTACCCCTTATTGCCGGAGCAATTGGGAACTGGTTTGGAGGTGTTTTGGTCGATGCTATTTTCAGCAAAGGAAATTGGAAATTTTCACGCAGGATACCTGCCATAATCGGATTTGGTCTTTCCTCACTCGGAATGATCATGGTTACGCAGGCTTCTACACCAATCCTCTCAGTTGTATTTATGGCATTGGCTGTTTTTGGTGCAGACATGACACTGAGTCCCTCATGGGCATTTTGCATCGATATTGGCAAAGAAAATGCTGGATTTGTGTCCGGAACAATGAATATGGCCGGGAATCTTGGGGCTTTTGTTACAATTATTGCATTCCCTTACATTTTTCAGTGGACTAGCAAATATGAACCATTTTTTATTATCTGTGCATTTTTAAGTATTGTGGCAATATTAATGTGGTTGTCCCTGGATCCCAGAAAGCCTATTAGTGAAGAATTAATAAACTAACACTTTTTATATGAAACATACTGCCTTATTAGTTTTGTTATCTTTCTTCCTGTTTCTATAGTTGCAACTTTTTTACTGAGAAATCAGATTCCTCCGGAACTAATTTAAGTATTAGCGAAGAAAAATTTTTAATCAATGGACAACCCACATATAAGGATCGTGTCTGGCAGGGCTATCCTATTGAAGGTCTTTTAATGAACTCAAGAATGGTCCAGGGAATATTTGATGATCTAAATCCTGAAACTGTTGAACAATGGAAATATCCTGACACAAAGGTGTGGGACGCCAACAGGAATACTGATGAATTTGTGAAGAACATGCAATCGTGGTATGAACATGGTCTGCTCTCCTTTACCATTAACCTCCAGGGTGGAAGTCCTCAGGGATATTCAAGGGAACAACTTTGGGATAACTCTGCTTTCGATGAAGATGGAAGCTTGAAACATGAATATATGAATCGCCTGAATAAAATCCTGAAGAGGGCCGATGAATTGGGGATGATTCCGATTCTGGGACTCTTTTATTTTGGACAGGATGAACGTTTGAGAGATGAGACAGCAGTTAAAAATGCTGCAAATAATATTATTGACTGGCTTTTTGAACATAATTACAGGAACATTTTAATTGAGATAAACAATGAGTGTAATGTAAAATATGATCATGAAATTCTGAAACCTGAGCGTGTGCATGAATTGATTAGTCTTGTTAAATCGAAAGAAAAAAATGGCTATCGGTTTTTAGCAGGCACAAGCTATGGTGGAGGGAGTATCCCGGGAAAAAATGTTGTTAAAGTTTCTGATTTTCTTCTGATACACGGCAATGGAGTTAAAGATCCGGCAAAAATTACTGAGATGGTAAAATTATCTAGGGAAACTGAAGGATACAAACCCATGCCAATCCTTTTTAACGAAGATGATCACTTTGATTTTGAAAAACCAGATAACAATTTCGTTGCAGGCAATAAAAGCGTATGCTTCATGGGGCTTTTTTGATTACCGGATGGAGGGTGAAAGCTTTAATGATGGATATCAGTCTGTCCCGGTGAGCTGGGATATAAATTCCCCCCGAAAAGAAGCATTCTTCACCTTCCTTGAAGAAATAACCGGTGGATTTAAGAAGTAAATATAATTAATAGCGATAATGAGACCAGGTATTTATTACTATTGATCAAATTAAAAAAAATGAATTTAGCATTAAACACCCTTGTATATGAAGTTGGCAATAAAGGACCTGTTGAATCACTCAGGAGTGCAGTGAAATTTGGCTTCAAATACATTGATTATGCCGGCATAAGGAAGGGAAATCCTTTGACAATGGCATTAAACGAAAGAAAAGAAGTACGAAATATTATAAAAGGAGAGGGTCTTATCAGCTCGCAGATGTTGCTTGTGGCAACAAAAGATACCGCCCATCACGATGCAAAAAAAAGAGATATAGTTTTCGATTATATGAAATCATGTGCTGAATTTCAAAAGGAACTGGGTGGCAGACAATTACTTGTTTGTTGGGGAGGAGGACTTTATGAAATGGGGATAAATCCGGAGCTCTCCTGGTGTTATATGGTCGAGAATATAAGTCGTTTTGCTGAGTATTGTCAGAAAGAAAATCTACTCGTTGGCATCGAACTTGATCCTCACGTTTATTTTATCTGCAACAGCACGTATAAGCTGGCAAAGGCTATAGAGGATATAAACATGCCAAATGTTTATCCAAATGTGGATGTTGGACATTTAGTTATTACTCGGGAAGGACCTGTACAACTTGAGAAACTTAAAACCCGGTTATTACATGTACACCTTAGTGAAACTGAATCCTTTGCTCATACCAACAGCATACTTGGTACAGGAGTGGTTGATTTTAAAGCTTATATTGATAAACTAATTGAACTGGGAATTGAAGAAAATTGCATAAAGTATGGAGAGGCTTGTGTTGCCGGCATTGAAATGGGAAGTGAAGCCAGTGGTGGATTTGTGGATGATCCTGATCTATGGGTGGAGAAGAGTCTGAAGTATCTGGAGAAAGTTTTGCCTGAATTGACGCTCAGATAATTTTATGGTAAAATAAACAAAAAGTTATGCAAAATGAGAGAACTGGAGCATGAATCTTTTCACCTGATCTGGATTATGGAAAATCCTGCACGAAATAAGAAGGAATGCAGTAAAATCCTGGACACATCAGGAAAAGATGATGAATAGTTTTTACAAAAAATCAAAAAAATGAGAACTAACAATTTTAAAGTTTTAGTAACCTGTTTACTTTTTGCAGGATTTGGCTCCGGAACAATAGCAAAAGCTCAGGTCAATCAGCAGGTAAAGGAAATTGACAGAGTTCAGGAGATGAATCTTAAATTTTCGGATCCATCTCAAAGAAAGGACGATGGAGACGGCAAGGTTGTCTTTTCGGGAGAAATGAAAAGGTGGCATAAAGTTACGCTGACTATGGACGGACCATTCGCTCATGAACTTGACAAAGAACCAAATCCTTTTACAGATTACAGGATGACTGTCCGTTTTGCCCATTCATCCGGCAGTCCGGTTTATGAAGTTCCCGGATATTTTGCGGGCGATGGTAATGCAGCAGAATCAGGAGCTGATAATGGCATAAAATGGCGAGCTCACCTGTCTCCTGATAAAACAGGGGAATGGACTTATGAAATTTCTTTTCTCAGAGGTGAAATGGTAGCTTTAATTGATATTCCGTGGTCAAAGAAACTTACTACATATGATGGATTAAAGGGAAATTTCACTATCGCTGAAACAGATAAAACCGGAAGGGATTTCAGGAGCAAAGGAAGATTGGAATATGTTGGCAAAAATCATCTGCAATTCCGTGGCAGTGGTGATTACTTTATGAAAGCAGGACCCGATTCACCGGAGACCTTCCTGGGCTATAAGGATTTTGACGGAACCTATACAGTTTACAGCCAGACCTGGAAAGTTATAGTTCCATTGAAGAGCTATGAAAAACATATTGCCGACTGGAAAGAAGGAGACCCTACATGGCAGAACGGTAAAGGCAAAGGAATGATTGGAGCCCTGAACTATTTATCGTCAAAGGGATTGAATGCTTTTTCTTTTTTAACTTATAACGCGGGGGGTGATGGTGATAATGTTTGGCCATTTATCAAAAGAGACGATAAATACCACTACGATTGTTCAAAACTTGATCAGTGGCAGATCGTATTTGATCATGCACAAACAAAGGGATTATACCTTCACTTTAAAACTCAGGAAACCGAAATAGATGATAATATTTCACGGAAGCTGAAATTCGTTATTGAATCTCTTGATGGAGGCGATCTGGGTCCTCAGCGAAGATTATACTGCAGGGAACTGGTTGCAAGGTTTTCATATCTCCTGGCACTAAACTGGAATCTGGGAGAGGAAAACACACAATCAACCCGGCAGCTTCAGGATATGTCAGCTTATCTGTCCGGGACAGATCCCTATAAGCATAATATTGTTTTACATACTTATCCCAATATGCAGGACAAAATTTATCCCCCGCTTCTTGGGGATGGATCAAAATTAACAGGCTTATCATTACAAAATCCCTGGAATTCAGTTCACAAGCTGACTCTTAAGTGGATAAAAGAATCCAATGCAGCCGGCAGACCATGGGTAGTTGCAAATGATGAACAGAATCCCTCATTACAGGGAGTTCCTCCGGATCCGGGATTCGGTAAATATGCTCCAAACAAAGGATATGATATAAATGATGTCCGTAAACAGGTATTATGGGGAAATATTATGGCCGGAGGTGCAGGAGTCGAATATTATTTTGGAGATATCCCACCGGAGAGCGATATGCAGTGCGAAGATTATCGCAGCCGTGATAAATCATGGAGTTATTGCGGCATAGCTATTGAATTTCTCAAAAATTACAATGTCCCATTTTGGGAGATGGTTAACAGCAACAAACTTATAAATAATCCGGATGACAATAAAGATAAATACTGTTTAGCTAAAGAAGGAGAATTATACCTGGTTTATCTTGGGTATACAACAACCTCAAAATTAGATCTGAGCGGAGTAGAGGGCAGATTTACCGTAAATTGGTTTAACCCCAGAGATGGCGGAAAATTAATTAGTGGTAAAATAAAAAATGTTAAAGCTGGTAAAATTATTGATTTAGGTCCCGCCCCGGGTAATTCGAAGGAAGATTGGCTGGTTATTGTACAGAAATCTAAATAGAATGATTACACATAAAACATATTCTGAAGTACAAAAAAAATCGGTAGCCCTGATTGAAAAAGCCGGACTTACATTTACAGCACAGGAAAAAAGTAAAATAGACGTGGCAGATTTTGGCTTGAGTAATATTTACAAAGAGGGTGTACAAATATTAACATTTTTTGAAACAGAAAGAATAGCCGGGAAGCTCCTGATAATGCTTCCAAATCAAACAGAACCGGAACATTGGCATCCTCCGGTAGCAAACAATCCGGGTAAACAGGAAATTGTAAGGGCGTTATGGGGAGTACTACGTTTTTACATTCCTGGAACGGATAATATGAAGGTAGGTTTTATTCCCGAAGGACAGGAAGGTTATTTCACGGTTCGACATGAAATTATTATGAATCCCGGTGATCAACTGGTTCTTGAGCCTGGAACTAAACACTGGTTCCAGGCAGGACCAGAAGGTGCTATACTTTATTCATTCTCAACAACAGTACATGATATCTCAGACGGATTCACCAATCCTGATATAGTGAGGACAACTAAAATAGTAGAAGAATAAAGAAATTTTTTCAAAGCTTTAAATTCAATTACGATGCAAAAGATAATTAACGATCCATCAAGAGTGGTTGATGAAATGCTGGAAGCATTTGTAATTGCTCATCCTGAATATGTTACTTCGACTGAAAATGAACGGGTTATTAAATACAGACATGCCCCTGTCCGGGGGAAGGTAGGCATTGTAACCGGTGGTGGTTCCGGACATAAACCTGCGTTTATTGGTTACATCGGTCGTAACCTTGTTGATGCTGTAGCCTGTGGTGAAATTTTCTCCTCTCCGCCTGCAGCTATGTTTTATGACGCTATGAAAGCTGCTGATGGTGGTAAGGGAGTAGCCATCCTCTATGGTAATTATTCGGGTGATAACATGAATGTAGCCATGGCAATGGAACAGGCCGCTGATGAGGGAATTCCTGTAAAAAAAGTAGTAGCTAATGATGATGTCCCTTCAGCTCCGAAAGGGAATGAATCGCTGAGACGTGGAGTCGCCGGTGAAATCCTGATGTGGAAGGTTGGAGGTGCTAAGGCAGCCATGGGGGCTTCTCTTGACGAAGTAATTTCTGCTGCACAAAAGGCTATCGACAATACAAGAAGTATGGGTGTGGGATTAAGCCCATGTACAATCCCGGAAGTAGGTCATCCCAATTTTGTAATCCCTGAAGGAAAAATGGAAGTAGGAATTGGTCATCATGGTGAACCAGGTATAGAGGTAGTCGACCTTGAGTCTGCCGCTAAAATTGCAGAACGTATGTGCAATGTAATTCTCCCAGACCTCCCGTTTACTGAGGGGGACGAAGTTGTTCTACTCATTTCCGGTCTGGGTTCTACACCCCTTTTGGAATTATATATTCTTTTCAGAGAAGTACAAAAAATTCTGGTAAAAAAAATTAAAATTTACTTAACATACATAGGGAATTATTTTACATCACTTGAAATGGCCGGAGTTACCCTTACTTTAATGAAACTGGATGACGAACTCAAAGCTTGCATTGACTACGAATGCGATTCTCCCGGATTACGCCAGTTTCAAAGAATTTAATCCCTTACCTGATGCAAACATTTTCCAAAACAGAAGGTATTTTAATCGTTAACAACCTAATTTTAACCTTTCAGAAGAACAAACAATACCTTAGTGATATTGATGGATTGATTGGTGATGGGGATCATGGGATTAATATGAACAAAGGGTTTACCATGGCCCGTCTTGAGCTTGACAATAATCCCGGAGATCTGGTTCATGGATTAAAAATACTTTCGAAGATACTGATAACAAAAATCGGAGGTGCAATGGGACCTCTCTATGGCAGGTTTTTTAATGCGATGGCATTATCGCTTGAAGATAAAGAACAAATCGGTATCAATGAAGTAGGAGAATCTTTGAAAGCAGTGGTAAAAGCTATTGCATCTGTCTCCCCGGCGAAGGTTGGGGATAAAACTTTGGTTGATACCCTGATACCAGCTGTTTTAGCTTTTGAAAAAGCTCGTCAGGATGGAAATACTTTATCAGAAGCACTTCAATCACTAAAAGCAGCAGCTCACGAAGGCTATTATTCTACTAAAAACATGGTAGCAAAAATTGGACGGGCAAGTCGTTTGGGCGAACGCTCAATTGGAGTTCCTGACCCCGGGGCAGCTTCCTGCTACCTGATATTGGAAACCATAAGTGAGAGTATTCTGAAACTTATAGATTAGATTATTTATTACAGGTAAAATTAGAATTTAAAATACTCTAATTAAAACTATATTTGCACAGTTTTTTTTGAAATCGCTTTTAAGCATAAAAAGATTAAAGATTTCGATCATAAAACTGCAATAAAATATAGGCCAACCATTTTATGCATAATATAAAACCATATTAACTTACAGGATAGATGAAACAAGGAGTAATCATGGCTTTTCTGGGTAAAACTCAGGATCGTTTTTCAGAATATCAAAAACCGGCATCAACCAGAGAAAAGCTGGAGTTAGCCTCCAAAATTATTGGCTTCGATGGTGTTGAGATGGTATATCCATATGAAACCAGTTCACCGGAAGAAACGGTAAAACTCATGAAAGAGTTTAAACTGAACTTTGCGGCAATAAATGTGAATATTAAAAAAGAAACTGAATGGGTCCCGGGTGCACTGACCCGACCTGATAAAGGTATCAGAGACCGTGCTGTAGCGTTGATTAAACAGGCAAAGGATTTTGCAAAAGCAGTCGGGGCACCACATGTTACTTGTTGCCCGCTTGCTGATGGTTATGATCTTTTATTTCAGGTAAATTATCGTGATGCCTGGAAATTCATGGTCGAAACAATTGGAGAAGCAAGTGATTATCTTCCTGAAATACCCCTTTTTATTGAGCCAAAATATGCCGAAACCCGCGTTCATTGCCAGCTGGATTCGACAGCCAAGGCTCTGTTACTGCTCAAAGAAGTTGGTAATCCAAATACAGGAATTACTCTTGATATTGGCCACTCACTTCAAAGCTCAGAAAATCCTGCACAATCACTGGTTACAGTTTACGAAACCGGCTTTGATGCCTATATTCACACAAATGACAATGACACTAAAGCGGATTGGGACCTTATCGGAGCAAGCCATCATTTTCTGCATTATGTCGAGCTGATGTTCTGGGCCCAACAGTATAATTACGACAAATATTTCACCACTGATGCATCACCTCGTATTTTTGATGTTATCGAGTTTTTCAATAATCATTCTGAGATAACTTTGGCTGCTTATAATCTTGCCAGATCACTCGATAGGCAACAAATCTTAAAAATGATGCAAAGTGAAGACTATGGTGGTTTGATGAAAATGGTCAATAAGAATATATACCGAATTTAATGATAAAATTTATCTCAAAAAAAACCCTGTCACTTGCGGTAGCAAAAAGACTGGAAGAGTTTGCTATCCTGAAGGCTAAAGAACTTGGGGTGGAAGCTGCTGTAGCAGTTGTTGACGACGGTGGCCATTTGATTTGCCTCGAACGACTGGATGGAACAATGTCAGCTGCTGCTAATATTGCGATAGGAAAAGCTGCAACTGCAGTTAGTTTCAAGCGTCCTGGCATAGTATTGGAACAAACTGTTACAATAGATCGGCCAGCTATGAGAACCCTGGATAGAGTAACACCATTCTCCTATGTGCCACTGAAGGGCTCCTACCCTATTGAAGTCGATGGGGAGTTAATTGGTGGCATCGGAGTTGCCGGGGCGAGAACTGGTGAAAACGATGAAATAATTGCCCGTTTCGTTATCGAAAAATTTAATAGTTTATAAACCGGTTGCCCTCCAGAATCTCACCTGATAAGGATATTTTGGCCTACCTGACTCCAAAAGTCTTTGAAATGAAGGATGTTTCTGTTAATGCCAGAGGAAATCCGCAAATCAGGAGACAAAATCTGGCAATCTTCAGACGGGAGTTTCTTGGAAGGACTATAAATGCAAAAGAATGCGAAATAATAAATGAAGATGATATCAGATTTATTACAAGTCCCGATAAGGATACATTAAAAGCCTTTTCTTTAAAACCTGTATTTATTATTAACAAAGGGCTTGGATATAAAATTACCTATTACCTCAATAAATTTGAATACATTAAATCCGACTATCTCAATCAACTTATTGGAAATTCCTTGTTTGATGAAGACACAACTTCGATATCGGATAAACAAAATTATATGGCGAGAAGGGACAATGCATATTATGGATCAAAAATGCATTTGATCAGATCTCTCTGGCATGACGATCTGAAATCGGATGGATATATCATTAAAAAGGAAAAGAAACAACTTACTTACAGGGACCTTGTAAGAAATCGCCTCAGTACAGATACCACTCTACGCAAAAAGGACATTTACTTTGCGGAGTACATCCCGGTAATTTTGTCAGTTGAATGGAAACCTGGCAAAGCCACCAGCGGGATTGAAATATTAAGAAACAATATTTTCTTCGATAAAACCGGATATTACAAAGGACCGGGTATTATCTGGCATGGTGAAATGGCAAAGCAGGGGATTGCCGACCTGCTGCCTTACGATTTCCAGCCTTCAATAACGGTGAAAGACAAATTCATCACTGATTTTAAAGTGGTTGATACCCTTGCCGGAGATTATTTTAAGAAACAGGTTCCAGAATTACCCGAGATGGTTTATTTGCATTCCGACCGTGATTTTTATAATCCTGGTGATGATATCTGGTTCAAATCATATGTTGTCGATGGTTTGACTCATATACCTTCAGACAGTTGCAAAAACCTGCACGTTGAACTGATTTCACCGGATTCCAAAATCATGGAAAGAAGAATAATCAGACTGGAAAATGGATTGGGCAATGGAGATTTCAATTTATCCGACAGCCTTAAAACAGGAAAATACAGGTTAAGGGCATATACAAATTATATGAGGAATTTCGGTGATCAATTATTTTTCACAAAAGAGATTACAATTGTCAGCGGATCCGATACATCAGACGTACCGGATGATGATATTCAATCTATAAATAATCGTCTGGAGATCAGCTTTTACCCTGAAGGAGGCTCCCTGGTTGAAAATGTTTCATCCATTGTAGCATTCAAAGCGGTAAATGCAGCCGGATCAGGATGTAATGTATCAGGTGAGGTTTACTCATCTGCCGGAGAATTAATTACCACATTCAGAAGTACTCATCTGGGCATGGGAGCTTTTACACTAAAACCTGATCCCGGGCTAAACTATTATGCTATTGTAAAAGACTCTGAGGGTAATGTAACCAAAAGTGAACTTCCAAAGAGTTTTTCAAAGGGCTTTGTTCTAAACGCCCGGCTCAACGGGATGAATGAGCATTTAATAACACTAAAAACAAATCCTGAAACACTGCCCCGATATCTTGGTCGTGATCTTCTGGTTACAGTATCCGTACATAATAAAATTCTGAGGACACTCATTGTTAAAACAGATAAGCTGTCTAACAGTATTATTCTTCCGACTGAAGAGCTTCCGGATGGAATTATTAAGGTTACCGTATTTGGCCTTGATAACATTCCGCTATGCGAGCGACTGATTTATGTTCAGAACAACGAAGAGGTTAATGTATCTGTTGAAACCGATAAAAAGGTTTACAGACAGCGTGACTCAGTTTCTGTTACCTTATCCGTACCTGATGATTTCGGAACCGGACAGGAAGCATTTCTGTCATTGTCGGCAACGGAGAACATTTATACTAACGTAACATCCCAATTTCCTTCAACAATTTCTTCCTGGTTCCTTCTCGAATCGGATGTTCATGGCCCTGTTGAAGAGCCCTCATATTATTTTGATCAATCAAATCCCGACAGATTGAAGGATCTTGATCTGCTCCTGCTTACACAGGGATGGCGCGATTTTGAATGGAAATATAAAGGATTTAAATATACACCAGAATCAGGATTCACTATATCAGGGAGATTAAGAAAATCAATTATTAATACACCATTAATAAACTCCATAGTAACCATTGGCATATTAAAGGAAAAGAATAATATAATAACCACCGTAAAAACTGATTCTGCAGGAAGGTTCCGCCTCGATTTAGAAAATCTGACAGGTGATGCAAGAGTTGTAATAAGCGCAATGGATAAAAAAGGAAAGCTACAGGGCAGGTTGTTATTAGATTCTTTGAGTTTTTCTCCTGCTGAAGTTCAGGAGAGCAGATTCAAAATTATCAGGCCGGCTAAGGAGAATCAGATAATAAATGAAAATATCACCCTGTTACAGGAAACAGACGCGGTTAAAAAATCAATCAGAAAGAAGTATACCCTCTCTGATACGATTTTAATAGATGAAGTTCAAATCGTTGCCAAAAGGAAGGAAACTCCGGGAGAAATTCGTATTAATGAAATCCGTATGGCTTATGGTCAGCCTGACAAGGAAGTAATAATAACCCCACAGACTGGAAAGCGCTGCCAAGCATCAGCGACATTCTTATTGGCAGTGTGTCAGGTTTGACTTTGTCCAAACCTACCCGCACTTCTTCCGGAATCAGAATTCACGGAATGACTACATTTTCTGATAATCAGGAACCTCTTTTCCTGCTGGATGGAATGGTGTCGTCATACGAGGGAGTAAATTCGATTCCAAAGAACTGGATTGACAGGATTGATGTTATAAAGTCCGAAAAGGTTGCAGCATTTGGAGTCCGCGGAGCATTTGGAGTAATTTCGGTTATTACTAAAACTGCTGAAGATATCCCGTATAAAGAAGTTACTTATTCCGTAAATACAGGGATTTCAGGTTATGACTCCCCAAGGGTTTTTTATTCACCAAAGCATAGCTTAACGCTGAAAACCGGTTACGCGCCTGATCTGAGATCCACTCTGTTCTGGTTTCCGGATATAAAAGTGGTAACCAACCAGTGATTATCTTCTGAAATACTTTAACGCTGATATTTCTTCAACTTATAAAGTAATCGTTGAGGGTATTACCTCCGGCGGAATTCCGGTGACAGGCAAAGTTGAGTATGAGGTAAAATAAACTGTTTATAATTCACTCTCGCTCCTTTGTTTTCCGGGATTCCATATCTACAATTATGATATCCAAAATAATACTTCGTATATTTAAAAAACCTTAGTATATTTAGGATTGTGAACATCCTTTATAAAAGGAGAGTTTCAAAAATTCGGATAAATATCAATTTGCCTCAGAATTAATCAACCAACCAGAAGAACCTGAACCATGGAAAAACTAAACAAACGAATGCTAAGCAGAAGAAAATTTGTAGGCACAGCTGCTGCTGCTGCTGCTTTCAGTATTGTCCCCAGGAATGTATTAGGAAAGAAATTCGGGGCTGTCGCTCCGAGTGATAAGATCAGAATGGCACATATCGGATGCGGTATGCAGGGATTTTCTGAACTAGGTCCGCTTATGAATTCTCCCGATTTGCAGTTAGTAGCGGTCTGTGATCCGGAAACCGACGGAAGAAATTATCTGAACTTCGGAAACGGGGCTAACGTACCTACAGGAACATTGAATGCTATCAGGAACTATCTTGGCAACCCCAAATGGAGGGAAGGGATTAAATATGTTCCGGGTGGACGTCATGGTAATGAAAGAGGTGATTGAAACCTTCTATGCGAATCAGAGAGCAGTTGATAAATTCCCGTCAGTTACTGCCTACAGCGACTTCAGGGAATTGCTCGCAAAAGAAGATATTGATGCAATAAAGATCATGACACCTGATCACCTGCATGCGACGATTGCAATAGCAGCAATGAAAAAAGGCAAACATGTTATTGTTCATAAGCCATTGGCAAACAGGTTGTACGAATCGGACCTGGTTATAAAGACTGCAAAGGAGACGGGAGTTGCAACCTACTTTATGCCCTATAACAGTTACCAGTCAAGTGAGGAAATAAAAAAAATGGTCGCAGATGGCGCAATAGGTACTTTAAAAGAAGTTCACGAATGGTCAGCCAGGCCGATGTGGACACAAAACACTGAAATGCCCACTAATTTGCCACCCATCCCTGCAGGATTTGACTGGCAGATGTGGCTGGGACCTGTTCCGGATCGTCCTTATAGCCCCGACTATACCCATACACTGTTCAGAGGATGGTATGATTTTGGTGGCGGATCATTTGCTGATATGGGTCATTACACCATGTGGACAGTCTGCGATGCCTGGGGCCTTGATGTTCCGGCATGGGCAGAAGGATTTGGCAGCAAAGGATGCAGGACATTAAATTTCGCAACCGGTGCTATTGCAAATGACTTTTCATTTCCTTTTGCTGAATCAATCCGGGTGCATTATAATGCAAAAGGATCAAGAGGACCGATTGATGTATACTGGCACGATGGCGGAATGAGACCCCCTGCAATCCCGGAATTGGAGGAAGATAAAAAACTGATGGGCAATACAGGAATACTATATATCGGTGACAAAGGTAAGATACTAGACGGAAGGTTATTACCGGAAAGCAAAATGAAAGCCTATATGGGGGAAAAATATACACCTGTAGTTGAACGTCAAAGGGGAGCGCCCCAGGGACGGCCAGCAGCTGGCCAGACAGCCCCTGCAGGTCCGAGGATCGGACCACTGCCTCCAAAATTTGAGGAATGGATTGCAGCATGCAGGGGGGGATCAAAGAATACACCGGCGAACTTTGTGTCGGCAGAAGCCCTTTCCACAATGATAAACCTGGGCATAGTAGCCGTTCGTGCCGGGACCAGAATAGAATTTGACCCGGTTACCAGGAAGATCACCAATAATGAAGCAGCAAACAAACTCCTTACCCGGGAATACAGAAAAGGGTGGGAGCTTTAAGTTTAGCGATCAATCAGTTTTTGACTGCTATCCGGATACCTGGCACCCTTAACGGGTATTCTGGATGCGGCGCCAGCTATATCATTTAGCTCTTCTGCCGTAAGTGTTACAGCCAATGCTCCCAGGTTTTCCTCCAGACGTTCAAGTCTGCGGGTGCCCGGGATCGGTACGATCTCCGTAACAATAGCATTATCATGTTTTACATAGATCATACATAAATTTTGCTAAATTTGAGACGTTCGAATATGATCGAATCGTCCCTGATCAGAGAAGGTTTAAAAAGTATCCCTCTCCAACTTAAAAATGAATCAGATTGATACCAGGAAAATAGTATTATTCGGAGCAGGCAAAATAGGTCGGTCCTTTATTGGTCAACTATTCAGCCGCGGTGGATATGAGGTGGTTTTCATTGATATAAATAAGTCCCTTATCGCAGAGTTAAACCGCAGGCATAACTACAATGTCATTATTAAAGCGGAGAAAGAAGAAATCATTAACATTATAAATGTCCGGGGAATACTCCGGGATAGCCACGAAGAAGTAACCGGTGAAGTAGCAACAGCCGGGATCGTGGCAGTATCCGTGGGATTGGAGGGTCTGTCCGGCACATTCCCTTTAATTGCCGAGGGTCTGGTAAAAAGGTATGAAAAGAACTTTAATGCACCTTTAGACATAATTATTGCAGAAAACATAAGGAATGGTGCTGCATATTTTAAAAAAGAGTTGGGAATGTTGTTGCCAGAGCAGTTCCCTTTTGATGATTATGTCGGGCTGATAGAAACCAGCATCGGAAAAATGGTGCCCATCATGCTTAAAAAGGACATGGAACAGGATATACTGCAGGTTTTTGCTGAACCGTATAATACCCTTATTCTTGACAAAAAAGGATTTAAAAACCACATACCCGAAATCCCGGGTTTATCACCAAAAGAAAATATAAAGGCATGGGTCGATCGCAAGCTTTTTATACATAACCTCGGTCATGCTTCAGCTGCTTATGCAGGTCATTTGTTTAACCCCGGATTTACATATGTGTATGAGGCTCTTGCAGTTCCGGAAATTCACAGACTGGTCAGGGAAACCATGCTACAATCCGCTGATCTTCTTCTGGCCAGGTATCCCGGGGAGTTTAGCGGATCAATGTTAACAGACCATATCGATGACCTCCTGTACCGGTTTCAAAACAGGACTTTAGGGGACACTATTTTCAGGGTTGGGTGCGACCTTTTTCGTAAACTTGGCCCTGAAGACCGGCTGGCAGGCGGCATAAAAACAGCCCTCGATCTTAAATTGCCCTACGACAGGATTTTATTTATCCTGTTGTGCGCCATCCGGTTCAGGGCTGTTAATGAAGAAGGCCGATTGTTTCAGAGAGATGCTGAATTTATTAAGTTATTCAACGGGAGCACTGAAAATATTCTCTCAGAAGTTTGCAGTTTTGACAATCTGAAAGAAAAAGAGGTATTTGTCAGGGCTAAAGAATTAACCTTATTATTTCAGAACCATGATTTCAGGACCTTAATAAATGAAATGGCAGTTTAGTTCATCTGTTATATTCTCCTGAAATCCGGCAAATTCAATTATGCTTTTTTGAACATAACGCTTCAGGAGAAAGCGGCAAAAAACTCTTTTGTATTCCTGTTTGGTAAAAAAAATGTTACTTTTAATTAAAAATATTGATGATTTTTAAAGAATGTAAATCGTTGAAATTATGACACACGAGCTGAGGAAGAAGCTTATTTTGCAGATGCTGGATAAAAATGAAGCAATTACTATAAAGGAGATAGTAAACAAGTGCAAGATCTCGGAAATAACGGCGCGTCGGGATCTTATATCCCTTGAACAAAGAGGAATAATTAAAAGAACCCACGGTGGTGCAATTCTGACCAGCGGATTGCCTGACCTTTTTGGATTTGATATTAAGGCAATAGAGAACCGCGAACAGAAAATTGAAATCTGCAAAAACGCCGCATCTTTCATCGAGGAGAACGACACTATTTATATGGACTGCGGGACCACAGTTTATTTTCTTGCCCGCTTTATCACACGTTATAAGAATCTCAGGGTAATTACAAATTCATTGCCTGTTGTTTCAGAATTAATGCCATATCCTCAGATCAAGCTGTATCTTATCGGCGGAGAACTTGATAACAGCAGAAAAGCGCTTTATGGTCAAATGACTGAAAACCTGATCGCACGGTATAAAGCCGACAAGGCATTCATTGGAGCAGGCGGAGTATCTCTGGAGCATGGTTTGAGCAGCGTCGATGAAAAGGAGGCTTCTATTACAATAAAAATGGCCCAGGCTGCAAAAAAAGTCTACCTGCTTTGCGACTCCTCCAAAGTAGAGAACGATTCTTATTTTACCTATTCTTCACTCTCTCTGGTAAGTTATTTTATTACTGATAAAGGACTGGACAGAAACTTTCTGGAACTTTATAAGAACAAAGGCCTGAACATGATTGTGACTCTTTCCTGAGTTTTGCTGCAGAATCATTTATGAATAAGAAATAGAAATAATCACATGAATTTAAAATTCAACTTCATACTTATTATATTAATTTGTTCATTTCAAATTTCTTACAGTCAAAAATCAAATGACAGAAGGATTTTTATATCAGGCATTATTACAGATTCAAATCACCAGCCAATTGAGGGTGCATTTATCTTCATAGATGATAAAAACACTAATGCGACAACAAATTCAAAGGGATATTACAAGGTTAAGGTAAATTCCGGCTCACAGAAGATATCTGCTCTTTCAGTCCTGGGCGGCACTTCAGAATCAACAATCAATGGCAGAACTGAAATAAACTTTGTTATGGAGACGGATTCTTCAGGAGCCGGGATGAGAGAACCGGAAAAGGAGGTTCATGAGACCGTGAGTGACGGATATTCTACTATAAATAAAAGAAACAGTGCTACTTCCTCGTCAAAAATTAACGCACAAAACCAAAAATACAAGTCGTATCAAAACATTTATGAAATGATACGCGGCGAAGTCTCAGGGGTGAGGGTTATCGGAAGCAGGATCCAGATTATGGGACCGTCATCAATAGGCGGCAATGATGACCCTCTTTTTATAGTCGATGGAATTCCGGTTGATAAAATAGACAATATATCACCCGCACAGGTAAGATCGATTGAAGTCCTTAAAGGAGCTGATGCTGCAATATACGGAACACGAAGCGCAAATGGAGTGCTGATAATAAAACTTATCTCTGCCGGTGACAGAAGTAAAAACTGAGACCGGGAGAAAAAAATCTTAAAGGAAGTTAGTTTGAAAGCGCTTTCTTAAAAAGGTTAAGCGTCATTCTCTGGACCCGCGGATCTGGTTTTGAAACATCAACAAGAGGCCCGGACTGAGGATAAGGTTCCTGGTAAGCCGGGGTCCTTGCCAGAAATAATGGCCAGTAACATGTGCCGGCCTGAAATACAAAACTGCCTTTTTCCGTTGTGTACATGGTTGCGAGCTGGTTCCTTGTCGAATCCTGCAATCTGCCACTGCTTCCCCTGACTCTTGTTTCAGCAAGTATTGCAAGGTCTTTTTGATCTCCTACCGGCCTTCCGTTAGTCTCCCAACCTACCATGCCCGTTATACTGTCACCCTTTTCCATGCTGGTCCCCTTAAACATCCAGTGTTCGGGTTGTTGGCAGATAAAGCTCCCAAAACCTACCCCGTGTGAGGCGACTCCCATAATTTCTCTTGCAACAACCCGTCTTCCTGTGGAATCCCTCGGAACCCTCCCTATTGTACGATATGGTGTTCCATCCAATGCGGGATCGAGATAGAATGTCCCGGAAATAGTATTGCCCCCAATAAATAATATATCCACCCCGGCGTCCCTCGCCTTGCACACATTGTCAAATATGTCAACTGTCCAGTATTCGTCATGACCGACCGAAAGAAATGCCTTCGATCTTAATAATTCCTCAGAATTTATATGAACATCAATATTCGATACATATGTTACATCGAATCCTTTCTCTTCCATCCAGTAACTTAACGGATATTCCCATAACAGGAACTCACCACTCCCGTTTGTCAGAGGGTCAAAGCCATAACGTCTTCCTATCCTTCGCATGGGCAATCCATTGACAAATATGCAGTAAGGTCTGTTAAAACTGCTCTTTGTTTTAACTGTACCCGAAGATCCCTTCCATGGAATATGGGCTTCGTCATACGTGCTGTGCCAGGCCGGCCATTTGTTATATGATTGCCACGTCAGATCAGAACACTGAAAGATGAAGTCGGCAACCCTGTCATCTTTAACTATAAATATCATATAGGCCTGATATCTGACCGGAGTGGTTGTCATTTTGCACAGGTAAACACCGCTAACCCAATCCTCAGGTATGACCAGCCGGTATGCCTCGTCCCAGTTGCATTCGAAGAAATTGCTTATTGAATCAGCTTCAGGTGTTATCTGTTCTTTCCCCGTGATCGGACCTATGCTCTTTTTAAGGTTTCCCCCTTTACCCTGGTAGAATCCCATCCTGTAAATGTCGATTGTAAATTCAGACGCAGGATTGGTGCTGATGAAGAAATTTATTGTATCGCCCCTGCGAACGCTTGTGTGCGAACAATATCCTTCGATCTGCTGCCTCCTGCCATACTGATGCTCGGGGTAGACACAGCTGTCGAACGCTACTTCTATGAGCCAGTCGGTGGTTCCCGGAAGCTTATTTTCGGTAACTATCGGATTCCTGCCTTTCTGTGAACATGCTGAAATCGCAAGTGCAATTAAAATCACGGATAATGATCTTTTCATAGTGTTTGTATAATCGTGCAAAATATCAAGCGGGTTCGAGATGAAAAATCTATATTATGATTAAAACAAACAATTATAATCAAAATTTATCATTTATGTACAAATTCATTACTCTATTTTTTGTTTTAGTAATTTTAGAACGAAATATTTAATCCGCTCCAGTGTGAAGCAATCCCCGATTCCAAAAAAAATGTTGATCCTTGTGATTGAGATAATCTTTTTCCTGGTCAGTTGTAAATCAGAAAGAACGGAGGATATTCATTTCGTTGGCCGGGAACCAGTCATAGATCCCGATTATTCAGGTGTAACTATTCCCGGGAATATTGCTCCAATGAATTTCATCATATCTGAACCGGGAGAATCATTTATTCTGAGGGTTACATCCTCGAACGGCAACCTGGTTACCCTTAAATCAAAGGATAATGTAATTCATTTCCCGCTTAAATCATGGAAAAAGTTGCTTGCAAGCAGCATGCCCGGGAGAATCGGAATAGAGATCTTCTCAAACCTCAAAGAGGGACAGGTTGCAGCTTACAAACCTTTCTACATGAATGTTGCAAAGGAGCTTATTGATCCATACCTGATTTACAGAACTCTTTATCCCGGATATGAGTCGTGGGGTGAAATGAAGATCGTTCAAAGATCAGTTGAGGATTTTAAAGAGTCCTCACTGATCGAAAACCAATTACTTGAAGGTAACTGCATTAATTGCCATTCTTTTGTCCAAAACAAGCCGGATAAATATCTAATTCATGTCCGTGGCTCTAAAGCCGGGACTTATTTTATTGATAACGATACAGTTATTAGAAGAGAGCTTAAAACAAGGGAGATGCCGGGAAATGCAGTCTACCCGGCCTGGCATCCTTCAGAAAAGTATGTAGCATTCTCTTCCAACATGATTTTTTCAGTAATTCATATGCGCTCCGACAGGAATGTTGAACTTTATGACCGTTATTCAATCCTTGTTATTTTTGATATTGAAAGAAATGAGATGTCTGTCTGTGGAAAAAATTACAAGGGCGAATTCATGGAAACATACCCGGTGTGGTCTCCGGACGGGAGATATCTTTATTACTGCATGACCACCCAGGTAAAGCCTGGGTTCGATTACAGGCAGGTTAAATATGATGTTGCCAGAATGCCGTTTGATGAAAGAACAGGAATATTTGGGAATCCGGAGGTTATTCTGAACGCTCAGGCAATAAATAAAAGTGCATCTTTCCCGACTATTTCACCTGACGGCCAATTCCTTGTCGTTACTCTTCATGACTTTGGCACTTTCCCTAACTGGCACAGGGAAGCAGATCTGTATTCTCTTTCCCTGAAGGATGGGGAGCTTAAAAAAATGACCCTTAACAGTATAGAGACGGAAAGCTATAATTCGTGGTCTTCAAACGGAAGCTGGCTGGTATTTAGCAGTAAAAGAGGTGATGGATTGACTTCCAGACCCTATTTTGCATATTTTGTCAATCCCGACACCATTGGAAAACCTTTTGTCCTGCCTCAGAAGGATCCTGGTCTTTATAAAAGATTTGACAAATCCTTTAATAAACCGGAGTTAGTTTCAGGAAAGATAAAATCAGGGCCAGCGAAAATTGTCGTCGCCTCGGAAAAAGAATCTATAAAAGCAATCTGGATTGAGAAAAAGTAATGTATTTTGTTATGCTCCTCAAAGATTTTTTAAAATATAAACCTTCAAAAAGGATTGAAATCCCTCAAATCCTGATTTTGACACTCGTCGTATTCTTTATTTCTACATTTTCCTTTACAAGAGAAATATTTCTATTTCAGAGGAACAGAGTAATATTCACATTTTCAAGCGATTATTTTAACAATTACACATCAAAACCGGGAGGTTTACTTGAATATGCAGGCAATTTCATAACCCAGGGTTTTTATAGCTATCCTTTGGGTATCCTGATACTTTCCCTTTTTCTTATCCTGTCATGGGTTATTCTTTTTAAAATAAACAAGCTGTTATCAAAAGACGCAGCACCTCCGATATTATTTACATTAATACCAGTCTGTTTGCTCCTGATTTGCTTTAACAATTTCTATTACTTCATACATTATGCACTTGGATATCTGACAGCGTCAACCTTCTTTTTATTTACTGTTTTAACGGGGAAAAAACGATGTATTATCTTCCTGTTCTTCTTCCCCCTGCTTTTCTATGTGGCAGGTTCCTTTTCCTTTATCTATGCTGGTATGAGCACAATCTGGGTAATTGTTACAAATAAAGGGCGGTCAGTCAATTTTCTCCCGGTTTTACTTATTCTCTATGCTTATCTTACTTTTGAGGGTTTCAAAACTTTCATATTCCTGCAACCAGTTAATGTGCTTCTGGTTCATCCCCTGCTTGTGCCCGGTACCGGAGGGCTGCCCCTGTTTTTGTTTATACTTGCCGGATATACCGTTTTTTTACCATTGATTTTTAAAAGGGCTTATTTATTAAGACTAAACAATAGCTTCTCAGGAATAATTCCGGTTACTCTGTTTCTGAGCCTCATCCCGGTCGGTATCTTACTGTTCCCCGGACGAGCAAAATCTGAACTGGCTGAGGTAACCAGGATTGAAAAAGCGGTAAATGAACGGGACTGGGATTCGGTGATTGAGCAGTATGAAAACTCTTACACCACCAACATCGGATATTACTATAATCTTGCCCTGGCAAATAAAAATCTTTTGTGCGAAAAATTGTTTTATGCCAGGCATCCCATTGGTTCTGAATCGCTCACATTACCACGCATTGGAGAAAATGTTGACAGGGCTGTATATTATTATTATACTATAGGACTCATCAATGAAGCACATCATCTGGCATATGAATCGATGGTAAAACACGGGTTTCGTCCGGAAAATATAAAGATGCTTGTAAAAACCAACCTCATAAATAAAAAGTACAGCATTGCTGAGCGGTACATCAATGTACTCTCTAAAACAGTTCACTTTAAAGATCTGGCACGGCATTATAAAGAGATGCTTAATAATCCCGACCTGATTATTACTGATACTGAATTAGGAAAGAAGAGAGATATGCTCCCAAAAAATGATTTTTTTATAAGGGACTTTGATGATCAGAATATAGAATTGTTCCTGTTGGCTAATCCCTGTAATAAAACAGCGTTTGAATATAAAATTGCACGGTTATTGTTTGAAAAAGATATTGAAACGATGATCTACGAAATTAAATATATGAAGGGAATGGGGTATACCCATATTCCAAGACATATTGAAGAAGCTATATTGACATACTCAAAAACAAATGGTGATTTACCCGATCTTGGAGGCATTGAGGTGAGTCCTGATTGTGAGATGCAATTTGCCCAGTTTAACACCACCCTTAATATGCATAAGAATGCTGATAAATCGTGGCTTAAAAGTGAGATGAAAAAAAAATGGGGGAATACATTTTGGTATTACTTTCAGTTTGAATAAAGGAAAATGCTAATTTTGACTCCTGAGATGTTCAATATCTGATTAAAATGAACAAATATGATCACAGCCTTCTTAAATACACAAAAATGAAAAACAACAGGCTTTTAATAATATCACAAATAATTGTATTGTTTTCAGCAATTCCATGCCTCCTTTTCTCGCAAAAAGGCTCCGGACCTGCAATTATTGGATCCGTCACACCTCAATCTGAAACAATTAAATATGGGGCTCTGGCCATTGAACGTGACAACGGATATTTTTTCGGTTGGGCGGTTGACTGTGCTACACTTGAAGAAGCGCAAAAGAAAGCTATTGATGAATGCACTAAAAAGGGAGGTAAATGCAGCGTGGTGTTGTCTTTTTCAGGAACCTGTTGTGCAGCCTACCGTACCAGCGCCGGGAAAAATGTCGGCATAGCGTTTGGATGGGGTGTGGCTAAGACAAAGGAAGAAGCTGATGTAATAGCAAAGAGAGAGCATCTGCTAAGAAGTTTCGGAATGGCTGCTCCGAATATCAGTTTCGGGTGTATCAGCACAAATTCAGGTACAATGAAATTGATTTATAATGCTTCCGAGGAAATACAATCCCTTCCTGGAGAGGAGGAGGATTATTAAATCTTGTAATTAATCTCCTTCTCCGATTTTGTTGTATTGTTGTTTCTCAATAAGACATTTTTACTTTCCACCTTATTCATCTGCAAAAATATTCCGCAGCCTTTCTCCGCCCGGGATTCAGCTATCAATCCATCTGAAATATTATCCAGAATAATAGCCGGAAAGCTGCTGTTTTTCAGTCCCTGCCGTCCTGAAAAGGACCTGAGCTCGAAGTCAGTAGCATTTTTTAATACAAGGGCGCTCTGCCATTTCTCTTCAGTCTGATCTTCTGCCCAGGTAACAGACAAATCCCGGATTCTCAGCCCATCAACATTTTCTATCACCATTGCATGTGAAGCCCTCTTGTCCTTTGAATCTTCAGGAGTCATGAAGATCTGGACATTATTAATCCTGAAGTTCTCCAGGTGCTGATCCGGATGACCTTTGATTGTGCTTGTTCCCCGTGGATGCGAAATGACCGTATCAATGACAATATCCCTGATTTTTCCAAGGCGTGAGGAGTCAGTCCTTTTCCTCAGTGTAAATTTGCATAACTCGGCGCTTCCCCACCAGTTCCAGTGCCGTCTGTTTGTTTCAACAGTCAGGTTCCTGAAAATGATATCGCTTACTGTGGCTCCGTCCTGCACATTGATTCCAAAGCCCTTGTTGGAATTACGGATAGTGCAATTACTGAAAATAACGTGACGGATATCGGCGTGTGTTTCGGTTCCGATCATAAGCGGGGTGGAAGAAGAGGTGAGCACGCAATTGGTTACTACTACATTTTCAACAGGATTAACTTTCTCCTGTCCCCTTCTGGTTGGTGTTTTAAGAACAATAGCATCATCACCTGTTACAATTACCGAATCTGAAATGGTCACATTGCTGGTGCAGCAGATGTCAATACCATCTGCATTCACTCCTTTTTCGAGATCAGAGAATATATACACACCTGTGATAAATACCCTGTTACAATCGTTCAGACGGATATTCCAGAGTGGTGAGTTGATTACTGAGATATCCTCAGGAGGATATTGGTGCAGTTATTAAGTATAAACATATAGGTTTGCATCCCTGTACGGTAATATCGCCTCATATCTATCCCTGCTTTCCTGGCAATTTCAATCTCCTCAGCGATTTCCGGATCTATACCTCTCATTTCCACAAATTCATACTTTGCAAGTCCATCCAAAGTACCTCTCCCGGTGACAGCAATGTTTTTTGCATTCTCGGCAAATATCATTGTGCGGGATCCCTGGATAAAGTCAGCCGGATCCTGACTCAGGTAAAGTGTTGCCCCAGCCTCAAGATTCAATGTTACATTATCCCTGAGCTGTATTGTACCAACAGTATATTCACCCGGTGGAACATAGACTGTACCACCTCCCGCAGCGGTACATTCATCAATAGCCGCACTGACTGGTTTTGTGCCATTGTCTTCACGCCTTCCCGATGCGCCAAAGTCCCTGACATTAAAAAGATTGTTGGAATGATTATCTGCCGGTTTATCGGAGGATTGTGCAAAAGGGCCAAGCAATCCCGCTCCAACCAGTACTGCACCGTTTTTAACCAGTGTACGGCGATCCAGATTGCAATTACCATTATTTACTTCATTTTTCCCTTTCATGATTCCCGGTAGTTTAATAGTTAGTCTGATAGAAAAGCTTTGCCTTAAATATATAAAGAATGAGTAAAACCCGAACCGATTCTACTCATTCTTAAGGATCTTCTGCACCCCTGAATCACTCCTCCGGATTTCTGAAGTAGTTATTTGATCTGAACTCTTGTTCTGCTCTTTATGGATCACTTTGAAGGCTTATCAAGTGATTTGACGGCTATCTCCTTAAAATAAACCACATCTGCTTTACTCTGATTCTGAACACCTATATAACCTGAATCAGGCCTCAGGCCACGAAATGGCTCAAAATCCAGTTTTCTATCCGGTACAGGATCCCCTTCAACATAATCTGTGACCTTGGTGCCATTTACATAGACAATGGTTCTGGGTCCGTCGAGCGTAATTTCCATAGTATTCCATTCCAAGCCTGGCTTATCGTTTTTGGCCAATGGTTTGGTAAGTGAATACAGTACTCCGGTGTAATGATATTCATCTTCATTATAGAGCTCGGGATGGTCGTCAATCTGAACTTCATAACCGTAATAGACTGGCATCCATTCCTCCCTTGGTTCAATTGGTACCCTTATAAATATTCCGGAGCCGCTATTGGGCTTTTCCAATTTATAAACAACTTTTATCACACAATTACTGAATTTTTCTCCCTGCCAAAATAATAGTCCCATTCCACCATTCCCCCTTAACAGGCTGTTTTCCACCAACATCGAACCGCCACCAACATGCTTCCAACCAGTCAGGTCTTTCCCGTTAAATAATTGTCTCCATTGACTTTTATCCTGGACTCCCGATGAACTACAAATTATAGACAAGGCCAGAATAAAAATGGTTAAACTTAATGATAAGCAAACCCTGGTTGATCCGGCCGTAATTCTCTGTTTAACTATTGAATTTGTTCCCATTATAATATTTTGAATATGCTAAGCTGCTATTTTAATTTGGTATTAACAGTAGTTCAACGGTAGCTAAACGAAAAAGCCTCAGTTCTTTTTACATAACATGGTAAAGACCCCAACTATTTCGTGATCTGAACCGATAACATCCGGTCGATTACATTCTTCGTAATCCTCTGGATCCTGACATCTCCATCTTTGAAATGATTGATGAAGGGAGGATTGATATATCCGGGAGGACATGAAAGCACTTTGTTCCACCAGCATGTGGCTGCGTCAAAAACGTAATTTCCTTTAGGCGCTGTATAGATTGTAGTTGCATAGGTTCTCTTTCTTGTTCCGGTTACCCCGTAATAATTCGTTACAGGTCCTTCTGACAAAACTACCATATCTTTATGGTTCTGTGCCAGGGGAGGTCCATGGTACTCCCAACCGACAAGATCAGGAACAATATCACCTTTTTTCATTCCTGTCCCTTCGAATATCCAGTGTTCAGGAGTTGAACATACCCAGTCTGCCAGTCCGACGCCGTATGAGGTGGCACCCATCAATTCAATTTCATCAAGGTTACCTGTTACATGTCCTATATATCTCATCCCGCGGTCAGGTGTTCCATCGGTAGCCGGCAGTAGCTCAACCCTCCCCGAAACAGAGTTGCCGCACAAAAATGCAAGGTTCACACCGGCATCTCTTGCAGCAATAATATTGTTGTAACACTCTTCTGTTAAATACTCATCATGTCCCACTGATAAATATACTTTACCACGAAGTAAAGTTGGCCCGTTAGTATGGACATCCATCTGCGAAATATATGACACATCGTAGCCCTCTTTTTCCAGCCAGAAAGCTAAAGGGTATTCTGTCATCAGGAATTCTCCTGATCCGTTGGTAAGTGGTTCATAAGCCGCCGGAAAGCCATTCCAGAACATCGCGTAAGGACGGTCAAACCCTGCAGCATAGGTTGTTGCGCTCCTTGTTCCCCACGGATTATTCGGGGAATCATACATTGAACGCCACTGGGGCCATCTGTTATAAGACTGCCAGGTAAAATCAGAAACCTGAAATAGGAGATCTACCTTCCTGTCATCACGAAGAACAAATATGAAATAAGCTTCTGCATCCACATTTCTCCAGATGCTCATTTTCCCAAGGTAAACTCCGCTCACCCAGTCTTCAGGGATCTTCAGTTTGGCTGATTGCTTCCAGTTACATTCCATTATATGATATTGCCCATCCACCGGGGTAAGTTGCCTTGTTCCCTTTGCAAGACCTTTCTGGGGATAAAGAGTAGTCATAAGTCTGCCACCTTTACCGCCGTAATACCCCATCCGGAAGATTTCAATCATGTAATCCACAGGAGGATCGGTACTTACATATATCCTTAAAGTATCCCCGACTTTATAGCTCATCTGTGAAACGTAACCTTCGATCTCAGTACGGCGGTGCCACCCCTGATCATAAGGCTCATTTTCATGCCGGGGAACTTTCGTAAGCAACCAGTCAGTAGTTCCCGGTTTGGAATTTTCTTTTATAATAATGTTGTCTGGTTTGACCTGTTTTTTCTGAGCCCAGGCATCACCTGATGACCAGACAAAAACAAGCATGATACCCAGGAAGAATAGCATCCTTTTTTTCATAGTGTTTAAGAGTTTAAAAGTTTATATAAGGCAATGTTGATTTAATTCATAATAATTTAAAGATAAGTCTGGTCACTTTAAGGAATTCTTTCCATTTAAAATTTCTGATATAGCAGGACCGATGTAAAAAACACAATTATAAAAACAAATACAGAGGCATATAAAAACCCCAAATTCTTCTGTATCATATATTTTTGGGAGAACTTTTTAATTGCTTTAAAACTATAAGTAATTCCTGCAATCAACGATGCTACAAGGATACCCAGGAAGACCCAGTCGGCCCAATCAGGCAACTTTGCCACTGTGATCTGCCTGGTCAGGATGCCCTGTATTGTCGCCAGGCCAATGGGATCCGCCATAGTGAATTTATAATACGGTATCCTGGTGGTTATTTCCCAGATGATCAACCCGACAAATAAACTTATAATGACCGGAATGAAAACGGGGCTGAAATCTTTTATGTAGTTACCCGCTGATATCTTTGTCCGGGTCAGTGTAATCAGCAGGTATGGCAGACCCCATAAGAGCACCGGCAATAATAAGAACAGGTAACCTGTGGCGATCAGAACTTTACCAGTTCCTTCATTGATATTCAGATAAGCCGAAAGATTCTGTGTGAAAATTGAATCGCTGAGTGTCGCTAAAAGCTTAAATTCAGTTATCTCATCAATAAGATGAGCTGTCAGGAAATACAAAAAAACCCATTCAACTAATAGCAGAGGCTTGATTTGCATCAGGTCGCTGGCAAATCCGATATTCGTAAGAGCCGGATTGGGACGTGAGGTATTTGTTACTGATTTGTATGTTTTACAGGTCTTCAGGCATCCTGAACATAAAATACAATGGCTGTTATCGTCCACCTCTGCAGGAACTAAATCTACACCACAGCTCTTGTAATTTTGCTGGTATAAATATTTGCTGCTGATGCATGACTTGTCCGTGCATGTTTTACAGACAGGCTTTCTCTTCACACGCCATCCCCAGCCAGCCATTTTCGAAAAAATACCAAGCAAATATCCCACAGGACATATATACCTGCAGAAAGTATTCTTCTCAAAAATCAGACCCGACACAAGTGATATCCCAACTATTATCAATAAATACCAGGCTGTGTATCTGGGCTTAAAATCTATTTCCAGGATTGTTACCCCGATAATCACAATGATCGCATAAAAGAATGGAATCACCCAGCCTGAAAGCAGCCAGTCCGGCCGCTTAAGCCTTAATCCGATCCTGGCAGAAAATGATGTAACCATTTCAACAGGACATACCATGCACCATACCCTGCCAAAGATTATTGCTGATAATATAATAAGCGGCCACCATGTATCCCAGACAAAGATGCTTGTCAGGTTGGTTCTGTAAAGCTGTGTGTCAAGAACCGGATGGTCGCTGCGGGCTGACAGCCCAATAAAAATAAGCGCCCAGAAAACAATAAACGTTACAATTTTAAAGGAGATGGGAAACCAGGTCTTTTCAAAAAGTATGTTGAGTTTTTTCAGCATAGCAAATTCGCGAATTAAAACAAATATAGGTCAAATCGCAGTACTCGTACTCCGAAAACGGGCTGCCCTGCGCAGCCCGTCCACAATTGTTCTCCTTAAATCAACTAACTTTGAAAAACTAACCTAAATTAATAACCAGGATTCTGTTGCAGCAGGGAAACTCCGTCCACTACCATTAAGTCAATCTGCGTCTGGGGAATAGGCCATATTTCATGCTTCCCCTCAACAAACAGATAAGGTGCAACATAGTTTGTAACAACACCAGGCTGATTCTTTCTCCATTCAAGGTAACTATTGAGTGTTGTCGCCATATACCCGGACTCAAGCTTATTTCTGCGCTGGAGCATATTCCAGCGATGATGTTCAAGGCCCAGTTCAAGTCTGAATTCAAAAAAGATGGCTTCTCTTGCATAAGGTTTCCCATTTGCAGCAAATTGACCTGAATAAAGTCCGACCATATAGTTTGCTGCGGGAGTCGTTGAATACCCTCCCATCGGTTTGGTATCATCCGCATATTTATATACCCAGGAGACCGGATTTGCTGACCGGGCTCTCACCATGTTAACATATTCTTCTGCTTTTGCGAGGCTTCCTATTTCAGCCTCTGTTTCAGCTGCCATAAGCAATACTTCTGCATACCGCATTAAATTGTATGCATTTGTTGTCTGCTGGTTCTGCCTCTCCTGTGCAACTTTGGCCTGGGATGCAATATTTTTCTTTGCCGAATAAGCTCCTTCCGTTGGGGGGAACCTGATCCATGACATGCCGGGATGATTACCCCAGTCAAGGAAGGGAATTCCTCTTCTCCCAATGCACCAGTCGAGCCGGGAATCTAGCGGTACTGTTGTGGGTGTAAATGGATCTGATGACTTAATCCCCTGGTCGCTGGCTATGGGTGTGTCACGATATCCAAGGAACAGTTTGGGCAGTCCTGTTACCGGATCCACCTGGTATGAATTAACAAGGTCTTCAGAAGGTGTTAACCAGCCGCAACAACTTGAGGCTGGTCCATAATACGGACCATTATACATATCAGCGGCATTTCCCCCCCATGCTCCGGTATTAACTTCATTCTGAATGGCAAAAACACATTCCGGACCGTGTTTATTTGCAGTATTGAAGTTCCACCAGTATTGTTCATTCAGAGCATAGTTTTTACCATTTACGGTTTTACCGTTCGCAATTATATCATCCAGCACGATTTTAGCATCCGCATACTTAAGTTGCCAGACATAAGCTTTGGCAAGGAACGCTTTTGCAGCCCATTCATTTGCCCTTCCGACCTGAGAGTTGGTTTCAGTCAGGTTGTTTGCTGCAAACTGCAGGTCGGACTCAACCAATGGCCATATTGATTTATCATTGGCTACCATATAATTGCCATTTGTAAATGAAACTGTTTCGTCAATCCAGGGTACTTTGTCTCCAAATGTCCCTACAAGGTACATCATGGTAAACATGCCGCGAATGAACTTAGCCTCACCTTCAAACTGGAGAGCTTCAACTTCAGTCACGGTTCCGGCGTCCTTTGCTTTTTGAAGCACTCTCAGAACATCATTACACCGTTGTATAACCATATAGCAATAAACCCACCTGGCATTGTTGCCTGTTGGCTGAAAGTTATACGTACCTGTACTTCTGTCATCAGAAGGATTGTCGTAGAACGGGCCCCAGCTGTATCCGCCATATTCGCCCGTAACAGAACCGGTCATTGCTTTGTAACAACCTATTAATATACCATCAACACCTGTCTTGGTTGCCAGATTATCCTCCGAAAGACTTGCTTTGGGCGCTACATTCAGATAGTCTTCCGAACAGTTGATCATCAGCATTATCAATGATACCATACAGAATGTTATCAAATAAACACTTATCTTTTTCATTATGTATTTAATATTAAGTGAAATGTTAAACTCATAAATATTAACTTATCCGTTGAGACCTAAAATGACAGGTTAACTCCAAACAGAAAGCTTCTCTGGTTAGAAGGATATGGACCCATATCTATACCAAACAGAGTGGATGATCCCTGCAATTCCGGATCATAACCCGGATAGTCAGTAATGGTAAACAGGTTGAACGCCTGACCATATACCCTTAGAGTAGTTGCCCTGAATTTCTGTAAAAAAGCAGTAGGCACAGTGTATCCTATTACCAGTGATTTCATCCTGAAGAATGACCCGTCAAAGATCTTATATGTGCTCATCTGACCGGCACCGCTGAAGCCACCTCCATTATCGTTTTCAATCCTCGGGTGCTTGGCATCCAGGTTATCCGGAGTCCAGGCATCAAGCATATCCCGGCTCTTATTGCTTTCATAACCACCCCAATCGTGGGTGTAATTCATCAGGTAATTATAAACATCATTTCCTTTTGAGCCGTAGAAGTTGGTCCCAAGGTCAAAGTTCTTGTAGGTAAAATCTATGTTTAGTCCATATGTAAAATCAGGGTTCGGATCACCAATGAAAGTACGGTCATCCGCATTTATTTTTTCATCTCCGTTTACATCGCGGAACATAAACCGGCCGGGCAGAGCGCCGTCCTGTGGTGGTGATGCAGCTACCTCTTCAGCTGAACTGAAAATTTTTACTACGTCGTATCCAAAAAATGATCCTACCGGGTGTCCTTCCTGGTTTCTCGTCCCGGTCCCGCCATCAAAATAACCGGGATCAGGAACATCCACCACCTCGTTCTTATAGGTACTTATATTTGCAATGACGCTGATTCCCAGGTCATTTGTTATATTGCCCCTGTATCTTCCGGTAAAATCCAATCCGGTATTGCGGATGTCACCGATATTTACAATTGGTTTTGAAGCACCACCGACAGTGGCAGGTAATGGCATTGAGAATAATAATCCGTTAATAGATTTTTTAAAGACCTCTACCTCAAAAGTCAGGTTCTTGAACACCGTAATATCCAATCCTATATTGGAAACAACATCCTTTTCCCAGCCTGTTGCCGTGTTACCTATTACGCTCTGATAGAATCCCTGGACAATGCTGCTGCTGGTTCCGTTAATATCATAATATGATGAAGTAAAAGTGCTGCCATAAAGGTCAAACTGATTATCGGCCCCAACGTTAACCTGTGAACCTAATACTCCATAGCTTGCTCTTAGTTTGAGGTCATTTAACCAGCTAACGTTGCTCAGGAATTTCTCCTGCGAAATTCTCCAGCCAACGGAGAAAGAGGGGAAAACACCAAATCTGTTCTCCGGCCCGAACTTTGGAGGACCCATCACGGCGCACTGTAACTCCCAGCAGATATTTACCCTGATAATTATAGCTCAGCTTTCCAAATTGTGAAAGGAGCTTATCTTCTGAAATACTACTTTGGTTCGTAACATTTGAAGTTCCGGCGCTTAAAGTCATGTAGTCAAATACTTCAATGGCATATCCATCGCGGCTGCCTCCCATGCTTTTCCGGTAATTCCGTATTGATTCCACTCCGGCAATGAAATTTATATCATGGTCACCGATTTTATTTGCATATGTCAGTGTTGTTGTTGAAATCAGCCTGTTGGAGTAATAAAAGGATTCGGTATACTTATTCGGATTATTGAAGAACTCTGAACGGTAATACTCTTTCCGGTAAAAAGACTGTGCAAATCCATTGGTTAAGCTTCCACCTATACTTGTACGTGCAGTAAAATGTTTCAGGAAATCAACTTCAAGGAATGCATTCCCGATTGTGTTCCACGAATAATTCCTGTCATCATTCATAGCATTAAACCATGCAACAGGGTTACGCTGAGTGCCTAATCTCGGACCCGCACGTGTTCCTCCATAATTCCCGGCTATATCATACACCGGAATTATAGGCATCAGGTTAAGATGCAATCCCAAAGAGCTGAATTCACCTGCCTCAACTGTGATAGGCACCAATGGATTATCTTTATAAAACAGGTTTATGTTTTCACCAAACCTGATGCTTTTTACAGGTGAGAATGATGTATTTATTCTGGCAGAATATCTTTTAAGATGGGAAGTAATTAATGTTCCCTCTTCATCATACACACCTAATGAGAAGAGATAGTTGGACAGGTCAGTGCCGCCACTTGCGGTCAGGGTGTGGCTCATTCTGGGGGCTTTCTTGTAGACTTCATGATACCAGTCCGTTCCCTCCTGATTTACTTTCTGGATCTGGTAGTTGTTTGAAGGATTTTTGGGATCCATAAAATATTTCGCCGGGTCTACAGCAGGGTCTCCTGCAAAAGCAACGCCAACACTTGTCGGAGTGATATATGTATAGTCCGGCATACCATCCTGAAACAAAGGGTGCGCAGGCTCTGAAATCAGCTGGGTATTCATGAATTCAGTCGAATTCATAAGATTGAGAGGGTTGCCGGGTAGTGGATAAGTCATCCCGTAATAACCTTCATAAGTAATGACCGGAGCGCCCTTTCTCCCTTTTTTAGTTGTAATTACAATTACCCCATTGGAGCCTCTCACACCGTAGATCGAAGCAGCCCCTGCATCTTTTAATATCTGCATTGATTCGATATCAGATGCACTTACATCATTAATGCTTCCTTCAACACCATCTATCAGGACCAATGGTCTGGAATCGCCGAAGGTACTGATACCACGGATTCGGATATTAGGCTCCCTCCCGGCCTGACCTGACGCTATGGTTACAACTCCCGCAGCCTGTCCCTGTAATGCTACTGCTGCAGAACCAACAGGTATTGATGCAAGATTTTTGGCATCCACGACGGCTACAGAACCAATAATATCTTTCTTTCTTTCAGTGCTGTAACCCACGACCACCACTTCTTCAAGACCAATTGAGGCCTCTTTCAGAGTGATATTAAAATTTGTCTGATTGCCGATTGCAACATCCTGGGTGTCCATCCCGATGAACGAAAAGGATAAAGTCCTGGCATCCGCTGGTACCGACAAGGTAAAATTACCCTGGGCATCGGTGAGGGCGCCTACAACGGTTCCTTTGGCAAGAACCGATACACCGGGCAGAGGACTTCCGCTTTCATCAGTCACTTTCCCGCTAATCGTTTTTTCCTGCTGATCCTCATAAGAAATTACCGGATCAACGTATGATCCATTGGCAAAAGAGGCCAGGGACATCAATAAGGATGCAATCATGATCAAAAGCAAATTCCTCCTTTTTGAAGCCCCATAAATAAACAGAAATAAAGTTGAACTTTTCTCTTTCATGGTTTTTAAGTTTTGGTTTCTGAGAGTAATTAATTATCTGATTTTTATTAATAAGTTCTTTCTGTTACAAGCATTTCAACTGTTTTGAAATTCTGCCATTTATTTATCTGAAATTTTATGTTTAACAATAGCTTCTTCAGGTGCCATCCCAAACTTGACTACATCACACAATGCAGCCTGAAATCCGGATGGATCTCCAACCTGTATGGCATTTCGTCCGAAGACCACCCCCCTGGCTCCATCCCTTATTTCATTCGCGGCAAGTTGTAATGCATCAATCTGTTTTGGTGTCTTCTCCGCCCCCAGGCCAAAAATTGGCACTGGACTGGCTTCCGTTACTTTCTTAAAATCGAGAGTATAGAAAGTTTTGATCATATCACATCCTAACTCGCTCAGAATTCTGCAACTTCTGTAAACCTGGGCATTCATTTTTTCTTTAGGAATTGTATCGGAATTTATCGGGAAATATTCTCCAATAATTGGTATTCCCATCTTTTCAGCCTGATTCATCAGCTGACAATAAATCTTTACATTATTAGCATCCAATTCCTCACTGCCCGTCTGCAGTGTAAGAGATGCAAGCACTAACTCGGCTCCATGACTTACAGCTTCCTCAACCGTTTGTGCAATCACTGTATAAGCCTGGTTGTACTTCCAATGAAAACAATAAACCGAACTCCAGTTTAATCTTACTATTGGCATCGGAGCTCCTTTATAATTGAAAGCAAAACGAAGATGCTTTAACATCCCTGCACTCAGTAATACTCCATCAACACACGAATTTATTTTTTCAGCTGTTTTTATAAGGTTTGTCATTCCAGGGATCGGACCATCAAACATCCCATGATCTATTGCTATGATCACAGCATTCTGGCCCTTACTGAACAGCTTTTCGATTTTTAACTCCTTCCCGTTCATTATCAATAAATTGGTTAATTAAATGGTTGTTTATGATCGTTTTAGTTTAGAGATAATATGCTCAAATATAAATAGATTTATAATAATCACAAATATTTTTTGTTAACATTTTTGAGAATATATGTCCTTTTTTGATAAAATAAGAACTTTATTGTACTGGTTGTCAATAAAGGGAACTATTTTCACCCCGGCCGGACATGAAAAGAGCACTGAATAGCAACAGGCAGATCTTTTTCATTTTGTTATTTCAACTTTATTTCCGGTTGACTGGTTGATCTGCAGAATGCCGCCCTTCTGAAGCGTCTGCCAGTACCAGCCTTCCATCCCCGCCTGAGAGGTCTCCTTCAGATCGGACCCGTCTACTGTTACTTTCTTTGGTTTGGAAGTGAGCCTGAGCAGGTCTGCCGAGGAGCTGTCGAAAACATTATAAGAAATTTTTGAAGGCTCGTATGAAATTTTACTTACAATTGAGGAGGTTCTTAATAAATGGTCACTGTTATCAGGAGCAATTTCCGGAGCCGCGGCCATAGCACGCAGGTAGTGTCTTGAATAATCTCCGTACCCATCTGTCATCCAGATTGCATTTGTGGGATAGAAATTCTTCCCTTCGCAGTCAACCATATAAGTCGCCCAGCTTAACATCCGGATTGCATTCCTGACATAAGTTGTGTCGCCGGTCTCTTGCCAGTATCTCAGTTCCATGGAAGCCTGGCGTGACGAGTGACTGTTTCCGGGTACCCGGTAAGCCGTCTGTTCATTGATGGCTAATACTCCATATTTCTTATACTGCTCATTATCAAGTTCCCTGTGAACCCATTCAAAAATACTCCTGACAGTTCCCTTCCAGTCAGGATCCAGATCCTTATGTTCCATTAGAAACATAGCGTACGTTACGGCATTTATCTGTGTATCTGACCACCTGGGAACATCTTCAAAGAACGGTCCCCATTTCTGGGTTTTGGCAGGGAAGTTCTTCATCCAGGTGAAAGTCATATCAAATGCCCGCTTATAAGCATCCGTATTACCTTTTTGCATTTTGATAAGCTCCTCGAAAAGGCCAAGGGTTGATGGCCAGAATGTTGTATAACTTGACTTTGTAGCTCTCGGATCGTTTTTCTTAAGGTCAGCATCCATCCCTTCATACCAGCGTGCATTTTCAACCAGGACGCCTGTTTCTCCGGTCTTGGCGTTCACCTTGAAAGGCCACGGCGAATTATCATTGTCACCCGGTTGAACTTTTTCAGCAAGTACGTCCGCAATTTTGACGGCTGCATCAAGATATTTTTCCAATCCTGTTTTCTTATAAAGGTGAACCAGTTCAAAGGCGAAGGAACCAGCTTTATCGGGTTGGGTAAAGCCCTTGCCGAGGATCATGTCACCATCATATTCACCTGAATGTATATCCATGTTGTAGGGATAAGGCAGATAAGGCCATACACAATCGGGAGTCGAGAGCGAATGCTCCAGGTAATAATCAGCCATATATTTCATATTCTCAATCACCGCCTCATCACCGCTGTAGTTGTAATAAAGATCCCACGCTGAAAGCGCCATCTGCAACTGATCGCCACCCAGACCTCGTCTGTCGTGCCTTTCACTCCACACCTGGTGGTTCATATAATATTTAACCCCGTTGGTGCAGTTTTCCATATTTTTCCAGAAATTCCACACCAGCTTTAACACTTCATCATAAGATTGACCCAGATTATCTGAATACCAGGGAAGTATGCTCCCGGTTTTATCAAGTCTGACAAAGTGATAAATTATCTTGTCTTCCAGGATACTATTAGTTTCTGATTCGATGAGATCTTTGCTTAAACCGTTATACGCGGGTGATTTGTCACAACCTGACGATGTAAGGAATAAGACTACAAAAAGTACTAAAAGTTGACGCATTTCTATATTTATTTTAAGTTAAAAATCAATTTCAGAAATATACGGGCTGCCCAATGCAGCCCGTTGTCGATACTTACCCCATCAATCAACCATTTTTACAAATCAATATCATTATAATTCCGGATTCCCCAGTCACAACTTCAAAACCTTTCAGGCTACATAGAATCACCAGTACCCTTCAAGGGAATCATAGAGCTTCAGATATCTTTCATAAATATCTCTATAGAATTTATACCCCTCAGGTTCAGGCTGATAAACTTTCTTTAATTCAATACATAAATTACACCCATGATCAATACTTCTGAATACCCCCGTCCCCACACCCGCAAGAATAGCCGCCCCCAAAGCGGCATTCTCCGAACTTGTCATTGTGGAGACATTCAAACCGGTCATATCGGACAGGATCTGACACCATAACGGACTTTTGGAACCGCCTCCCAACAGACGAATTTCCCTTATTATTATATCTTTTTTAGAAAGTGTTTCAAGATTGTGTTTAACTTCTGCAGAAACGGCCTCCATTATTGCGCGCACAAAATGTCCTTTACCCATACCGATTGTTATTCCTGCGAAGACTCCCTTTACTTTTTGATTAAAGTATGGAGATCCGGCCCCCATGAAATGCGGCAAGATAGTCAGACCCTCGGCACCTGGAGGTATTTTCGACGCCATCTCAGTCAGCAAATCAAATACATCAATATTTGTCCTTTCTGAAAGCTCAACTTCCGACTGGCAAAAATTATCTTTGTACCACTTTAATAGCAAACCTGCGGTTTGAACATAAGGCAGCAGGAAATACTTTCCCGGAACCGAATGGCACTGGCAGGATACCCTGAAAGACAGATCATTTACCGGTTGATCCATTGTTACACACATCGCCATTGAGGCGCCAATCGTCAGAGTTGTAATACCGGTCAGAACATTTCCTGCGCCGATTGCTCCTGATGGATGATCGTACGAACCTGTAACAACCTCAACATCAGTAGTAAGACCCGTAGCTAGGGCTGCTTTTCCCGTCAGATGATGTACTCTGCTTCCGGAGGGTAATAATTGAGGAAGCTGAGAGGTGTTATCCCAAGGAAAACAAGCATCTCATCCCACCATGTTTTATTCCTGATGTCAAAATACAGAGTGGAAGAAACAAGCGAATGTTCGGTGAAAAATTCACCTGTCATACGGTAGATAAGGTAATCCTCTACCAGGAGGTATTTTTTTACCTTATTATATATATGTGGTTCATTTTTTTTCAGCCATAATATCCTCGTTGCAGGCCAGATAGGAAGAACTTCCGGTTGACCCGTTGTATCCATTACCAACTGGTTCCCGAATTTTTCCTCAATCTCCTTTGCTTCATCAATTGAGCGATTATCGAGCCAGATTATGGCTTTCCTCAAAGGTTGTCCGTTGTGGTCAACCATAATAATTGTCTCCCCCTGGCTTGAGAAAGAAATACCCTTTATTTTCGCGGGATCAACGCCGGCTTTAAGAATCAGCGACCTGATAACCCGTGTCGAAACCTCCCAGTATTGTTCAGGATCAATCTCACATGTTTCATCGGGTCCGTAATCAGGAAGATACTCTTCCCCGCTTGTGGCAATAAGGTCGCCCTTGCTGCTCAGAAGCAGAGCCTTAATTGAAGTTGTACCCAGGTCAATCCCTATTAAATATGTTGTAAGGTCGAGGCCCATTTGTCTATTTCTCCGGTTTATCTGAAATACCCGGAATCGGCCCATCAAACATTCCATGATCTATCGCAACGATAACAGCATTTTTACCTTTGCTAAAAAGTCTGTCTGTCTTCAAGGCCTTTCCATTCATAATTAATAAATTGAATTTTAAAATGATCGTTTTTGATCGGTTTATTCATTACTCAATGTCCTCAAATATAAATACATTTATTGCAAAAAACAACTTTATTTATACTTTTGTTAATATTATACTTATTATTTTGATTGTTTTTAATTATGTTTGTGGAGTAACGTTTTAACTCATAATATTATTTGTTATTTTAATTTAATCAGAATCAATTAATTTATTAAAAGGTTATTAAATTGTAAACAATTGGAGAATCAGTTCGGCTTGAATTTAATGCTGCGACTGCCCTTTATTTTTTTATAACAGAATTTAAAACTTTATTATGTCAAAAGATTGGTGGAAAGAGGATGCGGCTGGCATTCCAAATTTAATTACAGAGACACCCGGACCGAAATCGAAAACAATGCATACCAGTACAGCCCGGTTTATGAAGGGATTGAGCAGTCAGGTAAAGCTATTCCCTGTTTGCTTCGATAAAGGGTTTGGGATTACTCTTACTGATGTCGATGGAAATAAATACCTCGATTTTTCATCTGGAATCTATGTAACATCACTTGGCCATTGTCATCCCAAAGTATCGGAAGCTGTAGCATACTGGGCAAAGAGACTTATGAATGCACATGATTTTACAACTCCCGTTAAGGAAAAACTGATGGTCAAAATGTCCGAAATTCTACCGGGCGGATTGAATGCAATACAATTATATTCCGACGGCACATCCGCTGTCGAGGCTGCACTGCGTGCTGCCAGGGCAATCACAAATAAACACGAGTTTCTATCGGCTTACCGTGACTTTCATGGAAAAAGCATGGGAGCTGTAAGCTGTGCTCAGATGTACCGGGGGGAAACATTAAGCTATGGACCAACACGCGCCCCGGGATTTTATATGGTCCCCCGCCCCGACCCTTACCGCCCGTTATGGACAAAACCTGACGGAACCATCGACACCGATGCTTACATAACATTTTACGAAACGTTTATTCTGGAAGGCACAGTGGGCAACGTTGCTGCTTTCGTACTGGAGCCTGCCCAGGGCTGGGCCGGAAGTATTTTTCCACCCGATGACTACTTCCCAAAGCTTAAGGCGCTTTGCGTAAAATATAAAATACTCATTTATGATGACGAAGTTCTGGCGGGCATGGGCAGGACTGGTGAGTGGCTTACTTTAAACCACTGGGGAGTAATTCCGGATATAGTTACCTTCGGGAAATCATTTGGCAATGGCTTTCCTGTAACTGCAATGGTGGTAAAAGAAGAGAACGGAGGGGCACTTGAAAAGATCTCCGCTTCTTCAAGCTATGGCGGTAATCCGATGGCCTGCGCCGCAGCCCTTGCCTCAATTGAAGTTATAGAAGAAGAGGACCTGCTGCAGAATGTAAGAAGCGTAGGCGAAATCTTTATGAAAAGAATGACGGAGATGAAAGCCCGCCATCCGATAGTCGGCGATGTAAAAGGTAAAGGATTCCTTCTCGGAATTGAGCTTGTAAAGGATAAAACAACAAAAGAACCCTTTGATGAAGCAGGTAAACTGGTGTACCAGAAAGCCTTCAGGAAGGGATTAGCCTGGATCCCGGCGGGTCATATTCTGAGAATGTCACCACCGTTGATTATGGACGAAAAATATGCAAAAATGGGGATGGATATAATTGAAGAAGCAATTGCAGAGGTCGAAAAAGAATTCGGATATTGATAACACATTATTCACTTTAATAGTAATAAAATAGTAATAAAATCAGGTTCTTTATATGACGAAAAAAATAGTTCGTTTCGGAATTATCGGACTGGGTTTAATGGGAAAAGAGTTTGCGAGCGCTGTTTCCAGGTGGTGTCATTTTAAGGAAGATAATTCCCATAAACCGGTCATTGCAGGCATTTGCGATAAAGGAAACCCGGACGCTGTAGATTGGTTTACCAGGAATTTTGACACTATTGTAATTAACTGCACTGATTATCACGACCTCATCTCAAGCAGTGAAATAGATGCAGTTTATTGTGCTGTTCCGCATAACCAGCACCAGCAGCTGTATACCGATATAATCCGTTCGGGGAAACATCTCCTGGGAGAAAAACCTTTCGGGATTGATATTGCTGCGAATGAAAAGATTATAGAAGAAATTAATAAAAGACCAGATCTGATTGTCCGGTGCAGTTCGGAGTTCCCTTACTTTCCGGGAGCCAGGCGCGTTATTGACTTCATAAGGTCGGGTTCGTATGGCCAGCTGATAGAGGTCCGTTGCGGATTCCACCATTCGAGCGATATGGACCTCCAAAAACCAATCAACTGGAAACGTACAATAGAGGTAAATGGTGAATACGGGTGTATGGGTGACCTCGGCCTCCACACACTCCACATTCCGCTTCGTGTGGGTTGGTTCCCGATATGGGTATTTGCTGATCTTCAGAATATTGCCAGGAACCGTCCTGACGGGAAAGGAAATATAGTCCCCTGTGAAACCTGGGATAATGCAATTATAACTTCCCATTGTATTGACCCGTTAAATAATACGGAGTTTTCCTTAGTCCTCGAAACAAAAAGAATGGCGCCCGGACAAACCAATACCTGGTTTATTGAAGTGTATGGGACTAAAAATTCCGTTAGGTTCTCAACTCATGACCCGAAGGCATTCTATTTTCTTGAAACCTCGGGACATGAACAGGGCTGGACCCGGATAGATATTGGTTATCAATCATTTATTCCGGCAATAACAGGCGGAATCTTTGAATTTGGGTTCTCAGATGCAATCCTTCAGATGATCGGCGCCTTCCTGGCTGATTTCAATAAAGGCACTCCGAATCCCTTTCAGAATGTCCTGCCGGCTGAGACTCATTTGAGCCACCGAATCATGGATGCAGCAATTAAATCGTTTAAGACAGGTATGAGAATTAATTTGTGATTTGTATTTCCTGATTTATTATGTTATATAACATAATAAGCTATTCCGTAATTAATATTATTAACCTTTTTGTTCCTGAAGTAACCTAATAATTAAAAATATTCAACCAATGGCAAAAATCAAAGCAGGATATGTAGCATTCGGGACTATGTTCTACGAACCGGCTAACCTGAAAATGATCAGTGAGAGAGCTGAAAAACAACTGAAAGATGCAGGATTGGAGCTTGCAATTACTGATCCTGTATTTGGTGAAGGTCCTGAACCGGAAAGAGCTATAAAGGAATTGAAGGCAAGCGAATGGGACTTCCTTTTTGTTAATATAATCAACTGGATCGATACCCGCGGAGTATTCAGGGTTTTGCATGAATTCCGTGACAAACCCATGATACTTTACAGTTTCGGAGGTTTTACCGATCATGAAGGCAGGTTTGGAGAAAAGGGAACCCTTATATCCCCTGCTGCCGGTGCCGGATCAACCTCATTACGTCTGCCGATGGAACAATGGGGCATAAAGTTCAAATATCTTTTTAATGCACCTGACTCTCCGATGGATATAAAAGGCATACTCTCCTTTGCCAAAGCTGCCAGGACAATGAAGGAGCTTCGCCATGCAAGGTTGGGAATGATTGGTTTCAACGATATGGGATTATATTCAACCAGCTTTAATCCCTCTAAATTGCGTGACCTGATCGGACCTGAAATAGAGAGCCTGGATATGCTGCAGCTCAAACGCAAAATGGATTCAATCCCTGATACCGAAGTAAAAGCCGAAGCAAAAAGGATTTCCTCAGGGTGGGAATATCCTCTTGGAAAACCTGAGGATGAAGTTGTTGAAAAAGCTGTCCGGATGTACCTGGCCACGGTAGTCCTGTGCAAAGAAAAGAAATTCGATACATTTTCCTATAAATGTGTCGATGGAATAGACCTGGAGATGGGGCTTACACATGCAATACCATCTTCTCTTGTAGCCGATGCCGGATATCCCTATGTTGATGAAAATGACCTGGGTAATTCGGTTGCCCAATTTATGCTGAAATCAATTTCAGGGAAACAGGTGACCTTTATCGAACATTACGAACATCACCCTGAATGGATAATTCTGGGTGAAGACGGCTATTGCCCTGCAGATTTTATTGAAGGCAAACCTCAGATCAAATATATGACAACTGTCCTCCTGAAAGGCATTGCGCATTGTTCAAACATGAAAAAAGGACGAATGACACTTGCCTGTTTTTCTGAGACAAAAGACGGATATCGCATGCATATTGTCACCGGAGAAGGTAAAGAGAGACCAAAATGGGTTGAAATGGGAGTGCCGTTGCCATCCTGGCCAAGCATTAAATTCTTTACTGATGTGCCTGTACGGCAGGTTTTAAATCATGTTCAGTCACAGCACTTCGCAGCAGTTTATGGAACGTATGTTGAGGAGCTTGTCGATCTGTGCGGGTTGTTAAATATTGAAGTAGTAGTTGATTCAAATGTCAGGTAATAACCTCTGTTTATGAAGCATCAGTATAAGCCCCTGATCCTGCTTTGCCTTATGTTTTTAACTGTGGGATCAATGTTCTGCATGAACGATATTCTGCTTCCCGCTTTAATAACCCATTTTAAATTGAATTATACCCAGGCAACTTTAATTCAGTTTACCTTCTATTCAACATATATTATATTCCCTTTGCCAATCGCCTGGATGATCCACAAATTTGGCTACAGGATAAGCCTCCTGGTTGCCCTGTTAACCTGCTCACTGGGATGCATTCTTTTTATGCCTGCCCGGTTTCTGGACTCCTATCCCATCGTTTTGACGGCAATCTTTATTATATCGACGGGAATAACAGTCATTAATGTTGCCGCCAATCCATTTATTTCTTTACTTGGCGATCCTGAAGGAGCTCATATCAGAATGAATTTCGTCCAGGTATTCTCCAGAATTGGCTATGCTGCCACACCTCTGATAGCAACTGCACTCATTTATAATTATGCGGGTGAAATAAGAATTCACTTTCCGTATCTTCTTCTGGCTGTTTTAATATTGATCATTGGCACACTTATCTATTTCTCTAAAATGCCGGCAATGAAAGCCGATACCGAAGATAAGTTTTCCGTATCAGGTATCTTCAAAGCAAGCGTGCGGTATCCGCACCTTGTATTTGGAATTGGAGCCATGTTCTTCTATGTTGGAGCCGAAGCATGCACTGCCGGATTTTTCATCCCCTATCTTAAAACCGTCCTGGGATTTACTGAAACACAGGCAGCCAGATATCTTACTCTCTACTACATATTTGCAGCGGTCATGGGGCTGGCAGCCGTAGTAATACTCCGGTATGTAAAAGCTTTCAGGCTTGTGGGAATCTTTGGCCTGATTATGATCACATGCTACTTAATATGTATCTTAACCAATACCGGGATCAACGAATATATCCTGGCTTCATTGGGACTCTTCCTTTCAATTATGTTCCCGACGATTTTCAGTCTGGCAATAGAAGATATCGGTGCATTTGCCGGCAGGGGTTCAGCTTTACTTAACTTCGCAATTGTCGGAGGATCAGTATTCCCACCTCTTCAGGGCATGATCGCTGATAATTTCGGGGTAAACGTGTCCTATCTTGTCCCCTGTTTTTGTTTTGTTGTCATTACCATTTATGCATTCTTCTTTACAAAAGATCCTTTGATGAGGAGGAATTTCAGATTTGTTTCAGACTCTCCTGAAAGTGAAACCCATTAAATACCACCGGGCATGTTTAACATCTGATTAGTCATATCCGGTATTCGATCTTCCTTAGTGTGCCTTTGTGCCTCACTTTGTGATCCTTTGTGGTATGGATTTATAATTAACCACGAAGTCCACAAAGGTTCTCACTAAGGTACACAAAGGACTTTTGAGACAACCCCATAATTATCACCCGGGACTCTCTACTCTGCTTTAAAAGGCGGAGTTACAGGATTTTAGATGCATTCATCTGGTTAGCTTGCGGTTGAGAGGTAATTGAACATCCTTATTAATCCCTGAAATAATTTTAAATTTCTACTTATAATGCATGCGTTAATAATATTTCATTATTAATTTTATGTAAAAATCAACAGGTTGAAGTTACCGGATCTAAAACCGATTTCGTTTGCGGATTTTGGTGGCGGATTTAATTCAGGCTCCGAAATCCCAATTCCGCAATCCGAAATTATAAAATAAACCTCTGCCTTATGAAAAACATAAATCAATCTCCGTCAGCAATTTCCAGTGTACTTGCCAGGGCAATAATTTTGGCGATAGTTATATCAATAAATTCACATCAGAATCTTTCAGCACAGGACCCGGGTGGAAATTACGCAACTATAAATGGAGCAAAAATCTGGTATGAAACCAGCGGGCTGGGCGAACCTCTTCTGTTAATCCCAGGAGGACCAGGTTTTTCACATTTGTATTTTACACCGCATTTCGCCAGGTTTTCTGATAACTTTAAGATGATCTACTACGATGCCATTGGAAGGGGTAAATCAGATCGCGCAAAATCACCCGGTGAATATTCAATATCGCGCGATGTTGAGGATATTGAAGAATTAAGGAAATATTTAAGTGTTGATAAGCTGAATATCTTTGGACATTCTTATGGTGGTATTGTAGCACAGGCATATGCATTAAAATATCCGCATAATGTAAAGAAACTGATACTGTCAAATACTCTTTTCAATACGGAAATGTGTCAGGCAATGATCACCAATCTCAACAACGAAATTCAAAATCAATTCCCGGAAGTCTGGGAAAAATTGAAATTGATCCGGGAAAAAGACAAGAAGAGCAGCACAATTGACTATTTAGTTGCTTCATCTGCTGTTTCGTTGCAGCTGGGCTATTTTTACGATGCCTCAAATGCACAAAAGCTTGCAGGAGATCAATTTTCATTTAATCCTGAAGTTTACTTCGCTCTGGCTGGTGATGATGCTGGCTTTGTAATGGGTGGAGACCTGGGGAATCTGGATTTCAGCGCCCGGTTAAAGGAAATAGAAACACCATCATTGGTCATAGGTGGACGATTCGACCGGGTATGTCTTCCAAAATATGTTTTGCTTTACAGGAAATTTATGCCAGATGCGAAATTTGTAATGTTTGAAAACAGCGGGCATTTTCCTTATATTGAGGAACCTCAGAAATTTTATGAAACAATAGATGCCTTTTTAAGGGCGCCCGGGAACTAAGGAATTTTAATTAAAGTTTGTTTTTTCGAAAATTAAATCTATGTTTGCATCTGATCCCGATTTAAAAATGAAAGTAATAATTACAAACTGGCGTTGGTGGTTAAGCAAACTTCACTTAAGAATGTGAGACTACCAGCTATTTGTATATTATTGTAAAAGATATTAATAACGGCCTGTCGTACTCACGACAGGCCGTTTTGGTTTAATACGCAACCATAACCCTCTGCAATGAAAAAATTCAAAATAAGAACAAAGACCCTGAGATTACTGGCTGACACAGTTACTCCTGTAAGCATCTATTTGAAATTAAGAGATATTTATCCAAATTCCCTTCTCCTGGAAAGCTCAGATTATCACGGTAATGAGAACAGCTATTCCTATATCTGTTTCACAGCCCTGGCTACCTTTGAAGCAGATAACGGTACCGTAACCGAAACTTACCCCGACGGCTCAAAGACAACTACAAAACTGACCGGTAAGGACACTTTTAACCTGAGGTTCTCATCTTTTATTGATTCATTTGTAACATCGGGTGCTTCCGCTGATGTTCCTGTAAATGGCCTCTTTGGTTATACCTCCTATGATGCTGTTGAATATTTCGAAAAAATAAAATTCAGATTACATGAACCGGATCCTCATAAGATCCCTGACGTACTTTACAATTTTTATAAGTACATCATTGCTGTTAACCATTTCCAGAATGATTTACAAATTATTGAGAACCAAATCAATGAAGAACCCGGAGAGATCGACAGAATCGTTACACTCCTCTCCAGCAGGAATTATGCAATATATCCGTTCCAGGCAACCGGTGCAGAAAAGCAGAACATCACCGACGGGCAGTTCAAAGAGATGGTTACCAGAGGCAGGGAACACTGCTACAGGGGCGATGTTTTCCAGGTCGTTCTCTCACGGCAGTTCTCCCAACAATTCATCGGGGATGAATTCAACGTCTACAGGGCGTTGCGTTCGGTCAATCCCTCCCCCTACCTCTTCTATTTTGATTACGGCAGTTACAAGATCTTTGGTTCATCGCCCGAGGCACAACTGAAAATTCAAAAGCGCAAAGCCTTTATTAACCCTATCGCAGGTACTTTCAAACGGACTGGCGATGATGAGAACGACAAGATGACAGCTGAACGCCTTTCATACGATCTTAAAGAAAACGCGGAACACATAATGCTCGTCGACCTTGCACGCAACGACCTGAGCCGGCACGCCAGAAATGTCACAGTTGAAAATTTCAGGGAAGTTCAATTCTATTCACATGTGATTCATCTTGTTTCCTCCGTTTCCGGTGACCTGATGGACGAATCATCAATCGCCGAAATGATGACCGGCACTTTTCCGGCAGGGACTCTTTCCGGAGCTCCAAAGCATATGGCTATGCAACTGATTGACAGGTACGAAAGCCAGAGGCGCGGCTTCTATGGAGGCGCCATAGGATTCATCGGCTTCACGGGTACGGTAAACCATGCAATAATGATCCGGACCTTCCTCAGCAAGGAAAATAAACTCTATTACCAGGCCGGTGCAGGAATTGTTGCTGGTTCAAATGAGGATAACGAATTGCAGGAAGTAAACAATAAGCTTGGCGCACTTAAAAAAGCAATTGAAATAGCAGGAGGTATAAAATGAAAAAGATAATTGTTATAGATAACTACGATTCATTTACCTATAATCTGGTTCACCAGATTGAAAAGTTAACCGGTACCCGTCCCGATGTTTCCCGCAATGATGAGATCAGCGTTGAAGAGGTTGCTGATTATGAAAAAATACTGATCTCCCCGGGCCCGGGGATCCCCTCTGAGGCTGGCATCTGTCTTGAAGTAATAAGAAAATACGGCCCTTCCAGGAGCATCCTTGGAATTTGCCTGGGTCACCAGGCTATCTGTGAATCCTTCGGAGGGAAACTGCTTAACCTCAGTACGGTTTACCACGGAATAGCATCTCCTGTAAGGATAAAGATCCCCGGTGACCCGCTGCTTAAAAATATGCCTGCCATTATAATGGCGGGGCGTTATCATTCGTGGGTGGTTTCAAAAAAACATCTGCCGGGATGTTTTGAAATAACCTGCGAGGATGAAAATGGCATCATAATGGGAATCAGTCACAAGGACTATGATGTCCGCGGCCTTCAGTTCCATCCTGAATCAGTTCTTACTGAGAATGGATCTGAGATCATAAAAAACTGGGTCGGGCTTTAATAACTGCTGACCTGAAATCCAAATACAATGTTCTTATAGATACCATCATAAAAATTCCATAATGAAAAAGATACTGAACTTCCTGTTCGAACACAAGACGCTTAACCGGCAGGAAGCCGGAGAAGTGTTGACCAATATCGCTTCAAACGTCTATTCGGAATCAGAAATTGCGGCATTTCTGACAGTCTATCTGATGAGAAGCATCACTGTTGAAGAGTTGTCGGGATTCCGCGATGCCCTGTTGAATCTTTGCATCAGGGTTGACCTGTCCGGTTTTGATACAATAGATGTTTGCGGAACAGGCGGCGATGGAAAAGACACTTTTAATGTTTCAACCCTCAGCACGTTTGTTCTTGCCGGCGCCGGGATAAAGGTGACAAAACATGGTAATTATGCTGTAACATCAGCATGCGGTTCATCCAATATCCTTGAATATTTTGGTTACAAATTCTCAACCGACAGCGACAAGCTGAGAAGGGAAATTGACAGATCGGGCGTCTGCTTTCTGCATGCTCCCCTGTTTAATCCTGCAATGAAGAATATCGTCCCGATCCGGAGAGCGCTTAAGGTCAAGACCTTCTTTAATATGCTGGGACCGATGATCAATCCCTCTTCACCCCGCAGACAGATGATCGGGGTCTATAACCTTGAACTCGCGAGACTTTATAATTATCTCTACCAGCAGTCTGATATTCATTATACTATCGTACACAGCCTCGACGGGTATGATGAGGTTTCGCTTACCGGCCCTTTTAAATATGTCTTTAATGGTGTGGAACAGATACTGACACCTGAAATGCTGAATTATGAAAAGACAAATCCTTCTGATCTGTACGGTGGTAAGACGGTAAATGAGTCAGCAGGTATTTTTAAATCGGTACTGGAAAGAAAGGGAACAAAAGCACAGAATAACGTTGTCCTGGCAAATACCCAGCTGGCAATAAGGTGCTGCTTCCCGGCAAAATCATCCGATGAATGCAGGTCAATGGCTGAAGAATCACTCTTTAGCGGAAAAGCATCAAAGGCATTCTCCAGACTAATTGAAATGCAACCATGACAATCCTGGACAAGATCATTGCTCATAAGATAAATGAGGTGTCGGACCTTAAAAAGAAGACCTCACTCAGGGAACTCGAAAAGAGCAGGCTCTTCACAAAAAAAACCTGTTCACTTTCAGACCAGATATCCAATCCGGCAAAAACAGGAATTATAGCTGAATTCAAGAGAAGGTCACCCTCGAAAGGCCTGATAAATTCAGATGCGGATCCGGGAGTTGTGACCCGGGGATATTCACTCTCCGGTGCATCCGGATTGTCAGTTCTGACAGACAATCATTTCTTCGCAGGCAGCTGTGCGGACCTGACTCTCATTAGTGATCTTAACACTGTTCCGGTCCTGCGCAAGGATTTTATTATCGACGAATTCCAGGTGGTCGAATCGAAAGCAGCTGGTGCTGATGCAATTTTGCTCATTGCTTCCATCCTTGAAAAAAAGAAGATTTTAAGATTCGCAAAGCTCGCACAGTCGCTCTTGATGGAAGTATTGCTGGAGGTACATACTTTGCAGGACATTCAAATGACAAATGAAAATGTAAACTTAATTGGTGTCAACAACCGTGATCTTAAAAGCTTCAGTGTAAATACAAATGTTTCTCTTGAACTGGCGGACAAAATTCCTGATGGATATCTTAAGATCTCGGAAAGCGGAATTTCCTCACCGGTAACAATAAAGATGCTGCGAAATGCAGGGTTTGACGGGTTTTTGATAGGCGGTCTTTTTATGTCGGAAAAAGACCCGGTCTCTGCATTTTCCGATTTTGTAAAAAGAATCTGACTATGCTTAAGGTTAAAGTATGCGGATTGAACAATCCCGCCAACACAGAAAAGATCGCAGCAACGCTGCCAGATTTTATGGGTTTTATCTTTCATCCGCTCTCAAGACGCTATGTTGGAGACAGCCCGTCACATTCACTTTTCGACAAGGTCCCGGATGGGATACTTAAAACAGGAGTTTTTGTCAACGCCCCACCCGGAGATGTAATTGATAAGATGAATTTCTATAACCTTGATATCCTTCAGCTCCATGGCGAAGAAACTCCGGAATATTGCAGTTCACTGAAGAAAGAGGGGCTGACAATTATCAAGGCTTTTGCCGTAAGCAGCAGCTTCAGCTTTATGATAGCTCAACAATATATGGAGGTTTGCGATTACTTTTTGTTCGACACTAATACCCCTGGTAAAGGCGGCAGTGGAATCAGGTTCGACTGGAACATTTTAGATAGATACAATCTTCCAAAACAGTTCTTTCTGAGTGGAGGGATCGGGCCGGATGATGCTTCCTCATAAAAAATATTGGTAGCGACAAGCTTTTTGCTGTTGACATTAACAGCCGTTTTGAAAGCAGACCGGGAATTAAAGGGTGCACCAGGGTGAGAGATTTTATTAACGAAATTAAACGATAACAGATCATGAATTATAATGTTGATGACCGAGGATTCTATGGCGAATTCGGAGGTGCCTATATCCCGGAGTTGATGTATCCAAACATTAAAGAGCTCAGGGACAATTATATTGAAATTATCAGAAGTGAGGATTTCAGGAAAGAATTTTCGTCACTCCTCAAAGATTACGCAGGCAGGCCATCTCCACTCTGTTATGCCTCACGTCTATCAGAATTCTACGGGACGCGCATCTACCTGAAGCGTGAGGATCTGAATCATACCGGAGCCCACAAGATAAACAATACTATCGGCCAGATACTTATTGCAAAAAAGCTAGGCAAAACGCGGATCATCGCTGAAACAGGCGCCGGACAACACGGTGTTGCTGCCGCAACGGTATGTGCGCTTATGGGACTGAAGTGTATCGTATACATGGGGAAAACAGATGTTGAAAGGCAGATGCCCAATGTTCTGCGTATGAAGATGCTTGGCGCCCTGGTAGTCCCCGTAACAAGCGGAAATATGACACTGAAGGATGCGACCAATGAGGCAATTCGCGACTGGATCAGCAACCCTGATGATACATATTACCTTATTGGTTCAGTTGTCGGACCTCACCCCTACCCCGATCTTGTAACACGTCTTCAGTCAGTTATAAGTGAGGAGTATGGTCTGGCAACTAAAGGAACAAACCGGGAAAACAGAGCCGGAATGTATTATCGCATGTGTTGGTGGTGGAAGCAACGCGGCCGGATCTTTTTATCATTTTCTCGACAAAAAAGATGTAAGGCTGATAGCTGTCGAAGCAGCTGGAAAAGGAACAGAAAGCGGAGAATCGGCGGCTACAATTGCAAACGGATCGGCAGGTGTCATCCATGGCAGCAAAACAATTCTCATGCAAAATGACGACGGCCAGATAACCGAACCCTATTCAATCTCCGCCGGTCTCGATTATCCGGGTATAGGCCCGCTATTTGCCTGGCTTAATAAGACAGGCAGGGTCGAGTTCATGAATGCAACCGATACCGAAGCTCTTGAGGCTGCCTTGCGCCTTGCGCGGCTTGAAGGTATAATCCCGGCTCTCGAACCGGCACACGCCCTTGCAGTCCTTGATAAAAAGAAGTTTAACACCGGAGACGTAGTGGTGATTACCATCTCAGGCCGTGGTGACAAGGACATGATTGCATATACCGACTATCTGAACACCGTAAAGGATTTAAAGCACCCGACCGTAACTCGAAACAAGGAATAAAA
>CAWKIC010000064.1:0-6653 GCA_963849615.1 uncultured Bacteroidales bacterium
TAAGGAATTTTAATTAAAATTTGTTTTATCAAAAACAAAATATATGTTTGTATCTGATTAGATTTAAAAATGAAAGTAATTTTATACAAATTGGCGTTGGTGGTTAAGCATATTTCACATAAAAATGTGAGACTACCAGCTATTTGTATATAATATTATAAGATATTAAACAGCGGCCTGTCGTTCTCACGACAGGCCGTTTTGATTTATTAACCATACAAACCGATTTAACATGAAAAAATTCATTGTAAAAACAAAGACTCTCAGATTACTCGCCGATACTATTACACCTGTAAGTATATATTTGAAAATAAGGGATATTTATCCAAATTCACTTCTTCTTGAGAGTTCAGATTATCACGGCAATGAAAACAGCTATTCCTATATCTGCCTGAAACCTCTTGCCACTTTTGAAGCAGATAAGGGATTGTAACCGAAACTTATCCTGACGGATCAAAATATCAACTAACAAATCTGACCAGATAAGATGTTCAACTCAAGGTTTACGTCTTTTATAGAATCATTTGAACAATCTGACACAAGCCAGAGATATTCCGGTAAACGGTCTTTTTGGATATACCTCCTATGATGCAGTAAGTATTTCGAAAAGATAAAATTCAAATCATAGGAAAAAGACCGCAAAATTCCTGACGTGCGCTACATCTTTTATAACTACATCATTGCCATAAACCATTTTCAAAACATTCTGTACATCATCGAAAACAAGATTGATGACGATCCGGGTGAAATGGAAAAGATCAGAACACTTCTGTACAGCAGAAATATTGCAATATATTCATTCAAGGCTGCCGGTGATGAAGAATCAAACATGACGGATGAACAGTACAAGGCAATAGTCGCAAAAGGGAAGGAACATTGTTACAGGGGTGATGTGTTTCAGGTGGTGTTATCACGGCAGTTCTCAAAGGGATTTACCGGTGATGAGTTTAATGTTTACAGGGCCTTGCGCTCAATAAATCCTTCACCTTATCTCTTTTATTTTGATTATGGTAGTTACAAAATCTTTGGTTCATCACCCGAAGCTCATCTTAAAATAAATAAATCGAAGGCATATATTAATCCTATCGCAGGGACCTTCAGACGCACCGGCGATGATGAAAATGATAAAATGCTGGCTCAACAGCTTTCGTCCGATCTTAAAGAGAATGCAGAGCATGTCATGCTTGTCGATCTGGCACGTAACGACCTCAGCCGTCATGCAAAAAATGTAAAAGTGGAAAGTTTCCGCGAAGTGCAGTTTTATTCCCATGTGATTCATCTTGTCTCGGCTGTTTCGGGAGAAATGAAGGAAGAATCAACAGTCACTGATATGATGACTTCTACTTTTCCTGCAGGCACTCTTACAGGCGCTCCAAAATACAAAGCTATGCAACTGATTGACAGATATGAAAATCAGAGACGCGGATATTACGGAGGTGCAATCGGTTTCCTTGATTTCAGGGGACAGTTTAACCATGCAATAATGATCAGGACATTTCTCAGCAAAGGGAATAGGCTTTATTACCAGGCTGGGGCCGGAATAGTTGCAATATCAAATGAGGAAAATGAATTGCAGGAGGTTAATAACAAGCTTGGAGCACTCAGAAAAGCTATTGAAATGGCCGGAGAAAATAAAGATGAAAAAAATTCTTGTTATTGATAATTATGATTCATTTACATATAATCTTGTACATTATATTGAAAAGCTTACTGGTACCATCCAGTTTTTCGTAATGATGAGATAGTCTTGATGAGGTTGACAAATATGATAAAATTCTCTTGTCACCAGGCCCCGGAATTCCTTCCGAAGCAGGTATTTGTCTTGATCTGATAAGAAAATATGCATCTGAAAAAAGCATTCTCGGTGTTTGTCTTGGCCATCAGGCTATCTGTGAGGCATTTGGAGGGAAACTTCTTAATCTCAGTACAGTTTATCATGGCATTGCTACTCCGGTGAATATAAAGATCCTCCGAGGATCCTTTGTTTAAAAATATTCCTGCCTATATCATGGCAGGCCGTTATCATTCCTGGGTTGTTTCAGAAAAGATCTGCCGGAATGTTTAAGCATTACCTGTGAAGATGAAAACGGTATGATAATGGGTATCAGCCACAAGGAATTATGATGTAAAGGGACTACAGTTTCATCCGGAATCAGTTCTTACGGAATATGGGTCTGACATTATCAGGAACTGGTTGGAGTTAATAGTGATATCTTAAAGAATATTATGATTATTATCAATGTTACATATCAGATATTATCAAATAATATACATAATGCGAAAAATACTTAATCATCTTTTTGAACACAAGACACTTAACCGGCATGAAGCGGAAGAGGTGCTGACCAATATTGCAGCAAGACAGTTATTCGGAATCAGAGATTGCCGCATTTCTGACAGTTTATCTCATGAGAAGTATTACAGTTGAAGAGTTGATCTGGTTTCCGTGATGCTTTGCTTAATCTGTGTATCAGAATTGATCTTTCAGATTTTGATACAATTGATGTATGCGGAACAGGAGGTGACGGGAAAGATACATTTAATATTTCCACACTTAGCTACATTTGTTCTTGCCGGAGCAGGAGTGAAAGTTGCGAAACATGGAAATTATGGTGTAACCTCTGCTTGCGGTTCTTCAAATATCATGGAACATTTTGGTTACAAGTTTTCGACTGATAATGATAAACTAAGAAGAGAAATTGAAAAAACGGGGTTTGCTTTTTGCATGCACCCTTGTTTAATCCGGCAATGAAGAATGTTGTCCGATGCGCAGGGCTCTGAAGGTCAAGACTTTCTTCAATATGCTTGGACCGATGGTAAATCCTTCTTTCCCCCGAGAGCAGTTCATAGGAGTCTATAGCCTGGAACTTGCCAGGTTTATAATTATCTGTATCAGCAGTCTGTACTCAATATACAATTATACACAGTCTCGATGGTTATGATGAAATCTCACTGACATCGGACTTTAAATATATTCTTAATGGGGTTGAACAGATTATTTCTCCGGGAAGCTTAATTATGAAAAGACGAACCAGCTGATCTTCATGGTGGAAAAGACGGTTAATGAGGCTGCCGGGATATTTAAAGATATTCTGGAAGGAGAGGGTACAAAGGCACAGAATGATGTGGTAATAGTAAATTCCCAGCTTGCAGTAAGTGCTTCTATCCTTCAAAATCCCATGAAGAATGCAGGTGAATTGCTGAGGATTCACTTTTCAGCGGAAAAGCATTAAAAGCATTCTCAAAACTTATCGAAATGCAGTCATGAATATTCTTGAAAAGATTATTGCATATAAAAGAAAAGAGGTGATCGCAATCCTCAGGAAACAAAATCTTCACGATCTTGAAAAGAGCAATCTTTTTTTCAAGAAAAACTTTTCTCTTTCTGACCGGTTTTATCTTGGATGCTCCAGAACAGGGATTATAGCTGAATTTAAGAGAAAATCACCTTCAAAAGGCATGATAAATTCTGAAGCGGATGGGGAGAGTCACTAGGGTTATTCCGGAGCCGGGGCATCCGCGCTTTCCGTCCTGACGGATAATAATTTTTTTGGCGGGAATTGTCGATTGATCTCACAGGGATCATAACAATATTCCGGTACTTCGAAAGGATTTTATTATTGATGAAATTCAGGTAATGGAATCAAAGGCAGCAGGAGCCGATGCAATTTTGCTGATTGCTCTGTCCTGGAGAAGCGAAGATCTTGAGGCTTGCATCTTGCCAGTCCTCAATATGGAAGTATTGCTTGAAATTCATACAGTGCGGAAATTGAAATGACAAATGAAATGTAAATTATAGGTGTAAATAACCGTGATCTTAAAACTTCAGGGTAAATCAGACCTTTCGTTGAGCTGGCAGATAAGATTCCGGAAGAATTTCTTAAAATCTCGGAGAGCGGAATATCCTCACCCGCAACGGTAAAGATCTCCGGAATGCAGGATATGACGGATTTCTGATAGGTGAGTTTTTTATGGAAAAAGATCCTGTTATTGCATTTTCTGATTTTGTTAAAAGAATTGAAGGTTATGTTAAAGGTCAAAGTTTGCGGATTGAACGATCCTGTAAACTGTAAAGATGTCAGAACGTTGCCCGATTTTATGGGTTTTATTTTATCCGGGTTCAAAACGCTATGTGGGAGACACCGGGTAATTCTCTTTTCAAATGTTCCTGAGGAATACTGAAAACAGGGGTTTTTGTCGACGAACAACCTTCAAAGGTAATTGAAAGATGAATTTATAACCTTGATTTGGTGCAGCTTCACGGCAATGAACTCCGGAATACTGCAAATCGCTGAAGGAAGAGGGATGACAATTATAAGGCTTTTGGGGTAAGCAGCAGCTTTAGCTTTATGACAGCTCAACAATATATGGAGGTTTGTGATTACTTTTTATTCGATACCAAAACCAGGGAAAAGGCGGAAGCGGAATCAAATTCGACTGGAGCATATTAGATGATACAATTTTTCAAAACCGTTCTTTCTGAGTGGAGGAATCGGACCGGAAGATGCTTCACTCATAAAAAATATTGAACGACAAGCTTTTTGCAATTGATATTAACAGCCGGTTTGAGATCAGTCCGGGAATTAAAGGATGCAACAAGGTGAAAGATTTTATTAATGAAATTAAAGGATAACAAATTATGAATTATAATGTTGATGAACGCGGATACTACGGTGAATTCGGAGGTGCTTATATTCCTGAAATGATGTATCCGAATATTAAAGAACTCAGGGAGAATTATATTGAAATTATCAGAAGTGAGGATTTCAGGAAAGAATTTTCAACCCTTTTGCAAGATTATGCAGGGAGACCATCTCCCCTCTTTTATGCCGCACGTCTTTCAGAATTTTATAAGACCCATATTTATCTGAAGCGTGAAGATCTGAATCATACCGGAGCCCATAAGATAAATAATACTATAGGCCAGATACTTATTGCAAAAAGGCTTGGAAAAACAAGGATCATTGCAGAGACAGGGGCAGGTCAGCATGGAGTTGCAACAGCGACCGTATGTGCGCTCATGGGACTGAAGTGTATTGTTTATATGGGGAAAACTCGATGTTGAAAGGCAGATGCCCAATGTTCTTACGAATGAAAATGCTCGGCGCCGATGTGGTCCCCGTCACAAGCGGTAATATGACACTGAAAGGATGCGACCAATGAAGCAATTCGCGACTGGATCAGCAATCCGGTTGATACTTATTACATTATTGGTTCTGTGGTCGGACCACATCCTTATCCCGATCTTGTAACACGACTTCAGTCGGTAATAAGTGAGGAGATGAACTGGCAACTAAAAGAACAGACCGGGAAATCAGAGCCGGACTGTATTATCGCCTGTGTCGGAGGTGGAAGCAATGCTGCAGGATCTTTCTATCATTTTCTTGATAAGAAAGATGTAAGGCTGATAGCTGTTGAAGCTGCAGGAAAAGGAACAGAAAGCGGAGAATCGGCGGCTACAATTGCAATCGGGTCGGCAGGTGTTATTCATGGCAGCAGAACCATTCTCATGCAAAATGACGATGGCCAGATAACCGAACCCTATTCAATCTCCGCCGGACTCGATTATCCGGGTATAGGCCCGCTATTTGCCTGGCTTAATAAGACAGGCAGGGTCGAGTTCATGAATGCAACCGATACCGAAGCTCTTGAGGCTGCCTTCCGCCTTGCGCGGCTTGAAGGTATAATCCCGGCTCTCGAACCGGCACATGCCCTTGCAGTCCTTGATAAAAAGAAGTTTAACACCGGAGACGTAGTGGTGATTACCATCTCAGGCCGTGGTGACAAGGATATGATTGCATATATCGACTATCTGAACACCGTTAAGTATTTAAAGCACCTGACACATAACTCTGAAACAAGGAATAAAATGAACCGAATTGATGAGCTTTTCCAGTCAAAAAAAGAGAATATACTCTCGATATACTTTACAGCCGGTTACCCGGAAACCGGATCCACGACCGGAATAATCAGGGATCTCGCCGGTGCTGGTGTTGATCTGATTGAAATCGGTATCCCTTTTTCAGATCCGCTGGCCGACGGACCTTTGATCCAGAAAAGCAGTGCAACAGCCTTACGTAATGGCATGAGCATCAAATTGCTTTTTGAGCAGCTGGGGGATATCAGGAATGAAATTACTATTCCCCTGATTTTAATGGGTTATATTAATCCGGTATTGAAATTCGGGATGGAAAATTTTTGCAGGAAATGCGCTGAAATTGAAATTGACGGCGTTATCCTTCCTGATCTTCCGCCTGAAATTTATCTTGACCAGTATTCCGGAATGTTTGAAAAATACAACCTGTATAACATCCTCCTTATATCGCCACGGTCCGACCCTGAAAGGATAAGAATGATCGATGAGATCAGCAATGGTTTTATTTATGTTGTCTCTTCATCTTCAACAACTGGCATAAGAAATGGTGTCATTGGATCTCAGCAATCCTACTTCATGCGAATAAAGGAGATGCACCTCGCAAAGCCTCAGCTTATTGGCTTTGGGATCTCTGACTCAAAATCGTTTTATGAAGCTTGCAGCATGTCTGCTGGGGCAATTATCGGAAGTGCATTCATAAAAACGCTCGGCGAAAAAGGCGTTGGTGCGGACACAATAAAAAAGTTTATCGGGGAAATCAAAGGGAAGTGCTGACCTG
>CAWKIC010000065.1:0-28167 GCA_963849615.1 uncultured Bacteroidales bacterium
TCTGGCCAACGTCAAGGTGTTGGATTCAGAAGTCATACACGACCTCAATAACCCTTATCATGTCCAGGGCGGCATTGCCATCCTGAAAGGTAATCTGGCCCCCCAGGGGGCAGTGGTAAAACAATCGGCGGTGGATCCCAAGATGCTGGTGCGGGAAGGCCGGGCTCGGGTTTTTAATTCCGAAGAAGAGGCCTCCCAGGCGATCTATGGGAGGAAAAATCCAACCCAATGATATCATTGTCATCAGGTACGAGGGACCCAAGGGTGGACCGGGGATGCGGGAGATGCTATCACCAACCGCGGCAATAGCCGGTATGGGCCTGGATAAAGATGTAGCTCTGCTCACGGATGGCCGATTCAGCGGCGGTACCAGGGGTGCGGCCATCGGCCACATTTCTCCGGAAGCAGCCTCCGGGGGACCCATCGCTCTGGTGCAGGAGGGCGATGTCATTGCCATTGACATTCCCCGGAAATCCCTGAATCTGCAGGTGACTGAGGCAGAACTGGCCCGGCGGCGCGAACACTGGACTCCACCGGAACCCAAGGTAAAACATGGCTATGCTTACCGCTACAGCCGCCTGGTGACTTCAGGCAGCCAGGGAGCGGTTTTTGAAGATTAACACCAATCTGCAGCGGGTTGTGAACAGAGTCACTTACCTGATGACACCGCGAGGCAGGATTATCGACAGAGTGGTTAGTTTTTACCATAAAAAGGTTCATAGCTGCCCTGGCGGTTGATAAGGCAATATAGGTAGTTGTTTTATAAAACATAAAACAATTACAACACGTTAAATAAGTTATAAACCTATTATAAAGCCTTATTACAATTTACTAATTAAAGACTATTAAGAAAATAATTAATCAAAAACTTGGGGAAAAGATGAAGCTGCAGATTGAGAAGGAAATCCTTCTACAGGGAGCAGGTCGGACTGAAGGTGTGATTGATCGTCGCGGCAATATGCCTATTCTGTCTCATTGTTTGCTGGAAGCTGAAGGAAACCGCTTAAAGATTTCAGCTACGGATTATGAGGTAAGTTTTCGCGGTTATTACCCGGCGGAGATTTTAGAAAGCGGCGGTCTCACAGTGCCGGCTGTAAATTTCTTCAATATTGTCAGGGAGTTGCCGCCAGGTGTGATCAGCCTGGAAAGCACTGAAAACAACAGTTTGATTATAAAAACTGGTGATACCAGATATCAGTTTCTGGGCCTAAGTCCGGAAAATTTCCCACCGCTGCCAAATCTCGAAGACCAGCCAATGTTTGACCTAAAAAGTGCCGCAGTAAGAGAAATGCTGGAAAAAACCAGTTTTTCCATTGCCACTGATGATCTGCAGCAGCAACTGGCAGGCGTGTTTTAGAAAAGTTGCCAGATAGCAGTAGATTACGGCTGGTATCCAGCGATGGTCACCGTTTATCGCTCATTGAGAGAGAATTCGGCATTTCCCAGCAGGTTGACCTGGACCAGGGAATTCTTATCCCCCGCAAGGGAGTGTCGGAAATGCTCCGACTGTTAGGAGAAGAGGAGAATTGTGCCCTGGGTTTGGAAAAGAAAAGCCTGGTCCTGAAGCAGAATGACAGCTATCTTTATGTGCGCTTATTAGAAAAAAATTTCCCGATTATCGTCGGATCATACCCGTTAACCCTCAGATACAGCTAATTATTGGCAGGCGAGCTTTTCTGGAAAATCCTTAAACGGATCAGCTTATTATCCAGCGAAAAATTTAAAGGCGTTATTTTGCGGATTAGTGAGGGTTGGTTGGATATTCGTTATCATAATCCTGAAATCGGCGGCGGTGAGGAAAAGCTGCCGGTGAGCATAAAATTCCTGAGAGACGACATTGAATCCGGGGAAGAAAAATTGGAACTACCGTTCGAAGTCAGCTATAATGCCCGTTACCTGATGGAACCGTTGAATGTGATGCAGGGTGATGAAGTGTTAATGGAATTGAGCGAAAAAAAGAAGCCTATGTCTTTGCGGGAAGTGGCTGATCCGGAATATCTCAGCATTGTTATGCCCATGGACCTTTAAGGCAGAGAAAAGGGAACAGGGATAAGGGAAATAATAAACAACTAAGGTATTTTTAAAGTTATAAATCAAAAATTGCAGTATTTTTTTAAAGGAGGCTTGCCAGATTTGGTAAACTCGCAGATTGATCAGCCAGAGGAAAGACTGGATTACGGCGCCGATAATATCAAGGTGCTGGGTGGACTGGAGGCAGTGCGCCAACGCCCATCCATGTACATCGGCAATACCGGTTCAGAGGGTCTCCACCATCTGGTTTATGAAGTGGTGGACAACAGCATTGATGAAGCTCTGGTGGGGTATTGCAATGAAATCCATGTCACGGTTCATAGTGATGACAGTGTCACCGTAGAAGACAACGGCCGGGGAATACCGGTGGATATTCACAAAGAAGAAAACCTGCCGGCGGTGGAAGTAGTTATGACGATATTGCACGCCGGTGGGAAATTCGATCACAAAACGTATCAGGTATCCGGCGGGCTTCACGGGGTCGGAGTATCGGTAGTAAACGCCTTGTCGGAATATTTGGATGTGGAAATCCGGCGGGATGAGAAAGTATATCATCAAAGATATGAACTGGGGTAACCAGAACGCCATTGACCATAACGGGGGAAACCCGGCGGCGGGGCACCAAAATAACCTTTAAACCTGATGCCGAGATTTTTTCGGAGACAATTTTTAGTTATGATATTTTGGCCACTCGTTTACGTGAGCTTTCTTTTCTGAATCGCGGCGTGCACATTATCCTGGTAGATGAACGTTCCGGAAAAAGCAGTGATTTTTACTATGAAGGGGGTATTCAGGAATTTGTCCTCTATTTAAATCGAAATAAAAATCCTATGCATGATCCCCCTATTTACCTGCATGGCAACCGGCAGAATATCATTATGGAAATTGCTTTCCAATATAACGATACTTACAACGAACAGATCTTTACCTATGCCAATAATATCAATACCCGGGAGGGCGGCACTCACCTGAGCGGGTTTAAGGCCGGGCTGACCCGCTGCATCAACCAATACATGGCCACGGCGGACCTGCCGAAAAATTTTAAAGAACAGCATTTGGCCGGCGATGATGTCAGGGAGGGACTTACCGGAATTATCAGTATTAAAATTCCGGATCCGCAGTTTGAAGGCCAGACCAAAACCAAGCTGGGAAATGGCGAGGTCAAAGGTCTGGTAGAAACTTTGGTATATGAAAATTTATTGACTTATTTAGGGGAAAATCCCACGGTGGCCAAGCAGGTTTTGGCCAAAGTGGTGGATGCTGCCCGGGCCCGGGAAGCGGCCCGGCGAGCCAAGGAGCTGGCCCGTAAAAAAGGTGGCTTAAGTGAACTGGCTCTCCCCGGTAAACTGGCAGATTGCCAGGAAAGAGACCCTTCCAGACGGGAACTCTATCTAGTTGAGGGCGATTCCGCCGGCGGTTCGGCGAAACAGGCTCGGGACCGAAAGTTTCAGGCAATTTTGCCCTTGAAGGGAAAAATTCTGAATGTTGAAAAAGCCCGTTTTGATAAGATGCTGCAAAGTCAGGAAATCCGGACTTTAATTACGGCCCTGGGCGCCGGGATCGGCCAGGAAGAGCAAGACTTAGAAAAACTGCGCTATCATCGTATCATTATCATGACTGATGCGGATGTGGACGGTTCCCATATTCGCACTCTGCTGCTGACTTTTTTCTACCGGCAGATGGCAGACCTGATCAGCCGGGGACACCTGTATATCGCCCAGCCGCCCCTGTACCGTCTCACCCGGGGAAATGAAAAAATTTATCTGAAAGATGAAGGACCGTTTCAAGATTACCTCTTGACCCGGGGACTGGAGAAAAAAACGTTAACGTTGGGTGATGGCGAAACTATAACAAATTCTGACATGGTAAATTATTTAAAGAAGGTTATTTCGCATCAGAATGCTATGGAACGTTTTGAGAAACGGGGTGTAGAGAGGGAAATTTTAAAAAAGATAATCGACATAGGTATGACCGAGAAAGAAGATTTGCGTGATCAGGAAAAAGTGAAAGCCTGGGCCGAAAATTTGGCCGAAGCCGGATATCTGTATCGGCTGGAAAGGGATGAAGAGCATCAGGCCTGGAAAATAGACGTTTTTCAACCAGGCGTTAATGAGTTGCAGCCATGGTCCCTGGACTGGGAATTATTAAGTGGCAGCGATTTTCAGACTTTGGTAAAATTGCGCCAAGGTCTCACGGCCCTGCGGCGGCCGCCCTACCGACTGCAGGATGGCGGCAAAAAATGGGAGATTGCCAGCCTGGAAGAGTTGGTGCGACTGGTGTTGGAGGAAGGCCAGAAAGGTCTGACCGTCCAAAGGTTCAAAGGTTTGGGAGAGATGAATCCCGAACAACTGTGGGAAACGACCATGGATCCGGAAACCCGCACTCTTTTGCAGGTTAATATTGAAGATGCGGTGGCTGCGGATGAAATCTTTACCATTTTGATGGGTGATAAAGTTGAACCTCGGAGAGATTTTATCCAGAACAATGCCTTGGACATTAGTCAGTTGGACATTTAACCCATAAAATTTCTTGGCTGTTAAATTCATTTCAGGAGGTCACCAATGAAAAGAAAGGCGAAATATAAAATTTATACCACCCAGCGGGAAATGATGTATGTTGGGGACCAGATCGACCATACCCTGATGCTCACCGCCATGGAAGGGGAACCGATCGAGTATGAGAAGGGCGTGGCGGGTGAATTCGAGTCCCGGCGCAGTGTGGGCTTTCATGACCGTATCAAAGGCGCAGGACCGATGCAGGGCTATGCCGTCACTACTTTCGAAGAGGGCCAGGTATACACCCGGTACGAAGGCGCGAGGGATGCCAAGACCAAAGTGACCAGCGGCACCTGGAAAACCTATAAGGGCACCGGCAAGTTAAAAAACATCACTGGCCAGGGAACGTTCACGGTTGTCGGCGGCAGTAAACCGGGGGAATATATCCTGGAAATCGAAGGCGATTATAATCTTTAGCACATAATCGGAAAGATTGTCTGAAAGGCTCGGGATTATTGTATAAACCGAGCCTTTTTTGGGTATTATGACTTAAAATTCTGAGTTTTTTATTTTTCAAAATTAATTTTCAAATAACATGATTGAAGGAAATAAAATAAATTTATTGGTATACTCTTTACAATAGTTCATTGCTGCTTATCGTAAAAATGAGAACAAAAAACAAAGGAGGTTTAACATGGCTAAATGTCCGGGTTGCGAGGCTGAAGCGAGTGACAAGGATCTTCGCCCGCTTATGGGAGAGGAAGTATGTGAAGACTGTTATCTTAAACTTGTTGATTTTACAAAAGAGTGCGATCCCTGGGCCAGTTATATCGCCAAAAGAACCATGGAACATCAGGGTAGCAAGCTCAATGCCGATGAACAGAAGCTGTATGATTTGGTCAAGGTTAAAAAGGAAATTCCTCTCAAAATGGCAGCCAAGGAATTAGGCTGGAATGAAGAAAAAACTCATGACCAAGTCATACTGTTGCGCCATGTCAGATTTAATTAAAACCAAGGTTGTGGGACCGGACACTATTTTAAGTCTCTAAACAGTTATAGAAGCAAAAAAATATTTACATCACACCTTGTTAGGCCCGATGACTCTAATCGGGCCTTAAATTTGGGATGGTTCCGTTTCAAATAAATCACTGGATTTTTATGTTATACTCCAGAGATAGAATATCTGCTTGATCAGATGAGAATCAGATGGTCTCAATATTCTCTTGAGGAGCGGATTTTTTGGCGGCTGTCTGGGGATGAGAAATAAGAACACGATTTAAATTTAAGCAGGGGAGAGTATTGATGGCTCAATGCACCAGGTGCCGATTAGAATGTGATGAGGCGGAATTACGAGATGTCTTGGAACAGCGGCTTTGTGAAGATTTTCTTTTGATACTACTTCTATTCCGGCATTTTCGAGCTTTTCAGTTTCCCGGTTTGCTTCTGCAATCAATCCTAACGGATGTCCACCCTCGTTAGACCATCCTTCCTTTGATCTTTCATCGACTGAGATATAATCCCGGTCGTAAGTGCTTCCAAGTATATCAATAAAGCTGCCTTTTACTTTTGTCAGTGCAATTTTATCCTGAGGACGTTTCGGGCCGGCTATAGAAGGAACTATATCGCTCAGGTTCAATTCGACAACCTCCGTAAACTTAATTTTGTCTTCATTTTCACGCCACATGAGATTAGCTTTCAGGTAGGCTTCAACAGTATCTATATGTTTTTTGTTTCTCCCGGTAATACTCAGATATTCAAGCGTTTTATTATCAGGGGGAAAGTATGTTACAGTACACCCGAATTCAGGTGACATATTTGAGATTGTTGCCCTGTCGGGAACTGTCAGATAGTCGAGCCCGGCTCCAAAGACCTCCACAAATTTATCAACAACGCCTTTCTTCCTCAGGAGTTCTGCAACAGCCAATACCAGGTCGGTGGTCGTTGTCCCCTCCTTCAGTTTGCCTGATAATTTCAATCCTATAACCTCAGGAAGCAAAAAATAGATTGGTTGTCCGAGCATAACAGCTTCAGCTTCAATTCCTCCGACTCCCCATCCGATAACTCCGATTCCATTCACCATCGGAGTGTGAGAATCGGTTCCAACCAGGGTGTCAGGAAATAAGACACCGTCTTTTCCGGTGACAACCTGTGCAAGATATTCAAGGTTCACCTGGTGGCAAATACCCATTCCGGGGGGCAGAACATTAAAATTCTTAAATGAGGATTGTGCCCATTTCAGCAGGGCATACCGCTCATAGTTGCGTTCGTATTCCAGTTCAACATTCCGGAGATATGAATAGTCAGTGCCATAATAATCAACCTGCACCGAATGGTCAATAATCAAATCTACGGGAACCTGAGGATTTATGAGAGTTGCATCTTTATTTTTCCTGGCAACCTCAGATCGTATTGAAGCGATATCGACAATTGCAGGAACCCCGGTGAAATCCTGCATAAGAACCCTTGCAGGCAGATATGGGATCTCGACCTGGGCAGGATTGGGCTTCCAGCTTAAAATATTGTTGAGATGGGCCCGTGTAAATGTTTTGTTGTTCTGGTTCCTGATAATGTTTTCGAGGAGAATACGGATTGAGAAGGGAAGTTCCTCCGCATTGTATCCGTCGTGAACAAGATTTTTGATACTATACCATGTGAACCTCCCCAGGGGTGTTTTCAATATTTGTTCCGGTCCCTTAATTTCATCCATAAAAGACATTTATTTATTCTCAGTTAAACAAGCCTGATGGCTCTTTTGTTTAGATCAAGCCATAGAATCAGTTTCCGGGAACAAAGCCTGTTTCATCATTATAAAAGCTATTACCAGAATATAAATATAATAGTCAAACATAAATAACCTTTGCCACAAACCGGTATATTTTACAGGAAAAGTACTTTCGGAACCGGCGAACCGGAAAGAAAATAAAATCAATAGCAAAACTCCGGTAATAACCACAAACTTAGAGAATCCTTTAAAGATTGAATTTAATGAAAAAGGAATTGTTCTTTCCACAGTCAAAGGAACTATCAGGATGGCAAAAACACCAGCGCCTCCGAAAATGTCATGAATTATATATGAAGTTGTCATTGAATTGGCTGCCATATTGGCTTTGAACAAGGCCGAACCAAATCCCTCACCCACCCCATAAATGACCAATAGCCAAAAGGAGGCTCTGAGAAAGAAACCGGGTGAATAAAATGCCACCCTGAAGCCAATAGCGAAAACGATAATCAGCACACCAAGGATAATCCACCATGCGCTGATGACTTCAGAAACGGGACTGTCTGAAGCGCCAAGTAAACTCATGACATCAGTAACCTGGCTGTAACCCGGATACCGGCTGCCAAGAAGAAATGTGAACAACACATCGCCTGTACATGCTGCAAAGCAAGCCAGCGCTCCCAAAATCACAATAAACCGTTTAAGATTATTCATATTCCGGTTTTATTACCCTCGTCAAAACTGACGGCACCTGCAACAGATCATAATCATCAGAAAAGACAAGATACCTGTTGTACCACACCGGGGAAAACTTTTCTTTGTAATTCCTTAAACCCTTGTAATGGGCAAAAGTTTTGATCTTCTCACTCGCAAACCTCATTGACTTTTCCGGAAATGTGCGGGGATCATCTAAACCGCTCATTGGCGCAAAGCCAAGGTTTACTTTTGATTTACCCTGTGATTTCAGGTAAGTGAAAAGCTCGACCATAATGAAGTCAAGAACTCCATGTGGAGCATCATCAGTTTTCCGGATCAGATCGTAAGTAGATTCTCCCTCCATATAATCCGGTATAATATTCATAAATGCAATCACCTTCTCCTCCGGACTCTCCACTGTAATTATAGTTTGTTTTTTCAATTCCTCCCAGATAAACCTGCCCTGAGAGAAAACAATTTCCTGCCGGTTTGTTGAACCGAGCCATTCGTCAGAAACTGCTTTTAATTTCTGCAATAATCCATCCCGGATGGGCGGAGTGTGGATTCTGGATTGATATCCCTCATCAATTACCTTGTTGATCGCATTCCTGAGCGCTTTATTTCTGACTCCTCCGAGCGTAAAGCTGTTAAGATCGACAATACCTTCCTGCCCGATGAAGAGTCCTTTTTTCGACAGGTCTTTGTAAATCATAAGGTCCTCTTCAGGGACACGGTAATAAATATTTTTCAGTCCGTTTTCAAGGCAGTATTTATCAAAAAGTATTATGCATTTCTTCAATGATTCTCTACCATCAGCAACAGGATTTTCGAGTGCCACAGCAAAACCGGAGGCTGTCCGGTAGGCAATAAATGCATCCACATCGGGCGGTTTGAAAATGATCTTATCACTGTAGGTCTTGAAATAATCAAGCGCAGACTTTCCGAACTTTTCAACTATCAGTTTAGCCTGATCCATTTCCTCCTGACCAGTATTTTCATTCCTGAAATAAGGTCGCAATATTGTGTAAGCTAAAAATGCAAAGGCTAATATACCGCTGATATTTATTGATATAAGAAAATATTTTGCAAAACGGCTCAGAGGCTCCAGTCCGTCAGTTCCCAGGAGGAAGAAGTTTTTAATTGTGAACCCGAGGCTCTGCAAAAAATTGAATTCGATGCCAAAATGTTTCTTATCAAGAAAATAAAATCCAATGGTACCATAAACAAGTACAGCAGCTATACTAAGAAGCGCCGACGAGATACCTATAGTGTACAACCTGGGATTTCCGCGAACGAGGTATTGCTTTTTTGAAAATATCAGAGCTGTCAATACCGCCATAGCAACCACAGCCTCCTCATAGTCAATGGCTTTTGTAAGATGCCCCACCAGGGAGACAACAGAAAGCATCACCGCAATCCACCATGCATTCCGTAAACCTTTGAGCATATACACAGCTGTCAGCAATAAAAAAGCGCCTGCTATAAAGACCGCGTAATTTGAAGCTGCTATTGCATTAATTGGAATAAAGTCTTCCAGCAGACGAACCCTTTCATTAATTGCAGGAGTGATCGAGGAGACAATATTTATTATTCCAAGCATGAAAATAAGTAATGCAGGAAAAATCCTCATAAGAATCTTGTTTATTTTCAGCATGAAACTTAATGCTCCTGCAACTAAGGGTAGCCAGAATTCAAATAACCGGTAGAGAATTGTAATTGCTACCGCCTCTAAGGCAGAGTAGCCTAAACGTGTCAGAATAAGCGACAGGGAAATCTCCACAGCTCCAAGTCCTCGCATGAATGGGGAAATAATCATCGAAACAGCTGCAATTACATATCCCATCATTGCATTAAAAACAGAAGCATTAAAGCCCAATCCTCTCATTGAAATGTAAAGAAGTCCGATGCATAAAATATCTATCAGAATTGAAATCAGGAAAGTGAATATCAGGTATCTTGTAACGATCGTGTGGTTAATAAAGTCGTCAACAAAAACTTCGGCGGAAGGAAAGTACTTAACCAGAGACCTGTACAGAAATCTCTTTTTTATCAGCGACCGGTACAAGAAATACAAAGCTGCAAGAAGGAGCATCAGCCCCGTTAACCCCATTGCCTCACCAATACCTGAAAACCCTTCAGCCAGTGCATAAATAATAACCGGGACCGAAACCAACGCCATTGAAAAAATTCCGACAAATGCATATATCGAAGATGCAAGATGAATTTTAGTCTTTGCCCCCTGGTCTTTATCTATGTCACCGGAAAAAAAGGCAAGGGAAGTAACTCCTCCAGCCGGAATGAAAATGCTTATCAGGTTGCGCTTAAGGAAAAGGGTCACGGTTAACCTCAGCGGCACTTTTTTTCTTACAGAGGCGAAAGCCAGCTTGTACATTAATCCCTGAAAGCCTATATAAATGATTGTAAGGATGATACCATAGATTATGTACTGCTGTTGTGAGGTTGCCAATACCTTTTTGATCCGGCCAAGTTCGAATTGCTGATGTTTAAAGAGCCAGGCGCCGACTGCAAACAGAAGAACTGCAAATAAAAAGCGGGCTATCAGCTTGCTGTTTTCACGTAAAGGAGTGTACCGTTCCCTGAAGAAAGATCTGAGAGGAAAGGGTTTGGATTTGATCTCTTCCATACCTTATCAAGTTACACAAATGTACTAAATTTGAAAATAATGGTATTATGTTGATAATTAAGCGTACATTGCGCCATATTAATAAAATCACATTATGAATAAAGGAACAGTAAAGTTTTTCAACGAATCGAAAGGATTCGGGTTTATCAAGGATGAAAGTTCGGCAAAAGAGTATTTTGTACATTCATCAGGATTAAAAGACACCATCTCAGAAAATGACGAGGTGACTTTCGATCTGGAGCAGGGTAAAAAAGGTTTAAATGCAGTAAATGTTAAACTTGCTTAGTTTATCTATAGTAATCATTTAGAATTTTTGGTCCCGCCAGGAGCGGGACTTTTTTGTTTAATCCGGTAGATCTCAGCTAATATGGAAAAGGACTTCAACCGGCGATCACAAGGCAACAATTGCAGGTTGCACAATTAATAAGTAACTATTTACCAAATGAAAGATAGTATTTTCGAAAAAAAGCAAAATGTTTTCAAATCTCCGGACCTGAATAAATTACAGGCTGTAAAAATTGACCACAGGACAAAAATTTATATTGCTCTTGGGGCTGATCCTGAGGAGGCTATTAAAAAATATTTCGCACGCAGAACAGCTACAAAAACCTGATCATTCTATCAGGGATGCACCAGTTTACCGCGATAGGCTCTTTCGAGCAGGGCGGATGCTTCAGGATTGTCTGTTATTTGCTTCTTCGGATGATCCCATTTCACCAGAGTTCCGGTATTATATGAAATCATTGCCAGCTGTACCGTTGCAGTTGACATGAATGCATCTTCAGGTGTACAGGTTATAAGTCCCCTGTCTTTTTTTCTTACGGCAGTCAGGAACCATTCCACATGCTTTTCCTGCATTTGGGGTGAAGGGAATTGGCATGTCTTCACGCTTTGCATCTTTCCCGGTCTGGAAAATGACAATCTTCGAATCATCTGCAAACAAAGTTCCCTTTTCTCCATAAAAGAATATGCCATTATTGAATTCCCTTGTAACGTCTCCATTACCCCAGAGCCGGTGCTGCCAGAGGACGGGAGCTTTTTTGAACCTAAACCTGGCGGTCAGGGTATCGGGTGTGGTTATCTGATCTTTCAGAACTGTGATGCCACCTGCGGCAAATATTTCATCCGGCATACCCTCATCCATGATCTTCCGGATAATGTCGATATGATGGATTCCCCAGTCGACAAGGTGACCATTACCATACTCCTTTTCAAGCCGCCACGTCATATGACCAATGTTAGGACGGTAATCGAGTTTCGGAGCCGGCCCGCACCATTCTTCCCAATCGAGTGACGCAGGAGGAGGTTGAATCGTGGTATCCTGCATAACAGGGTTATAATGTATCTGGGCTGCAATCTGGTGCACCTCTCCTATTCTTCCCGATCCGATTAGCTCCCTGGACTTTTTGAATGATTCAGCCTCTCTGCGCTGGAATCCCACCTGAACAATATTTCCGGCTTTGTTTGCTGCATTTACCATTGCAAGTCCTTCCTTAATGTCATAGGCAAGGGGTTTTTCGCAGTAGATATCAAGGCCTTTCTCACAAGCAGCAATAAATTGCAGTGCATGCCAGTGCGGCATTGTCCCGATAAAAACTGCCTCAAGCCCCTTCATATCCAGAAGTTCGCGATAGTACTTGAACGTTTTTGGCCTGCTTCCCTGCAGCTTTTCAAGTTCATTGGCGCTATTTGACAGATGGTCGGAATCTACATCGCATATCGCGATGATTTCAACTCCCCCAACCTTAAGAGCGGCCTTCAGATCGACCATCCCGTACCATCCCGAACCAATAAGCCCTGCTTTTATTTTCCGGTTGTCGGCGACCTGTGGAATATAAAATGATGTTGCCATTGTTGCTGATCCCATCGATGTGAGCTCAAGAAATTTTCTTCGTTTCATAAAAGAGGTTTTAATATTTAAAAATAGTAAAAATATCCTTAATGATGCATTAACGGATTTTTAGCCCGTCCATTCCTGGGTTTGAAATAAGAAATTTCTGCTTATTTGATCGTCTGAACTATAGTTGTAATTTTGCGGGACACATTTTTATGATGAAGCCGAATCTTCTCTTTTCTGACGCCCTGAAGCTGAAAAGGCCTGCTGCATTTCACGTAATGCTGAAGCCGGCAGGCTCATTGTGTAATCTGAACTGTACTTATTGCTATTACCTTGAAAAGAAAAAGCTCTACCCGCAGGAGAGTAAATTCAGAATGCCGGTTGAACTGCTTGAAAAATTCACAAAACAATTTATTGAAGCTCATGAAGTGCCGGTTGTAACATTTACCTGGCAGGGGGGCGAACCAACACTTATGGGGCTCGATTTTTTCAGGAAAGCAATTGAGATGCAGAAAAAGTATTCGTCCGGAAAGAAAATCGAAAATGCATTTCAGACAAACGGTACAAGGCTTGATGATGATTGGTGTAAATTCTTTGTTGACAATAATATACTTGTTGGCATCTCAATTGATGGTGCAGAACATAATCATGACCATTACCGGAGGACTTTATCCGGCAGGCCGACATTCAAAAAAGTAATGAAAGGGATTGAACTTCTTCACCGTAATAAAGTGGAATTCAATACCCTTAGCGTGGTGAATGATTATAACGTCAGATTTGCGCCGGAGACATACAGGTTCCTTAAAAAAATCGGAAGCGGCTTTCTCCAGTTTCTTCCGGTCGTTGAGCATGTTTCAGATACCCGTTCGGAAAACGAACTTAAACTAATTGCTCCCGTCCACGATGAAAATGCCAGAGTCACAGACTGGTCAGTCGGTGCTACCGATTTTGGAAAATTCCTGATGACAATATTCGATGAATGGGTAAGAAATGACGTAGCCAGGTTCTATATCCAGATATTCGATGCAACCCTGGCCAATTATGTTGGAGAAAATCCCGGACTCTGCGTTTTCAATGAAACCTGCGGAGATGCTCTTGTAATGGAGCACAACGGTGATGTTTACTCCTGCGACCATTTTGTTTATCCTGAATACTTACTGGGAAATATCAGCGAAACGCCTTTGTCTGATCTTGTCAGGTTGCAGAAACAGTTTGATTTCGGGATCGACAAGCGCAATAAGCTTCCACGGTATTGCCTGCAGTGCGATGTAAGATATGCGTGCCATGGTGAATGCCCGAAACACAGGTTCCTCCTCACCCCCGATGGCAAACCCGGATTAAACTATCTCTGTGAGGGTTATAAGATGTTTTTCAAACATTCCGAACCATATATGGAGTTCATGGCTAAGGAATTGAAAAATAAACGACCACCTGCTAATGTAATGAACTGGATAAGGAATAAGGAAAGCCAGGTCGTCAAACCAGTTATTCCGGGACGCAATGAGCCCTGCCCATGTGGCAGCGGAAAGAAGTTCAAGAACTGCTGTTCCGTGAAGTATAAAGGAAAAGATGCCTTACCGATTATTAATTGACCGGGTTTGTTTTAAGGTACTCTAAGCGCTTCTTTATTTTCCCGACATATTCTGATGTAGATAAAGCTTTGATATTTTTTATTTCGTCGAGATATCTCTGGTAATACATAATTGCCTGCTTCCTGTTGTTTAGTTTTTCATCATAGATATTTGCAATTACCATGTTAATATTGGGATCAAGCCTGATATTCCTGGCTTTAATGTAACTTTTAATTGCTTCCCTGTACATTCCGCCGCCTTTTTGTGATTCAGCAATCAGATAGTAAGTCAGCCCCAGCTGCATATTTACCGGAGTAAGTAGTTTAACAGCTCTGTTATAATATTGAATACTGGTATTCATATCCCCCAGTTTGTTATATGACTGACCAAGATAACTGCATGTTTCAAAATCGGAAGAGTCTTGATCATAAGCTTTTAAAAGATAAGACAGCGACTCTTCCGGTTGAAAGTTATTGCAATAACCGATCCCGGCCCGTTTCAGGTAAAGTTTGGATGAGTCGCCGGATGCTAAAATTACAAGATAATCATCGAGTGCCCTTTTGGTATAGTTTTGTGAATAGTTGAGCTGAGCCCTCCTGACATAAAGGTCCATGTCTGATGGATCCGTCTCAATACCTTCTGAAAGAAGCTGAACTGCTGTATCGGGTCTCAGGGCAGCTGTATAAAGGTAAGCCAGGTTTTTTATTGCTGAAATGTTTTTCCTGTCCAGCGACAGTGACTTCTCATAGAGCTCAGTTGCATAAGCAAAGTCCCCTTTTTTAAGGCTGGCATATGCAATTCTGTCAAGATAAAGATGATTGGTACTGTCGCGTGATAAGAATTTTTTATAAATATCAATCGCATCGTCAAATTTATTGTCCTGCATATAGACTCCGGTCAGGTAATGAGCATATAACCAATTCATTGAATCGATAGAACAGAGCTTGCTCAGCAGAGGTCCGGCAAGATCGTATTTCCCTTTATTGTAATATCCTTTTGCAAGCATGAAAATATAAACTTTACTTCCGGGATTCAGGTTTGCTGCTCTTGAAAAACTTTCAAGCGACCTATCCTCCTCAAGAAGGTTCTGGTATGCCAGACCCATTTTATAATATACTCCTGCATTAAGGCTGTCATGAACCAGTATCTGACTGCAAGTATCTATTACTTTCCCGTAATCTCCCCTTAACAGCATAAGGTCAATTGTTGAACCGGAAGGATTATCCTGAGCCTTTAAATTTATAATCTGAAAAGCAAGAATTATTATTGCTATTGGGTAAGCTTTCATATTATCATTGTTTAATTGATTAAAATAACTTATTTTCTCCTGAAACTTCTAGTTTTATTCAAATGTATAACGAAATATTTAGTTGTGCAAGCTTATTATATTATTATTTGATGGAAGAAGCCACCCCGACCCCTCCGGGAGTATCCGAAAGGAAAAAACCAACCCTCAGGATATTCTAAAAGGAAGAATATATATCAATGCTCCCAGGGTCGAAGAAGGCCTTGAGGAATTGAGGTTTGGGAAATGCAGATTTTAAACTACCTTTGCAGACCTGATCATATTGTTCCGGAGATGGGATGTTCGGGAATATTTAATCATTTATTAATCAAAAAAAAATAATGGGAAGATCAAATGAAACCAGTAGCAAAAAAGAGGTAAGAAAAAAACAGGAAAAAAACAGGAAGGATAAGGAGAAGAAAAAATTGGAAAGAAAAGCGGCAAGCAGGGATGGTAACAACCTGAACGACATGATTGCCTATGTTGATGAATTTGGAAATTTAAGCTCTGTCCCACCCGACCTGACAAAACGTGTTGCTATCAATGCAGAGGACATTGATATTTCAGGATACAAAAGCAAAGAGGCTGATCCGGAGGAGAGTATCAGGAACGGGATCGTGACCTATTTCAATGATTCAAAGGGTTATGGTTTCATAAGGGATCTGGAAACCCGCGAAAGTGTTTTCGTTCACATAAATGTGCTTACTGAGCCTCTGGCAGAAGGTAACAAGGTTACATTTGAAGTTGAAAAAGGGCCGAAAGGATTAACCGCTTCAAATGTAAAAAAACTAACAGGCGTAAGTTAAAAACCTGCGCCTGTCAGATAAGTTTTTGGAGGGTCATGCTTTCGGGAATGATTGCAGATCCATCCATGCGACCTCCCATATGTGACCATCCGGGTCATTAAAACTGCGCGTATACATGTATCCATAATCATCCGGGTCCCTGGCCTCGGTTGCACCAAGTGAAATTGCCTTATTGACAATCTCGTTCACCCTGTCCCTGCTTTCAGCTGATATGGAAGTAAGAACTTCGGTACAGTTATGGGCATTTACAATACCTTTTTTCGTAAAGCTTTTAAAAAAGTCTTCAGTCAGCAACATGACATTGCTATCACCGTTTATAATCATGCATGCTGCTTTGTCGTCAGAAAACTGAGGATTATACGAAAAACCAAGACCAGAGAAAAAATCCTTGGTTTTCTGTAAATCCCTTACCGGCAGATTTACAAACAATTTTGCTTCCATGATTTTTCTATTTTGTGGTTACTAATCCTTATCTGAACATTAACAATAATCAGGCTGACTTGTTTGGCCCTGATCTCCTGCTAAAAATCATATAATACACGCTCCGGATACAGTTTTCTAATTTAATTTTCTGGCATCTGCCTGCTGATTTTGTGTTTTCCTTAGCCAGGAAGAAATGATTTTGCAAGTGATTCGCTATCTCCGAATCTTTTCATCAGCTTTTCAAGCCGTTTGTGAAGTTTCTTTTTAACTGAATTATATGAAGGATCATTATATACATTCTTCATTTCCTGCGGATCAGTCTGACGATCATAAAGTTCCCACTCATCAATATCATAGTAATAATGCATCAGCTTATATCTTTCATGTGCTCATCCCGTAATGACGTTTAACCATGTGCGGACCAGGATATTCATAGTAATGGTAATAATGTTCTTTTCTCCAGTTTGAGGGTGTCTTACCCTTTAATATCGGAACCATGCTTCTGCCCTGCATATCAGCCGGAACATCAACTCCTGCCATTTCGAGGAAAGTTTCGGGAAGGTCAATATTTGAAACCATATCTGCGTTAATACTTCCCGGTTTAATAACACCAGGCCATTGCATCAAAAGAGGAGTCCGGTATGATTCCTCGAACATCCATCGTTTGTCGAACCAGCCATGTTCTCCAAGGTAAAATCCCTGGTCGGAGGCATAAATTACAATAGTGTTTTTATCAAGTCCATTCTCTTTCAGAAAATCAAGGACCTCTCCTACGCTCTTATCCACAGCGGCAATACATGCAAGATAATCCTGGAGATAGCGCTGGTATTTATATCTTACAAGGTCATTCCCGGAAAGTCCGGAAGAATAGAATCGTCTTATAATAGGATCATAAACGGCGTTCCAGGCAGCCATCTGGGTAGAATCCATGCGGGTGAGGCCGGTATTCTTCATCTTTGATCTGTCCCGGTACAATTTCAGATCCTCTTCAATTCTCATTGTTTTCGAGATTGTCATATCCTGGGTCTTCTCGGCTGTTCCCCTGTTGGAGTAGTCATCAAAAAGGGTTGCCGGTTCAGGAAATGTCACATTTTTATAAAGGGTAAGCTCATCAGGGCCGGGCTGCCATTCACGGTGAGGGGCCTTATGATGCATCATCAGCATGAATGGCTTTCCCGAGTCTTTTGCTTCCTTCAGCCAGCTGATGCACTTTTCCGTTATCAGCTCAGTGACATAGCCTTTTTCGACATGCCTTCCTTCGCTGGTAATGAAGTCGGGATTATAATAATTTCCCTGTCCGGGAAGTATTTCCCAGTGGTCGAATCCTGTAGGATCTGAACCCAGATGCCATTTACCAATCATTGCGGTGGAGTATCCTGCTTTCTGAAGGAGTTTTGGAAATGTCTGTTGCGAGCCGTCAAATGGCGCTTGTCCTTCATTTTTTACAAATCCGTTAAGATGGCTGTATTTTCCGGTCAGGATTACTGCACGGCATGGTCCGGATATTGAATTGGTCACCAGGCATCTGTCAAATCTTATTCCCTCCCTGGCAATCCGGTCGATATTCGGTGTGGGTGCAAGATCCTTCAGTGCGCCACCATAAGCGCTTATCGCCTGGTAAGCATGGTCGTCCGACATTATGTAAATAATATTGGGACGTTGAATCTGAGCAGGTTGGGCGTTCAGACCAGGATTGATAAGGGCACTTAAGCCCAAAAGTGTAGTTAGTTCAAGATTAAGTTCCATTGATTTATCTGGGTTGATGATAATTTTTATTCCCCATGCCCCACATTCTACGCCCCATGCTCACTTTTCCATCCGGAAAACTCTATTTTATGGAAAAGGTGCCTTTTAATTCTTCGCTGTCCTTATAGCCATACCTGACAGCTTTAACCCGAATATTATAAATTCCGGGTTTAAGATGCAGTGGTCCGGTATATAGCAGCCAGTGAGGATTTGCTTTTTCTTCAAAAGTATAAACAATTGAGGCTCCATGTGTCGGGCAATAAAATCCCAAGTGTCATTGGTGATGAATATGTTCCTCCGGTCCGGTAATTCTTTGATGCACGGCTCTTCAGGTGAATTTATAATGAAATATGGAATATCGGTAACCGGCTGTTTTCCTCCCGGCCACATCTGTTCAATCATCTCAGGTTCATTCATATGTCCCATATCGCCTGTTTCAAGTGTCCACTTCTTATGTCGTTTCCGAAGATCACTCAAGTACTAGTTTTTAGTTTTGGATCATTAACAAGATTTTTTATCTGGAAAGGATCAGCTTTAACATCATAAAGCTCTTCCGGAGGCCGGGAATATGCCATCCAGCTTTTCTGAGGACCAGTCAGCTTACCTTCAGCATCAAGACGAAGCATCTCCTTATAAATTGGCATATTACTCAGATAGGGAACCCAGATTGGAAAAGGTTCGTTAGGATAATAATTACGTATATATAAGTAATTTTTTGTACGTACAGAACGGATCATATCATACGATTCATCGACCCTGTCGCGGGCAGCAAAAACAGCATCCCTCGGTGTCCCTGTCTGATCACCCAGAAAAGGAATTCCCTGCATATGGGCAGGAACAGGAATCCCTGCAAGTGAAAGTACTGTCGGACCAAGATCAATTGAACTGATAAGCCTGTCATCAACTGTTCCTGCTTTGTTGCTGTCCGGGCATTTTATTATCAGAGGAATATTGAGCCCGGAATCATAAAGCCATCTTTTTGCTCTTGGCAAGTCCATCGCCATGATCGCCCCAGAAGAAAATTATTGTATTATCCAGTTCTCCTTCTTTTTCAAGCTCATTTAACATAACGCCAACCACTGAATCAAGCCTGGCAATATTATCATACATTTTTGCAATATTTCTTCTTATTATTTCATTATCAGGATAATAAGGAGGAACTTTAACTTTTTCAGGATCAGTTTTTACTTTGCAGATATCCCAGTTCTGACTTTCATGAGTACCTACCCAGTTAAAGACAGCAAAAAATGGCTGACTTTTATCGGAACGGTTCCTGTAATGGGCATTTCTGCTGCATTCATCCCAGATACTTGCCGGAACAGGATCTTTTGCAAACTGATAGTCGGTTTTGTTATTATTTGTGCAATAATATCCTGCAGTTCTCATATATTCGGTGAATGCTTTAACATAATGAGGAGGAACAGCTGTAAATTCAACCGGATTATCAACTGACCTTCTGTAGGATGTGGTTCTCATATGCATGCATCCAATTGAAGTCTGGTACATCCCTGTAATTATTCCGGCCCTGCACGGGAGCACTTATTGCTGCAGTAGTGAATACATTTGTATATCGTATTCCCTGTGAAGCAAGCCTGTCAATATTGGGAGTTTTGGCGACCTTATCGCCATAACAGCCAAGGTGCGGACTCATATCCTCAGTTGAGATCCAGAGAATATTGGGTTGCTTCTGTGGTTGCTGACCAGAGGACAATACTGCAAATAAGTGGATAGTGTACCGGTCAGACTGAAAGCTAAAACGGATTTCAGATTTTCCAGATAAGTGGTTTTTACAGGGATTTGTATTCATCTTTTAGAGTCATTCGGTATAAGTCAATTCATTTGAGTGGATCCTGCTTTTCTTCTGTTTGCTCCCGGGAATTTGTGAGAGTCATCTCCAAGATCTTTTCTGGCTTCTTCTGCCAGTGCCTGCAGCTCCCTTACTTTCTCAGGATAATAACTCAGCAACATCATACCATTCGCCCGGATCGCGCCTGAGATCATACAGCTGAGGCTGCCTCTATGGTTTCCGTTCCTGTTTTTCCGGGCCATCCGTCAGCTCCCGGCATCATACCCCTGTATGTCCGTGCCTTTATGAGGAAGAACCAGTTTCCAGTAATCGCTCTGAACTGCTTCAAGACTGTTCTGTTCGGTAATAATAGTAAAATTCATGCCTGGGGTAGCTGCATTTATCACCAAGCATCAGCGGAAGAATGCTGACTCCGTCAATTTTATTTTCTGGAAGTTTTGCCTCCGGTTATTTCCGCAAGTGTGGGAAGAATATCAATTGAAGCATGCCAGCTTATTGCAAATATTCACCTGCAGGGATAACTCCCGGCCATCTCATTATGCAGGGAACTCTCTGTCCTCCTTCCCAGCTGGTTCCTTTTCCTTCGCGCAAGACCACCGGTTGTTCCGGCATGATTTCCGAAATTGAGCCATGGACCATTGTCGCTTGTAAAAATTACAAGTGTATTTTTCTCAAGTCCGTTTCTTTCAAGCGCTTTCATTATCTCACCGATCGACCAGTCAACCTCCATCATTACATCACCATACATTCCCTGTTTGCTTTTTCCTCTGAATTTTTCCGATACACCAAGCGGTATATGTACCATTGAATGAGGAAGATACAGAAAGAAATGTTCCTTTTTATGCTCTCAATGAACCTTACTGCCCTTTCAGTATAATCAGTTGTCAGCTTATCCTGATCAGCCAGATCCCTCACCTCTCCCACTTTCTCATTTCCTTCGATCAGGGGAAGCACAGGATATTTCATTTTATTGCTTGTTGTATCCTTAAGACTGTATCGGAACTCCGTCAAAATCGACGGGCCACATATCGTTTGAATATGGGATTCCGTAATATTCATCGAAGCCATGCTGCAGCGGAAGAAACTCCTTATGATGTCCAAGATGCCATTTGCCGATTATTCCGGTATGATAACCCTTTGTTTTCAGCATTTCAGCAATTGTTGTCTCTTCAGAATTTATGCCGATCTGTGGCCCATGGCATCAGAGCACCTGAAATACCAATCACGGTTCGGATAACAGCCAGTAAGTAGTCCGGCTCTTGATGCGCTGCTTACAGCCTGCGGGCAATAATACCAGGTGAATTGCATTCCCTGGTTGGCAAGACGGTCAAGATTTGGGGTTTCATACTGGTTGGCACCTGTCCTGCCGATATCACCATAACCCATGTCGTCCATCAGGATCAGGACAATATTCGGAGATGCTGGTTTCCGGAAGGTTGCTTTTTGTGCTGTTAAAGGCAGAACCGCCAATGCGGCCGATCCAATACTAATAACAGATTTCAGGTTTGTCATTATATTTCTGTTTTATTACCCGGAATTCAACTCAGAATACAGATTTTTCCAGGGAGCTGTCCGAACTTTTAAAAGTTGTGTCTACACTGCTGATCCGGATAAGGTATTATTATTCTTTTATTCCATTCCAATCTGGATTTGATTCCATCAATTTTGCATTTGTGCTTTTCCTCCAATCTTTAAGCAATTTAAATAATTCCTTCGTCTTTCCCGGATTTAATGCAGAAATATCTTTTGTCTCGGAGAGGTCATTTTCGAGGTCATACAACTCCTGTCTCTCCCTTTCAAAATTATCGATCAGTTTGAATTTTCCAAGTCTGACCGCACTCCCCGGTTCCACTCCCTGGTTTGAATAGTGGGGATAGTGCCAGAATAGAGGCCTTTCCTTCATTTTCCCGGTTTTGATCAGCCTGGCAATGCTGACACCGTCGATGTTAAAATTTTCCTCATCTGAACCTGTCATATCAATAATTGTGGGGAAAAAATCAATTGATGAAACAGGAGCACTTATTACCTTGTGCCTGACTTTGTACCCCGGAATTTTAATAATCAGTGGCACACGGATTCCACCCTCATAGAGCCAGCCTTTTCCGGCCCTGAGAGGTGAGTTGCATGTTGGAGAGCCTTCGGAAGTTGATAGTCCGCCATTATCAGAAGTAAAAATAATTATTGTGTTTTCTTCAAGATCAAGATCCTCAAGCTCTGCCAGAACTTTGCCGATATTTTCATCAACACTATAGATCATCGCCGCATACACCGGATTGCTCTGGATGATCCGTTCCTTAAAGTTATCACTCATGGTTTTTCTGATCCACTCCTTTTCCCTGGTAAAAGGTTCAGTTTTTATGAGACCCATTGAGTCGGCTTTGTGGGAGAATTTTTGAACAAGCACTTCCTTTCCCTGCATGGGATTGTGAACTGCATAGTAGGAAAGATAAAGGAAAAACGGGTTGTTTCCGGAACTCCGAATAAACTTTATTGCTTCATCGGTCTGACGATCTGTAAGATATTCCCCCTGAGGCCCATCCTCGAGCCTTGGATTCCCGTACGGAGAAAAATATCCGTTTGAGGTTTTACTTTTGTTTGGCGAACCTGCACCGTATCCTCCTTTGTTTACATCAAATCCCTGGTTCTCCGGCCAGAACTGCGGCTCTCCTCCAAGGTGCCATTTTCCGGAGATCATTGTTGCGTAGCCGTTCTTTCGGAGCACCTCAGCAATTGTAATTTCTGGGAAGTAAATTATGACATCATAAATGTTCAAGTCCTCTTGTTGTGCAATACAATTGAAGCAAAATACTTACCGATACTCGAGACCCATTCTATTCAATGTATCGTATTTGATGAAACCAAATTTATCGAGAATTTCAAAAAATTACATCCTTCCAAGAAGGTGCGGTTCAAACCCAACCATATCGGAAAGAAGACCGTGACAAACCGAGAAATTCTTGAAAAGCTATTGGATAACAACGCTCAAAATAACATTAACGAAGTTTTTCCGGAAAATACAATTGCGTTTTGGACACGCATCAACGGAAATACATCGATCTCCCCAAAAACCTTGGATTACCAAGTTGTCACAGTTAGACCTATTCTTGAGCGGTACATTGAACAGTACAATCATACCGGGACAGGTCTTTAAAGCACCCGCTGCTTTCATATCAACCCCTCTTGGTCAAGAGGAGGTCTCTTTAATCTTTGAAGCATTTCTACATATACCATTTATACACAATATCGATAGGCAACTTCTAATTGCTCATAAATATTGGTTAACCTATTATTGGAATTTCTCGAAGACGAGATATATCGAAATAGTGTTCTTTTGAGCGGTGATTATCCTAATAATCCATTTTTATGGAATTATAATATCGATGCAGACAAGAAGGCCTTTATCTCACGTTTTTGAAAAGCGCTACGGCAAGGGTATGGATTATGATGAAAAGCTATTAGCCGACGATTTGGAATTACTATCTACTCTTAGAGTATTTTTGGGCAAGTATCCAGACAACGAGCAAGCAAAAGTTTTCACTGATTTTACCATAACCAACGGATCTGATGAACTGAATTCAACGGGTGAGGAAGTGCTTAGTAGATCAAAAAGAAACCGCTACAATTTTCTTCTCAGGTATCTCTAAAGAAGCAACAGTAGTAGCACACTATACATTATGGCACATTTTGAGTGGTCACATAGATGATCACAACCAATTAGACCTCAATAAAACTTGTCATATTTGTGTTGCGATGTCAAATGATGCATCAAGAATATCGCAAGATGCTTTAAAGCTATCTTCAAATTACTTTTGCCATGCCCCAATAAGAAACCATTAGAGTCACAACTCCCTTTGTTAATTCTGACCTATACCTTTCCGTAAATCATTGATGGAAAACGATTTGTAGCGATAAAACAATTCATTCTACATGCAATATCGGGGATAGAAAAGAGAGACCCACTGTACCTTGGAATGTTACGGAGTAAGTCAGAGCGTTTCCAGATTGCTCGTCTTTAATACCACCTCATAAACATTTCACTTCGGGTTTATCAGTCAATAGTTTTGTAATCAAATAGCTGCACGAATATTTCATAACTTTGTTATTCAAATCCTTATATTGAATTGTCATCTCTAAACGCGCTATGCGAGTGTACCAATTGGCTTCAACGCCGTGGTCATTCGGAAGAAGACTGCCCTTGGAGAACTGAGGAAACGCCTTGCAAACGATCTCACTAATCTCGGGTGTTGACAAAATCTCTCCCCGATGTTTTTTTACCGCGTCGGCAAACATTTCGTGATTGTTCAATACTACCCCCTGTGATGAAACTATGTTCTTTTGATCGACGCTTTCAGATCCTTGTATCTTATTGACTTCAATAAATTCATAACCAACTTTTTTCGCAACTTCTTCAAATTTTGGAAGACCTATTTCCTTGCATTCGATTCCGTGCCTCTCCAAAAACTCCCTTCGCTCATGGGGAATCGTATTGGCGCACAATACTGAGTTCAATCGTCATTTCTGGCTTTTCCTTCTTGAGGAGCCCATAGTATTCCATGACTTGACCGGCAGCCTCCCTCGACAGAGACCCCTCGCTTGATTTCAATGATGATGGTTCTATCGTATTTATCCTTAAACACAATATCGACACGTCGCTGACTCAAGTTTTCTTGCTGACGTACAAGCTTGAATCCTGAATTTGGAAAGAATTCATCAGGACACTTCGCAATCAAGTTTTCCATGTCTTTTTCAAGCATCATTACCCCCTCCACCTCACTTTATACGCATACCAAGAGCGTTCCGAACCCTCTCGTCTAAGTAGCAATCAACCTCTACCAATTTATTGTTCTCTATATCCATTATATTCTCCTGACAAATGGAACACAAACGTTCTTTACCTATTTATAAAGTCATAGGTTCAGGTTTTGCATTTGATCATTGTTTTCCATCCTTGCTACTTTTCTATTTTCTCTAAAATCCTTGCTGTTTGGAATGAAGAAATCTATCGATTACCGATGAAACTGTCAGCATGATAAGGGTTGTTGATTCTGAGGATTACAGGAAATGATGACTTAATCACGATTAATTCTTTTTTCGAATAATTTTTGATATGGTAACAATGAAGGAAATGGCTAAAATATTGCAAAAAATGTCGGGACATTTGATAATTTCCGTAGCCTGCGAAGAATCATATTTCTGGCCGAAATGATTATAGATCAATAATTCAGCGACCGAGGGTTAGGCGCACAGGCGTACCACAGCGTATGTCGAAGCGTCACAAGCCGATGGGCAACGAGATTAGGCGTTAAAATAACGAGGCCTCTATAAAGTTGATTGCTCTAATGAGCGGATTATTTCGCTCATTAGAGCAATCAAGGCTTTTGCGCTTGCAAAGAGATCGTTTTGATGATTATCTCCCCCTCGAAGCAATTCCACATTGATGAAGCCCGTTTTCTGAAGCGTCTCACTCACCTCGGCAAACGTATAGGTGTCTCCGCCGGCGGTGTTGATCAGCATGTTGAGAGCAAAGAGGGCGCCTGTTATCGGCTTTGTTCGCGAAAAGTCCATGATAAAATCCCGGATGAGCAAAACCCCGCCGGGATCGAGGACCGCGAAGATTTTTGCGAAGAGATTGTGATTCTCCGTGAGACTGTTCTGATGAATGATCGCGGAAAGAAGGGCCAGATCACATCCGGAAGGGATCGCATCTTCATTATAGTCGCCGGCTGCAAGATCAACCCGATCCGTGAGCCCTTCCGCCTCCATCCTTTCGCGGGCGATAGGGATGACCGGGGAAGATCGAAGAGGACTCCGGTCATTTGCGGGTTTTTCCGAAGAAACGCAACGGTATATGTCCCCGAAGCGCCGCCGATATCAAGAAAACGCTTGAAACGAGACGCATCGAAGGCGTTCGGCAATTGTATTGACAGGTCGCGGCCCGCAACATCCATTGCTCCTATGAATGCCTTCCTGCGGGCCTGGTCCATTTCTGCCCCGGGCCGTTTTACAGGTTTTCCTTCTCTTACTACTGAGGTCAACTGACTCCAGCTCTGCCACAGCCCGCTGAAATGAAGTATTGACGGGAGAATTGTTTGCGGGTGTTGTGAGAAAGGAACTTACCCTTTGCCGAAAGAGAAAAATAATCCTCCTGCTTCTCGAGGTAGTCCAGAGCAACGAGGCTGTTCAGAAGACGGTCCGTGGCGCGTGAATCACTGTTTATTCGATCCGCGCAAGCGCCGATGATGTAGACGGACCTTCATCGAGAAGGTGTGAGAATATCGAGCTCTGCTGCCGTCAATATGACCCCTGGCTCGTCCAGAAATGGACCTCTTTCATGATCTGATTTAGTTGCTCCATGCTCGCCTCCACAAGGTATGCTATTTAGTTGATTCAGTCTACCACATTGTGCGTCCCGGTGTAGTCTCTGTCAATTCATATTGACCAATGAACACGAAGGAAACTCTTAAGAAAGTCACACAGTCCGGTTCGTAAAAAAAAGACTTAAAGAAAATGTTTCTTCAATTCGCCGGAATGCGTATGTCATAGCCGAATAATGACAGGCATAAAACAGAGAGATTTTGCAGTTTTCCGTGCTAATACCGCAGGACCTTGTCGAGAAACCCCTGCAGTTCCGGTGTGGCCGGCCTTTCGAAGAGATCGGCCGCGTTGCCGTGTTCCAGGACCCGTCCCTCGTGGATAAAGATAACCTGGTCCGCTGCTTTGCGGGCAAACCCGATTTCGTGAGTAACGATCAGGAGAGGCCGGCCTTCTGTACGCAGTTCGGAGATCAGGTCGAGTACCTCCACGGTCATTTCCGGATCAAGGGCCGAAGTCGGTTCGTCGAACAAAAGCAGGCGAGGTTTGATGGCCACAGCGCGGGCTATGGCAACCCGCTGTTTCTGTCCTCCTGATAACTGCGCCGGGGTTTTATGCGCGTGCCCCGCAAGCTGAAAACGTGACAGGAGCTGCAGAGCATAGGCGGCGGCATCGTCCGGTGAATAGTCGTGTACCTTTTCCAACGGCAGCGATATGTTCTCCAGGGCAGTCAGATGGGGAAAGAGGTTGAAGGACTGGAACACGACGCCGATGCGGCGCCGGTAGGGCAACAGGTAGTTCTCGTCGAACTGCACGGTGTCTCCGTCAAAGGACAAGGTCCCTCTGTCCGGGATTTCCAGACCGGCGATGATCCTCAGCAAGGTTGATTTGCCGCCGCCGGAGGGGCCCATAACGGCCACGGTCCGCATCTCGGGGATAGAAAGAGACATCCCGTCGAGGACCACATGGTCACCGTAAGATTTGCTGATATCGGTGAGATCAAGTCGCATAGCGATATTTCTTCTCCAGTTGCTTTGCCCAAAGGGAAATGGGCAATGTCAGTATCAGATAACCCACCGCGAGGGGGAGATAGCTCTCCAGGGTGCTGAAGGTAAAGGAATTCACTTCCTGGGCATTGAGGGTGAATTCGTTGACCGAGATTATCGACAGCAGTGAAGAATCCTTGATCAGCGATGCGAACTGTCCCGCCAGAGGAGGCAGCACCTGGCGGACCACCTGGGGAAAAATAACATAGCGGTATATCTGCAGATGTGTGAAGCCGATGGCACGGGCAGACTCAAGCTGGGATTCACTGATGCTTTCTATGCCGGCCCTTATGATTTCGGAGATATAGGCCCCGGCAAACATTGCCAGAATGACAACACCGACAAAGTACCGATTGTCTATGCCGAAGGCGTCGGCGACCACATAGAAGAAAATCAGGATTTGCACGAGCAGCGGGGTTCCTCTGATAATTTCCATATAGACCCTTGCCAGATAACGAAGCGGGAGAAAAGGTAACCGCTGGGCAATAGCGATAAAAATTCCGATCAGCAGACTTAAAAACAAAGCCGCTGCCGAGATGGCAACCGTCATCAGCCAGCCGTTGATAAATTTCTGCCGATAGACATAGACCGCATCCCAGCCCCAGGCAAATTTAACCTGGCTGAAAATAAACCAGAAAGCCAGACTGAGCAGGAGAAATACCGCCAGCCAGCTGGCCAGAGCGGCGATGCGGTGCCACCCGCTCCCCTTTACCATCGCGGGTCATGAAAAAAAATCGTTCCAGTGTATT
>CAWKIC010000066.1:0-137334 GCA_963849615.1 uncultured Bacteroidales bacterium
CAGCGGATCGGACCCTGCTTTAAGGCCAAGATGAAAATCAGAAGCAAAGTATATACAGCCCGGTTTTGTCAAAACGATAAACTAATTGTTAAACAGTTGATTGAGCTTAATGAGAAGCGACCTTCCATGGAGATTTGTTCCGATAATCGTACCCTTCCTGCTGTAAAGATAATTCGTAGGAAGTGTTTTAACATTATACAGCCTTGCATTCACAGGGTCAAGCGGATTGTCCTCCCTTGTGCTTATCCAGGGAAGCTCATCGAATTTAACTTCATTTTTCCAGGCTTCTTCATTGTCATCAAGATTGACCTGGTAAATTTCAAATCCCTTTTTGTTGAAGGTCCTGTATATTTCTTTCAGTTGAAGGTTTTCCGAAATGCATTCTTGTGACTGTACCGACCAGAAAGTAAGCAGAACCACTTTACCCTTTAATGAAGACAATGAAATCCGTTTTCCGTTGACATCTTTCAGGTCGGGATCAAGTTTGATTTCAGGAATCGAGCTTGCCATATCCTCGAATTGCCTTGAGTAGAGCTGGTTCATTTCCTTTTTGAGGTCTTCTGCCAGGGCCTGGACATGCCTTGAGCCGGGATAGTAGCGACCGAGGGTGTCGGAGATTATTTTAAGATACTGAAGATCGCGTGGTTCATAAAGGACATAGGTATTTTCGTCAATTCGTTGATACAGGGCTTTTAACGAAGCCAGCGAGTGTGTATGGGTAATTATGAACTCAATATTTTTTTTACGAATATCTTTAAGAAGGTTGTTGAATTCTGTCTCGATCTCCGGCCCTTTTTCAGCGAAACCGGGTTCTTTTGAGGCGGCATCATAAACCGTTTTCAGGGAATCGAGTTTTCTTTTTGTCCCGGTAAGCTGAAGATCGAGCATCCTTACCTGCTCCGACGCTTCTGAACCGCTCACCGTATAATCCTGGGAAAGATTTTTCCCGTTAAATTGAAGCTTTATTTTTTCTCCGGGTGCGCCGATTATTGTTATAAATTCAGATCCGGAATATCCTATCTGGTAAAAATCAGGGTCGCCTGCTTTAACCTTGAAATCAAACGTCCCGTTTTTTCTGATCTTAGCAGAGTCAATAAAGACCAGGGTATTTACATTAACCCTGTTCAAATAAATAAAATCCTCAGTTTTTTCTTTAATTACTCCCTTTACATTAAAGCTTTTTTTGGTCTGACACCCGTTGAATATTATGATGGGAAGCAAAAGTATAAGAATTCTTTTCATTCTTCTGTAGGATTACCGTAACCGGTGGTTAGTTTCAGATTAGTTAAACAATTCGGCAAGTTTTTTCTGCAGCGATTCACCCCTCAGGTTTGTTGCGATAACCCGGCCTTCCTTATCAAGAAGATAGTTGGCCGGGATTGATTCTATTTTGTAAAGGGGAACTACAACAGAATTCCAGTAACCGACATCGCTTACATGGATCCATTTATTGAGATTATCATCCTCTATCCCCTTGATCCAGGCTTCTTTAGTCTTGTCAAGCGAAACCTGGTAAATCTGAAATCCCCGGCTGTGATACATTTCGTATGCCTTAACAAGGTTGGGGTTTTCAATTCTGCATGGTGCGCACCAGGAAGCCCAGAAATCGAGCAGAACCACAGATCCCTTTGTTGATGAGAGCCTGATTGTATCTCCCTTTGGTGATGGAAGGGCTATTTCAGGGACCGAATTTGTATTTTCAGGCGTTGCGGAGGCCTGATTCTGACTTCCGGTATTTGCGGTAAACTCCTGAAGCTGTCCATGTAATGATTTAACAGGTTCATATTCCGGATATTGGCTGAATAAGGAAGAGTCGACTTTTACAAAATATGGAAGATCCTTTTCAGGATGAAGAACATAAACATTTGGAGCAACCTGCTGATACAGCGCCACAAGGCTCACAAGCGACGAAAGATTATCATCTATATATTTTTTGGTATAACTGCTAATTTCATTCAGGTAACCATTGGCAAGATTATCCAGCGAATCAATAACGCGGGGTAATTCAGGGGTTCCAAGATACCTGCCATGGATATCGCTCAGGCTGCTGAGACTGGTTATGGTTTTTCTCAGCTTTTTGTTGTAATCAGCCATTAACCTGGTACCGTTTGAACCGGAAACAACTATCGGATAATTCAGTGAATCGAAATCAGAAGTCATTTTTATTTTCTGCCCGGGCTCAAGGAGCATTGTCAGGAAGTTATTTTGATTAATTTTGAGCAAATAAAAAGACGGAGATTTTATCTTCCGCTTAAAATCAAAACTACCATCGACAGTTAACATGACGGAATCGACAGTCAGAAGCTCATTGGATTTAAGTTCATCAAGAAAAATATACTCCCCGGAAATTGAATTTTCAAGAATTCCGGATATCTCGACGGTGTTTTTTCCGCATGCAGCGGACAGAGTTGCAATGGCTAAAAATAATATCAGTTTTCTGCTCATTAAAAATAATATTTATAAATTAAAACAATTTATCGAGTTGCAAAGTTACTCTTTTTTTGATCTGGCAAAACCCGCACTTTGTAATATAATGTATCAAGGGCATCACCGGTTGTAAAAATTTCAGAGCAGAAATTTTTATGGATGCCCGGGTTTATATTGTTTTGTTCGATAAAAAGGAGTATCTTAAATGACTTTTTGACATCCGATTTAATAGATAAGTTTATGAGTTACATTAAGTTTGAAAAGGGTCAGGTTGTAAATCTTGAATTCTCACTTGCAAGGGAGGTTATAAGAACTAACAGGGCCGGATCATACTCTTCAACAACAATTGTGGGATGTAATACCAGGAAATATCATGGCCTGCTGATATGCCCTGTCGATAGTTTTGGAGGCGAAAGATATGTACTGCTTTCTTCCCTCGATCTTACAGTGCTTCACGGGGAAAGGAGCTTCAATACCGGTATCAGAAAATTCAAAGGAGACTACTTCAGCCCCAAAGGGCATAAATATATCGAGGAACTGGAAATGGAGTCCATCCCCGTGAGGACTTACAGGGTTGGAAATGTTAAACTGAAGCATGAAAGGCTGCTGGTTCATTACGAAGAGCAATATCTTGCAAGATTTACTATCCTTGAAGCCCCCGAACCAATGAAGCTTCAGGTGCGGCCGTTCCTTGCATTCAGGAATATACATGACTTAACTCACTCAAACCTTGCAGCAAATACAAAGGTGGAATTCATTGAAAACGGGATCAGCTCGAGAATGTATGACGATTTCCCTTCACTGAACATGCAATTTTCAACGAAGGTTGAATTTATTCCCGTACCCGACTGGTATCTTGGCGTCGAATATACGGAGGAACAGAAACGCGGATATGATTATTCCGAGGACCTTTTTACACCGGGTTTCTTCGAATTAACTGCCAGGGAAGGAGATGTCATCGTATTTTCGGCATCAACAAAAGAAGAAAAGCCTTCAGGATTTAAAACAAAATTTACAAAAACAGTAGTAGGGAAGGTTCCCCGTAACAGCTATTTCAACTGCCTCAGAAATGCCGCCCAGCAATTTGTTGAAAAACGTTCTGGCAAGACTTATATAATTGCAGGGTATCCCTGGTTTGGTTCATGGGGAAGAGACACTTTTATTGCCCTTCCCGGTCTGGCGCTGGCTCGCAAGAAAAGACTTGAACTTTACAGGGAGGTACTCGATACGCAGGTTGAAAGGATGAAGGACGGCCTGTTCCCGAATATGGGAAACATAGGCAACCCGGCTTTTAATTCGGTGGATGCCCCGCTCTGGTTTTTCTGGTCGGTGCAGCAATACATCGAGAACGGAGGAAACGATGCATGGGGACGGTACGGAGCTGCTTTAAAATCAGTGCTGGATGCCTATAAGAATGGTACCGCATATAATATCCGGATGAGGGAAAACGGATTGATCTATGCAGATGCTCCCGGGAAATCGCTTACATGGATGGATGCGGTGATTAACGGTCATCCTGTTACCCAGAGAAGGGGCTATGCTGTGGAGATTAATGCCCTCTGGTATAACGCTGTCTGTTTTATTCTGGAAATGGCCAGGCAGGAAAAGGACAGGAAGTTCATCAAAGAATATGAATTCCTGCCTGAATTGATAAACATCTCCTTTCATGAAATTTTCTGTAATCAACAGCGTGGCCTGACTGCTGATTATGTAAATGATGAGGAAGGTAAGAATTACTTCGTCAGGCCAAATATGCTTATTGCAGTATCGCTTCCTTTCTCAATGCTCGACAAGGATGAGATGAAAAGAATACTCGACACTGCCGACAAGGAACTGGTTACCCCGAGAGGATTAAGGACACTTTCGCCGGGAAATCCTCTTTATAAGGGAACATACAGGGGAAATCAGGAGGAGCGGGACATGGCTTACCATAACGGAACTGTATGGCCATGGCTGTACGGACCTTTCTGCGAAGGCTGGCTGAAGGTATACGGAAAACAGGGCGTTCAGAAGGTAAAGAAACTGATATTCGGCCTTGAAGAAGTTATGAGCGAACATGGGGTAAGCACAATTTCAGAGATTTATGACGGAGATCCTCCCCATGCACCTAATGGTGCAATATCCCAGGCCTGGAGTGTTGGTGAAGTGCTCAGGATAATAGATCTCCTTGAAAGTAAGTATTCTAATCTTTAATTCAGGTGTGATATGCGTGTACTAATGTTTGGATGGGAGTTTCCGCCACATATCTCAGGCGGGCTGGGTACTGCCAGTTACGGCCTGACAAAAGGGATGTCGACTCTTGACGACCTGGAAGTTATTTTTGTAGTTCCAAAAGCCTGGGGTGATGAAGAACAGACTAAAGTAAGGCTTATTGGTGCAAACAAGGTCCCGGTCGCCTTTAAGCAGGTCCATTACAAAGGATTCCGCCGTCCCATTGAAAAGATTGAAATTTCTTCAAAGATAGTTCCTTATACGGAGCCTGAAGAGTTCTGGGACAGGATCAATTCAGAAATCAGCGGCTATAACCTGATAGTTCAGACAACCAACAGCGGAACAGTCGATTTTTCCGGAAAGTATGATTCATCGCTGATGGATGAGATATATAAATATTCTGTAGTTGCATCGGTGATTGCCGAAGAAAATGAATTTGATATAATTCATGCGCACGACTGGCTTGCATATCCTGCCGGTATCGCCGCAATGGAAGTTTCAGGGAAACCGCTTGTGATACATGTGCATGCAACGGATTTCGACCGTAGTGGTGGAAATGTAAATCCCGATGTTTACCGTATTGAAAAGCTGGGAATGGATGCAGCTTCGAAAATTATTACTGTCAGTAACCTTACAAGGGATATTGTTATACATAAATACCAGATCAATCCCGATAAGGTAGAAACAGTTTACAATGCGGTGGAACCGGTAAAAATCACTGAAGATGCCATCACCGAAAAAGGATTTGATGAAAAAGTGGTTACATTTCTGGGAAGGATAACATTGCAGAAGGGGCCCGAATATTTTATAGAGGCCGCAAATAAAGTACTGAAAGTAATGCCTAATGTAAGGTTCGTGATGGCAGGTTCGGGTGATATGATGGAGAGGATGATGAGGAGGGCTGCCGCACTGAGGATAACCGACAGGTTTCATTTTACCGGCTTTTTAAAAGGAAGGGACGTTTTCACCATGCTGAGCCTGAGTGATGTCTATATAATGCCATCGGTTTCCGAGCCGTTCGGGATCTCCCCGCTAGAGGCGATGCAGTCGAACGTTCCGGTTATAATCAGCAAGCAATCAGGAGTTTCAGAAATATTAACCCATGCCGTAAAAACCGACTTTTGGGATATCGACGCCATGGCAGATGCAATTTATGGAATTCTGAACTATCCTGCACTGGCCAAGATGTTCATCAAGAACGGTAAAGAAGAAGTTGTCAGGTTGAAATGGGATAACTCAGCCCGGCATGTAAGGGATATTTATTACAGAGTAATATGGCAAAATAAGAATTAGATATGAGCGTAAACAATAAAAAGGCAATTTGCTTTTACTTTCAGGTCCATCAGCCCTTCCGTCTGAAACGATACAGATTCTTTGACCTGGGGCATGATCATTACTACTATGATGATTTCTCAAATGAGTCAATCATGAGAAAAGTAGCAGAGAAATGCTATATTCCTGCTAATAATTTAATTCTTGACCTGATCCTTAAAAATAAAGGGAAGTTTAAAATTACCTTTTCCCTTACCGGATTGGTAATAAATCAGTTCCGGCTTTATGCCCCGGAGGTGCTGGAATCATTCCGGCAGCTGGCCCAAACCGGAATGGTAGAATTTCTGGCAGAGACAGAGTCGCATTCACTTGTTTCGATCAAGAGCAGGAGCGAATTCGAACAACAGGTAAATGCCCACAGGGAAATGGTTAAAGAGTTTATAGGCGTTGATACCACTTCATTCAGGAATACTGAGCTGATCTATTCTGATGAGATCGGTTCATGGGTGGCTGATATGGGGTTTAAATCAATGCTCACTGAAGGGGCCAAGCATGTACTGGGATGGAAGAGCCCTAACTTCGTGTATTGCAATGCCATTAACCCAAGGCTCAAGGTACTTCTGAGGAATTTTGTTTTGAGCGACGATATAGCCTTCCGGTTTTCAAACCGGAACTGGAGCGAGTGGCCGCTGACAACAGATAAATACGCCGGATGGCTTAATAAGCTTGCTCCCAAAAGCGAACTCATAAATATCTTTCTCGATTACGAAACTTTCGGGGAACATAACAACAGGGATACCGGGATATTCGATTTCCTGGCACATCTGCCCGGAACAATCCTTAAAAAGACTCCCTATAAATTTATGACCCCTACCGAGGTAGCTGATAATCTGCAGCCTGTTTCAGCAATCAGCGTTCCTTCACCGATTTCATGGGCTGATGAGGAACGTGATATAACAGCCTGGCATGGTAACGAACTGCAGGTGGCAGCTCTTGATAAACTTTATGATCTTACCGATAAGGTTCGCAGATGCGAAGATAAACAGATACGAAACGACTGGGAATATCTCCAGGCAAGCGATCATTTCTACTATATGGCAACCAAATTCTTTTCTGATGGGGCTGTCCATGCCTATTTCAACCCTTATGAAACCCCATACGATGCTTTCATGAATTATATGAACGTGCTGAGCGATTTTGAGATAAGGGTCAACAGGTTTATTCCCGACATTCAGGAACAAACTGAAATTTCAAAACTGAATTCGCTGATCCGCGAAAAAGAACTTATTATCGACCAGCAGTCAGCTGAACTTAGTCAGCTTAAGTTCAAACCGGGCAAAAAAAAGACAGAGCGAGGAAATGATGGGAAAAAAACAAGCCTGACCCGCGGGAAAACACAGGTAAAAAGAAAATCGACAAAGACATCAAAATAAACATAAGACAGCATCCGTTTTTAATCTGCTTTTTTACGGCTGCAGGAGATGTATCAGGGATCTGAAGTTATAAAGATCTGAATAGTAATCTGAACCAATAAATTAAACAATGAATGTTGAACTAGTTTTTGAGACCAGTTGGGAGGTTTGTAACAAAGTTGGAGGAATTCATACTGTAATCTCTACTAAAGCTCTGAATATTATAAATGAACTTGGAGATAATTATATACTTATCGGACCGGATGTGTGGAGGGAAGATGTTACCAACCCTGAATTCATCCCTGACGAAACACTATATGTTGAATGGAGGGTAATCGCAGGTAATGAAGGACTAAGGGTGAAAACAGGGAGATGGAACATTGCGGGAAAACCAATAGTCTTTCTTATAGATTTCACTCCCTATTTTGGCCAGCAGAATGAAATATTTGCAGACTTCTGGGAGACATACAAACTGGACAGTATTTCAGGGCAGTGGGACTATGTAGAGCCTGCCCTATTTGGATATGCAGCCGGAAAAGTAATTGAAAGCTTCACATCGTTTTATCGCGAACGCCACGATATCATCGCCCAGTTCCATGAATGGATGACAGGGACCGGGATTCTGTATCTTGAAAAGAATGCTCCCTGGATCGCAACAGTATTCACAACTCATGCAACTGTGCTGGGACGTTCTCTGGCCGGTAATAACAGGCCTCTGTACGGGAAAATGAAAGAGTTTAATCCCGTGCAGATCTCCCGCGAATTCAATGTCGTTGCCAAACAGTCGCTCGAAAGGATCTCCGCGGCTGTAACGGATGCCTTTACAACTGTAAGTGAGATAACTTCGCGCGAATGTGCCTACTTTCTTGGTAAAGATGTTGATATTGTAACTCCCAACGGTTTTGAGGATACATTTGTCCCGGCCAGGGATGTTTTTGAGGAGAGGAGAGCAACAGCCAGGGCAAAGCTTAAAAGTGTCGCCGAAGCTGTCCTTGGCTATACACTGGACGATGATTCAGTATTCGTGGCAATCAGCGGAAGATATGAGTTCAGAAATAAGGGAGTCGATATTTTCATCGATTCTCTGGGTGAATTAAACAAAAAAGATAAGCTTTCCAAAGAGTGCGTTGCTTTTATCCTTATACCGGCATACCATAAGGGTCCAAGACAGGACCTGATTGATTATCTGAATAGTAAAGGGACTTTGGATGCATGTGAAAAATACCTCACCCATTGTTTGCACTACCCGGGCACTGATCCTGTCCTTCAGAGCATCAGTACGAATGGACTTACAAATGACAGGGATTCAAGGGTCAAGATCATATTTGTGCCTTCTTACCTGAACGGTAATGACGGTATTTTCAATATGTCGTATTATGACCTCCTTATTGGTTTTGACCTTACAATATTCCCTTCCTATTATGAACCATGGGGCTATACTCCGCTCGAGAGCCTTATGTTTTCAATTCCATCGGTAACAACCTCTCTTTCCGGATTTGGCCTCTGGGTGCAAAAGTATTTTAAGGAGCCCGGCAACGGGATGGTAGTTGTTGAAAGGACCGACGACAATGAGGCCAGCGTTGTTGCAGCTATCAGAGATTTTATTAAAAAATTTATGGGGCTTTCACCGGAGGAGGTTAAAAAGGCAAGGGAGAAAGCTCATGAGATTTCAAGGATTGCCATGTGGGACAATCTGGTAAAACACTATCTGACAGCATATGAAATTGCCCTGACGCACTCAAGTCAAAGAAGGGAAGAACCCAGGGAATTTGCTCCGTTCCCTGAAACACAGTTCCTTCAGGTACGCAAACCGCATCAGATACCCGTCTGGAAGGACATTTATGTACAAAGCGATGTCCCTGACAAACTGGCTTCGCTTAAAGAACTGGCAAATAACCTCTGGTGGTCCTGGAATTCGGAAGCTGAGTCACTGTTCAGGAGAATGGACCCCTCGTTATGGGAGGATGTGTTTCATAATCCGAAGATGCTGCTTGAAAAGATTGATTATAAGCGGCTTCTGGTCCTTGAAGATGATGATGAATTTGTTACTGACATTGAAAATGTTCTGAGCAGATTCCGCGAATACTTAAACAGACCCGATGATAACTCAAAACCATCAGTTGCCTATTTCAGCATGGAGTTTGGAATTCATCAGTGTCTTAAGATTTATTCAGGTGGTCTGGGAATTCTGGCAGGCGATTATCTTAAGGAAGCCAGTGATTCAAACATTAAAATAATCGGAGTAGGGCTTCTTTACAGATACGGTTATTTTAAACAGAAAATCGGTCCTAAAGGGGAGCAGCTTCCTGTTTATGAAGCTGAAGATTTCTCACGCCTTCCGATAAATCCGGTTAAGGATGCTGAAGGAAAGCACCTTACTGTCAGCATTGTCTGGCCCGGCAGAACTGTCAAAATCCGCGTATGGGAAGCAAAAGTAGGCAAAGTCTCCCTGTTTTTACTTGACACTGATCTCGATGAAAATTCGCCTGAAGACCGTTCTACAACCCACTACCTTTACGGCGGCGATCATGAAAACCGGTTGAAGCAGGAGCTGCTTCTTGGCATTGGAGGGATAAGAGCCCTGACCGAGATGGGTCTGAAACCCGACCTTTACCACAGCAATGAGGGGCACTCAGCATTCATTTCCCTTGAACGCCTCAGAACGATGATCGCTGACCATCATCTTACATTTGAACAGGCAGTTGAAGCTATAAGATCATCAACTCTGTTTACGACCCATACGCCGGTGCCTGCAGGGCATGATGCCTTTGAGGAGGATCTGTTAAGGAAATATATTTCCCATTACCATGCACGCTTCTCGATATCCTGGGATGACCTGATGGCGCTGGGCCGCTGCGAAGGCGATGCCGACAGGAAATTCAACATGAGCTTCCTGGCTGCCCATATGTCGCAGGAGCTCAATGCCGTCAGCAAACTTCATGGCAGGGTCACACAGGGCTTGTTCAATAAGTTATGGCCGGGTTACCTGAAAGAAGAACTTTATATCGGTTATGTGACAAATGGCGTTCACCATCCCACATGGACCGCCCCGGAATGGAGAGAAATCTACAGGGAAATAACGGGAAGCAGGAATTTCAACCAGGCCGACAGAAGCCAGTGGGAGAAGTTATATAACCTCGACGATAAAAAAGTATATGAGGTCAAAACCGGCCTTAAAAAAAGCCTTTTTGCAAATATCAGACAAAGGCTTCAAACAGAAATGTACGAAAAACATGTCAGTCCCCGCACACTGCTCAACATCAGCAGCCATCTGAATGAGAAGGCTCTGACAATTGGTTTCGCAAGGAGGTTTGCAACTTATAAGCGGGCATCGCTCTTATTCAGGGACCTTGACCGGCTGGCAAAAATCGTTAACGACCCGGTCAAGCCGGTGCAGTTCATATATGCAGGAAAAGCACATCCTCACGATGGCGGTGGCCAGGACCTTATAAAGCGCGTTTTTGAAGTATCGCAGATGCCCCAGTTTGCAGGCAAGGTAATCTTCCTTGAGAATTATGATATCGAACTCGCAAAGAGCCTGGTAAGAGGAGTTGATATCTGGCTTAATACACCAACACGACCTCTTGAGGCTTCAGGGACAAGCGGCGAAAAAGCAGTTATGAACGGTACCCTCCACTTCAGCGTCCTTGACGGATGGTGGGTTGAAGGCTATCATGCTTATGCCGGCTGGGCTTTGCCAAAAAAGAGGACGTTCGAGCACCAGGACCTTCAGGATGACGTTGATGCGGAAACAATTTACAATATGCTTGAGTATGAGATAGTACCGGCATATTACTCATTCAATCAGCTGGGCATCCCCGCGGAATGGATCAGCCATATCAAGAATACAATGGTGAAGATTGCACCTGAGTTCACAATGAAAAGAATGCTTGACGATTATTGCGGTAAGTATTATGCAAAATTATGGACCAGGAATCAATATCTGACTGCCAACGATTTTCAGAAAGCCAAAGATCTGGCTGAATGGAAAAAAACAATGAAGGACCAATGGGATAATATTGAAGTCCTGAATTTTACTTTTGAACGTCCCGAAGAAAATGTTTATCATTCCGGGCATGACTATCATTCTGAAATAGCGCTGGATATCAAAATGGTACCCAAAGAAAATGTCGGGGTTGAGTTTATCTTTACCCACCAGAACAAATACGGAGAATATGAGTTTGTTACAAGCCAGGAATTCAAGCTTGTAAGTTACAAGAACGGTAAATGTCTCTACCGTGCCAATATGGTCCCTGAAAAAGCAGGCACATTCTTTTATGGAGTGCGGATCTATCCAAAACATAAGGATCTGCCGCACAAACAGGATTTTTACCTGTTAAGGTGGATCGATTAAATATCAGTTGCTTTCATTATCTGCTCCCTTTTCAACACCAGACCTGTCCTGGAGGGCAGATAGAGATAGAGATAGAAAGGAACATCAAGGATGTTCCTTTCTGCTTTTTTAGCCGACATATAATTCCGTGACCTGTCAACCCTGTTAAAACCTCCGAATTCGGGGTCATCGGTATCAAGGACAATCCTGAATTTACCCTTCGGCGGAATGCCGTAGTCAGTGAAAGAATTGGTTGTATGGAAATTAAATACAAACAGAAAATCACCCCGTGAGAAGGCTAACACCTTGTCATAATTATTCTCATAGACACGGCTTACATAGCGATCGTCAAGCACCCGGAAATCTTTGTGGAGCCTGATCATGCTGTTGTCGAATTTTAAAAGGTAAGTGTATTTAAGGTCGTCGTTAGCGGCAAGATGCCACTGGCGGCGGGCATACTTATAACTCCAGTTGTTGCCCTCCCGCGGAAAGTCGATCCATTCGGGATGGCCAAATTCATTACCCATAAAATTGAGGTATCCGCCCCCGGATGCCCCGAAGGTTATCAGTCTGATCATTTTGTGAAGGGCTATTCCCCTGTCAAGCGGAATACTGTGGTAGGATTTTGTCATACCATAGTACATTTCAGCATCCAGCATTCTGAATATAAGTGTCTTATCACCAACAAGAGCCTGGTCGTGCGATTCACAGTATGATATGATCTTCTCTTCAGGCCTGTGCTGTGTCAGCTCGTGGATCAGATGCCCCATATCCCAGTTCTCATCGGGAGTCTCCTTAACAAGCTTTATCCATATATCAGGCACTCCCATCGAAAGCCTGTAATCAAAGCCATAACCTTTCGATGAATTGTCTGCAGCAAGGCCAGGCATACCGCTCATCTCCTCCGCAACTGACAATGCTCCGGGTTTATAACTGTGTATCAACTTATTGGCCAGATAGAGATAGATAAGTGCATCTTCATCCTGCCCGCCATCGAAATAATCATCATATGAAGTAAAATTCTTTGCAAGTCCATGATCGTAGTAGATCATGCTTGTAACGCCGTCAAACCTGAAACCGTCAAACCTGTACTCTTCAAGCCAGTACCTGCAATTCGACAAAAGAAAATGGAGCACATTGTCCTTTCCATAGTCGAAGCACAATGAATCCCACGCGATATGGTTCCTCCTGTTGCCGGTATGAAAATACTGACCTGGTGTGCCGTCAAACATACCCAGACCTTCATTTACATTCTTGACAGAATGAGAATGAACAAGGTCCATTATTACCCTTATTCCGGAGGCGTGCGCCTTATCTATCAGCGCTTTAAGCTCTTCAGGAGTTCCAAATCTTGAAGAGGCAGCAAAGAAATTTGCAACATGATACCCAAAGGAGCCGTAGAAGGGATGCTCCTGGATCGCCATCAGCTGGATCGTGTTATATCCGGATTTTATAATAGCAGGCAGGACATTTTCAGCAAATTCGGTGTAAGTACCAAGCTTTTCCTCAGCACTTGCCATTCCCACATGGGCCTCGTAAATTACAGCAGCCGTGTCCGGAGCCCTGAAATCCGTTGTCTGCCATTTATAAGGTTCTTCAGGTGACCAGACCTGCGAACTGAAAATCTTTGTTTTTTCATCCTGAACAACGCGGGTTGCATATGAGGGGATGCGCTCACCTTTTCCACCCTGCCAATGAAGCGATAGCTTATAAAGATCTCCCTGATTCATTAATCCGGCAGGAAGCCTTATTTCCCAGTCGCCATAACTGTTTATCCTTTGCAGTCTGTATTCCTGTTTTTCTTTCCACTCGTTGAATGTCCCGATCAGAAAAATACTCATCGCATTCGGAGCCCATTCCCTGAATATCCACTCATCCCTGTCACGGTGGAGGCCGTAATAAAAGTGTCCCATGGCAAAACCGGCGAGTGTACCTGAGCCTGTAAGATGCCTTTCTTTGGCTTCACATTTGCTGATCCGCCTGTCAATAGTGCATTTAAACGGCTCAAGCCATGGATCAGACTTATAAAATTCGGATGGATCCATATCAATTAGTAAAATTGGAATCTTACCATAAATGTACATAAACTATATCATAATTTTGCTTCGGATAGCCCTCTCTTTATTAATTTTACAAATTCAAACAGAATATATGACAGTTCATCAAGGATATGAAGGTCTGAATTTTAACAATCCTGTTGTCACCCTGGGGACTTTTGACGGTGTTCACCGGGGGCACAGGGAACTTCTTCAGGCGCTGGTGTCGGCTGCAAATCGTTCCGGCGGCGAATCTGTGGTTGTGACCTTTAGCCCCCATCCGAGACTTGTCCTCTCTGAAAATCCTGAAGAGCTCTCATTTCTAACAACAATAGAAGAAAGAGAGAGGCTTCTTAAAGAAACCGGGATAGATCATCTCATAATTGTTAAGTTCAATGAGCATATAGTTAATATGGGCGCCTGTGAATTTATAAAGAAAGTGCTTGTTGACAAGATAGCCATAAAGCACCTGATAGTGGGATACGACCATCATTTCGGCAGAGGGAGGGCAGGCGACTTCAATACTATAAGCAGATGCGCACTGAAATATGGTTTTACGGTAGAACAGGTCAAGGAGGTTTCTGCAAATCAGGGTACGATAAGCTCAACCTCAATCCGTGTGGCACTTCTGAATGGGAGACTTGATGAGGCAAACAGGTACCTGGGATACAGCTATTCACTTACAGGCACTGTTATTCAGGGGCGCAGGATTGGCAGGGTAATTGGATTTCCAACTGCAAATATCATGCCTTCAGATAGATACAAACTTCTGCCTGGCAACGGCGTATATGCCGTGGAGGTTGATCTTGACGGTAATATGCTGAAAGGTATGCTTAGTATAGGGTCAAATCCAACGATTAATCCCGATCCTCGCATCAGGTCAGTTGAAGTTAATATTTTTGGATTTGACGGCGACCTGTATGGCAGGGTTATTACAGTCGTTTTCAGATTCCGGCTCAGGGATGAGATCCGGTTTAAAACTCTCAGCAGTCTGGCAAGACAGATGGAGCTTGACAGGGAACAGGCGCTGAAGCTTCTGACTGAATAGCGGCATTAAAATTTTTCTTAACTTTGCTTCGTTAAATAAATCTAATAAATAACTGATGAACCTGATGGTAGAGACTAAGCAATATGCCGTAAAGGATATTTCCCTGGCAGAATTTGGCAGGAAAGAAATTGAAATTGCAGAAAAAGAAATGCCGGGATTACTGGCAATCCGTAAGAAATTTTCAACCGAAAAGCCACTTAAAGGAGCAAGGATAACCGGCTCGCTCCATATGACCATCCAGACAGCTGTCCTGATTGAAACACTTACTGAGCTTGGCGCTGATGTCAGATGGGCAAGTTGCAATATATTCTCAACACAGGATCATGCTGCTGCTGCTATTGCCGCTACCGGTATACCTGTCTTTGCATGGAAGGGAGAGTCGCTTGAAGAGTACTGGTGGTGCACGGCTCAGGCGCTAACATTTCCCGGCGGAAGAGGCCCCAACCTGATTGTAGATGACGGCGGAGATGCTTCCCTGCTTGTTCATATTGGTTTTAAAGCAGAAAATGACCCAAAAACTCTTGATAAAGTTCCCGAAAGCAGGGAGGAAGGTATTATCCTCAATACTTTAAAGGAATTGCTTGTCGGGGAACCCGGGAAGTGGCACAGGGCTGTGAGTGATCTGAAGGGGATCTCCGAAGAGACTACAACAGGCGTACACAGGCTTTATCAGATGATGGAAAATAAAGAATTGCTGGTGCCTGCTATAAATGTCAATGATTCAGTGACTAAGTCCAAATTCGATAACCTCTACGGATGCCGTGAGTCGCTTGCTGACGGGATCAAAAGGGCCACCGACGTGATGTTGGCCGGAAAAGTGGTTGTGATCTGCGGTTATGGCGACGTGGGAAAAGGATGCGCAAAATCAATGCGGGCCTATGGCGCGAGAGTGATTGTCACGGAAATTGACCCTATCTGTGCCCTGCAGGCATTGATGGAAGGATTTGAAGTCAAAACTGTGGAGGACGCTCTCGATGAGGGAAATATTTATGTTACCGCAACCGGAAACAGGGATATAATACGCTTTGACCATATGGCGAAGATGAAGGATCAGGCAATAGTATGCAACATTGGACATTTCGACAATGAGATCCAGGTCGTCAAACTGAGCAAAACCAATGGTGTTGAAAGAATAAATATAAAGCCACAGGTCGACAAATATGTTTTTCCCGACGGGCATGCAATTTTTATCCTTGCTGAAGGAAGGCTTGTAAACCTCGGTTGTGCCACCGGACATCCCTCTTTCGTTATGAGCACTTCATTCAGTAACCAGACGCTGGCCCAGATCGATCTCTGGAAAAATAAATATGAAATCGGAGTCTACAGGCTTCCGAAACATCTTGACGAGGAGGTTGCAAGGTTGCACCTTGAGCATCTCGGGGCAAAGCTTACAAAACTTACGGGTGAACAATCAGAATATATAGGAGTTCAGCAAAATGGTCCGTATAAACCGGAACATTACAGGTATTGATAAGGCTCCACACCGCTTCCCTGGGAAAAGGTGGGGTATAGACTATAATTTAGTTTCTGCAAGTAAGATGACTTACCGTTTGGCCTGGAGCCCTTTTTAACCGCAAAGAACGCTAAGATGTCGCAAAGAACGCAAAGCTAAAACCCATTAATTCAGCTCTTTGCGAACTTTGCGACTTTCCTTTGCGCCCTTTGCGGTTAATGGATTTAGACTTTTCAAACAGCCTTAAACTTTTTTAATTGTATTTCTGCCGATTAAACGTGCTTCTTTACTGATTCCAGACAGTTATATACCTGATACCATCAAAGCTGGTTTTGTAATTCTTGAGCGAGTATTTCCCAATGCCCGATGCAGGTACTCCATAGGTAGAAAGAGAGTAAGCTGTACCGCATTCCGGACAGACAGCAATTCCGGAATTGATTTTTATTTTGATGCTCAGTCCGTTGACAGCATAATCGTGGGGACACGTCCTGTCATATGCAAAATATTCCTCTGGCCCCCTGTAAATGATGATCCCGTTATTGTCGTACCCTGCCGATTTGTAACCCCAGTTATTGGTCTGTGAATCAATGGTATCGCTGGCATCGATTACTGAAAGACCGACAAATTCGGGGTCGAGCAGGTCAATCTTAAAATCAACATATACATCGGGAATGACATCATTTTCGCTTTTATTGCATGAATACAACAGGAGCGCAAATGTGGCTACAAATAAATAAACTGTTTTTGAAAAGGAAGCCATTGGATTTTTATTTCAGGTCAAAATTAATATTAACGTTCAAATTTCGTTATAACAGTTGGAATTAAAGTAATAAATGGAATATGGATAATCTCAAAATAAAAAAGACATTTCTTCTTTTCCTTCTTTTTTCACTTGGTGTTGCTGTCTGCGAAGCTCAGAGGTCGGCAGGAAAGCCCGATAAAGCAATTTTCGGGAAGTCGCTCAGGACCAAACAGACAAAGGTGAGGGAGCCCCGCAGTATCGAAAAGGCTAAAAAAAAGCAGGAGGCAAATGAAAAGAAATTGAAAAAAGAGTACGCTCAGTTTGTAAAAGAATCAAGAAAACATGCTATCAAGATTCAGTCGCCTGAAGTACAGGATCGTATGATCCAAAACCGTAAAGATTCGGAGAATCGGTACAAAATAAAAAAGAAAAAAAGGGAAGAAAAATTCAGAAAGCCGGCGCGATATACTGATAAAACAGAAAAAAGAGATAAAAAGTTATAATTTTCCTGATTTCCTATTGTTTGGTAATTATATAAAGTTTATTTATATTTGCTAATGAAGAGTTCCGGGATACCCGGGATTCTTCTATTTTTTTTACTCTAGCAGAAAACATGTCAGATGTTATCTACATAACGGAAGAGGGTCTTCAGAAGCTGAAAGAAGAACTTGATCACCTGAGGTTGGTCGAAAGGCCTTCATTGTCGAGGCAGATCGCTGAGGCAAGGGATAAGGGCGATCTTTCTGAGAATGCAGAATATGCCGCTGCCAAGGAAGCCCAGGGGATGCTTGAGATGAAAATCTCAAGGCTGGAGGATATTGTGGCACGGTCAAGGCTTATTGATGAAACAAAAATTGACACGTCAACTGTCCGGTTGCTGAACAAGGTTACGATCAAGAATAAGACAAATAACTTCGTAATGGAATATCAGATTGTACCTGAGAGCGAAGCTAATTTTAAAATTGGGAAAATAGCTGTCAACTCCCCAATTGCTAAGGGACTCATCGGAAGAAAGGTAGGGGAAACCGTCAATATTAAAGTTCCGTCAGGAGTAATTCCCTTTGAGATTATTGCTATCTCAATGTAATGAACCCTCGTTTGCATAGAGGTATTTGACTCCGTTCCGGATACCTGGATAAAAGATTTAGGACTTAATCCGCAATCGGCAATAAACTTAACAAATGGCAACAATATTTACACGGATCATAAAAGGGGAGATCCCTTCCTATAAGATCGCGGAAGATGAAAGGTTCTACGCCTTTCTCGACATTAATCCGCTCAGATCCGGGCATACACTGGTAGTACCTAAACAGGAGACGGACTATATTTTTGATCTTGACGATGATCAGATTTCCGGCCTTATCGTTTTCTCCAAAAAGATTGCTGTTGCGATCAAAGAGGCTATCCCCTGCACCCGTATAGGTGTTGCCATCCTCGGACTTGAGGTCCCTCATGCACATATTCATCTTGTACCGATGGACTCAATGGAGGACGTCAATTTCAGGAATCCCAAGCTAAAATTCACTACTGAAGAATTCAGGGAGACAGCAAAAAAAATAAGCGAAAAGGTAATTCTTTAGTATCTTTGGGGTACTTAAATGTGCTCGCTGCATGGGTTACTTTTATGATCTGTGGGACGACTTTATCAGTCTTCTCTTTCCACGCCTTTGCTACGGATGTGGTAATCATTTACTCAGGAATGAAAAACTTATCTGTACCGAATGCTTCGTTGTAATCCCCAGGACCAATTATCACCTGAAAGCCGACAATACTGTAGCGCAGCTATTCTGGGGCCGATGCATGATTGAAAGGGCTGCTGCGTTCTCTTTCTATACCAGGGACAGCCGGATCCGGAAACTTATTCACCAGCTGAAGTACAAAGGAGTAAAAGAGATTGGCATTGAACTCGGCAGGATATATGCCTTATCACTGAAATCATCTGGGTTTCTGGATGGGATCGACCTTTTGATACCCGTACCGTTGCATAAATCAAAAAAGCGAAAACGGGGATTCAACCAGAGCGAATTGATCTGTACCGGGATATCGGATGTTACAGGATTGCCAACGGATATTTTGTCGCTTGTAAGAATGAATGTATCTAAAACCCAGACAAAAAAATCGCGATACGACCGCTGGACCAATGTTGAAGGGATATTTCGGGTTACTGATGAACTGAGGCTGAAAAACAAGCATATCCTGATAGTAGATGATGTAATAACAACAGGATCGACAATAGAGGCATGTGTCAATGAAATATTAAAAATTGAGGATACCAGGGTCAGTGTTGCAGCCCTTGCATTTTCAGTTCAATAAGAGGCTATTGCTCTTTCACGCGCCCGGGATTCTTCTTCATAAAATCCTTCCAGCCTGTAAAGCTTTTTTCACTCCGGGGATTATTGGTCTGGTAGAAGTGGCATAATGCAGCAGCCAGACCGTCGGTGGCATCAAGCTTCACTTCGATCCTGCTGAAATTGAGGATACGCATAAGCATGGCGGCTACCTGTTCTTTAGAAGCGGCTCCCCGACCCGTAATTGACATTTTTATCTTTCTCGGGGCATATTCGAAAATGGGAAGGGAACGGCTGAGAGCTGCAGCTATGGCTGCCCCTGTGCCCTTCCAAGCTTGAGCATCGACTGAACATTTTTCCCGTAAAAGGGAGCCTCAATAGCAAGCTCATCAGGATGGTATTCCTCAATTATACCGATTGTGCTATCAAAAATATGCTTGATCCTGAGATAATGATCATCATACTTCGACAAGTCAATGGAGCCGATAGTAACAAGCTCGGGAGTTGATCCGGTGGTTTTGATAACGCCGTAACCAGTAATACTGGTACCAGGGTCGATACCAAGTATTATTCTCTCACCTTGTTTTTTTTTCAAGTTCCTGTATTAACGGCTCCAAATATCCTACCTGACTATCGAAAATCCATTGTCCATCCATGACGGTTTTTCAGAAAACCTGGCATGACGATAAAATGGAGAGATCCCTCGTATTGATTTGGAAGTAACTGACCCGGTCTCGAGATAGTGGATCGCCTCTTTAAGGCAAAGCTCATTCCTGTCATCGAAATCATGGGTGATGTCATCTGAAACAATCCTGGCTGGAGCAATTCCGCCAAAATAATCACCCTTGCCGTCCCTGTTAACAATTTTGAAAGTAACGGGCCAGAAGAAATATTTTTTACCTACTTCCCATCCGTTCATGCCCGTGGGCTTACCGTTTGTAGTATCGCCAATGCTGACAACATCCATCAGGGGATCGAGACCGTTCATTACCGCTTCGCTCGCAGAGGCTGTAAGCCTGGTGGAGATAACAGCCAGCCTTGTGAGAGAAAGAGGGGATGGTGTGGAAATAAACTTGAATGTAGTGTTTTCGGATGTCCTCATCCTGTTGTAAGTGAGGGAAGCAAAATTCACTGAATTTGCAGGCGTGTTTCCAGCAATGTAACTGGCCAGCTGCTGAGCTATGTACAGATATCCGCCGGAATTATATCTCAGGTCCAGGATAAGATCTGTTACACCATTGGCTTTAAAATACGCAAACGCAGTTGTCAGCTCTGCTTCCGAGGGCTCGATGAAGGATTCAAAGACAATATGACCTGCTATTTTTCCTGCGGTAAGGTGAAGGGTATCGTACAAGATGACCGAATTCAAAGTAAAGGAGCTTTTTGCGGAGGTTATGGTCACTTCCGTATTGTCCGGCTTTTTGAATAGGAATTTATTGCTGATACCGGCTGTTCCGGGACCAATTAAATTGCTGTATGCCGTTCCGTCACCTGATTTCAGGAGAGGGGCGATTTCAACATCATTTATCTTCTCCACAATCCAGCCGCGGCGTACGCCCTGTGCATAGAGTGGTGATTTTGAATAGATCAGTGCAATCCTTGCCACGTCGGCGTTATCAAGTCCGATCCTGAATCCATGACCTACAAATGTTCCCTGCATCTCCGCAACGAATTCATTATAATCGGCAACAAAGCTCCATCGGTCGCGGGGCTGGAACCTCATTGCATCCATTAATTTATACGGATCACTGTAATTTTCTTTTGTAACTGCCGGCATAGAATCAACCCAGTAATACCATTGTTTCATAAGATAATACAGACTGTCCCTTGCCATGGCATCGGTAAGTACCGGATTTTCATCCACCGGCGGCGGATCCTCTTTTTTACACGATGAAACCAGAGCAATTATTACAGTTGTGAAAAGAATTAGCTTTTTCATTTTTAAGATTTTAACAGCTTCCTGTAATCAACAAAGATAGCTGATTATAGTTTTTTTAGCTTCCTGTTTTGTATCAAAATTCCTGAAATTATCAGCAATAATCCTGCCGGAGTTGTAAAATAGACAGGTTCATGTAAAATAAAATGGACGAAGATCAGCGAAAGAAAGGGGGCAAGATATACCAGATTGCTAACCCTGTCGGTTGTCTCAGCCAGCTGAAGGGCCTTAAGCCAGAAATAAAAAGTTATTCCCATTTCAAAAATACCGACATAAACTGAAGAGGCAATCCCCTTTAATGAAACATTGTCAGGCCATTCACCTTTAATGGCAATAACGATAGTAAGGCAGATCGATCCGAAGAGAAAGTTTAGGAACAGCTTAACGGCCTCATCCCGTTTATCCCTTACATTCAGGATGAAATAGAAAGCCCAGAAAACAGAGCTCCCCGTTGCCAGAAGAACGCCCCTGAGATCGGCGGTTCCCGGGCTGAAAGGCTTTCCCTGCGATGAGATTATGTAAACTCCGGCAAAACTGATGAAAAGCGCAAGAAAACTTTTGGCCGCAATTTTTTGTTTGAGTATCGGCACCGACAGAAAAACGAGTATTATGGGCCATATCATGTTGAGTGGCTGGGCGACCTGGGCCGGAAGAAGCTGGTAAGCCCTAAGAAGGATCAGGTAATAAAGGAACGGATTTATTAATCCCAGAAGTGCTGAGTTAAAAATATCCCCGGGAGTCGATGTTTTTAAAAGCGATACTTTCCTTTCCTTCAGTAATATTAAAAAGAGTACCAGAGTGGAGGTCAGTGAGGCAATAGTAAGCATGTGCAGGATCGGTAGCTCTGCAAGACTTAATTTAAATGCAGTCGGGACTGTTGACCAGAATAATATTGCCAGCAGGGCATAGGTGTATGATCGTCTGGTTTTATCCATAAGACGATATCAGCTGATCTTATCAAATCCGGTATATGGAACCAGGACTTCAGGTATATTAATGCCTGACTCAGTTTGATTATTCTCAAGTATCGCTGCCACAATTCTTGGCAGAGCAAGGGCGCTTCCGTTGAGGGTATGCACAAGGCGGGTCTGTTTCCCTCCTTTATCCCTGAATCTGCATTTCAGGCGGTTGGCCTGGAAGGATTCAAAATTTGAGACGGAGCTCACCTCAAGCCATCTTTTCTGAGCCGCCGACCAGACTTCAAAGTCATATGTCATGGCCGATGTAAACGACATATCACCCCCGCAGAGCCTCAGGATCCTGTATGGCAGTCCAAGTCCGGAAACAAGGCTTTCCACATGCTTAACCATCTCTTCGAGCGATTCATATGAATTATCGGGATGAGCAATGCGCACTATTTCAACCTTGTCAAACTGATGCAGGCGGTTCAGCCCCCTGACATGCGCTCCCCATGAGCCGGCCTCCCTCCTGAAACAAGGTGTATAAGCAATATTTTTGACCGGAAGATCCTCACTGCTCAGTATTACATCGCGATAGATGTTTGTCACCGGAACTTCGGCGGTTGGTATAAGGTAGAAATTATCAATACCCACATGATACATCTGTCCCTCCTTGTCGGGAAGCTGGCCTGTGCCAAATCCCGAATCCTCATTGACCATAATGGGCGGCATAACTTCGGTATATCCGGCCTTTACACCTTCGTCGAGGAAAAAGTTGATCAACGCCCTTTCAAGTTTGGCGCCTTTTCCTTTGTAAACCGGGAAACCTGCACCTGTAAGTTTTATTCCAAGGTCGAAATCAATGATATCATATTTTTTAATCAGATCCCAGTGCGGCACTGCCTTTTCGGACAATTCCATTATTTTTCCCCCTTCCCTCACATTCACATTATCGTCTGCGCCATGACCCGGGGCAACGACTTCATGAGGCAGATTAGGCAGCTTTATGATCTCTGTTTTTAATTCATCCTCGATTGGTGCAAGCCTGTCTGAAAGCGATTTTATCTCCTCCTTTATTGAATAGGTCCTTTCGCGGGCTGTATCAGCTTCCTGTTTCTTCCCTGACTGAATCAGGGCTCCTATCTCCCTTGAGATGCGGTTCATCTCCCCTTGCATTGCATCTGTTTTTGACTGGATCTCACGCCGTGATGAATCGAGGAGGAGGATTTTCCTGACTATTTCTTCAGCGTCGAAATTTTTTATTTTAAGTCTTTCGATTATGAAATCACTCTTTTCCCGGATAAAGCTGATTGTAAGCATACTGATTAAATATTAATAAAAAAGCAGGCCGGACAGCCCGCTGCAAAAATATAAAAACTCCCGCTAATGCTTTCCTCTATGAAAAGAAATTCGGGAGTCCGGAAATTGTAAAGAGGTAGTTATTCAGTTACCGGTTTGACCGATACGAAAATCTTGTTGTCTTTTTTCTTTTTGAACTCAATCTCTCCATCGGTGAGGGCAAAAAGAGTATGGTCTTTTCCGAGGCCTACATTCAGGCCCGGATTGTGCCTGGTTCCTCTCTGTCTTACAATGATATTGCCAGCTTTGGCTGTCTGTCCTCCGAATAATTTCACTCCCAGGCGTTTGCTTTCGGAATCGCGACCGTTACGTGAGCTTCCTGCTCCTTTCTTATGTGCCATAATCTTATATTTTAAATCGTCAGGACAATCTTACTATTTTTTTGTTTTGGAGGTTTTCCCCGCTACCGGCTTTTTCGCGGTAGTTTTCTTTGCTGCAGGTTTTTTAACCTCTTTCTTTTCTTCTTTCTTAACTGATGGTTTCTTTGCGGCTTTCTTAGTTGCAGGTTTGGTTTCCTTAACTGTTTCTTCAGCTGTTTCAGTTACTTCAGCTTTTGGCTTTCTGACAGGTTCTGCTTTCGGAGCTCTTTTCTTAAGTGTCTCTTTATCTCCTATTCCTGTTATTTCTATCTGCGTGAAGTTCTGCCGGTGTCCGTTTTTGATCCTGTAACCCTTCTTTCTCTTTTTCTTGAAGACAATCACTTTGTCACCTCTGACATGATCGACCACCGTTCCCTCAACAACAAAATCCTTGATTGTCGGCTCACCAACAACTATATTGTCACCGTCTTCAACCAGCAGTACCTTATCAAATTCGACGCTTTTACCTTCTCCGTTCTCAAGACGGTGGACAAAAATCTTTTTACCTTCTTCTACTTTAAATTGCTGACCTGCAATTTCAACGATTGCGTACATTTGTTTTCATTATTATGTTACTCCGTGAGGCGTAAATGGTCATGCGACCAGTTATCTTCGTGTTGCCCCGTGGGATTAATTCAAATTCGGACTGCAAAGATATACAAATTCATTTATCCACAAATCATTCACTCAATTTTTTTATGGTGGTGAACATGGAGCCCGGTAATTGGTTTAGTTATAAATGGCAGGTATCCGGGCTGATAGTAAGTGATTCGGAACATACAAACTGACTCATGTTGAAAAAAAAGAATTCATTTGCAGTTGGCATGCATCTATTATCTTTATATTTGTCAGATACAAATCGGAGCAGATATTCTTCTGGTTTTTAGTTAATTGATATGAACAGGGTAAAGCTTAAAGTTCTAGGGATTTCTTACAGTCAAACTCAGTCAGGAGCATATGCACTGATCCTTGTTGAAGAAAACGGGAATCGCCGGATCCCCATCATAATCGGAGGCTTTGAAGCTCAGGCAATTGTGATTAAAATTGAAAACCTTGAACCCCCCAGGCCTTTAACCCACGATCTTTTCAAAAGTTTCGCTGACGAGTTTAATATCGGTGTCATCGAAGTGACAATCTACAAGCTGGAAGAAGGAGTATTTTATTCGAGGCTGCTTTGCAATAATGGGGATAAAGAGGTTTCGATCGATAGCCGTACCTCTGATGCAGTGGCCCTCGCATTGAGATTCGCCTGCCCGATCTATATTAGCGAAGAGATACTTGAGAAAGCAGGTATTACAATTACTGCATCTGAAACAGACCCTCCGTCTGAAAGTGATCTTGATCCCCTTATAGAATCGGGGAACTCCAGCTATGAGACCTATACGGATGAAGAGCTTTATAAAATGATAGATGAATCGGTGAAGACAGAAGACTACGAGCGTGCCGCTTCCATCAGGGATGAAATAGAAAAAAGAAAAAAGAAAAAAGATTGACGTGCTTTTGCCTTGATTTGCCTTTCTCGCGCAAACTTCAAAACATATAAAACAAAAAGTATTGGAATGAAAAGAAAAATTCTGTGTGTGTTTTTAGTACTGTTTACAGTAAACTACTCTTTTGCAAAAGACTACAAAGTCACCTCACCTGACGGATCTGTCGTTCTCACTGTAAACGCTGGTCCGGGCCTTACCTGGTCCGCCACATTTAAAGGGACGGAAATCATAACTTCAGTTAAAGCCGGAATGGTGCTCGGCGATGGCAAAATCCTGGGTGAGAATGAATCCGTCAGGAAAGCCACACAGGGAACAGTTAACCAGGTTCTGGAGCCCGTTGTTGCGCATAAACATTCCAGAATAACTGATAACTACAACTTTCTTACGGTTGCTTTCAAATCGGGATTTGCGGTGCAGTTCAGGGCTTACAACGACGGAATTGCCTACAGGTTAGAAACTTCATTTAAAAATGAGATCATAGTGAAAGATGAGATCTCTTTGGTGCAGTTCCCTTCCGGCTCGCACGCGTGGTATCCTTTGGAAGAGAGCTTCATGTCGCACAATGAACGGGTGTTCATTTACTCCTCGCTTGATACTATCGGAGAAAAACACCTGGCCAGCCTGCCAACCCTGTTTAAATCAAACGGCGTCAATATACTTCTTACGGAATCTGATATTGAAGACTATCCGGGTATGTGGCTGACCGGCGCCGGATCGGGGAAGCTTAAAGGCGTGCATTCGCAATATCCTGAAACGGAACTGCTCAACGGTGACCGTAACCTTGCCGTCACAAAAACCAGGGATTACATTGCTCAGACTAAAGGAACACGGACATTCCCCTGGAGGGCCTTTATAATTGCAGGTAGCGACGGACAACTTGTTGAGAGCGAAATGGTATTCAAACTTGCTGCTCCGAACAGGCTTACCGGCACGGAATGGATCAAGCCCGGACAGGTAGCCTGGGACTGGTGGAATGCAAACAACATCTACGGAGTGGATTTCAGGGCAGGAATTAATAACGACACCTATAAGTACTATATCGATTTTGCTTCAAGGAACGGAATTGAGTATATCATTCTCGATGAAGGATGGTACAAACCGGGTACGGTTCTTGAACCAATTCCTGACATCGATGTCGTGGAACTTTGCAGGTACGGTGAAAGTAAAAAGGTCGGCGTTATACTCTGGGTAGTCTGGAAAACCTTCTGGGACAAAATGGATGAGGCTGTTGCACTTTATGAGAAATGGGGCGTAAAAGGAGTAAAGGTCGATTTTATGCAGAGGGATGACCAGAAGGTTGTAAACTTCTATTATGAAGCAGCGCAAAAAACCGCCGCTCATCATCTTCTTATTGATTTTCATGGCTCCTACAAGCCCGACGGACTGGGACGCACTTATCCGAATGCCCTTACAAGGGAGGGAGTCAGGGGTATGGAAAACGATAAATGGGAAAGATCAATAACACCCGAACACGATGTCATATTGCCTTTTACAAGAATGGTCGCAGGACCGATGGATTACACTCCCGGGGCGATGGTCAACATGGACAGGGCTAATTTTAATCCTCAGTTTACACGTCCGGCAAGCCAGGGAACAAGGGTTCACCAGATGGCACTTTATGTTGTTTATGAGAGTCCGCTGCAGATGCTGTGCGATTCTCCCTCAAATTATATGAAAGAACAGGAATGCACTGATTTCCTGGCAGGAATACCAGTAACGTGGGACGATCTTAAAGTTCTGGATGCAAAGGTAGGTGATTATATTCTTCTTGCCCGAAGGTCAGGTAAGGATTGGTTTGTCGGCGGACTTACCGACTGGAGTAAACGTGAAATGGTACTGGATCTCTCTTTCCTTCCGGCAGGCAATTATGTGATGGAATTATTCCGCGACGGGATCAATGCCGACAGGCATGCCCAGGATTATAAGCATGTCAGCAGTGACGTCAGGGCAGGTGAAACCATAAAAATAAACCTTGCAGCAGGTGGCGGCTGGGTGGCTAAAATTACATCGAAATAGTTAAGGATCTTACGTCAGAAAATGAAGCAATATCTTGAGCTCCTTGACCATGTGCTGAAGAATGGGACAGAGAAGCGCGACAGGACAGGGACAGGGACTATCAGTGTTTTTGGGTATCAGATGAGGTTTGACCTCTCGGAAGGCTTTCCCCTGCTTACAACAAAGAAACTTCACCTGAAATCAATATTGCATGAACTCCTGTGGTTCATATCAGGCGATACCAGTACCCGATATCTGAACGACAATGGCGTCACGATTTGGAACGAGTGGGCGGACAAGGATGGAAACCTTGGTCCTGTATATGGCTACCAATGGCGTTCATGGCCTGCTGCAGACGGAAGGAAGATCGACCAGCTGAGCAATGTGATCAGCTCCATAAAGAAATCTCCGGATTCACGGCGGCATATCGTCAGTGCCTGGAATGCGGGAGAAATAGAAAAAATGGCGCTTCCTCCCTGCCATATTCTTTTCCAGTTCTATGTAGCCGCAGGAAAACTCTCATGTCAGCTTTATCAGCGGAGTTGTGACATATTTATTGGTGTGCCTTTCAACATTGCTTCGTATTCCCTGCTGATGCTTATGGTGGCACAGGCAACAGGTTTAAAACCAGGTGACTTCATTCATACACTCGGCGATGCCCATATCTATCTTAACCATATCGAACAGGTTAAGCTCCAGCTTACAAGGGAACCATACAAACTTCCGGTGATGACATTAAATCCGGAAGTTAATGATATCGATAAATTCAGATACGAAGATTTTACCCTCTCGGATTACATTGCACATCCACATATAAAGGGTGATATATCGGTTTAAATAATTGATTATGATCTCTATAATTGTTGCTGTATCAGACGACCTTGGCATCGGGAAGGATAATATGCTCCTCTGGCGCATCCCTGAAGATCTGAAAAGATTTAAAAGGCTGACGATGGGTAAGACCCTTATTATGGGAAAGAAAACATGGGAATCGTTGCCGGTTAAGCCTTTGCCAGGGAGGAAAAACATAGTCCTCACGGATATCGAAGGCGAAAGGATTGATTTTGCAATAACGGCATATTCAATTGAAGATGCAATGGCCTATTGCGGACCAGATGAAGAGGTTTTTGTCATCGGAGGCGGAAGTATTTACAGACAGTTCATGCCTGTTGCAGACAGGTTGTACATTACACATGTTCATAAAATGGGACCCGCCGATGTGTTCTTCCCGAAAATAGACATGCAGCAATGGAAGGTTATCGAAAAAACGGAATGTATATCAGAGGACAATAGCAGGATCCCACATTCATATGTGGTCTATGAAAGGAGGGAAATCCCGAATTAAAATATACTGCTTTTAATACGTATTTCTTTTTTATTTAATATGTCTTTTAATACGTATTTCTTTTTTATTTAATATGTCTTTTAATACGTATTTCTTTTTATTTTAATATGTCTTTTAATAGCGCTTAGATAAATTAAAAGGCGTATTATATTCAAAATCCGATTTGTTGCAGCATCGCTATTAGTATCCTTTTAACCGCAAAGCAGGCAAAGTTGACGCAAAGTTCGCAAAGCCTTGCAGAATAGTTAATTACGATCTATCAGGTGCAGGATCAGAGGGGAAATCTCTGTAAAGGATTTCGAGTTTTTATGACGCCTTTAGAATTTTCATATCGATTCTCTCGAGCTTCCTGAGGGCATAGTCTGTTGTGATGGTTATCTCTTTTGTTTTTAAGGAAGGAGAATCGAACATGGCATCAAGCATAATAGCCTCGCATATTGATCTTAGTCCGCGAGCTCCAAGCTTGTACTCAATGGCTTTATCAACAATGAACTCGAGAGACTCCATCACCAAAGGAAAGCTCGATATCATCCATTTTGAAGAGCTTGATATATTGTTTGATAAGTGCATTTTTCGGTTCTGTAAGTATTGCTCTTAAAGCCTCCCTGTCGAGGGGATTAAGATGGGTCAGAACCGGAAGCCTTCCTATTATTTCGGGTATCAGTCCATAAGCCCTGAGATCCTGGGGCGCAATATATTGAAGAAGGTTGTCCTTATCGATCCTTTCTCTTCCTTTGGCAGCCCCGAATCCGATTACCTGTGTGTTGAGCCTGTGGGCTATTTTCTTTTCGATCCCTTCAAAGGCACCTCCGCAGATGAACAGAATATTTTTTGTGTCGACCGGGATCATTTTCTGTTCCGGGTGTTTCCTTCCGCCCTGTGGGGGGACATTCACGATTGAACCCTCAAGCAGTTTAAGAAGTCCCTGTTGAACTCCTTCGCCCGAAACGTCCCTGGTTATCGACGGATTATCACCTTTACGGGCGATCTTGTCTATCTCATCAATAAAGACAATTCCCTTTTCGGCAGCCTTGACATCGTAATCGGCGTTCTGCAGAAGCCTGGTCAGCAGGCTTTCAATATCCTCACCCACATAACCCGCCTCAGTGAGCACAGTTGCATCAACAATTGTAAAAGGAACATGCAGCATTTTAGCTACCGTCCTGGCAAGCAGCGTTTTGCCCGTACCTGTTTCCCGACCAGGATTATGTTTGACTTTTCGATATCAATATCTTCAGTATCAGTTTTTTGCATCAACCTTTTGTAATGGTTGTAAACTGCTACTGAAATTATCTTTTTCGCCATATCCTGGCCAATCACATATTGGTCGAGGAAATTTTTTATTTCGGCCGGTTTAAGAATGTTTATAGTATCCAGAGGGGCATTCTTTTTACTGCCAAGCTCCTCGTTCATTATGGCATAGGCCTGTTCAATGCAATTATCGCAAATGTGAGCTTCAAGCCCTGCAATGAGCATACTGACCTCCTTTTTGGTCCTGCCGCAAAACGAACACTTATCCATCTTATATATTAATGTTGTGATTTCTGGAGGATCTCATCGATCATCCCGTAATCTTTTGCTTCCTGCGAGGTCATCCAGTGATCCCTGTCGGAATCCTTTTCGACCTTCTCGATCGGTGTTTCCGGAATGGAAAGCAATTATTTCATAAAGCTCTTTTCTCAGTTTCAGTATCTCCCTGGCCTGGATCTCGATATCGGAAGCCTGACCTTCAGAAACCGCCTGCAGGCTGATGGATCATTATCCTCGAATGCCTGAGGGCGGACCGTTTCCTTTTTTGCCTGCTGTGAGCAGAACGGCTCCCATCGATGCCGCCATGCCTGTGCAGATGGTTGCTATATCAGCTGAAATGTATTGCATTGTATCATAAATACCAAGACCGGCATTGACCGAACCGCCGGGGGTATTAAAGTAGATCTGTATATCTTTTCCCGGGTCGGCAGAGTCGAGATACAAACAGCTGTGCCTGGATGATATTGGCAACATAATCATCTATGGGTAAGCCCAGGAAGATGATGCGGTCCATCATAAGACGCGAAAAAACATCCATTGATGCTACGTTCAGCTGCCGTTCCTCAATAATGGTAGGAGAGATGTAACTGTCGTTCCAGATTGATAAATACCTTTGCCAGGCAAGGCTGCTTATTCCAAGCCTGCTTCTGGCATATTTTCCGAAATCATCCTGTCTGTTCATTGTGATACTCATTAAATTCAGGCTACAAAGATATAAAATTTAATGTGAATGCTTAAACCGTGGATCACTGTTCAAACAGCTTGTTGAATTCTTCAACAGTTACAGCTTTGGTTTCAAGCTTAACCATATCTTTTATAAGGGCGATCACCTTTTCCTCGAGAATTTTATCAGCTATTTTTTTAGCGTCTTCTTCCCGTTTGATGGTCTCCTTTGCGTAGTTTGTTACCTGTTCATCGGTAGCCTGGTAAAGGCCATACTGCCTGAACTGGTATCTTGTAACGTTTTCAGCCTCTTTCAATAGCTCTTCTTCGCTGATCTTTACTTCGTTCAGTCTGGCAATGCTGTTTCTTACAAGCTGCCATTTAAGGTCCTTCCTGAAGCTGTCGAACTCCTGTTCAATCTGCTCTTTCGTTGTCTTCTCGTTCACTTTGAGAAGCCATCTCTTCAGGAATTCTTCAGGGAGCTGGAAATCAACCTTATCAAGTGCGATCTTCTTAAGGTCGAGTGATAATTTATAATCACTTTCCTGTTTCAGATTAGTTGTGATCTCATCCTCAAGCCTTTTCCTGAATTCCTCCTCGGAGGTAACTATGCCTTCGCCGTAGATCCTGTCAAACAGTTCCTGTCCTATTTCGGCAGCATGGAATCTGCTGATTTCTCTTATGGTGAACCGGAAATTACCATCTATCGCAGCGCCCTCCTCCTTCTTCAGTTTAAGTAGTCCGGCAATTTCAAGGTCATTCGGGAATGCCTTTCTCAGGTCGAAATCGATGGCCTCGCCCGGTGCTTTGCCAATGAAATGTTTTTTGATCTTTTTATCCTTGATAATATCTATTCCGAGAGTGGTATCATCTGCAAAAAGTCCTCCTTCTTTTGGATTTCCGTCTTCATCAAGCACTTCTATTCTGCCCTTCAGCATATCTTTTTCTTCGGAAATATCAGCATTATGGAAATGCCCGTAGCGGCGGGTATAGTTTTCGAGGTAGTCATTTTTCATTTTTTCATCAGCGGCTATCTCATAATAGCTGACCTTGTTCTTCTTGCTGAGCTTTATTTCAAATGAAGGGGCGAGGCCGAGGTCGAATGAAAATGTAAATGACTCCTGGGTCTCAAAGTCAATCTTTTCGTTTTCATCCATTTTTGGGAGAGGGTCGCCGAGGATCTCAATCTTCTCGTCAGTCAGATATTTCTGGACATTTTCCGTTACAAGTTTATTTATCTCGTCAATCTGAACCGCTCTGCCGTACATTTTTCTTACAAGACCGATGGGAACCATTCCCGGACGAAATCCTTTAATATTTGCTTTCTTGCGGTAATCTTTCAGGACTTTCTCAACATTTTCCTCGTAGTCGGTCTTGTCAACCTGAATTCTTAAGACGGCATTCAGATCATCGATGTTTTCTTTGGTGATGTTCATTTTAATTTGATTATAGAATATTTAAAAACCGCCAAAACGCACAGTCATTGATCGTTACGGGCGGTTTGCATTGTGTGCGGATGAAGGGACTCGAACCCCCACGTCATTAAGACACAAGATCCTAAGTCTTGCTCGGCTACCAATTACGACACATCCGCGGAAAATCCCGGCAAAAGTATAGAAAATAATTATTAAAACAAAGAGAGGCAATTACTTGCGCAGCTCGAAGTTTTTTCCAAGATAGACATTTCTTACGTGTTCATCTTCAGCAAGTTGTGCTGATGTCCCTGACATAAGGATACGTCCTTCGAAAAGCAGGTAGGCCCTGTCGGTGATGGAGAGGGTTTCGTGTACGTTGTGATCGGTGATAAGGATCCCGATGTTTTTCCCTTTAAGTCTGGATACGATTTCCTGGATATCTTCCACGGCAATCGGATCAACTCCGGCAAAAGGCTCATCGAGCAGGATAAATTTTGGTTTCAGCGCCAGTGCCCTTGCAATCTCGGTTCGCCTTCTTTCTCCTCCTGAGAGCTGGATGCCCTTGTTTTTGCGGATCTTCATCAATCCAAACTCACCGAGGAGGGTCTCAAGGCGTTCCATCTGTTCTTCTTTCGGAAACCCCGACATTTCAAGCACTGCCAGGATATTGTCTTCAACCGAAAGGTTACGGAATACCGAAGCTTCCTGTGCAAGATACCCGATACCCCGGCGGGCCCGCTTATAGACAGGGAGGGTTGTAATCTCCTCGTCATCCATAAATATCCTGCCTTCTCCTGGCCTGATAAGTCCGACAATCATATAAAAGGAAGTTGTCTTTCCGGCTCCGTTAGGACCGAGCAGACCGACTATTTCACCCTGCTCCACTTCAATCGACACATGGTCGACAACTGTGCGGTTCCGGTACTTTTTTACAAGATTTTCAGTATATAACTTCATCTTTTATAAAAACGTTTTACTGCTTTACTTTTCTGAGGAATCATCAGCCATGAAATTACTGTGCGCTTTTTCTTTCTGTTTTAAAACCCTCGCTGAAATAAAAATGCTTATCTCATAAAGTATAAGAAGCGGAATTGCAACAAGTGTCTGTGAGAATACATCCGGAGGTGTAATAATGGCAGATAAAATAAAAATGATAACAATAGCATGTTTCCTGTATTTTCTCATGAATGAGGGGGTAATTACCCCGATCTTGGTAAGAAAAAATGCAACTACAGGCAGTTCAAATACAATTCCGGTTGCCAGGCATATTGATGTTAAAGTACCGATAAACGATCTGATATTGATCTGGTTAACAACACCTGCGCTGATCGTATAGGAGTTAAGGAAATGTATTGAGAGGGGAGCAAGCAGAAAATAACCGAACAGAACACCTGTGAAAAAAAGCAATGTCGAGGCAAGAACAGCGCCACGTGCATGTTGAGCCTCATTCGAATGAAGGGCAGGTTTGAAAAACAGCCAGAACTCACGTATTATCACCGGAAATGCAAGGATAAGGCCTGCCACCATGGCCACTGTGATATGCGTGGTAAGCTGTCCGGCCATCTTAATGCTGATCAGGTTCAATGGTTTTGTATTGATGCATAACATGTCGGGATTCTTGAAGCTCATCTTCTCAGCCAGAAAATGCCCGAACTCACAAAGCATCCTGTTGGTAATAAAAGTTGAATTTTTCGGACCGAGAACCACATCGAAAAGCAGGTTTTTAAAAACAAAAGCCACAATCATCATAATTACAATCGCCAGGATCGAGCGGATGATATGCCATCTCAGTTCCTCCAGGTGTTCGAGAAATGACATCTCACCCTCGGTGGATTTACTTTTCTTCCAATTAAATGCCATTAATGAAGAGATTATTAGAATAAAAAATTCAGGCTGTAAAGATGATAAATCTTATTTTCCAAAACAATATCATTTTTTCGGAGGGTATAAAAATCGGTTTTATACTTTTATTATTTCATTTTTATTAATTATAAAATAAATCGGGTATTTGATTAATATATTTTTTTAACTTTATGTAAACTGTAAAACTTTAGGTTCACAGTAGAAATTAATAATCATACGGGGAAAGAATATGACGGTTGATGCTACAATTCATGATTATTTAAAAAAATATTTTGGTTTTGATACTTTCAAAGGTAATCAGGAAGCTGTTATAATAAATATACTTGAAGGGCGCGATACGTTTGTTCTCATGCCTACCGGAGGAGGTAAATCATTATGCTACCAGCTGCCGGCAGTCATGAAACCAGGAACTGCCATTGTCATCTCGCCGCTTATCGCGCTTATGAAAAACCAGGTGGACGCGATGCGTAACTTCAGCACAGATGACGACGTTGCCCACTTTCTGAACTCCTCTCTTACCAAGACCGAAATTGCCAGGGTCAAAAAGGATGTATTGTCCGGAAAGGCTAAACTTCTTTATGTTGCCCCTGAATCGCTTACGAAAGAGGATAATATTGAATTTCTCAGGAATACCAATATTTCCTTTTATGCCGTCGATGAGGCGCATTGTATCTCAGAGTGGGGTCATGACTTCAGGCCGGAATACCGCAGGATAAGGCCGATAATTGATATAATCGGGCGTTCGCCCATCATTGCCCTTACTGCCACTGCCACGCCAAAAGTTCAGCACGACATTCAGAAGAACCTTGGCATCCTCGAGGCTGACGTGTTTAAGTCTTCCTTCAACAGACCTAATTTGTACTATGAGGTAAAGTCCAAACAGGATGTCACGAAGGAGATAATTAAATATATAAAGAATAATGCCGGGAAATCCGGTATTATCTACTGCCTCAGCCGAAAAAAGGTGGAGGAGATGGCCGAAGTGCTGAAAGTTAACGGCATTAAGTCGCTGCCTTACCATGCAGGCATGGATTCGGCAACCCGGACTGCCAACCAGGATAAGTTCCTTATGGAAGAGGCTGATATAATCGTCGCCACGATTGCCTTCGGAATGGGGATCGATAAGCCGGATGTCAGGTTTGTCATTCATTATGATATCCCGAAAAGCCTCGAAGGCTACTACCAGGAGACGGGAAGGGCAGGTCGCGACGGCGGCGAGGGTAACTGCATAGCCTATTACAGCTACAATGACATAATGAAGCTTGAGAAGTTCATGCAGGGAAAACCTATTGCCGAACAGGAAATAGGAAAACAGCTACTGCTTGAGACAGTGTCGTATGCCGAGTCATCAGTCTGCCGCAGGAAGTTATTGCTTCATTATTTCGGGGAAGAATATCCAAAAGACAACTGTGAGGCATGCGACAATTGTCTGCATCCCAAAGCCCAGTTTGAGGGAAGTGAGTCGGTTGTGAACGTGCTTGAGACAATTCTTGCAGTTAAGGAAAAATTCAAGGCTGACCATATCGCCAATATTCTGTCGGGTAAGGTTACTTCTGCAATCAAGTCATACAAACACCATAAGCTTGAGTATTTCGGAATAGGAGAGGACAAGGATGAGAAATTCTGGAATATGGTTATCAGACAAGCCCTCATAGCCAAATTCCTTGAGAAGGACATTGAAAGCTACGGACTGCTGAAGCTGACCGGCAAAGGAATGGAATTTCTTGAGAAGCCAGCTTCGTTCATGCTTGCCGAAGACCACGACTATGCCGATACAACGGATGAGGAAAACGCCTTCGGAGCCAGGACCGCTGCTGTGGATGATGAGCTGTTCAGCATACTCAAGGACCTGCGGAAAAAGATTTCGAAACAGAAAGAGGTCCCGCCCTTTGTCATTTTTCAGGATCCCTCCCTCGAAGATATGGCGATCCAGTATCCGGTAACAGTTGATGAACTTCAGAATATTTCAGGAGTAGGTGCCGGGAAAGCACAGCGTTACGGAAAAGAGTTTGTCGAGATCATAAAGAAATATGTCGATGAGAAGGAGATCATCCGTCCGCTCGATATGGTAGTCAAGTCAGTTGTCAATAAATCAGGTATCAAGGTCTACATAATCCAGAGCATCGACATGCAACGCCCCCTTGAGGATATCGCTGAGGCAAAAGGGCTTGAAATGGGTGAGCTGATCTCTGAAATTGAGGCTGTTGTTAATTCCGGGACCAGGATAAATCTTGATTACTATATTAATCTGGTGATCGACGAAGAACGTCAGCATGATATCTATTCATATTTCAGGGAAGAAGCAGAATCGGATTCGCTCGAAGAGGCTATAAAAGAACTCGGAAGCGAATTTGAGGAAGAAGAGATCAGGCTGATGAGGATCAAGTTCCTTTCGGAGATGGGGAACTAAAGTGTTTTTTTCCTCCGTTTCCGGTGAGGCTTAATGTAACAGCAAGAACATAAAATGGATAAATCAGCTGGGATGGGATGAACCATCTCAGGAGCTTCTTTTTTCCATACCTTCCGGCAGTGTTGTTCAGTATCAGGAAGTCGGGAACAGACTTCAATGCGAGGATTATAAGAAAAGCCAGAAGAAACCGGGGGTCGAAGATTCCGGCTACAAGGGTGAAAACCTGGACGATAATTGTAACAAATGTTACAATTGCCAGAAGGATGGTAAACCTGTCCTTAAATGCTTTACCCTTTGATATCCATCTGTTTCTCTGCCGTATAAACATGTAAGGCGTTTCAGCATGAGCTGCGGTAACGGTTGCTTCAGGCGCTTCAAGCCAGGATATCTTCGATCCTTTTTCATTTTTAAGACTATGAAGCAGGAAAACATCGTCGCCCGAAAGGATTTCGTAATGGATGTTTTTTGTATGTCTTAAAAATATTTCCCTTGAAAAGGCAAGGTTTGCACCATTACACATGGTGGCCATCCCACCCGCAGCGGAACCAGCAGTGACTCCCTGCAGGCTCAGAAATTCAAGCTCCTGGAACTTGCCGAAAAAACCGCTGCCGGACTGCAATATTACAGGGCAGATTATCATGTCAGGCTTATATCCGTGAATAAAATGATGCAATCGTGATCAACCAGTTTTTCCCCATTCTGCAGTCGGCGTCGGTGGTTATTATAAGCTCGCCTGAAGCGGCATTTACTCCGGTGGTTATTGCCATCTTTTTGCCTTCCCCTTTGTTTTTGAGGGCCTTCAGATTTTTGATGTTTGTGAAACCCGATGCATTTTCAAAAGTGTTGTCTGTTGAATTATCATCGACAACAACAACCTCAAACATTTCGGGCGGATAATCCTGACCTGCAATATCGGGTAATATGTTTTTAAGGTTGTGAGATTCATTGCGGCAGGCAATAACTACCGATATCATGACATCACTGGTGCGGTGCGCAGGATTATATCGTTTGATCTTTCGCAGCCGGGAGTACAGCCAGAGCAACAGAAAGAAATAGGGCGCTGAGAATATGAGTAGAAACCAGTGCATTGGCTATTCCCTCATCCATTCATAGAAGGAATAGTGTTCTGAATTCATCCCGAGGGCTTCATAGGTTTTTTTTGCCCTCGCATTCCTGGTTTCGACATAAAGTCTGAGGCCTGCAACTCCTTCTTGTTCAGCCCTGGTTTTAATAAAAGTGTACATCTTCCTGAAAATTCCCTGACGGCGGAACTCCGGGAGAACATATACCGACTGGAACCACCACACATTGCAGTTCCGCCAGTCGCTCCACTCGTATGTTATTAGAAGGGAGGAAACCACCCGGCCATCCGACTCGGCCACATAATAGTCACCTCGTGACGGGTTGTTGAAGACAGCATTTACGCCCCTGGTTACTGTTTCGTGTACCAGGGTCATCTTTTCAGTTTCCCAGGCCATTTTCTCCTGGAAGTCGATAATTGCCGGAGCATCGGCCGGTGTAGCCTGTCGGATTATAATCATATATGTCAGAATACTTTTATCTTTTATCTTTTATCTTTTGTCTTTTGTCTTCTAAGCCCTGTGCCCTGCGCCTCTCTGTGCTCCGGGAATTTCCTCTCCCCGCCTCGCCTACGCGCTGGGGAGATGCCGAGCTCTGCGAGGCCTAGAGGGGCTCTCGCCCTACGCTCCCTATCGCCCCATTCTACTTATACTCGTCCCAGCTTTTAATAGCCAGGTCATCTATATTCATTCTGCAAAAAGCCAGGATAAATGCACTTGCAAGTCGTGAATTGGTAATCAGGGGAACATTATAATCAACAGCGCTTCTCCTGATTGTATAATCGTTGTTCAACTCGGTGTCGCTGAGGTCTTTGGGAATGTTGACAACAAGGTCAACTTCTCTTGACTTAATAAGCTCAATCGTGTTTGGCGATTTGTTTTCATCGGGCCAATAGGCGACATGAGCCTCGATGCCTGCGTTTTGCAGGAATTGACAGGTGCCTCTGGTGGCATAGAGCTTATGACCTTTTTCGCGGAGAGCCCGGGCGCTGTTAAGAAGCTCCACCTTTGAACGTGCGGGTCCCGTCGACAGCAGTATGCTCTTTTTTGGCACCCTGTAGCCAACCGAAAACATAGCCTTGAGGATGGCCTCGTAAAACCCTTCGCCGATGCATCCCACCTCTCCGGTTGATGACATATCGACGCCCAGAACCGGATCGGCTTTGGCGAGCCTCGAGAAGCTGAACTGGGGCGCTTTGACGCCGACATAATCAAGTTCAAAAACCGACTTGCCTGGTTTCTCAACCGGAATGCCGAGCATTATTTTTGTCGCAAGTTCGATGAGGTTTGTCTTTAGCACCTTGGAAACGAACGGCATGCTTCGGCTTGCCCTCAGGTTGCATTCGATCACTTTAATATCGTTGTCCTTTGGCGAGAAACTGTATATTGAATGGTCCGGAAATGTTTAATTCCTTTGTGATCAGCCTGGAAATACGCTTAATCCGCCTTGCTGTCTCAAAATAGATCTTCTGAGCGGGAAAGACAATTGTGGCGTCGCCTGAATGGACTCCTGCGAATTCTACATGTTCGCTTATTGCATATGCCATAATCTCTCCCTCCCTGGCAACAGCGTCAATTTCAATTTCCTTTGCATTTTCAATGAATTCCGAAACCACAACCGGATACTGTTTTGAAACCTGTGCAGCCAGTTCCAGGAAATGAGAAAGCTCATTCCGGTTTGAGACAACGTTCATAGCCGCTCCCGATAAAACATAGGAGGGTCTTATAAGTACCGGGAATCCTATCCGGTCGACGAATTCATATATGTCATCAATCGATGAGAGTTCTTTCCATTTTGGCTGGTCAATATTAAGGGTATCGCACATCTGTGAAAACTTATGCCTGTTTTCTGCCCTGTCGATCGACAAGGGTGATGTACCCAGGACAGGAACTCTCTGCTGATGCAGACGCATTGCAAGGTTGTTCGGAATCTGCCCCCCGACTGACACAATAACTCCACCCGGCTTTTCAAGCTCAATAACATCGAGCACCCTTTCGAATGTAAGTTCATCAAAGTATAGCCTGTCACAAATGTCATAATCTGTGCTGACAGTTTCCGGATTATAATTTATCATCACCGACCGAAAGCCCTCTTTCTTGATTGTGTCGGCTGAATTGACTGAGCACCAGTCAAATTCAACGCTCGATCCAATCCTGTAGGCTCCTGAACCCAGGACGATTATTGACTTTTTATCGTCCTCAAATGAGATGTCATGCTCTGTGGCGCTGTAGGTCAGATAGAGATAATTGGTCACGGCGGGGTATTCAGCCGCGAGAGTATCTATCTGTCGTGCATAAGGAATTATGCCTGTCTTTTTCCGGAATTCCCTCACGGTTAACATATCGTGGTTTATATTGGCAGGGGGGGATTTCAGGATATGTCGTGCCAGCTGAAAGTCGCTGAACCCGTAAATTTTAGCGTCAGATAAAAGGTCTCTGGGAACCGAATCAAGTGAATCAAAGGTTGACAGCTCATTTTTGATCCCAATAATGTTCCTAAGCTTAAAGAGGAACCATTTGTCGATCTTTGTCAGTTCATGGATCCTGTCGACGTGCATCCCTTTTTCAAGGGCTTCGGCAATAACGAAGATCCTCATGTCAGTTGGCTCGGCAAGCTCTTTTTCAATATCGCTGAAATTCAGATTGTGGTTCCCGGTAAATCCATGCATACCCTGGCCAATCATTCTCAATCCTTTCTGAATCACCTCTTCAAAGGTCTTTCCAATGGCCATCACTTCGCCGACGCTCTTCATGCTGCTCCCTATATGATGGGAGACACCTTCAAACTTATTCAGGTCCCATCTTGGGATTTTGCACACAATGTAATCAAGTGCAGGTTCAAAGAAGGCGGAGGTATTTCTGGTTACAGAGTTTTTCAGCTGGTGCAGACCGTAACCCAACCCAAGTTTGGCCGCGATGAAAGCGAGCGGGTAGCCGGTTGCCTTTGAGGCCAGGGCGCTTGAACGCGAGAGCCGGGCATTTACTTCAATCACCCTGTAATCCTCCGAATCGGGAGAGAGGGCATATTGGACATTACATTCCCCTATAATTCCAATGTGCCGGATGATCCTGATCGAGAGTTCCCTGAGCTTATGATATTCACTGTTTGTCAGGGTCTGGGATGGTGCCACAACAATGCTTTCCCCGGTATGGATGCCCAGGGGATCAAAATTTTCCATATTGCAGACAGTAATGCAATTGTCAAATTTGTCCCTGACAACTTCATATTCAACCTCTTTCCATCCTTTCAGAGACTCTTCGACAAGTATCTGGTCGGAGTAGGAAAATGCTTTTGAGGCAAGGTTCCGGAGCTCATCGATGTTCGAAGCAAAGCCGCTACCCTGGCCTCCGAGGGTGTAGGCCGCCCTGATAATGACGGGAAAACCAAGCTTCTCAGCTGCTTCCACCGCCTTATCTGCTCCGCGGACAGCAATGCTCCTTGGAGTCCTGATGTCAATCTCACCTAATTTCTTAACGAATTGTTCCCTGTCCTCGGTGTCCATAATCGCACTGACAGGAGTGCCGAGGACCCTTACGTTATATTTCTCAAAAATGCCGCTCAGGAATAATTCAGTTCCGCAATTAAGGGCTGTCTGGCCTCCGAACGATAAAAGGATCCCTTCGGGCCGTTCTTTCGCAATTACCTTTTCAACAAAATAGGGTGTTACGGGAAGAAAATATATTTTGTCGGCGAGTTCTTCTGAGGTTTGGACAGTGGCAATGTTGGGATTTATCAGGACAGTACTGATACCTTCCTCTTTCAGGGCCTTAAGAGCTTGTGAGCCCGAATAGTCAAATTCGCCGGCCTCACCAATTTTAAGGGCTCCTGAGCCAAGAAGAAGCACAGTTTTTATGTCATCTTTCATCGGAGGAATTTAGTTCCCAAAAATATAATAAATTTTCCAATCTGGTTTGTGATATTTAAAAAACGCATATATTTGCGTCCAATATGTATATTTATGCAAAAAACAGGGAGGCTTCTTGCTATTGAAAAAATAATAGGGGAAGAAATTATCACGTCACAGGAGGTTTTGCTTAAAAGACTTAAGGCAAAAGGGATAATTTGTACCCAGGCTACATTATCGCGCAATCTCAGGCAACTGGGTGTGAGCCGTATTCCTGACGGAACGGGAGGTTACAGGTATTTCATGACCGGAGCCGGATTTCGCAGGGTAAATCAGGGAATTAAGCTGAATATTGTTCCTGTTATTCAGGATATCGTTGAGGCAAACGGGCTTATGGTTATAAGAACTATCCCCGGAAATGCAAACGCCACTGCGTACTATATTGATAATGCGTCAAGGTATGAGATTGCCGGTACGATTGCGGGAGATGATACGATCCTTATTATTCCACGTAACGGCATCACCATGAGCCAGGTGCATACGTGCCTCGAACTGATCCTGCCGGGATTGCATAAACAGGTTGCCGGAGTAAGCAACAACTCTCCGGAAAGAAATAGAATCATTTAGAATTTATCAATTTAATAGTTTTTATAAGATGAAAGAAAAAGTTGTTCTTGCGTACAGCGGCGGGTTGGACACCTCTGTAATCCTGAAATGGTTGATTGAAAAAGATTATGAAGTTATTGCTTTTGTTGCCGATGTAGGTCAGGCTGAAAATTTTGAAGAATGCAGGAAGAAGGCTCTGCTCCTGGGTGCTTCCAGGGTAATAATCTCCGACCTTAAAAAGGAGTTTATCGATGATTATGTCCTTAAGGCTATTATGGGTAATGCTATTTATGAGGGCAGGTACCTGCTTGGAACGTCGCTTGCCCGTCCGCTTATTGCAAAGAAGCAGATTGAAGTGGCGGTTGAGGAGAATGCAGGTGCTGTCGCCCATGGGGCTACCGGCAAGGGTAATGACCAGGTAAGGTTTGAATTGTGCTACTATGCTCTGAAGCCCGATATTAAAGTTATTTCCCCATGGAAAGACAAGGAGTTTCTGGATATGTTCAAAGGAAGGACCGACCTTTTAAAATATGCAGCCGAGAAGAAAATTCCGGTTAAGGCAAGTATCGATAAGCCTTACAGCGAAGACGACAATCTGATGCATATCAGCCATGAGGCCGGTATACTTGAAGATCCCATGTATGCAGTACAGCGAAGCATGCTTGAAAAGATGGTATTACCCCAGGATGCCCCCGATAAGGAAACAAGGATAGTGATTCATTTTAAAAACGGAATTCCTGTGAAGCTCGTTAATAAAGAAGATGGTACTGTAAAAGAGGAGTCGTATGAAATGTTTATATATCTGAATGAACTTGCAGGGAAAAATGGCATCGGACTGCTTGACATGGTAGAAAACAGGTATGTGGGCATAAAATCAAGGGGTGTTTATGAGACTCCGGCGGCAACGGTTTTCCATATCGCTCATATGGATCTTGAGGGCATTGCTATGGACAGGGAAGTTATGAGGTTACGGAATATGCTCACGCCAAAATTTTCAGAGCTTATTTACTACGGATTCTGGTTCAGTCCGGAAATGGATTTCCTGATGGCAGCCATTGAGAAGAGTCAGGAACTTATTGACGGAAGTGTTCATCTCTGTCTTTATAAAGGAAATGTGCTCGTCGAAGGGCGCGAGTCACCCTCTTCTCTCTATAACAAGGAGCTTTCAAGTATGGATATAGAAGGTGGATTCGATCAGACCGACTCAAGAGGATTCATCAGGATAAACGCAATCAGGCTTATGGCGCACCGGGCTATTCTTGAAGCGAGCAAAAAGAAAAAGACTCCATAACCCAGTGATAATAACTGGTAAATGGATTTCAACCAACTTAAAGATGTTCCTCTGAGGTTAAAGTAAATATTTAAATTTTTAAAGATGAAACTCTGGGAAAAAGGAGTAACGCCCGAACCTTCTGTAATTGAATTCACATCCGGCAGGGACCGGGAAACCGACATGTGCCTTGCCGGCTGGGACATTGTAGGGTCAATGGCCCATTCAATAATGCTGAAGGAAGCAGGATTGATAGATTCAAAAGAAAAGGGGGAACTGTTGAATGCTCTCCATTTGCTGCTTCAAAAAGATAAAAAAGGAGGGATAGAAATTGAGGCAGGCATTGAAGACATTCATTCACAGATAGAAAAAGAGCTGACTTTACTCCTCGGTCCGGCTGGTAAAAAGATCCATACAGGGCGGTCAAGGAACGACCAGGTGCTTACCGACATCAGGCTTTATACAAGGGAACTGACAGACGATCTTGCATTAAACACCGGCAGGCTGTTCGGAAAGCTGCAATCTCTCAGCGAGCAGCACAGGGAAGTTCTTATTCCGGGGTTTACGCACATGCAACCTGCTATGGTCTCATCGTTCGGATTATGGTTCGGGTCGTATGCGGAATGCCTGGCTGATGATCTTCTTTTGCTTTCCGCCGCCAGAAACATGAATAACAGGAATCCGCTTGGAACGGCGGCAGGATATGGGTCTACCCTTCCGCTAAACAGGAAGCTCACGACTGAACTGCTTGAATTTGACGACCTTCTGTACAATTCTGCCTATGCAAGTCTTAACAGGGGCAAAGCTGAGCTGGCTGCATCTTCGGCTCTGGCTTCGATAGCTTTTACACTTTCCCGTTTTTCAATGGACGTGTGTCTCTTTATGAGCGCTGAATTCCATTTTATTGATTTCCCTGATGAATTTGTTACAGGATCAAGCATAATGCCTCAGAAAAGAAATCCCGATGTATTTGAGCTGATAAGAGGCCGTACAAACCTGATACAGACCCTGCCGGGCCAGGTTTCGGCATTAACCTCAAACCTCCCGTCGGGATATAACCGTGAGCTTCAACTTCTGAAGCAGCTTATTTTCAATGGTTTTTATGATCTTAAGGAGTGCATTGAAATTATGGTTCTGATGCTTGATAATATTATTATCCATACCGGTATAACCGGAAATCCGCTTTATGACAGCATATTCAGTACCGAGGAGGTAAACCGGCTGGTCAGGCAGGGCGTTCCTTTCAGGGATGCATATAAGACTGTGTCGGAGAATGTTAAGAAAGGCTCTTTTTCGAGGACATCGATCTCTGATTATTCTCATATGGGAAGTATCGGAAACCTTTGCAATAAGGAGATTGCAAAGATCTTCAATGACAGGATGAAGGTATTTAAAAGTAAAAGTGCAATGGAGTTGGCGGAGAAGATGATGAAGTTGAAATGACTCATAATCTTCCTGTCCATCCTATCATCAATCCACTGATATGCAATAAGATACATTTGGGGCTGTTGAAAAAGTCAAAATCCATTAACCGCCGAGAGGCAAAGGAAAGATGCAAATTTCGCAAAGAGCTGAAATTATGTGTTTTAGCTTTGCGTTCTCTGCGACATCTTAGCGTTCTTTGCGGTTAAAAAGGACTTTTTCAACAGCTCCAAACTTATTTAATTGTGATTCAGCTAATTAGATAATTCTTAGTCTATCACTAATTCTTAGGTTGACGGCTATGGCCCCAACCCCTTAACGACGCTTTCCTTAACTCCCCGGAGCCGGCAAATTCAGGGGTGATTTCTTTTTATGTTCCCAATGAACTCATCAAAAAGATAATCAGTGTCTGTGGGCCCGCCAGAGGCTTCGGGGTGGAACTGGGTTGAGAAAAATGGTTTATTTTTGTGTCTCATCCCCTCGTTTGTATTATCATTTATGTTGATAAAGAAGGGCTCCCAGTCTCTGCCAAGTGTATTGTTATCGACTGCAAATCCATGGTTTTGTGAGGTTATGTATGCTTTATCGGTTCCGGCCTGCAGTACAGGCTGGTTATGGCTTCTGTGACCGTATTTAAGCTTATAGGTGTTGGCCCCCGAGGCAAGAGCCATTAATTGATTTCCAAGGCATATTCCAAAGATGGGTTTATCGTCAGTAAATGATTTACTGATGTTTTCAATGGCGGTAACACACATTTTTGGATCTCCCGGTCCGTTTGTAAGAAAGAGCCCGTCGAATTCCTCTTTATGGTAGTCATAATCCCAGGGAACTCTTACAATTGTTGTATCGCGCTTCAGCAGATTTCTTATAATATTATACTTCACACCGCAATCAAGGAGCATAATCCTGTACCTTCCTGTGCCATACTCTTTCTTTTCACGGGTGCTCACCTCTGCAACAAGGTTTACCTTGTTGGGATCATAAAAACCGGTTTCTGTCCCTTCGGGTTCTATCTTTCCGAGCATCGCGCCTTTCTCCCGTATCCTTTTTGTCAGTGAACGTGTATCGATTCCGAAGATGCCGGGTACATTATTCCGTTTCAGCCATTCATCCAGACTCTCGGCGGCGTTCCAATGGCTGTATTCGAACGAATAATCTGAAACTATCAAACCTGAAATGTGAATTGAAGACGATTCATAAAAACTGAGAAGATCATTTTCTTCACTCTTTACGGGTGCGCCGTAATTACCGACCAGCGGGTATGTAAGGCACAGGATCTGTCCCCTGTACGACGGATCTGTAAGACTTTCGGGGTATCCTGTCATTGCAGTATTAAACACCACTTCTCCAGCTGCCGTAACTGGCGCTCCAAACGACTTCCCGTTAAAGATGGTCCCGTCTTCCAGTGTCAGCCTGACTTTTATCCTGTTATTCATCCCAAAAATTTAATAATATTTATCGTATTTCTGATACAGCCCTCTCAATCTGCTCCATTGCAGTTTTAATGGTCTGAAGCTGTGTGCCGAGATTCATTCTCATAAATCCCTCTCCTCCGGGTCCGAAAGTACAGATCCCTCATTCATTCCTATTCCGGCTTGTTGACGAAAAAATTCTGCAGTTCCTTTCCCGTCATTCCCAATTTGCGGCAATCGAGCCAGATCATATAAGTTGCTTCAGGTATTACCGGTACGATTTCAGGTATATTTCTGCTCAGATAATTCCGGACGAAACTAATATTACTGGTTAAATAACCGAGCAACGCGCTGAGCCATTCACTGCCTTCCGAATAGGCAGTAACAGACGCTACAATGCCGAAAATATTCCCATTACCGATATGCAGGTGTTCGATCATTGTATTAAAATATTTCCTTAGGACAGGATTTGAAATTATTACGGATGAAGTCGACAAACCGGCAAGGTTGAATGTTTTGCTCGGGGCTATACATGTTACAGTTATTGCGGCAATCTCTTCGGACAACCGGGCAACTGGCGTGTGCCTGAAACCGGGGAGGACAAGATCGCAATGGATCTCATCCGATAGTATAATGATATTATTCTTCACGCAAATGTCTGCGAGCTTTCTAAGCTCCTCCTCCGACCATACTCGTCCAACCGGATTATGAGGATTGGAAATGATGATCATTCTGGTGTTGTCACTGATCGAAGCGATCAGGGGCTCGAGATCCATTGTCCATTTACCCTCCTTTTCAAACAGCTGATTAAGAATAAGATTTCGGCCATGGCTCTCGACTGCCGAAAAAAACGGGAAGTAAACAGGGGGCTGGATAATTATGGAATCACCCGGCCGTGTAAAAGCAAGGGTGCATAAATTGAGGGCAGGGACTATACCAGGGCAAAAACAGACCCACTCATCCTCAACATTCCAGTTATGCCTTTCAGACATCCATCGTCTTATTGACCGGGTATATTCGGGAGGGCGGACTGTATAGCCCAGGATCTCATGGTCAAGCCTTTTCTGTAAAGCTCTTATAATGAAGTCGGGAGTTCTGAAATCCATGTCTGCAACCCACATAGGGATAACATTGCTGGTGCCAAAAACCTCTTTTCTCAGGTCATACTTTAAGCAGCTGGTTCCTTCCCTGTTGATCTTTTCATCAAAGTTCCAACTCATCCGGATATTTTTTATTAAAGGCGTTCAAAGATAAAAAAAAATTGAGGTGATATTGAACGGGATGTTTGGTTAAACAACAGGGAAATGTGTCTGTTGAATGATTTTCAGGCTTTAAGAGCATAAAATCTGATGAATCCTCAAAATAGAATTGAAGAGGACGGGCTATTTTAATATTATTTACTATTTTTATAAGCGTTTTTACATGGTATTTTACTTTAAACTAACTAAAATGAAAAAGGCTATTACAGTTGTTATACTACCGATGATTATCTTAAGTCTTTCTGTCATGAGTTCCTGCAAAAACAGGAATGAAAAGAAACAACAGGAACAACAACTCGAAATGGAACAGAAAAAAACTCTTGAGACTGAGATTGAGAAAAATGTCTATCCGTTACCTACATCGGCAGATGTGATCAAAATGCTTTCAGATCTTGAGGTTGGCTATATTTTTGGCATTTCAAATCCGGTAGAAAACGTAAAAAAATATCTGAAAAGTTCCGATAAGGCAATCAATCTTGGCGCTTACGGCGCTGATCTGAGTTATGCAACCCTTTATAATATACAGCAACAGGTTATTAATTATCTGGAATCAATAAGGTCGCTGGCAAATGAGTTAAATATGTCGATGATTTATGATGCATCTTTATATGACCGTATCAAACAGAATTTTGACAACAAGGATGAGCTGGTAAAGATTCTGACTGAAGCATTTGACAAAACTTATGCCTACCTGAGTGATAATGAACAGCAACCTCTGGCTCTGCTTGTTGTAGGAGGCGCATGGGTAGAGGGGATGTACCTGACAACCCATGTCTCGGAAGCCGCTTACCAGGTAGCCGGCATTGCAAAGGTCTTAATTGAGCAGAAAAATTCATTCGACCTTTTTCTTGAGATTACAAAACCATACCTGAATGATCCCGAACTTAAAAGTTTCCTCGATAAGCTGGAACCAATGAAAAAAGTGTATGGAGGTCTGACCACAAGCCTTACAAGTGAAAATATAATGGACATAACAAAGGCTGTAGAAGGAATCAGAAGCCAGATAGTATTATAGTTAGTTCATATATAAATGACCGCAAAGCAAGGCACTTTGCGGTCATTTGTTTATTGAGATCTTTATGAGGGAATCTGTACTTCTTGCTCTGATACATATTTTTGCTATTGTATCGACCATAAATCCCGGTGGCATTTCATCCAGAGGCAAGAAAATTCTGCGCAGCTATCTCAGGCGATACCTGAACAGGGAACTGGAAGAAGAGTATTATGCCCTCTTTGAAAACAATCTTGAGTTTTACTCAAATGAGCTGAAGAGTGTTGACAAAGCAGAACTCTCTGATGAAGACTCCCTTATTACTTTCCAGATTACCAATATCTGCCGTCAGATTAAGAAAGGCCTTTTCCTTGAAGAACGAATGATAGTGTTCCTTCAGCTGCTTGAATTTGCATTTGAAGACGGACTGATCACCGAACAGGAAAAGACCATCGTCGACATTGTTGCCAGAACCTTCAGTATCTCAAGGAAGGAATATGATAACGCCATCGCCTTCATGATAGGCAGAATATACGATGAGGTAACACCAGACTGCATCCTTATCATAGAAAGCGATAATCCTAAATACTGGGCCTCAAATGATTACAAGAATTATGAACACTGGAGACATATCAGGATAAAGGGATTTAAGGGACATATGTTCGTCCTGCATATTGAGAGCACAGGTTCCCTCATCTTTACGTACGACGGGACACTTACGCTATATTTTAAAGGTCGCGATATAATAGCCTGCCGGTCTTATCTTCTTGACAAGGGTGTTAACATAAAAGGCCAGGGGATAGAACCGATTTATTATTCAAGGATTTTCAAAAAATTTGTCTCAAGAAAGTTCCCGGAAAAGATTGTTTATGAAGGCCATGATATTGAATTCCTGTTTAAGAATTCAGATAATGGCATCAGAAAGATGCATTTCAAAATTGAATCGGGCAACCTGATAGGTCTGATGGGCGGCAGCGGGGTTGGGAAGACAACCATGCTGAATCTTCTGCATGGCAAAACCGAACCCTCAAAAGGTAACCTCTATATTAACGGCTATGATCTTCATACCGATTCTGATAAGCTGACGGGACTTATTGGTTTTGTACCTCAGGATGATATGTTGATAGAGGAGCTGACGGTTTATCAAAACCTCTATTTCAATGCAAGACTTTGTTTTGGCGATTATGATGAAGAACAATTAAACAAAACTGTTGAAAAGGTTCTGGTTGACCTTGACCTTCTTGAAATAAAGGACCTTCAGGTTGGTGATCCAATGAATAAAAAAGTCAGCGGAGGACAGCGCAAGAGGCTCAATATCGGACTTGAACTGATGAGGGAACCGGCGGTGCTTTTTGTAGATGAACCCACTTCGGGACTCTCCTCTTTTGACTCGGAGAAGGTAATGCAGCTACTTAAAAATCAGGCTTTGGCGGGGAAGCTGGTTTTTGCGATTATCCACCAGCCTTCATCAGATGTCCTGAAAATGTTCGACAAGCTGTGGATCCTTGACAAGGGTGGGTACATGATATATGATGGCGATCCTGTTGAGGCACTTGTTTATTTCAAAACTGAGACTTCACAGGCTAACGCGGCAGAAAGTGAATGTCCTAACTGCGGCAATATTGAGACTGATAACATCCTTCATATTGTTGAAGTCAAAGTGATTGACAATGCCGGGTATGCAGGGAAAGAGAGGCAGATAAGCCCGAAGGACTGGTATGAAAAGTACCGCAAGAAAATGATGCCTGCCCTCGAAGCAACTCCCCCTAAACTGGAACTTCCGCAAAGCAGTTTCCGTGTTCCGGAGAAATCAAACCAGATAAGGACATTCATAAAAAGGAATATAACCAGGAAATTCGCCGATCGCCAGTATATGACCATCAACCTGCTCGAAGTACCTCTTCTGGCATTGATTCTTGCGTATATTTCAAAATTCAGCGAAAACTCAGTATATTCTTTCGGGAGTAACAAGAATTATCCTGTATTCCTGTTTATGGCAATCATTGTGGCGCTTTTTGTCGGGCTTACCGTGAGCGCGGAAGAGATATACCGTGACAGAAAAATTCTGGAGAGGGAGAAATTTCTGAACCTGAGCAGGGTAAGCTACCTTCTCTCAAAGATGAGTTTCCTGTTTGTAATGTCGGCAATCCAGACACTATCTTTTGTACTTGTTGCCAACATACTTCTCGAAGTAAAGGGAATGATATGGCAGCAGTGGCTCATCCTCTTTTCCACAGCCTGTTTCGGAAATGTTCTGGGACTGAATATTTCTGCAGGAATGAGAACCGTTGTAAGCATTTATATACTGATCCCTTTACTGCTGGTGCCGATGTTGCTGCTTGGGGGAGCAATGATAAAATTCGACGATCTTCATTCATCGATCAGCAAAAAAGTATATGTACCACTGATAGGTGATGCCATGGTAACCCGCTGGGCATATGAAGCCCTGATGGTAGAAGAGTTCAAGAATAACAAGTATGAAAAGTCATATTTCCCATACGATATGGAAATAAGCCAGACCGATTGGCTGACCTCATTTCTTGTTCCTTCCGTCAAAGTAACCGTCGATGTTTGTATAGCAGCAAGTAAAAATCCTGAATACGAAGATTATACAATAAAAAATCTGAACAAGGTAAATTATCACATCCGTGAGCTTGCCTCCCGGACGGGAATTAAACCCGGAAATTGGACTGAGGGGATGATCTATGGCAGATTCAACACTGATTATGCAGAACAGGCCAAACAATTTCTTGACAGCCTTGGAACTGCAATAAGAACCAGGAACAGGGCGGTTACAGCCAAAAAGGATTCGTTGATCAGCCTGATGACAGTTGAGATGGGGGAGGAGGAATTTCAACATTTACGTAACAGTAATTACAATGAAAGTCTGGCAAACATAGTTCTTAACAGATTGAATACAAATAAAATATTCGATACAGGCAAACGATTTATCCAGAAAGCCGACCCTGTCTTTATGCAACCGGGTTCAAGAACAGGACGCTCGCATTTCTATGCACCGTATAAGCAACTGGGTAACATAAAGATTGATACACTTGCGTTCAACATTTTTGCAATCTGGCTGATGATCGCAGTCTTATTTGTAACACTGTATTTCAATATCCTAAAGCGGTTTATTGAATTCCTCGAAGCCCTCAATATACCCATCTGGAGAAAGTTTGGAAGAGGACTTCTGCAGATTTAGGCTGCGACAACCTGCTCCCTGAGTCTCCTCCCCCAGGGGCCTGGATTAACAAGAATAGACAGATGAGCAAGGTAAGACCAAAGAAAAATCTTGGACAGCACTTTCTGAAGGACAGGAACATAGCGAGAAAGATAGCTTATTCCCTCTCCGGAGAGGGCTACAGTTCGGTACTTGAGATCGGACCCGGAATGGGAGTACTTACGGGATATCTCCTCGAAAGAAACTTTTCAGATTTTAAGGTAATCGAAATTGACAATGAGTCAGTAGATTACCTGATGGCAAATATGCCGGAAATTGGGGAAATAATAAGGGGTGATTTTCTCACTTTTGACCTTGATAAATATTTTGACAGCAATTTTGCCATTATAGGGAATTTTCCGTACAATATTTCAAGTCAGATATTTTTTAAGATACTGGAGCACCACAACAGTGTTGTTGAAGTTTGCAGCATGCTCCAGAAAGAGGCCGCAGAAAGGATCTGTGCCCCGCCTGGCTCACGGACCTATGGCATTTTAAGCGTATTGTTACAGGCCTACTATTCGGCGGAACTTCTTTTTCCGGTTTCAAGCAGTGTTTTTTATCCTCCTCCGAAAGTGCAGTCGGCGGTGATCAGGTTAAGGAGAAATCAGGTTGAGAGTCTTGGCTGCGACGAGAAGCTTTTCTTCAGGGTGGTCAAAGCAAGCTTTAACCAGCGCCGTAAAACATTAAGAAATTCAGTGAAAGCGGCATTTGACCTTAAGAGGCTTGATTACCCCGAATTTCACCTGAGACCTGAGCAGTTATCAGTGGATCAGTTTGTTGAACTTACAAATTGGGTGGAAGGGAATCTGATTGTCTCAGAATGAAAAACCAATTGCATCGACAGGATTCATTTTGGCTGCCGAATATGCAGGTGCATAACCTGCAACTACTCCTATTATCCCTGAAATGAACAGGGCGAGAAAAGCATTCCCTGCCGTAAGATGCATATTCAGCTCATAAAGGTAGTTTATTACAAGGGTGCCAAAGAATATTAGTAAGATCCCAAATAATCCTCCGACCAATGAGAGTAGAACTGATTCAGTCAGGAACTGATGCAGGATGAAGAACTTCTTGGCTCCCAAAGCCTTCTGGATCCCTATAATATGAGTCCTTTCCCTGACTGATACGAACATTATATTAGCAATTCCGAATCCCCCCACCAGAATTGCGAATCCGCCGATAATCCAGCCTCCGATATTGATTCCTTTGAAGACAGCATCAAAGCCCTGGGATAGCAGGCTTGCCCTGTTAATTGAAAAGTTATCTGTTTCGCCCGGTTTGAGCCTTCTTGCGGCTCTCAGAACCATGGTGGCCTCATCTGTAAGTTCCTGAACCGACACCCCCGATTTTGCCCTCACAATAAGCTGTGCCTCTATAAACCTGTTTCTAAGATTGATGAAATTCCTTCCGAAGTTAAGCGGGACCAGCGACAGCTGGTCAACATTGCTTAAGCTTATTCCTCCCGTGCCTTCCCTTTTCAGCACTCCGATGATCCTGGTTTTGAATCCTGCTATTGTGACCTCTCTCCCCACAGGCTCGGTTTCTTCAAATAGCCTCTCGGCAATCTCGGCGCCCAGCACAGCAACATTGCTGCCGCTAAGATATTCATTGGGTGAGAAATACCGGCCTTTTTCGATTTCAAAGCTTGTCACTTTTTCAAGATTCTCAGTAACAGCCCCCGTAATTGCGTCATTTGCAACGTTTTTCCTGTATTTTATTTTTTCAGGCTGAAAAGCTCCGAAACAAACTGATTCAGCTTTGGTCGACCTGTCAATTACTGCCTGATAATCATTCATTGAAACTGAAGGCCATTTAATTATATCCCACCATGCAAGATTCGGATTAAACGACCATGGAAATTTCTGAATATAAACCACATTATCACCCATCGAATTAATGCTGTCGCGGATCGACTTCTCCATCCAGTCAAGAACCGTAAATACTGAGATAATACAAAATATCCCGATGGTGATTCCAAAAAGTGAGAGAAATGTCCGCAACTTATTGGCAAACACTGAACTTATTGCAAAAAGATAACCCTCTTTGAGTAGCCTTAAAAACATTTTGATTAATGTTTTGAAAATTATTGGAAGGACAAAGGTACAAAAATCATTTTGAATAAAATGCGCCGGCTGTTGCCCTTAATATTCCTAAACTTTTTGCAATGGTTATTAAAAAAATATCTATTTTTAACCGCCTGAATCGGTAGGGAAATTCCCATCATAAAAATCAGATTATGAGTGATAAAAGAATTCATAGCGCATTAATTTCAGTCTTTTATAAGGACGGGCTTGATGAAATTGTCCGTACCCTCCGCAATTTGAATGTCAAAATATACTCTACGGGCGGGACTTTCGGTTTTATTAAAGATATGGGTATTCCTGCTGAAACCGTTGAGAGTCTTACAACTTATCCTTCAATTCTTGGAGGAAGGGTAAAAACCCTTCACCCGTCTGTTTTCGGAGGAATTCTTGCACGCAGGGACAATACTGAAGACGCCAGTCAGTTAATAGAATACAACATCCCTGAGATTGACCTTGTTATCGTTGACCTCTATCCTTTTGAGGAAACAGTTAAATCGGTCAGTAATGAGGATGAGATAATTGAAAAAATTGATATCGGGGGAATTTCGCTTATCAGAGCTGCCGCTAAGAATTACAATGATGTTCTTATCGTGTCGGGAAGAGATCAGTATCCGGCCCTGCTTAAGCTCCTTGAGGAGAAAAAAGGTATGACAACGCGCGAAGATAGAAGATTTTATGCTGCCGAAGCCTATAAGACCACTTCAGGCTATGATACTGCAATTTTCAAATACTTCAACAGGGAGGCGGGAATTGACACGTTCAGGGAAAGCATTGATTCAGCTTATCATCTTCGTTACGGAGAGAATCCCCACCAGAAAGGGATATTTTACGGCGACCCGGGGGAGGTGTTCGAAAAACTTCACGGTAAGGAGATTTCTTACAATAATCTTTTGGATATTGATGCCGGACTTACGCTTATCGATGATTTTCAGGAAACTACATGCGTGATAATCAAGCATAACAATGCATGCGGTGCTGCTTCCCGCGAAAAACCGATCGATGCCTGGAAAGATGCTCTTGCATGCGACCCGGTGTCGGCATTTGGAGGTGTTATTGTTTCAAATACACCTGTTGAGCAGTCTGAAGCTGAGGAAATTGACAGGATATTTTTTGAAATAATCATTGCCCCGGATTTCACCGAAGGTGCTCTTAATGTTTTAAAGCAAAAGAAAAACAGAATCATACTCCGGAGGAATGAGAAGTTCCGCAAGCCCTTTTATTTCAGGTCATTGCTGAATGGTGTTCTATGGCAGGAAGCTGATGGAAGTACTGAAACAGCTTCGGTAATGAGGCCGGTGACGGACAGAATTCCTGTTGCCCGGGAGCTGGAAGATCTGGTATTTGCCAACAAAATTGTAAAACACAGTAAATCGAATGCGATAGTTCTTGCCAAAAATAAGCAGCTTTGCGCAAGCGGTATCGGACAGACTTCCAGGGTGGATGCATTGAAACAGGCGATTGAAAAAGCGCATACCTTCGGATTCGACCTGAAAGGATCCGTTCTTGCCTCCGATGCTTTCTTCCCGTTTTCGGACTGCGTTGAAATAGCGCATAAAGCAGGCGTTACAGCAATTGTCCAGCCCGGCGGATCGGTCAGGGACAAAGACTCCGTTGATTTTTGCTCTTCAAATGGAGTTGCTATGGTATTTACAGGAATAAGACATTTTAAACATTAAAATTCGAATAATTAACATCTCATTAAATGGGCCTATTTTCATTCTTGACACAGGAGATTGCAATCGATCTGGGAACAGCAAATACTGTTATAATTCATAATGACAAAATTGTTGTGGATGAGCCCTCAATTGTTGCAATAGATAAAAATACCGGGAAATTGATCGCAATAGGGGAGGCTGCAAGGCAGATGCATGGGAAAACGCACGAAAACATAAAGACGGTCAGGCCATTGCGTGACGGAGTGATTGCCGATTTCAATGCAGCTGAACTGATGATCAGGGGGATGATCAAAATGATCAACTCAGGACCAAAATTTTTCGCTCCATCACTGAAAATGGTAGTCTGCATTCCATCAGGAAGCACTGAAGTGGAGTTGCGTGCAGTTCGAGACTCATCGGAACATGCAGGCGGACGTGATGTTTATATGATTTATGAACCAATGGCTGCGGCAATTGGTATTGGACTCGACGTAGAAGCTCCTGAAGGCTGTATGGTGATGGATATCGGGGGAGGTACCACCGAGATAGCTGTTATTGCATTGGGTGGTATTGTCTGCAATAAATCGATAAGGATTGCAGGCGATGGATTTACTGCCGATATCCAGTCCTATATGAGGCATCAGCATAACATTAAGATCGGGGAAAGGACTGCTGAAGATATTAAAATTGCAGTCGGAGCTGCTTTGCCTGATATTGAAAACCCACCTGCAGATTATGTCGTGAGAGGACCAAATATAATGACGTCGCTTCCAATTGAGATCCCCATCTCCTATCAGGAAATTGCATATTGCCTTGATAAATCCCTTACAAAAGTCGAGGCCGCCCTGCTTAATGTTCTTGAACAGACACCTCCTGAGCTTTATGCCGATATTGTAAACAAGGGGATTTACCTGGCCGGGGGAGGCGCCCTGCTAAGAGGTCTTGATAAACGGCTATCGGATAAGATCAACATAAACTTCAATGTTGTTGAAGATCCGTTGCATGCGGTTGCCAGAGGCACAGGAGTGGCTTTGAAGAATGTGGATAAATTCCCTTTCCTGATGAGATAATTCTTGTCTGAATGAGAAACCTGCTAAATTTTCTGGTGAAATACAATAATCTTATTGTATTTCTTATTCTGGAAAGTATAGCATTGTACTTTCTTACCTCCGGTAATAACTACCACAATTCCAGGGTTGTCAAAGGGATGAAAAGCATAACCAGGGGATTTGAGGAGAAGATCAACAATACCACAACTTATATCAGCCTTCGCGAAATTAACTCGGAGCTTGCTTCGGAAAACAGCGAGCTGAAAAACAGACTGCAGAGATATGCTGTCAGGAAGGACGCAGGATTAATTTCAGTCACCGATACAATATTCAACCAGCAATTCCAGTATACAACTGGAAAGGTTATTAATAATTCTGTAAATAAGCAGAAGAACTATTTTACTATTAACAAAGGGACGCGACAGGGAGTTACCGTCGATATGGCGGTTACGTGCAGTGAGGGTGTTGCCGGCGTAATTATTGGCTGTTCCGAGAATTATTCAGTTGCCATTTCGCTGATTAACCTTGATTTCAGGTTAAGCGCGAGGATTAAATCCAACGGTTACTTCGGATCACTCAGCTGGGATGGCAGGAATTACAGGGAAGCAACACTGAATGAAATTCCACAGCATGTAAGCCTGATCGAGGGAGATACTATTGAAACCTCAGGATATTCAGCAATTTTCCCTGAGGGAACAATGATAGGGACAGTCAGCGATCTGAAAAGAAGCGGAAGTGATTTTTACAGGATAACTGTCAGGCTTTCAACCGATTTTAAAAAGCTCTCGTATGTTGATATTATAGGTAATATGAGGAAAACAGAGCAGATAAAACTTGAAACCCAGTTTCAATGATCAACTCATTTTTAAGATACGGGTTAATTGCTGTAATACTGATATTGCTTCAGGTTCTGCTCTTTAACAACATCCAGTTCAGCGGATACGTGAATCCGTATGTTTATGTAATGATAATACTCCTTCTGCCTGCCGTAATACAACCGTGGCTATTACTCATAGTTGCATTTTCAACCGGCATGGTAATCGATCTCTTTTCAGGCTCCCCCGGCATGCACGCCTCTGCCACTCTAATCGCCGGGTTCTCCCGTCCCTATGTGCTCAGGCTCATCTCACCACGCGACGGTTATGAATCGGGTTCTGACCTTTCCATGGCAGCCTATGGCGGAAGGTGGTTTTTTATTTATACAGTAGCAATAGTACTTATCCATCATCTTACTCTTTTCTATATTGAAGTTTTCAGATTTACAGATTTTTTCAGGACACTGCTCCGGGCTTTAATAAGTTCAGGTTTTACAATTGGTTTTATTCTTCTTATCGAGTATTACAGAAAGGGGAGGTAAGACAGCCAGTATGAAAGATCCGTTTATAAACAGGAAATATGTTATTATGGCACTTATTGTGCTTGCGTCATTAATTCTTCTGACGCAGGTTGTTTATTATCCAGGTTGTAAAGGATACATACAGGCTTTCTGCCGATAACAATGTTTTAAGGTATGTTACACAATACCCTGCCAGGGGGCTTATTTATGACAGGAACAAAAAGCTTATTGTGTATAACCAGGCAGCTTACGATCTGATGGTTGTACCTGCCCAGACAACCACAATTGATACTGCCTCATTCTGTGATCTCCTTGCAATAACAAAGATCTCATTCATTGAGAGGATGAAAGCATCAATTTCATATTCACGGCGGGCTCCGTCTGTCTTCCTGAAACAGATATCAGCCGAAAACTACGCAAGGCTCCAGGAGAAGATGTTTATGTATCCGGGTTTCTATGTTCAGGCCAGGACTTTAAGGAAATATTCCAGGCCAATAGCTTCACATCTGCTGGGTTATGTGAGTGAAGTTGATGAATCGGCAATAAAAAAGGAACCCTACTATAAGGCAGGTGATTATATCGGCAAACTTGGTATTGAAGAGTCTTACGAAAAGGAACTAAGGGGAAAAAGGGGAGTAAAAATATTCCTTGTTGATGTTTACAGCAGGATTAAGGGTTCATATGCTGACGGACGGATGGATACCGTTGCTGTTCAGGGCAAAGACATAATTTCCTCTATTGATATGGATCTTCAGGAATATGGTGAATATCTGATGAGGAACAAGACAGGAAGCATCGTGGCCCTTGAACCCAAAACAGGGGAGGTGCTTGCCCTTGTTTCTGCCCCGAATTTTGATCCGGGACTCCTGGTGGGAAGGATCAGGTCGGAAAACTTTTCGAAACTAAATTCCGACACTGCCTGGAAACCGTTATTTAACAGGGCGCTGCAGGCTTCTTACCCCCCGGGATCAACATTCAAACCAATTAACGGATTGATAGGATTGCAGGAGCAGGTAATAACACCTTCAACCATGTTCGGCTGTAATAATGGGTATCTCTTTGTGAAATGTCATTCCCACAACTCTCCGCTCGATCTGAAACATGGCATCTCAAACTCATGCAATTCTTATTTCTGCCAGACATACAGGCGGATACTTGAAAATCCACAGTATCCCACAATAGCAGATGCTTTTACGAAATGGAAGGAATACCTGAATGAATTCGGATTTGGCCAGAAGCTCGGCATTGAGCTTTCAAACGAGCTGCCGGGCAACGTGCCGTCAACGGCATATTTCGACAGATATTACGGAAAAAACAGGTGGAAAGCCCTGACTGTCATTTCAATGGCTATTGGGCAGGGAGAACTGGGCACAACCCCCCTTCAGATGGCTAATATGACTGCCGCGATGGCAAACAGGGGTTATTTCTATACTCCCCATATTGTTAAATCAATTGGTAAAGATGAACCGGTTGATCAGCGTTATCTGACAAGGCATGCCATTAATATTGATCCCGCAAACTTTGAGGAGGTTGTTCTGGGCCTTGAGGGTGCAGTGAACGGCGAAGCAGGTGCCACCGCCAGAATTGCTGCTCTTAAGGATATTATTGTCTGCGGTAAGACCGGTACCGCACAGAACCTCATGGGAAAGACCATTCGGTATTTATAGCTTTTGCTCCAAAAGATGATCCCAGGATTGCAATTGCAGTCTATGTCGAAAATGCAGGTTTCGGAGCTACCTATGCCGCACCAGTTGCAAGCCTGATGATTGAGAAATATATTAATGGGAGAAATAACAAATAAGGCTTCAGAACAAAGAATAGCTGAACTAGATCTTATGGGTAAGTGACCAGGAACATTAACATATGGAACAGGATTGATAAGATATCTATTGGGATATTTCTGGTGATGATCGTTATTGGCTGGTTCAATATCTATGCGGCTGTATATAATGAGGAGCATAGCAGGATCATTGACCTTTCACAACGTTACGGCAAGCAGTTCGTCTGGATAATTGCCACACTGGTGCTCGCGATATTTATTGTGGTGATCGACACCCGGTTTTATTTCTTCTTTGCTTACTATGTCTACGGCCTGGTTATGTTCCTACTGTTCATGGTCCTGATACTGGGAAAAGAAATTAACGGAGCAAGATCATGGTTTGAATTCGGCAGCCTTAGTCTACAGCCTTCGGAATTTGCGAAGTTCGGCACTGCCCTGGCACTTGCGGCTTACCTGAGTTCGAAAAGGCCAGACCTTAAAAGACTTTCCGTATTCATACCTGCCATTAGTATTATTGCCCTTCCTGCGATACTGATTGCCATGCAACCCGACCTTGGCTCTTCCGTTGTATTTATTGCCCTTTTCATTGTCCTGTTCAGGGAAGGCATGAGTTCGTATGTCTTTACTTCAGGTTTGATTATGGTCATCCTCTTCTTCTTTACGCTTCTATTCAATAGCCTGTACCTTACGCTGGGTCTCATTACTGTTGCATTAGCCCTGGTCTGGTTCACAACAAGAAAATGGAAACTGTGCATAACCGGGCTTGGAATTTTTGTTCTTGTTACGTTATTTTTATATTTGATTAATAGTCTGGTGATCAAAACTCTCAAGGATGAAAATATCCTGTTTATCTCAATAATACTTTCGGGTTTCATTTTTGGTATTTATTTCTTCAAAAAGAGAGCGGTTTCAATCCTGATCATTTACCTTTTCCTGGTTGGAAGTGTTGTTTTTATCAATTCAGTGGATTTTGCATTTAACAGACTACTGCAACCACATCAGAAAGAGCGGGTTGAGATCATGCTGGGTTTTAAATCCGATCCGCACGGGACAGGTTATAACGTAAATCAATCAATCATATCGATCGGTTCCGGCGGATTTGCGGGTAAAGGTTACCTTCAGGGTACCCAGACAAAGTTCAAATTTGTTCCTGCACAGAGCACTGACTTTATTTTTTGCACGGTGGGTGAGGAGTGGGGCTTTATTGGCTCATTTGTTGTGATCGGGCTGTATGTATTTCTGCTTTTAAGACTTATTATGCTAGCCGAGCGTCAGAGGTCGGCATTTTCAAGGATTTATGGCTATGGAGTAGTCTCTGTCTTTTTCTTACATTTCTTCATTAACATAGGGATGGCTTTAGGGCTGGTTCCCGTGATCGGAATACCTCTGCCCTTTTTCAGCTATGGCGGAAGCTCATTATGGAGTTTTACAATCCTTCTCTTTATTTTTCTAAGGCTTGATGCAAGCCGCACCGAATATCTTATATGATCAGAAAGGAATTGTGATACGGTGTGAGATCTCTATTCCGAATTCACCCTCAACATAGTCGATCAGCTGGGGGAAAAATTCAAGAAAATCATCCTGCAGCGAGTAATAGTTCTTCTTAAGCGCTTTCATAGCAAATCTTGTCTCATTCGGCAACGAGGACCTGTTGCTTAAAGTCTTCAATACGTGCCTGATGCCGCTTCTTGTCTGATAAGATTCAATCCAGTTGTTTATGATAAAGAATGGCATCATTTTCCGGACTTCATCCGGGAGAATGTCAAAATTGTTGACCATTGCCCTGTAGAAATTATAGGTGACGCTCTCAAGTGGTCTTCTCGAAAAGAAATTCCATTCTTTAGTCAGGAAGTGATCGTACAATATATCGGTTACAACTCCTGAATATTTATGATACTTTCTGGTAAACAGTATCTTGCTTCGATGCACTACAGGATGCCTGTCAGTAAAGGCGTCTATATGGCGGTGCAGAATAATACCTTTACGGATCTGATCGGGATATTTAAGATAGTCGCGCCCTTTTACATAATCTCCTATGTAATTTCCGATAATAATTTTGTCAGAATCACCGGATAGGTATATGTGGGCCAGAACATTCATATCACACTATAATAGTACAAAGAAATTATATATACCACATTATGTCAAAAACATATTCTTTAACATATTCTTCAAACCGGCTAGAAAACCATTTAAAAGATTGTCATACAGATAATTATATATACAGATTGGAGTCTTAAAAAATAACCGGATTTGTTCGGATTATAAGTCTGCAAATTATAAATTTGTCAGTTAACAATTGATATATAACGACTTTTACTTCGAATAATTATTAAACGAAACATCGCGCAAATATGATCAGGAAAAATATAGTCATTATCGGAGCCGCGGGCCGGGATTTTCATAACTTTAATACCTTTTACAGGGATAATGAAAGTTATAAGGTAGTTGCTTTTACAGCAGCCCAGATCCCTGATATTGACGGGAGGAAATATCCCGGGGAGCTTGCCGGAAAGTTATATCCTGAAGGGATTCCGATTGTCGCTGAAGTAAATCTTCCGGATCTGATAAAAAATTACAAAGTTAATGACTGTGTGTTTTCATACAGCGATGTTACTTACCAGAAAGTGATGTCAGTCAGCGCAATAGTAAACGCTGCCGGAGCAAACTTTATTCTACTCGGTCCCGGTGATACAATGCTCAAAAGCACCAAACCCCTGATTGCTGTAGGAGCTGTCAGGACAGGATGCGGTAAAAGTCAGACCTCGAGGAGGGTCATTGAGCTTTTAATGGAAAAAGGATTGAAAGTTGTTGCTGTCCGCCACCCAATGCCTTATGGCGATCTGAATGAACAAAAGGTTCAGCGGTTTGCAGAGATCGGCGATCTTGAAAAGCATAAATGCACGTTGGAAGAGATGGAGGAATATGAACCTCACGTGGTAAGAGGGAACGTTATATATGCAGGTGTCGACTATGAGGCTATTTTGCGCGCAGCTGAAAACGATCCGAAGGGATGTGATGTTATTGTGTGGGACGGGGGCAATAATGATTTCCCCTTCTATAAACCTGACCTGATGATCACAGTCACGGATCCGCACAGGGCAGGCCACGAACTTAAATATTATCCGGGCGAAGTAACCCTCCGGCTTGCTGATGTAGTCATAATAAACAAGATTGACAGCGCTGCCCCTGAAGCTATCCAGATAGTCCGGGACAGCATTGAGAAAGTGAATCCGGGTGCAATTGTTATCGACGGTGCATCACCCATAACTGTCGACAATCCTGAACTGATAAGGGGCAAAAGGGTGCTTGTTGTGGAAGATGGCCCCACCCTGACTCATGGTGAAATGAAGATTGGCGCCGGCGTGGTGGCAGCACGTAAATTCGGAGCTGCCCAGCTTGTTGATCCCCGTCCTTTTACTGTCGGAAGGTTAAGCGAGACTTTCAGGCAGTATCCGGATATAGGGACTCTGCTTCCTGCGATGGGATATGGTGACGAGCAGTTAAATGATCTTGAACGTACAATAAATAATACCGATTGCGATAGTGTAATAATCGGCACACCGATCGACCTTAACAGGATTATCAAAATAAACAAGCCAAGTACAAGGGTTTATTATAACCTGCAGGAGATCGGCGAACCGGATCTTTCACAGGTGATTAATAATTTCTTAAGGAAAATAAAGGAAATTATACTGTAAAGTAATTTCCGCAGATCAAGCAGATTAACCTCCTACCCGCGACCCGGGATTGCTTCGTCGTCCCGATGGCGATCGGGACTCCTCGCAATGACCCTGCTTCTGAGTCAGATTTGTGAAGGCCAGTAGACCAGATTCATTTACGGGTTTTATTTTGCACTGCATCGGCACTGCCGATATGCTCGTCATATGTTTTAAGATCAAATTCCCTTAGAATATCATTGACTGCCAATTCCGGGGAGAGGCTTTCTATTATTGACCATTCTTCCTCATGGAAATTAGTTATTCTTACCTTCCTGCCATACTTTTTCTGAATATCCTTAAAGCGCATGACATAAGGCCAGGTGGCAAGGAATGCTTTTTCGAGATTGACAGGCCCGCAATAAAGGTTAAGATTCCATATCCCGGTCTGGGTTATTGTTTCGCCTGTGATGTCACAAAGCTTTGAGGTATTCTTCTGAGTGCCGGTGGCAATCACGCACTTGTGCTTCCAGGCTCTGCTGTTCACAGTTATTCCGCCTGCATAAGCCGAAGGCCAGAAAATGATCTTTGAACCCTGTTGCTTCAGCATATTCCATCCGTCGTCCCAGTTAATATCGAAACAGACCTGAGCGCCTACCGGGCCAAATTCTGTAGGAATGGCTGGTTGAAATAGTGCTCCTGCTCCGATGCCGTCGTCAATTTCTCCTTCTGTCGGATGGATCTTGTTGTAAACGCCCGCCCTTTTACCTGTTCTGTCGAGGATAACTGCGGAATTGTAAATAGTTCCATCTGACCTGGTGTAGACAGGACAAACGGTATAGCAGTTGTTTTGTCTTGAGAAATCTGAATAATGTTGAAGTATCTCTTCTGAGATGTCAGCTTTTTCGGTGGTACTGAGTTTACTGGTGATAAATGTAAAAGGGAAGGCTTCCGGGAGGCAAACAAAATCAGGTTTATATGGTACGATGTCCTTCAGTATTTCAAGGACCTGCCTGCTCATTTCCTGCGGTGTCGAAGCGGTGAGGCCCATTTGGGAAACACCGGCAATCCAGGCTTCTTTTGCAGGAGAATTTCCCGCGGAGCCTGATCCCATTATTCCCAGCGGAGCAAATGATGCCATCCCGGTTGTCAGGGCGGTTTTCCTGACAAAACTCCTGCGCGATATGTTTTTTGATTTCATTTTATCATCTTTTTACCCTTGCATTGCCTTTCCATATGCTCCATACCTGTTCTTCGTCAGCAGGTTGTGCGTAATCAGTAAGAAGGGTTGTTGCCAGGGCGCCTGTTGCCCATCCGAACTGAATCCATTTTTCGGGATCCCACTCCTTAAGGATACCATACAGCAACCCACCCACAAATCCGTCGCCGCCGCCTATCCGGTCAAGCACGTGTATCTCACGGGGTTCAACAACATGCCACTGCCCGCCTTCAAGCATTATGGCGCCCCACAGGTGCTCATTAGCGCTTATTACCTGACGCAGGGTGGTTGCAAAAACGGAAGTGTCGGGGAATGCTTTTCTCACCCTGGTGATCATTTCCTTAAAGCTGTCAATCTTGGAGGTCAGGTTTTTTCCTCCCTCTTCCGGCCCCTCAATTCCCAGGCAGAGCTGGAAATCTTCCTCATTGCCAACAAGAATATCGGATATACCTGCAATTTCCCTGAAAGTAACTGAAAGTTCATTTTCCCTGCCTTTCCAGAAGGAGGCGCGGAAATTAAGATCGAATGAAATTCGTGTACCGTGTTTTTTGGCCGCTCTGGCAAGTTCAAGGCAGAAGTTGCTTGTATCGGGCGACAGAGCTGCAATCAACCCCGAAAGGTGAAGTATCCTGACGCCTTCGTTTCCGAATAACCTGTCAAGGTTGAAATCCTTTACATTAAGGGTACGTCCCACCTCGCCGGCACGATCGTTATGCACCCTTGGACCTCTTGATCCGTAACCGCTGTCGGCGATATTGAACTGATGCCGGTAACCCCAGGGTCCGCCCTGTTCCAGCTCGACACCTTCATATATGATGTGCCGGCCGGCAAGATTATCTTTTATGAAAAGGGCGATGGGACTCTCCTTAACAAAGGTCGTAAGTACCTTAACAGGCAGTCCGAGGTATGAGCATACACTGGCTACATTGGTTTCGGCGCTTGTGGCCTGCATAAAAAATGTCCCGCTGCAATGAACAGGCTGGCTGTTTACCGGTGTGATCCTGATACCCATGCTGGAAGGTACAACCATCGACCAGGCATAATTTTTACGGAGTTCGATTTTCATATATCCTTTAATTATTTTTTTTATTCTCCCTGCTCCTCTTCCCCTAGCCTCATCGCCTTCCTCCCGTCTCGTCTCTCCCCCTCTCCCCTTCCTTTCTCACTTAAGTCTCTCCCTTATTTTTTTTGACGCCTCTTCAAAACCCGGTTTATTGAGCAAAGCAAACATATTGTTCTTGTATGCCTCAACCCCCGGCTGATCAAAAGGATTGACGTCGAGTATGTAGCCGCTTACGGCGCAGGCAAGTTCAAAAAAGTAAATCAGCTGTCCAAGGTAGTATTCGGTAAGTTCAGGAATGGAAACAGTCAAAATAGGAACTCCGCCATCGTTATGGGCAAGGATAGTCCCGGTTTCAGCATTATGGTTGACTTCCGAGAGTCTTTTACCGGCCAGGTAATTCAACTGATCCGAATCAACGGTCTCCTTTGGGATGACAACCTTCTTCCTGGAATTCCTGACAGAAAGGATTGTTTCAAACAGGATCCTCTGTCCGTCCTGTATATATTGTCCGAGTGAATGAAGGTCAGTAGTAAAATCGACAGCTGCGGGAAAGATCCCTTTTCCATCTTTGCCTTCACTCTCCCCGTAGAGCTGTTTCCACCATTCTGAAAAATAATGGAGACCTGGTTCAAAGCCCACCATTATTTCGGTTGATCTGCCGGTTTGCATAATAAGGTTCCTTGCTGCCGCATAAATCAGGCAGGGGTTTGTTGCTGCTTTTTTGTTGCGCCGTGAGATCTCTTCCATCGATTTTGCACCTTTGACCAGCATCTTTATATCGATCCCGCTAATGGCAATGGGCAGCAATCCGACAGGGGTAAGGACGGAATACCTTCCCCCGATATCATCGGGGATAACAAATTTCTCATACCCATTGGTCTCAGCAAGAGTTATCAACGCTCCCTTCCTGCTGTCGGTGATTGCAATGATCCTGTCGGCAGCAACCGGTTTTCCCACTTTTTTTTCAAGATGATCCTTAAGTATCCTGAACGCAATGGCAGGTTCCGTTGTAGTGCCTGATTTTGAAATAACAAGAATCGAGTAATTCCTTCCATCGAGTATTTCAAGGAGATCAGCAAGGTAATCTTCCGATATATTCTGACCGGCAAATATTATCTCGTGCTGTCTGCCTTTCTGCTGAAAAGGGAATGAATGGGACAATGCTTCGATGACAGCTCTGGCGCCAAGATAGGAGCCGCCGATGCCTATTACCACTGTAGTATCGGAAACAGATCTAAGGTGCTTGGCGCTCTTTTCAATCCTGTCAAGCTGTGGAAGGATATCATCAGGAAGTGAAAGCCATCCGAGGAAGTCACTCCCGGCGCCTGTCTTGTTGTTGAGGCTGTCGAGGTGCCTGGCTGACTGCTGGGCCAAGAGCTATTATCTCCTCCTGGGAAACAAAGCTAATGGCGTTTTTAAGATCAATTGCAATATTTTCTTTCATTTTAATTTATTGTTACTGGGACCCACGTCAGAGGCAAAGTTAAAAAAAAGCCGGCAGGTTCGATCCTGCCGGCTTCTATTATAATTGTGAATATATATGATAAAAGGCTACTTCCTATGTACACCGCCTGCGCTTGAAGAATGGGCATCGATATATTTAGGGTTCCCCTTGTAGTTAATGTCTCCTGCACTTGAAGCTTTTGCGGTGAGTCTTTCAGTAACACTTACATCCGCGTCGCCTGCACTCGATGCTGAGACGTCAGCTTCCCTTGCCTCCAGGTCATAAGCATTAAGATCACCGGCGCTGCTAAGATTTACGTTAAGTCTGTCAGCCGTTCCGTTGAGCGTTATATCGCCCGAACTGCTGATATCGGCTTCTATCACTTTTGCATATACTTCCAGATTTATGTTGCCAGCACTACTTGCGGATAATTCAAGTTGATCCGATTTAACCGGGGTCTCACCGATGACATCTCCGGCGCTGGTGGTTTTGATCGACCTGATGTTCTCCATTGTAACATAGACTCTCTTCCTTTCAGCAGTCCTGATATTGGCGTCAGTGTATACGTTCAGGACACCATCCCTGATCTCTGTTTTAATATATTCATGAAGGTTTTCATCAGCTTCGACAACAATTGACTCATTATCAGTTTGCTTCAGATAAACATCAATTCCGGTGCTCACCTTTATTCCGGTGAAATTTCCGGCGGTTCTCTCTTTCTTAACTACATCCTTATTACCGTAAACTGTCCTGCGCATTTGTGCATCAGCGCAGGCAGTGATCCCAAGAATAAGGGCGCCAATCAGTAAAATTTTCAGGTTTTTCATTTCTTTATTTTGTATTTTCTTAATTCCTTCAGCTAAAAGACTTAATTAATTATGAGGTGATGCATGAAAACGTAATATTTTAATGCCATTTAAAAATCTTTAACCCTGAAGTAAAAAATACTGCTCCCACAGCTGTCAGAATTACTATTGGCATTGCGACTTCCCTGAAACCGGCACCTTCATTGAAAATGCTCCTGATGCCATCTGTAAGCATAGTCAGAGGAAGAGCCTGGATCACCTTAATGCTCCAGTCAGGAAAATTATGATAGCTGAAGAATATGCCGGATAGCACCATCATCGGAAAGACGATCGCATTGATAAGCCCGTTGCCGACTTCTGTATTGGAAGTGTGGGAGGAGACAAAAATTGCAATTCCTGCAAATGCGAAATTACCTGCAAGGAACATAATCAGCAGCGCTGCAATATCACCCTGAATAGTCATTTTGAAGGCAATTACTGCGAAGATCAGCAGAGCAAGCGACTCTACGAAATTCATTAATATCCTGACAGTGATCTGTGCAAAGAGGAAATGGGATTTTTTCATTGGTGTGGCCACGAGCCGTCGCAAAAGCTTTTTTGACCTTTTTTCAATTAACCCGTAGCTTATCCCCCACATACACGACATCATAACACCCATGGTAATGAGTCCGGGAACGAGGAAGTCAATATACCTCGTCCCCTTCACTGTCAGCGGCTTTACATTAGCTGTAGTTTCGGAGGGAAAGGCCTTGCCTTTTCCTATTAGTGAATTCAGCTTGATGTAGGTAAGCTGAGCGTCGGAATTCTGAGGATCAAAATGATATTCCGGTTCACCATCATTTTCAAGAACAACAACATTTATAGTACCCCTTTTAAGAAGCACAATAGCCTGCTCCCAGTCCATCTCATAGAAATAAAAGACTGAGTTGCCGAGCTTGTCATTTTTTAAACTCAGCTCCCATTGGTAGGGCTTTTTATCAGAAACATCATTCTTCTCACAGTTATTTTCAAGAAATGAACCTACCACATGCAAGGAGCGTTCAGAGGTATCAGATACTGTACTTAAAATAACAGCGACCTTACGTATGACATCGGTTTTTTTTGTAAAAGCGAGCCCAAGTCCCAGCGACATCAGGATAGGGAAGAGGATACCCCAGAACAATACGCCGGGTTCCCTGATGATCTCTTTGAAGAGAGCTTTGATCAGTTGCCATAACTGTCCGGATTTGAACCATTTATTCATTAATTTTTCTCCCGGTTAATTCCACAAAAAGATCATCAAGGGTCTTGCGTCTGCATTCCATATGCTTGAGACTTACATTTTTAGACTTCAGAAATGACAGGAAAGCGGGAAGATCATCTTCAAAATTGGCTATTGTCACGAAGCCTTTTTCCCTGGTCTCTCCTGCACGGATTTTGAAGGGCAATTCTCCTGAATTGAATATTTCGGACAGTCCGTTCTCAGAGGTAAATTCGACAACTTTTTCATCCGTATCCTCCTCAATGAGCTGGTCCAGAGTCCCTTCCCTGAGGATGACGCCGTCATGCATGATAATTATGTATTCGCAAAGGTTCTCTGCTTCTTCCATATAATGTGTTGTAAGAATCATGGAAGTCTCAGATTGTTGCCTGAGCTTCAGAAGTATTTCCCATACTTCCCTCCTGGCGTTCGGATCAAGTCCTGTTGTGGGTTCATCCAGCAAAAGTATGGATGGCTTGTTGATCAGGGCTATACCAAGGGCAAGCCGTTGCCTTTGCCCGCCGGAAAGGTTAACTACGTATGATTTTCTTTTATCCTCAAGACCGATAAGATCAATCACTTCATTGACCCTTTCCATGCCGAGCTCAAAAAAGCCGGCAAAGAGCCTGAGCGTCTCAGTTACCCTGAGCTTATCGATGAACCTTGTCTCCTGGAGAGATATTCCAATCATATTATGGATCTCATTTTCATTCCCCCTCCACTTTTTTCCCATTATGAGAATCTCTCCGCTGTCAGGTTTCTGTATTCCTTCAATCATCTCAACAAGAGTTGTTTTGCCTGCACCATTGGGACCCAGCAGGGCAACAAACTGACCTTTATTTATCTTCAGGCTTATGTCTCTGACAGCCTTAACACTTTTAAAGGATTTCCGGACATTCTTTACCTCTATAACTGGAAATATCATTGAACGGGATTTTCAAAGCCTTCTGGGAATATAACAATGAGGTTTCTAAAAAGTTAATTTTTGTTGAAGCCCTAAATTAACAAAATGAGCTGGAGTAATATACCCAATTATGTTTTAAAACATTCACAGATGATGCTGAAAATCATTGACTGCTATTTGAAAAAATTGTACCTTTAAAAAAAAATGGATCTGTTAAGAGGCATAGTGTCAGTCCTGATCTTTGTCCTGGTTTCAGGATGCCAATCTTCCAAAACCGGCAAAGAATCCCCATTGTCTCAAAATGAAACTAAAGGAGACATTCAGGGTCAGATATCCATCAGCGGCGCATATGCTCTGTTCCCGCTGATCCTGAAGATGTCAGAGGATTTTATGGTCCTGCACCCCGCTGGTCAGGATTGAGGTAATCAGGATGGGAACCGGAGAGGGAATCACTGAACTTCTCACAAAAAAAACACAGCTTGCAATGATCTCCCGACCCCTTACCGAGGAAGAAATAAACGAGGGTATCTGGGTTATCCCGGTTGCAAAAGATGGCGTTGCACCCATAGTAAATCAGAAAAATCCCCATATCGGGACTCTCATCAGCCAGGGTTTAAGTCCTGAAGAATTTTTGAAGTTATTCACAACGGAGAAGCAAATGACGTGGGGAGATGTTCTGGGTAGTGACATAAAGGATAAGGTCGTTGTTTATACCAGGGCAGATGAATCGGGTGCCGCGGTAGTTTGGGCCGATTTTCTGTACAAAAATCCTTCCGACCTGAGAGGGATAGGAGTAACCGGTGACGAAGAAATGATCAAAAGCATCCAGGAGAATCCTCTTGGCATCGGATATTGTAATTTCTCTTATGCATTTAACCCTGAAACGGGAGAGAGGATGGAAAACATCCAAATAGTCCCTGCCGATCTGGATTTTGACAATAAGATCGAAAGGAAAGAGATGCCCTTTTCAAACCTCGAAGAGGCTCACAGGAGTTTATGGCTTGGTTTTTATCCCGATGACCTGTGCAGGGAACTTACAATAGGATCGCTGGGTAAACCAACAGACCCGCTTGTCATTGAGTTCCTTTATTTCGTGTTGGGAGAAGGACAGGCGGGTGTTAAGAAAAGCGGTTTCTGTCCACTAAATAACGTTTATCTCAATTATGCACTTGAAAGCCTGCAATAGTTTCATTTAATCTGCTAAAAAATATTTTCAATTCTAAGCCCGGGCCGTGAAATTTAGAAGCTTATGAGCGAGCCTATCTTAAGAGCATTGATTCAGTTGTTTGCCATTATCAGCGATATAGGCAACCCCAATGAGATTTCCAGCAAAGAGAAGGATGTTGTCAGATCATTCCTGGCACGCCAGCTTAATAGTGAACTGGTTAATAAGTATATAAAGCTGTTTGACGAATTCCTCGAAAGATTCCTGAAGGAGGCAATAAAGGAGAAAACTGATGGTCAGAGTGTCACACCACTCAGGGCCAGGAGGATCAAAAGAATTTGTGAGAGTATCAATATGGAGCTGCGTCAAAAACAGAAGATCTATATAATCATACAGCTTATCGATTTTATCTCGTACGGGTAAAGATATTACAGAAAATGAACTGGATTTCCTGATGACGGTTGCACTGGCACTCTATATTCCCGAAAATGAATACAAAAACATTAAGAGCTTTATTCTTGAGTCAGCATCAAGGATCAGGGAAAAGGAAAAGTTGCTCCTGATAAACAATAGTCAAAGTGTCAAGTACCGGAAATTAAAACACATTTTCAACAGCAAAATTTCAGGGGACCTTATGTTTCTGAATATCATAAGTACCAAAACATTTATTCTTCGATATACAGGTGACAGGGACCTATATCTTGACGGTCAGCAGATCTTCCCGAAACAAACCTACATCTTCGACAACGGATCAACAATTAAAGGACAGGGCCTGAATACCCTTTATTACTCAGAGGTGTTTGGGATCTTTAATGAAGTAAAACCTGAAACAAAAGTATCTCTTACGGCAAAGGATCTGGCATTCAGATTCAGTGACAGCGAAAATGGCATTCACGATTTCAATTTACATGAGGAATCCGGGCAACTGGTTGGAATACTCGGGGTAAGCGGAACAGGCAAATCAACCCTGCTGAACCTGTTGAACGGGAATATCAAACCGCAAAGCGGATATATCTATATAAACGGTTATGACCTTAATAATCCCAAAAAACAGGGAAGACCTTAAGGGTATTATCGGATTCGTACCCCAGGACGATTTCCTGATGGAGGAACTTACAGTATATCAGAATCTATATTTTAGCGCCCGGCTTTGCCTGAGTGATTTCTCTCCCGGCAGGACAAAGAAAATTGTGACAAGATTGCTGATCGACCTGGATCTCTTCGATATAAAGGACCTCAAGGTAGGCAGTCCTCTGGATAAGGTAATAAGCGGCGGACAAAGAAAAAGAATCAATATTGCACTTGAGCTGGTTCGCGAACCCTCCATCCTTTTTGTCGATGAACCGACATCCGGACTATCATCTATTGATTCAGAAGTTGTAATGAATCTTCTGAAAGAGCAGACATATAAAGGGAAGCTGGTGATAATAAACATTCACCAGCCCAGTTCAGATCTGTATAAATTGTTCGACAAGGTCATTATCCTTGATAAAGGAGGCTTTCAGATTTACTACGGAAATCCCAACGCTGCAATTGTTTATTTTAAAACCCTTAGCCAACATGCAAACGCTGATGAGGATCAGTGTTCGAAATGCGGAAATATAAACACTGACCAGGTACTGCAGATTGTTGAGGCTAAAATTGTTGATGAACACGGAAAACAAACACAGACCCGCAAGGTGTCACCCAGGGAATGGTATGTCCGGTTCCTGAAACATAATGACAATAAAAAACCAGTTATTCCGGAATACAAAGAGAAACTACCTGGGAATTATTACTCTGTTCCGGGGATAATCAAACAGATGATATTATTCTTTGAACGGGATATCCTGGCTAAATTTGCAAATAAGCAATATCTTCTTATAAGTCTTCTTGGAGCTCCCCTGCTTGCTCTGCTCCTCGGATATTTTACTAAGTATGTCAGGGTTGGATCCTATGTATTCAGCGAAAACGATAATTTACCGGCTTACCTGTTTATGTGTGTTATCACATCCCTTTTTATGGGCCTCATGATCAGTTCGGAAGAAATCCTTAAAGACAGGAAGATACTTAAAAGAGAGTCATTTCTGAATCTGAGCTGGTTCAGTTACATAAATTCAAAAGCGGGGATAATGTTCCTGATATCGGCTGTTAATACGATTTCATACATTCTTGTAGGGAACCTGATTCTTGAGATCAGAGGGATGACCCTCCCGTTCTGGATAGTTCTCTTTACAACTTCCTGCTCGGCAAACCTACTAGGGCTTAATATATCATCAGCTTTCAATTCAGTCATTACTATCTACATCCTTATCCCATTCATAATAATTCCCCAGCTATTGTTCAGCGGTGTGCTTGTGAAATTCGACAAACTTCACAGAACCATGAATTCAACTTATGAATTTGTTCCTGTAATCGGCGACCTGATGACTGCGCGATGGTCGTTTGAGGCACTGGCGGTAGAACAATTCAAGAACAACAGGTTTGAAAAGAATTTTTTTGACTACGATATGGAGGAAAGTCGCAATAACTGGTATGCCGGATTCCTTATCCCATGCCTGGAGAAAGGGATCCAGCGGTGTTCAGTTTACAAGGATAAACTTCAATACAAAGATCAGGTGGCCGATAATTTCCGTAAACTGGATGTATATACGGAAGAACTTTCCAGGCTGGCGGGATATTCATTTCCTCCCAAACTGAAGGCATCGCTTAATGCAAAGGAATTCGACCATTATTCGGAAGGGAATCTGACATCCTATCTTGACTCGCTTAAGAGGCATTTTCTTCATTCATTAAAGGGAGCAAGGGAAAATGAGAGACTCTGCAATCAGTTCCTTGAGTGAAAAGAACGGAGATGTTTGGCTTATCAACCTTAGGAACAATTATGAAAATAAGCAGCTTAAGGAGATTGTTCTGGAACAGACCACGGCTGAAAAATATCTGGAGACATCCCAAAAAATAATCCAGAAATCTGACCCCGGATTTATGAAACCTTTGTCCACGTCCGGCCGGGCTCATTTTTATGCTCCCTGTAAGAAAATTGGCAACCTGGAGATTGACACTTTCTGGTTTAATGTAATGGTTATCTGGTCAGTGTCGTTGTTGCTATACACAGCGCTTTACTTTAAAATATTAAGAAGAATTATCAGCTATTTTGAAAATTTCAGATCACAAAAATCTGAAATTGACAGATTAAGTTTCGTTATTGAATTGCCTGAGTAGATTTCTGGTCCCGGACCTTTATGCCTTACCGATTTATTTAAACAGGGAAGGATCCATTGACCTGACATTGTTTTTGAATGCCACTACGAAGGCATCAGCATAGCCTGCCTGCCTAAATGCTTTCTGGAGGCTGAATGCCTCAGTTCGGTTTGCGAATTCCCCGGCACATGATCTGTAGGCGCCATTATAAAGATATTCAAATGTTTTGTATTTGGTTCCGCCAATGGTTATCTCGTAACTGCCTTTTGGTTTCGGATTTGCGAGGAATTGAACCCTGTAAACTACTATGCCACCGGTAATTGCTTGTTTAGCAGGAGGTATCTTTGAAGCTTCCTGCTTTGGCTGGACTGTTTTCTGCGTTACGGGTGTTTCAGTCTTTCCCGTTTCCCTGGTCTGGGCCTTCCCAACGGCAGTTTTTGTTTCAGGTAAAGTTTCCGTTTTTATACTGGCTGCAACTTGTTGTTCTTTTTCAGCAGAAGTCTTAACCGCAGTGGTTGAAGCAGGGGCCGCGGGGGCTGGTTTTGCCAGATTGCCAACTGCGAGATATTGAAATGCATTTGAAAGATTTTTCAATTGACTGGCAGCGGTCTTGTTAAAAAATGTGACCCTGTAAAGTTTCAGCGGTCCTTTACCTGATTTGTTTCTTCTGGTAAAGAATGCCGACTGGCCACCGGAGCGGTCAAGAGTAAAGGCGAGCTCATCATTATCAGTATTTATCATTTCAGTCAGGTTCACAGGTTTTTCCCATCCGCTGCCATTATACCTGGAGAAAAATATATCAAGTCCGCCTGTACCGGGGCGTCTGTCGGAGGAAAAGAAGAGATTGTTATCCTGATCAAGTAATGGCGAAACCTCATCACCGAATGTATTTACTACGCTCCCCGCATTTACCGGTGAAGACCAGTCTGAACCATCCATACGGGCAAAGAAAATGTCAAAACCCCCTACACCTTCCATGTTACTTGAAAATACCATCATCTCTCCATCAGAGGATAAGGACGGATGCGAATAAGTTGAGTTGCCGCTGCAGATATTGAGAGGTTCAGGGTCGCTGATCCATTCGGGTTTGTCACTTCCTTCTGATCTTGCACGGTAAATTTTTTCAGGATTCTTTCTTGATGGTTTTTTTGAATAATACATCAGGGTATAGTCGCTGTTGAATGTCATGGCATCACTGGGGACATTGAAAGAACCTGAGGGGGAAAAAAGAGTGTGATCACCTGGAATTGTATCATTGTAAACTATAAAGTATGTATCAGGCTTTCCGAAAGAGATATGATTCTGCAGCATCCTGTCCTCATCCCTTGAATGTGAGAGGAACACCAGCCCATCCCTGTAAAACTGAACGCCGGCGGAGGGTGAAATGATGCTCAGTCTGAACGGTTCAACCTTAATTAACAAATTTCTGTTTAAGGTGTCCTGATCCGGTGAATGAGCATATATTGGCCCTGCAGCCGAACATATTAATAATATCAATGCGTATAATCTCTTCATATTATGTTTTAAAAATCTTCTTACCAGTGCCATGATTGGGTATAACCCGATTTGTTGCGTGAAAAATTGATACCAACCGCAATTTCAACGGTTGGTGTTTTCTGAAAGTAGGGTAGATCTTTTGGCAGGGCAAAAAATGTACCTATGTAGAACCTTGGATAACGGTACTGGAAAAAGAATGAGACCTTGTTATAGTCATTGAAGTAGGTTCCAAGGCAGAAATTCCCGGTATACAATTTCAGCACCGGTTCAATGCTCTCCTTCAGATCGAAATGGAGCGAGTCGTCAGTCAGTATCATTATGGAGGGTTCAAGGACAAGATTTAATGAGCGGCTTAAAATAAACTTATATCCTGCAACGATATTGTACTGTCGTGAAACCGGCACCTGGTATGGGTTCAGCACAACTGTGTCCCTGGGTGCACTGAGGAAGTTTGTAGCCGACACCCCGGCAAAAAATCTCGGACTATACAGATATATGCCCGCATCGGCATTGGGAAAATAGAATTCCTTCGACGGTATATTCAGATCATGATCCCCATGAAAGTAATGGTATAGCCCTTTGAAAGATGCACCTATTGATATGAATGACAGATTCTTGTTATTCAACGGTATATGATATGATAACGCAAGGCTTCCCCCTGCCGTATTCGTTGAATCAGTATTGTTAGAATCATTAAATGCCGAAGCACCAATCCCGATGTTTGTAAAAGAAGCGGCGGAGGATGATCCTGAATATGAAATTCCCTTCTTTGCAATCCTGCTGTTAACGCTTATTATCTGTGAATACGATCTGCCATTGAATCCTGCCAGGAGATCGGTAGATATGAAGTCTTTGCTACCGGCAATTGCAGGATTTATCAGAAACGGACTGAAAATCCTGTATGAAATAGGACTAAATGGCATTTGCTGCCCATACAATGTATAGAAACAGGGAATAGCAAAAAATAGTAGTAATACCTTTTTATTTACTGACATTTTGGACCGGGTAATATTACAATAAAACCAGTGAATGGATTACTGAATAAATCATTCATTAACTTCTAAGAGTTAAAGTTATAAATTTTAGCCCTGATTATGCTAACAAATTGAAGATTTCTTGTTTAAAACCCGATAAAAGGACGTGTCATCCCTAGTTTATGTTCAAAACATTTTTTTGCAATCCTGTCGTTATGAGAACATTACACAGCCTGACAGGCATGGAGGTGTGCAATCTTGCAAAACTTGGGCACCTTGATCCCGGTCAAACCGGTCTCTCCCCAAGCCTCATATTAAGCTCCTTCAGAGCTTACAAAACAAGAGGAGACACCGGCCCCCGGTTTCGCCGGGGGTTATTCACATTTGTCCCGTTCCGGGACAGTTAAGGGACAAAGGCCTCTTTCAGAGGCAGAAAATAAAACCAGCTTCTGATCTTCCGAACACCAGATTAGAGAAGAATCAGAAAAGTTATTGAGTTTTACTAAATCCAGAGAGGCTGACCTTTTTTGTTTTGGGAAAGTCTCTTATTATACTTCTATTTTACCAATTTATAGAATAACCGTTCCAAATGGTTCAAACAGATTCCTCACTTCGTTACTACTAATGACAACTTTCTGTAATTAATACATTACTAGGTATTTGTATATTTAGTTCTTTTGCCAGTCTTTGAAGGGATCTATGCTTTTGCTCTAATAGACGTTCTTCGTATTTTTTGATACCTTCCTCAACAAATGCCATTCCTTTTACCATTATACGCCAATATAATGAAGCCAGTTTTCGTGCAACAGATTTGCGGTGCTTTAGTTCGCGCAGGAATTTGGAGAATTTATTGGAATTTCCGGCCATTTCTCCAGGGGTATGTGATTTAAATATATAAAGTTAAGCCAACAACTCTGCAAATGCAAAAGTTTTTTGTGGATCACTTTGCACCAATCAACGAAGCTATGGGAATGATTTCCGGAGGCGGCCTTTTATTTTTTAAACCAGCTCCCGACAGCCTGAGGACTTAAACCACTCAGTCCGAGTTTGTTTTTTTTATTGAGACCGTTCAGATCATTTGCAAGTTTAGCGGGTTTTTCAACTTCCAGAAGTTTTGCAACAGTTGTGAATCCGAGTTTCTTAAGGGGTTCAATCCATTCCTCAGGAATCCCCAGCTCCAGATACTCTTCTTTTTGACTTTCAGCCCTTGCCTTCTGGATCTCAGGTTTCATCTGAGGGAATAAAAGGACATCCTGAATTGACGGCTGGTTGGTGAGTAACATTGCAAGCCTGTCAATACCTATTCCCATTCCCGATGTCGGAGGCATACCGTATTCGAGCGCCCTTACGAAATCAAGGTCAATGAACATGGCTTCATCGTCTCCCTTTTCGGTCAAACGCAACTGATCCTGGAACCTCTCAAGCTGATCGACCGGATCGTTAAGCTCGGAGTATGCATTTGCAATCTCCTTCCCGTTTATCATTAATTCAAACCGCTCTGTAAGCCCTGGTTTACTGCGGTGCATCTTGGTCAGTGGAGATGTTTCGGCAGGATAGTCGATTATGAAAGTAGGCTGGATATAATTGTGTTCACATTTTTCTCCGAACAGGGTATCAATTAGCTTCCCCTTTCCCATTTCAGGTGTGTTTGGAACATTAAGATCATCACAGACCTTTCTGATAGCGTCTTCATCCATTCCGGAAATGTCAATTCCGGTGTTTTCTTTTATGGCATCAAGCATACTTATCCTTTTGTATGGAGGATTAAGATTGATGACAGTGTCTCCGTAAACTATTTCTGTATTATTATTGAGATCAAGAGCTGCCTTTTTAATTATTTCCTCTGTAAAGCTCATCATCCAGTTATAGTCTTTGTAAGCTATATAGATCTCCATCACAGTGAATTCCGGATTGTGTGTGCGGTCCATCCCCTCATTCCGGAAATCTTTGGCAAATTCATAGACACCCTCGAATCCTCCGACTATAAGCCTCTTCAGATAAAGTTCATTGGCTATCCTGAGATAAAGAGGCATGTCGAGGGTGTTGTGATGAGTTATGAACGGCCTTGCTGACGCTCCTCCGGGTATCGGCTGAAGGATCGGAGTTTCAACCTCAAGGTATCCGCGCAGGTTGAACAATTCACGCATCGACTGGATTATGCGGGTCCTTTTCCGGAAAACTTCGCGTACCGGCGGATTAACTATAAGGTCGACATAGCGCTGACGATACCGCATCTCCGGATCCGTTACGGCATCAAACAGGATTCCGTCTTTCTCCTTGACAACCGGGAGCGGACGAATGGATTTGCAGAGTATTGTGAATTCTTTCACATGAACTGTGACTTCACCCGTCTGGGTCCTGAAAACAAAACCCTTTACTCCTATTATGTCACCAATATCCAGAAGATGCTTAAAGACGGTATTATAAAGGGTCTTGTCCTCGCCAGGACAAATGTCGTCCCTTCTGAGGTAGATCTGCACCCTGCCTGATGAATCCATCAGTTCGGCAAAGGATGCATTTCCCATGATGCGACGGCTCATGATCCTGCCGGCAAGGCAGACATCCTGAAAGTTGTTTTTCTCCGGATCAAAATTATCCTGGATATCCTGGGCAAAAACATTTGTTTTATATTCGGCAGCAGGATAAGGATCGATACCCAGCTTTCTCAATTCATCAAGAGATTCTCTTCTTATCTGCTCCTGTTCACTTAATGCCATTTTCCCGGTTGTTTTAAAAATTTGTGCAAATATAGGAAAATCCGGCCATCACCTGTATGATCATGAATGCTTCAAAGTGCAGATATGGTCATTGAATTTCTCTCTGAGGATCCTGGTAAGCGGGCCCACACTTCCGTTGCCGATTGTTTGATGGTCAATGGCTGTTACGGGAATTATTTCGCCCGATGTATTTGAAATAAATGCCTCAGAGACCTTCCCCAGCATATCTTTAGCTACAGCTTCCTCTTTAACCGGTATAATGGCTTTTCTTGCGATCCGGATAACGTTTTTTCTTGTTACTCCCGAAAGTACATATTCCGATTCCGGATGAGTACGCAAAACGCCACTGATTACAAAAAAGATATTTGAATGTGAACATTCCGTAATTAAACCGTTCCTTACAAATGCGCATTCCTTGAAACCTTTGTCAAGAGCTTCCTGGAAACACATCGTATTGGGAAGAAGGGCGACAGATTTAATGTCACACCTGCCCCATCTTATATCATTTTTCAGCATAATTCCGATTCCTGATCCATTGCCTTCATATTCGGGAACAAAGGTCCGTGCGGATGCAAAGACAGTAGGACTGACTGCCGGAGATGGAAATGCATGCGTCCGTGTGGCAGCCCCGCGCGTCACCTGGAGATAGACAAGGGCTTTCGTTTTTTCAAGATGGTTCAGTCTAATCAGTTCAAGGGCTATTTCCGGAAAAGAGTCTTCTTCCCGCCATGTAATAAATATTTCACCAAGGCTCCTTTTCATTCTTGCCACATGACTCTCCATATCGAAGAAAAATCCCGCGTACCACCTTACCACCTCGTAAATGCCTTCCGCAAAGAGGAATCCACGGTCGTCAGGACTGATCCTGATCTCCTCCTTTGGGAGGTATTTCCCGTTAAAATATGCAATTTCCATACGTCTTATTAATTTATACCAGGTTCAATTACTTCAGTCTTAAACTCAATTCTCTCTCTTGCTTCTTCGGGTGACGATGCGTTCCCACAGGCTGCCTGAACGAAAAGTGAAGCTCCAAGTACAGTGGTTTCTTTATGATCGATGATATTGATGGGTACCCCCGTATAATCGGCTCTTAATCTGTTCCATAACCTGTTTTTTGATCCGCCACCCACACACAGGATCCTCTCCGTTTTAAAGTCACCTGCATTCTCAAGGGCTTTTTTACCCTGAGCAAGCCGTTCAGCCAATGATTCGAGTATTGCCCTGTAGATCTCATCCCGGGTCGATTCCATCCTCAGTCCGTGGATTTCTCCGCCCGGTTTGCCTTTCAGCTCTTCATAGAATTTTGGGATAACAGTAACACCGTTGCATCCCCGCGGAACTTTTTCAGCGCCCGATATCATTGCTTCATATTCACCTGTTTTGAGATCCCCGTACAGGTTTTTTCTTGCCCATTCAATAACTCCCGAGGCAATCCACTGATTGCCTATATTGTATAATCCCGGCCTTGAGTCAAATTCAGTTGTAATACCAAGCTCAAGTTGATCGATGCCCGATTTGAACCCTTCAGCACGCACCATCAGTATCTCCCATGTACCTGAACTCAGCACAGGCTGATTCTTTCCTGCGCCCGAACCGAATATTGCAAACTGGGTATCATGCCCGGTCAGGATGACCGGGACATTTTTGGGGATCAGGGTTTCCGCTGAAGCATCGGAGGTTATCTTTCCGGCAATGGTTCCTGGTTCTGCCACCGGCCCCATTTTTTCTACCGGAAATCCTGTCTTATTAAAAATGGTTTCCGAAAAACCTCTTGACTTTAAGCTTGTCAGCATAGATGTGCCAGCCATTGTGGTGTCATTAACCATTTCTCCCGTCAGCAGGAATATAAATATCGAAGGCATGAACAGAAACCTGTAGCTCTCCTCTGCCAGTCCGGGCCGGTTTTCAAGAAACCAGATCAGCTTGTTTACGGTATTAAAATTAAATGGTAGCACGCCGCTTTCATTGTAAAGTTCTTCAAGCGGGATATATTTTCCGATATCCGACATTATCGGAGTTGTTCTTTCACATTGCCACGAGATTACAGGGTATAACATCCTCCCCTTTTCATCGAACAGCGTACCGTCAACGCCGAAAGTCGTAACTGTCACCCCAATAATGTTGTCAGCATTAATTTTTCCGACTATCTTCTTTGAAGCCAGAGTCATTTTATTCCAGATCTCATGGATATCCCAAATCCTGTATAAGGGGAAGTACGGATCGGGTCGGGTATTGTTGGGATACGATTCGGATGCCAGAATTTCACCCTTGCTGTTAATGGCTACTGCCCTGACGTTTGTTGCACCGCAGTCGAATACAATTACAATATCTCCCACCAGTATTTTATATTGACAGAATCGTTGTTTATGTTCCTTTCAGGAATGACATTGATGATCCGGCGTAAAAAAGGGCCAGCAGATAGATCGAAAGGATGATGATCACCATCACTCCTATATAAGTAAAATATGTTCTCAGGTTCCTGAATGCTTTCTCAAGCTTCAGTTTATCATGATCGTGAATTGCATCCCGTGTGTTCCTCGAAAAGCGAAAAAGGAAAAAAACAGGGAAGAAATAAAGAGCTGCAATTATTATGAACAGGAAAATCATCAAAGATTCGGGAATGCCAAGGTTGACTTCCTTCGATCTGAAAGCCGTAAGAAAAGTGCTGGTCGCTACACCGATTATTATAAGTAATCCAAAGAAGATAAAGCCAAGCACCGACAGGAACATTGTCCATTTTCGCATTGAATTCAGATGTTTTAATGCTTCCGGGCCAATTTCCATTTTATTTTCTGCAGGAGTTTCCATTATGGATAGGATTTAAAATACTACTTATACAGAGCCCCGTAAACCTGACATGCCCTGTAGTCGGCTCCCTCCTTATCCATGCCGAAAGCATTCCAGGAGCTTGGACGGAATATATCTTCTTCAGGCACATTATGCATGCAGACCGGAATTCTTAATATTGAAGCAAGGGTAATAAGATCGGCCCCGATATGTCCGTAACTTGACGAGGAATGGTTTGCCCCCCAGTTTGCCATTACGGAGTAAGCATCCGCAAACGGTCCGTGGCCCGTCAGCCTTGGTGCAAACCAGGTTGTAGGCCATCCCGGATCAGTCCTGTCGGTAAGAATCTTGTTCATTTTGTCCGGAATGCTTACTGTCCAGCCTTCGGCCAGCTGCAGAACAGGTCCGATCCCTTTTACAAGGTTGACCCTCGAGATGGTCACCGGCATTTCGGCCTCAGTCGTAAACTGTGACGAGAAACCGCCGCCCCTGAAATAACCTGTATTGCCAGGTGACCATTTTGTAGCCTGCAGGCATTTTACAGCATCATCATGGGTTATCTCCCAGAAAGGCTTGATGCACGGCTTTCCATTTTCTGTTTCCCTTCCTGAGAAATCAAGTGCTGAAGCCCCCGAATTTATCAGATGTATGATCCCATTGGCAGCCAGACCTTCCGGATTCATTTTTGTGACGCGTTTAATTGCTTCGGGACTCCAGTACGTGCGGATATCTGAAAACATCTGGGCGGTATTCGTAAGAAGGTAGCCAAAGAGCATCGGCACACCATTCATCGCATCATTTTCCGTAGCTACAAGATAAGGAGGCCTTATCCCGTTCCAGTCGAAGGAAGAACAGAGTATTGCTTCGAGGAAATCACCATTTGGCATGTGGTCGGTCCATTGCCGTTGTCCCTGGAAACCTGCCAATATTGCGTTATGGCCATGTGACTCTTCTCCGAAGCCGGTTTTTTTGAGCTTTGGATTTCCCACCATCAGATCACGTGCAATAATTGCCATTTTAACGGAGATCTCCCACTCTTTGTCTTTCCTGGCTCTTGTGGAGGGTTTACTGTTGAAGTCCTTGCCTTCCTTGCAATATTTCTTTGTCCAGGCAAGCGCTTTTTCGAATTCTTCCCTGTCGAAGATCTCCTCATTGAGCCTCCTGATGAACTCGGTCATATCGATATACTCATTACGCATACCGAGATACTCCTGGAAGAAGTCTTCCTTTACTATAGATCCGGCAATACCCATTGATACGGATCCCATTGAGAGATAGGACTTACCTTTCATAAAGGCTGCGGACAGGGCAGCTTTGACAAACCTCAGGATCCTGACATTGACATCATCAGGTATCGTCTTGTCTCCTGAATCCTGAACATCATGTCCGTAGATACCAAACGCCGGCAAACCCTTCATGGCGTGTCCGGCCAGGGCGGCGGCAAGATATACGGCTCCAGGCCTTTCAGTGCCGTTAAATCCCCATATTGCCTTGGGCATGTCGGTACTCATATCGATTGTTTCGCTGCCGTAGCACCAGCAGGGAGTAACTGTCAGACTTAAGCCAACTCCGGTTTTCCGGAACTTCTCAGCACAGGATGCCGCCTCTGCAACACCTCCGATACAGGTGTCGGCGATAACGCATTCAACAGGTTTGCCATTTGAATACCTGAGGCTTTTACTGATCAGGCCAGCTGCAGCCTTTGCCATGTCCATCGTTTGTTTTTCAAGCGATTCCCTCACACCCCGCTCCCTGCCATCAATTACAGGCCGGATGCCAACTTTTGGGAAATCACCGATAATCGTCTGGTATTTCTGATTGATCTTAAATTCATTGTCAGCCATCGTATATTAAATTTTGGTAGTAATTAGAATGTTTTGCCGGTTAACAAATATAGATGTTTTTATTTTTAAAAAATCAGGAAAAACTTTCACAGAAATCACCCCCAACCCCCTAAAGGGGGCTATACTTAAGTCCCCTTCAGGGGATTTAGGGGTCGACTTCTCAGTGGAACTGTGTTAGTTCTTAAAAATATTAACGAATAAAAAAGCCTGTAACCGCAGAGGGCGCAAAGAAAAGACGCAAAGTTCGCAAAGAATTGAATTTATATGTTTTAGCTTTGCGTTCCTTGCGACAACTTAGCGTTCTTTGCGGTTAAAAAGACCTTTTCAACAGAGGGACTCTTTGTCCTACCAGAAATACTCTCTGAGGGATATTTTTTGTACCTTTGACGGATCATAAACTTTACATGCAAAAGGGTAGACGTTTACCGGCCTGGCTTAAAATGCAGAGAGCAAGCGGTGGAAATTATTCAGCTGTGAAGAGGCTCATCGAAAGCAATCATCTGCACACTATCTGTACAAGCGGAAACTGTCCAAACATAGGTGAATGCTGGAATGCCGGTACCGCCACTTTCATGATTCTTGGCGATATCTGTACCCGTGCATGTAAATTCTGTGCAACAGCCACCGGACGACCACTGCCTCCTGACTCCGGCGAACCGGCCCGTATTGCGGAATCTGTCCGGATCCTTGGACTAAAGCATTGTGTAATAACATCTGTAGACAGGGATGATCTTCCCGACGGGGGAGCATCGTACTGGGCCGAAACAATCCGTGCTGTTAAGAAGGTAAATCCCGGTATAACTATTGAAACTCTGATACCCGATTTCGACGGGAAATCCGAAAATCTAAGGAAGATCGTTGATGAAGACCCTGATGTGATATCCCATAATATAGAGACAGTAAGGCGACTTACCCCGTTGATCAGGACGAAAGCAAAATACGAAACCAGTCTTGATGTCGTTCGATATATTGCAGATAGCGGAAAAACCGCAAAATCGGGATTCATGCTCGGTCTTGGTGAGCAAAGTGATGAAATTACAGAGACTATGTATGATATTCTGACCACCGGATGCAGTATCCTGACAGTCGGTCAATATCTCCAGCCCGGACTAAATCATATGGAGGTTGTCAGCTACGTGACGCCCGAAAAATTTGACGGGTACAGAGTAACAGCTCTGAAAATGGGATTTAAAATGGTGGAATGCCATCCCCTTGTCCGTTCCTCTTTTCATGCTGAAAAACACGTAGAGAGAGGATAAAAATTACTATATTAGCACACTTAACATGAGGGAATACAATTGAGTTATAATGTTGTATACCAAGATATTGGATTAAAGAGATATAAAGAAGCCTGGGATCATCAGGAGGAGATCTTTAAAAAACTTGTCGAAAATAAAACTAATAATGGTCAGATTAGTACCAATAGCGAAAGTTATGGTACCGGCACTCTGATCATGGTCGAACATCCTCACGTTTACACACTTGGCAAAAGCGGTTCTGAAAATAATCTTCTGATCGACTATATACAGCTTAAGGCCAGGGACGCTGAGTTCTTTAAAACTGACAGGGGAGGAGATATTACCTACCATGGACCGGGGCAAATTGTCGGATATCCTCTCTTCGATCTTGAAAGGATCGGGATAAGCCTTAAGGAGTATATTCACAGGCTTGAGGAAGCAGTAATAATGACAATTGCCGGTTTTGGCCTGTCGGGAACAAGACTGGAAGGGGCAACCGGTGTGTGGCTTGATCCGGATATCCATGGAAAAGTCAGGAAGATATGCGCAATAGGAGTGAAAGCCAGCAGGTATATCACGATGCACGGATTTGCTTTTAATGTGAACACGGATCTGACATATTTTAACTACATTAACCCCTGTGGATTCACTGATAAGGGAGTGACCTCGCTTCAAAAGGAGCTCGGTGAAAAACAGGATTTTGAGGAGCTAAAGCTGCAGGTGAAGAATAATCTCCGGGAAGTTTTTGATTTGAACTGGGTTAACTGAAAATAGGATGGAAAAGAGATGGGTGATCAAGGAAAAAGGTGATTATGCTGTTGTCAGACAACTTGCAGGAACTCTTGCCGTCTCTGAAGCGCTTGCCAATCTGATGGTGCAGAGGAATATAACTACTTCTGAAGAAGCCAGGGCATTTTTTGTGCCTGATCTCGGTTATCTCCACGACCCTTTTCTTATGAAGGATATGAATATAGCCGTTGAGAGGGTGGCCACCGCAATCAAAAAGAATGAAAAGATCCTCGTTTATGGTGATTATGATGTGGATGGGACCACTGCGGTAGCATTAATGTACTCCTTTCTTAAGGAACAGTATTCCAACGTTGATTATTACATTCCTGACAGATATAAGGAAGGCTACGGAGTCTCCCTGCAGGGTATCGATTTTGCTTACCAGAATAACTGCAAGCTTGTGATCACACTGGACTGCGGGATAAAGGCCGTGGAAAAGGTAAAATATGCCCGTACAAAGGGGCTCGATGTCATAATCTGTGATCACCATTATCCGGGTGATGAGATACCCAGGGCGGTTGCCGTTCTTGATCCGAAACAACCGTCATGCAGTTATCCTTATAAAGAACTTTCAGGATGCGGAGTGGGATTCAAGCTCATACAGGCCTACTCAAGGATACACGGCACTCCCTTTTCCAAAATAGCACATTATCTCGATCTCGTGGCAGTCAGCATAGCCTCCGATATTGTTCCTATCACCGGAGAGAACAGGGTCCTGGCTTATTACGGACTTAAGCAGCTTAATGAATCTCCGAGGACCGGCCTCAGGGAAATAATCAGGGAAGCTGAAATATGCCGCACGCTCACAATAGAAGATGTTGTTTTCAAAATAGGACCGAGAATAAATGCAGCCGGAAGAATGGAAGCAGGCAGCAAAGCAGTTGAGCTGCTGATCTCGAATGACACAAAACTTGCAACCGGCATCAGTAAGGAGATCAATAATTTCAATATTGAACGCAGAAGCGTAGACAGGATAATAACTACGGAGGCAATGCGCATGATCTCAGAGGACCAGCGGACTGTAAATGCAAGAACAACAGTGCTTTATAATCCATCATGGAAGAAAGGAGTTATCGGTATTGTGGCTTCACGATTAATTGAAACATATTACCGGCCTACTGTCATCCTTACCGAATCTAATGGGTTTGCAACCGGATCAGCACGGTCAGTGCAAGGATATGATCTCTACCAGGCAATTGAGGCATGCAGCGACCTTCTCGAAAGCTTCGGCGGTCATATGTTCGCCGCCGGACTTACCCTGAAGAAGGAGAATATCAGGCCTTTCATGGACCGTTTTGAACAGTTTGTCCACAGCACTATTTCTGAAGAGCAGCTCGTTCCGCGGATTTTTGTTGACTCCGAGCTCTCCTTCGGCGAAATAAATGTTGATTTCTTTAATATCCTGAGCAAATTTCAGCCCTTCGGACCTGAAAACATGTCGCCGGTATTTGTGACCCGGAATGTTACCGATGCAGGAACTGGAAGAATGGTGGGTTCAAACGGAGAGCACCTTAAGCTTGATCTGCTTCAGTCCTCGTCCGGCGCAATGACATTCCCTGCCATAGCATTTAACCAGGCTGACCAGTTCGAATACATCAGGAAGGGAAATCCGGTTGACATCTGCTACTCGATAGAGATGAATGAATTCAGGGGGAATAAAAATCTTCAGCTAAACATAAAAGATATTAAAACTTCCACTTTCCCCTCTGAGGCCTGACGTTAAAACCACAGCCTGAGCTGTAATTTCAGCTCCTCCGTTCCGGATGTTGTTTCACTATCCTTTGACAAGTCAGTTACAGCATATTTGATCCTTAAATCGGCCAGAGTGCCGAAGCTCCATTCTGCCATTAAATAGCAGCGGGATCCCGTTCCCGAAAGGGCTGGGATACTGAAACTATTGATAAGGTCATTCTCGTACACATAGACCCTTGAATCCCAATCATCGGTATGAAAAATACAATATCTGAACCAGGCTGAAAGTGGAATATCTTTAAACTTATAATTGATATCCTGAATCATGAGCACACCTGTGCTTCCTGAAGGCTCTGCCAGCTTGTAATCTATTCTGGTCCCAAACCTGACCATTTCGCTGAGCGAATATCTGACTGCAGCTTTCAACGCCCTGCTCACTATCTCAGTCTGTTTCCTGATTCCTGCTTCTCCGGAATTCAGCATCTGACTGCGATAGTTATAGGATGCTTCAAATGATAATTTTTCAGAGGGAAGATATTTGACCCTGATCTCACTGCTTTTTGCCAGCGAGGGCGCACTGCATCTGTATCTGAGCCAGGGGTAATACCGGAGATCGCAACCTGCGCTTACAAAGAGATACTTTGCTGCCTCAAAGGTGAAATTGGCGAACAATCCTTTGACATTATCCCCTGCTGAACTGCTGAAGGGTCCTTTCCCATGGTAACTTACATATCCAGGATCGTAACTTCTGTACAAAATGTTAATATTGAGCCTGCCTGACGGACGAAAGGAAATGCCCTGAATATATGCCATTTTCTTACTTACACCGGCTGAAGCCTCTCCGAAAAGGATCATTCTGCCAAAAACCGACTTGTAATAAAGCGTTCCGGTGTTATATGTATCCCCGGTGAAATCGTGGATGTCTTCAGGGCTCATGCTTTCGGGAATTAAAGGGATCGAGAAGCTGCAACCAGTCCAGAGAAATCCGAACCTGATGCTCCGGAAATCAGATGACATGTTAATCCCGTAGAAGTTCTCATTAACAGCATCTTTCCTGGTCAGGAGCGAAGAGGTGTTGTGCAGTCCGGAACGGTAAAAGGTTACTATATGGTCATCCGGATGCAGATCTGTTGAATCGGTGGTTGCATCGATCTTATTTAACGACCAGAAAAGTGTGATCCCGGTTTTTTTAAGCTGAAGCCGGGCAGCAGCGCCACGGAAAAAGTTGTTTTCATCGGTTGACGTATAAGGTTTAATGTCATCGCCTCCTGATAAATAACCTGATGCAGTGAGGGACAAACCACTCCTCAGGCCGGTATTTACATTGGTTCCAAGGCCAAACCGTCCGCCAAAATCACCAACAATTACTCTTCTTAGGAATCCCGTTTCCGTTCCAGGCTATATTCGCCGACAAAAAGTCGGGCAGGGGAGGTTTGCCGGTTGTTAGTTTTTCGCCGTTGTCTTTTTCTGCCGTGAATCCCCCCGAGAGTTTGCCGGCAGCGAATTTATACCTGGTCAGCAATTTCCAGGGCGATCCAATGGCGTCGTCTTCAGTGGGAGGGTACCTGGCAGAAAAATTTGTGAGCAGTGTGTTTTTCAAACGGTTTGAGACGGGGAGAGGAACATTTTCAGTTTCGATAGTTATGAAGGGGATTATCATTTCAGCCTGCTCTCTGCCGAAACCGGGGATGTTGGCGATTTCAAAGACGGAGGCTATTTTGCCGAAGGATCTGATGTAGTCGGCCAGGGCTTTTATCTGGAAATCGGTCAGGAAGAAGAGGCGGGATAATTCGGTTTCATCTGCTGAATTAAGGTTTACCGGTTTTTCAATAAGGTCGTACAGTTTTTCTATGCAGGTTGCAGCTCCTTCAGCATCTGTTTCATCATCGGCCAGCTCCTCGGCTATTGAGGAAATAATTTCTGAAACTCTTTCATCCTGACCTGATAAATTAATTACAATTAGTGATAAACAAAATACAAAGAAGCTGATTTTTAAATAATTAGTGAACTTCTTTTTAACCGCAAAGCACGCAAAGGTTTGCGCAAAGCACGCAAAGGAATGAATGCTTGATATAAGTGAATTAGATTTCCTCATAATTGGTTTACTATTCTTTTTATTCCATTTTTTAATTGTGCAACGTTAAAATTAATCAGCAACCCCAGCTTGTAATTACCCAGTTTCATATAAGTTAGGGTTTGGGCAAAATGAACCTCATTCAAAGCCTCCAGGCTTTTTATTTCTATAACTACCTTACCCTCTACCAAAAGATCAATCCGATAACCACAGTCAAGTTTTACATCTTTATAAATCAATGGCATAGATTTCTCTTTCTCAACAGAATAACCTTCATTTTTGAGCCTGTAATAGAGGCATTCTTTATATGAACTCTCAAGTAACCCCGGTCCTAGGCATTGATGGATCTCAATAGCTAATCCGATTATCTTTCCGGAAAGTTCATTTTCATTCATATCAATTAATTTTAAGTACTATTTTCTTTGCGATCTTGGGTTTTAAAGCTCAGCGCACTTTGCGGTTATGGATTTCAATTAATGCGGTTAAAGGATTTCATTTCTTATATTGATTTTAAAAATCAGTGAAGCTGAAGATAGTAATTCCCAGATTTTCATGACTCAGAAATCCCAGGTCGATACATACGGATTTCAAATTATATCCCAATCCGAAGCTGAATGAAGTATTCTCACTGCTGAATCCTCCCCTTATCCTGAACTTTTTAGCAACCTCATACTCAAACCCGGTCCTGGCTACCAGTTTTCTCCCCGTGCATATCTGCAATTCCGCTCCCGCAAACAGCCCCTCGCTCAGATTGATCCCAGCCCCAACCCTGATTGCTGACGGCAGATATCTCTTCCTTATTGAACCTGGTACAGGATTAAAAAGATGCAGCCCTATCCTGATTCTTTCAGCAGGTATCAGAATGACCCCCGCTTCAAATGTTAATGCCTTGCTTCCACCATCTTCCCCCGAACTTCTTTCACCAAAGTAATCGATCTGAATCCCTGCCGATATCTTTTCGGACAACCTTCATTGCGCACGCAATACCCGCCGACTGACGCATGAAATCTTTATATCCGAAGTTGCTGTACTGTATCCCGAGTGTAGTTTTTCCGGCAGGGATTATCGCTCCGGCTGTTCTGGTTCCCAGTTCGCTGATATTGAACCTGTTTTCGTAATTCACACCGATGGATAAGGATTGATAATCACAAAGCGATGCCTGATTATGAAATGAGGACCAGAATCCCGGTTTCATTATGCATGAGTAGTTCATCCCTGCTTCTGCAGCTCCGGCTGCCGTTAAATACGGATCACCGCCGGATGCGGATGAGGAGAGGAAAATAAGTAATACAGAAACAGATATTTTGTGCAGCGAGAACAAACTGTTTCAAATTATGATCCTAATATAAAACAAAAAATCCATTCCCGGTTATGAAATGAATCTTTTTTTTGTCTTCCCGGTGGAACTCTGTGACTTCTCTGTGGAACTCTGTGCAAGTTCTTATAATTTACTTAATGTATACACAGAGATCCACAGATAGATACGGAGGCCTGCAGAGGAGTAAAATCAATTTGTTTTGTAAGGGTACTTTACCTTCTTCAGCTCTTCATTTGCCTCCATAATCTTTATTTTGAGGTTCTCTTTATACCGAATCACAGAATTCATAGTTTCATTATTGCCGGTAGCGATCATCTGCGCAGCCAGCAATCCGGCATTCTGTGCTGCATTTATGCCGACGGTTGCCACAGGTATACCGGGAGGCATCTGCAATATTGAAAATACCGCATCGAGCCCTTCAAGGGTGGCCTTGATCGGCACTCCGATAACCGGAACAGGCGTCATGGCAGCTATTACTCCAGGCAGGTGTGCGGCCATCCCTGCAGCTGCAATTATCACTTTTATGCCCCGGATAAGTGCATTTTTGGCGAAAGTTTCAACCTCATCGGGTGTCCTGTGGGCCGAGAGTGCATTCATCTCGAATGGTATCCTGAATTCATTAAGCACTTCTGCTGCTTTCTCCATTACTGGCAGGTCGGATGTGCTGCCCATTATTATGCTGACGATAGGGTCCATTTAAGTTTTTTTAATTTAACTTCCTGATTGGAACAAAAATAAGCTATTATTTTCATATTTTCGCACCGGCTTTTGGCTCAAAAAATTGCGGTTATGAAAGAAGTCAGCATACTTGACAAAAGATTCCGGGAATACATCACAGAGGATGCAATTCAGACGAGAATAGCTGAAATGGCCAAACTGATAAATAGTGATTTTGCCGGCAGGGAAGTCGTGTTTCTCGGAATACTCAACGGGGCATTTATGTTTGCGTCCGACCTGTTCAAAAGGATTGACCTCAAAGCCAGGATCTCCTTCATCAAGCTGACTTCCTATCATGGTACGAGTTCATCGGGGGAGATAAAGGAGCTGATCGGATGGAATGAGGATATTAAGCATAAATCGGTTATAGTCATTGAAGATATAGTTGATTCGGGATGTACCCTGGAACATACTGTTAATAATTTGATCATCAGGCATGTAACTGATTTTAAAATTGCAGCGCTGTTTCTGAAGCCTTCAGTTTACAAAAAGGACTTTCCCGATTGATTACGTGGGTTTTGAAATACCAGATAATTTCGTTGTGGGTTATGGCCTCGATTATGATGGATTGGGCCGTAACCTCACTTCAGTTTATTCATTGGTACTTTAGTATGTATAAATTAACCTGAGTTGCAAGTTACCTGAGTTAATTAATGAAAAAACTGGCAAAGAACTTTCAAAGAAATATATACACTCTGATAAAATCTGTATTTTATGGTTAATTTTTTAATTTTTGGCCCTCCCGGGTCAGGTAAGGGAACCCAGTCGGTAAAGCTGGCTGAAAAATTCAATCTTATGCATCTTTCAACCGGTGATATGCTTCGTGCTGAAATTGCAGCGGGAACAGAGCTGGGTAAAAAGATGAGTTCTATAATGTCGAAAGGTGAACTTGTTCCCGATGAGGTTGTTATTGAGATGATAGCTGCCAAAATTGACAATACCAGGGAGCGCGCCGGGTTTCTTTTCGATGGCTTTCCGCGAACGGTGGCACAAACAATAGCTCTTGAGAAGATGCTGAATGACAGGGGCATGAAGATCGACAGCATGCTTGTACTGGATGTTGATCATGATGAACTTGTAAAACGACTTATTGCAAGGGCTGAACTTTCAGGCAGGCCTGATGATAAAGATCCGGCTGTTGTTGAAAACCGGATAGATGTTTACAAGGCTAAAACCGAACCGATAATCGATTTTTGCCGGCAGAGAGGTATCTATCAGCCTGTCAATGGAATGGGAACAATTGAGGATATATTTGTGAGGCTATCGCGTATTATGAAGAAAATTATGTAAACGAGGTTGATTCGCCCCCCTGCCCCCCTAAAGGGGGGTAAATTCGGAGACGTGAATTTAACCCCCCTTTGGGGGGCAAGGGGGGTGATAATCGCTGGTAATAATATTTATAATGTCCGGATCGAACTTTGTTGACTATGTAAAGATTTACTGCAGATCAGGTAATGGAGGTGCGGGATCATCTCATTTCCGGAGGGAGAAGTTTATTCCAAAGGGCGGACCCGATGGCGGTGATGGCGGAAGGGGAGGGCATATAATCCTGAAAGGGAACAGCCAGATGTGGACCCTGCTTCACCTGAGATACAGAAGACATATCTTTGCCAATAACGGTGTATCGGGAAGCCACCAGCAATCGACAGGAGCTGACGGTGAAGATATTACGGTTGAGGTGCCTCTCGGGACTATTGCAAAAGATGAAGCCGACCAGGTCCTTTTTGAGATCACCGGCCATGGCGATGAGAAGATTCTCGCCAAAGGGGGACGCGGTGGATTGGGAAACACCCATTTCAAATCATCGACCAACCAGGCGCCAAGATATGCACAGCCTGGTGAACCCGGAATTGAGGCAACATTTATCCTTGAACTTAAAATTCTTGCAGATGTTGGCCTGGTCGGATTTCCAAACGCGGGAAAATCGACCCTTCTTTCAGTTGTATCCGCTGCCCGGCCGAAAATTGCCGATTATCCATTTACAACTCTTGTTCCTAACCTCGGCATTGTAGCCTACAGGGACGAAAAATCATTTGTAATGGCCGATATTCCGGGGATAATAGAGGGTGCGCATGAGGGTAAGGGATTGGGGATCAGATTTCTGAGGCATATTGAAAGAAATTCTATGCTCCTTTTTATGGTACCGGCCGACAGTAAAAATATCAATAACGAATACGAGATCCTTGTCAATGAGCTTAAGATGTACAATCCCGAGCTGCTCGACAAGAAGAGGATCCTGGCTATTTCGAAATCCGACATGCTCGATGAAGAGCTTAAGAAAGAGATCAGGAAGGAGCTTCCGGGGATATCACGCGTTTTTATTTCTTCAATTACAGGGGAAGGGATCAGCACACTTAAAGATATGATCTGGAAGGAATTGAATAACTAATAGTGATGCCTGAACACGTCGACCAGCAGATTTTCCTTTTCCTGAACTCCATGAATTCGCCGTTCCTGGATACGGTTATGTATACCATAAGCCGGATAATAATCTGGATCCCCCTCTATCTGGCAATTCTTATATATCTGCTTCTCAGGTATAAAAGGAAATTTATCATAATAATATTATTTATAATTGTTGCCGTCACACTTACGGACCAGTTTGCCCTTCTAATTAAGAACTCGGTGGACAGGCTGCGTCCCTGCCATGAGCCGGCGCTTTCAGGACTTGTCCATCTGGTAAACGGTAAATGCGGGGGATTATACGGATTTGTTTCTTCACATGCCGCAAATTCCTTTAATGTTGCGCTAATCAGCCTGTTGTTCATCAGAAAACGGTGGTACACGATCAGCATAATAATCTGGGCTGTAATTGTGGGCTACAGCAGGATATATCTGGGTGTCCACTATCCTGGCGATGTGATTTGCGGGTCAATCCTTGGCGCTCTGACAGGATGGGGCGTCTATAGTTTGTACGATATGACGGACAGGTATATTCTTCAGAAAAGAAAGTATTTCAACCCGCAATTTATAGACCGTAGTGAAAACCTTTGAGTCCTTCGTGGTAAAATATAAATCCATACCACAAAGGACCACAAAGGTTAACACAAAGGGTCACAAAGGATAAGAACTATAATTAACATCTCATGCTGTCAGGTAATAATTGTTGACTATGTTCTGCATCAACCTCGAATCGACCGATCCCTATTTCAACCTTGCAGTTGATGAGTATCTTCTGAAATACAGGAATGATAATTTTCTGGTTTTGGGAATTAACGACAGTTCGGTTATAATCGGGAAACACCAGATCGCCCACAGGGAAACGGTTACAAAATTTGTAACTGAGAATAAAATCCCGGTTATAAGGAGAATAACCGGAGGCGGCACCGTGTTTCATGACAGTGGAAATCTTAATTTCTCTTTTATTCTAAACAGCGAGGCAGGAAAACAGGTCGATTTCAGGAAGTATACCCTGCCGGTAATTGATTTTTTATCATCTATCGGAATAAATGCAAATTTTGAGGGCAAAAGCGACCTTAAAACAGACGGATATAAAATTTCAGGAAACGCTGAACACGTTTTTCATAACAGGGTGCTCCATCATGGGACCCTTCTTTTTGATGTAAACCTCGATCTGCTTGAAGCTTCGATCAGAAAGGACAAAGGTAGGTACCTGACCAGGGCGGTTAACTCAAATCCGTCCAGTGTAAAAAACCTGAAATACGTATTAAAAGACATATTAAAAGACACATTAAAAGACGTATTAAAAGACACATTAAAAGACATATTAAAAGACGTAGATAATACTATTGGCCTTAAATCCCTGATGATGCAATGGTTCCTGAAAAATTACCCTGGTGCGGAAGCCGGTTCACTTACTGAGGATGAAATTGGCAAAATCAGGGCGCTCGCGGATACAAAGTACAGGAGCTGGGAGTGGAACTACGGATACGGACCAGAGTATCATTTTGAAAACAGGCTATTGTTCAACGGACAGGAGGCTCTTTTCAGGCTTTTCGTCAAAGACGGGATCATCCGGGAATGTGAATCCGATGGTTCCGGGGTGCCGTTGGCTGTGGCGAACAAGCTGGCTGGCTGCCGGCATATGCCTGAGGATATTCAACAAGTCCTTGATGTGGAAGGTATTATCAGTCAGAAATTTGATGTTTATGAGTTGTTCTGAATTCTGGGTGGTGGAAGAAATGAACCCCCCACCGACGCCTTCTGGGTGAGGGGCATAGCCGATCCTAAGAACCAGTTTTAGACTTTGAATTATTTAATTAGCTGAAATACAATTAAATAAGTTTCCCCTCCTTTTGAAGGAGGGGTGGCCAGACGGTGAAATCATCTTACGAGGCAGATAACTAAATTCGTCTGGCCGGGGTGGTTGATTCAAGTCTTCTTATTATCTTTATTCAAATGGATAGATTTGAAACATAGATTAACCACCCCGGCCGGGAAATCAGATTGTAAACCCCTCAAAATCTATCGTCCCGGCCACCCCTCCTTGAAAAGGACGGGTGAAATTGTACATTGTCTGAAAATCATGCTCAACTGTCGTTACGGGTGACAGAAATAATCGATTCAAGTACAGTTAGTCCCATCAGGTCGACTTAAAGATTACAGGATTTTCGGTTGAAGTAAATTTTTGGAGAATCTGAGCTACATCTTTAAAAGTTTTAATTTTTAACCCCTGATTCACATAAATAAGTAACTTTAATGCTTTTACAATATTTAAAAGAATCATAAGATATCCCGAATTTGTTATGAAAAGCTATTTGAAAACCACCACCTGGAACTCCTTCAACCGTTACTGCAAAATCCTTCAGCTCCAGGACAATCCTGAACTTATAAAGAAGTATAAGGAAGTTCATGCCCCGGGCAAAGTATGGCCTGTTGTGACAAAAGGCATCAGAGAAGCAGGCATCCTGGATATGGAGATCTATATCCATGGCACTACTGTATTTATGATAATGGATACAGTACCGGGCTTCGACCATGATAAAGCCATGAAGGAGCTGGCAGCTAAGCCGATGCAGAAGGAGTGGGAAGAGTATGTTTCTCAATTCCAGCAAGCGGGCGAGAAATCAGCTACCCCGGAAAAGTGGGAGCTGGCGGAGAGGATCTTCGAGCTGGATAAATGAAAAACGGGGGTTAAAACAAAGGGTCCACTGAGTTATAATTCCTGATGTTTTCAAGAAATGGATATCATTAAATCAATATTTGTCTGGTTTGCAGGGATATTCTATATGGTTGTATTTTTCCCTGTTACTTTTATTGTGTGGCTCCTTGTTCTTCCATTTGATAAAGAGAGAAAAGTTATCCACTGGATCCTGATGTACCAGTCATATATGCTTTGCCGTATAATGCCTATCTGGAAAATACATATTGAAGGCCGTGAAAAAGCTGTCAAAGGAGTTACCTATGTCATTATCTCAAATCACCAGTCGATCCTTGACATCCTGCTTATCAACTGCCTCCGTTACAGGTTCAAATGGATTTCAAAGATAGAGAATATGAGACTTCCGGTGCTGGGCTGGTACCTCCGGATGGCAGGTTACATAACTGTTGACAGGGGAAATAAGGAGAGTAAGGAAGAAATGTTGGAAAAATCGTACGATTGCCTTAACAGGAGAACATCAATAGTATTATTCCCTGAAGGGACAAGGTCGGTTGACGGGGAGATCGGATTTTTCAAAAGAGGAGCGTTTCAGCTTGCCCTTAGTGCCGGAAAACCAATTCTGCCCGTGTTGATCAATGGCTCTGGCGGTGTTCTGCCCAAGCACGGATTTATTTTCAGCAGCGGTCATAAAATTACAATCAGGGTGCTTGACCCGGTTCCTCCGGAATCATTTTATACCGACGACGCTGATCTTCTTGCCCTTAAATTCAGTAACTTTATGAGCGAAGAGCTTAAAAGGTTACGTACCTGGGCATTTAAATAAGATGGCACTCAGCGCCTCATACCGGATGATCCTTCACAGGATGGGTTATTACAACTACCAGCGCGGACTGATATACCGTCACCTGAACCAGGAAGGAGGATGGAACACCCATCTGAGGAATTGCAGGAATTTCATACTCAAATCAATAGATTCTCTAAGGCCGGCAGTCGTTACAGTCCTTGGAAGCGGCTGGCTGCTCGATCTTCCTTTAAAAGAGCTGGCTGAGAAAGTACATATGATTAATCTCGTAGATATCGTTCATCCCCCCGAAGTTAAAAGCCAGGCGTGTGAGATTGAAAATGTTGTGTTGATAGAGGAGGATGTTACCGGCGGTCTGATTTCAGAAGTCTGGGACAGGGCAGGGCGCCGGACTATTCTAAATAAACTCAGAACCCTTGATGGGATTAAGATCCCTGAATATACACCGGCATTTGATCCCGGTATGATCATCTCCCTGAATCTCATTACACAGCTTGAAACTCAGCCGGTAGCGTTGCTGAGAAAGAAAGCATCAGTTCCTGAAGAGAGTTTTTTAAATTTCAGGAAAGAAATCCAGCAGAAACATATCTCCTTCCTGAAAAAACATAAATTTGTCCTGATAACTGATCTTTCCGAGGTGGTTACCGCGAATTCAGGCGGTGTTAACGAAATATTGTCGGTTCTTATTGATCTTCCTGAAGGTAGGTTAAAGGAAGAATGGACATGGAATTTTGATCTCAGAAATTCAGACTATTACCGGAAAAAATCCGTCTTAAGGGTGGCGGCAATACTATATGACAATGAATCAGGAGAAAATCAGAAAAACATACTCTGACATAAAAGAACAAAACGAATTATTGCTGGCGGGTCTGAAAAAGAAGCAGTTACTGATCTCCCTGCTCAGGCTTCTCGTATTCGTTGGCGGTGGCATCCTGTCGGTGATAGCATCCGGTTATTCCGCAGCCGGAACGATCTTCGTGATCCTGGTCACTCTGTTTTCATTTCTTCTTCTTGTAAAAAAATTCGGTGATTATTCAGATAAAATTACAATTACAGTCAACCTTATCAGGATCAATAACAATGAGATAAATGCCCTTGAGGGTGATTATTCCGCATTTGACGGGGGCAAAAACCGGATCGATCCTAAACATGATTTTTCGGATGATATTGACCTTTTTGGTGACGATTCTCTTTTCAGATATCTCAACAGGACTGTTACCGGTCCTGGCAGATCATTGCTGGCAGGATGGCTTTCTGACCCTTATTCCCTCCGTGAACTCGTTCCGGAAAGGCAGAAAGCAGTAGGGGAACTGGCCGGAAAGCTTGCCTGGCGCCAGCAATTCATGGCAAATGGTCTTGACAAACCGCTTAATGAAGAGGAGATAGAGGACCTTAGCAGATGGCTGAATGAGACGGATAATTTCTATTCATCCGTGTATATGAAATTGTCGTGCATAATCCTTCCGGTTGCAGTTGTCACCACCCTTTTACTCGTTATCGCAGGAGCCCTTCCCTTTATCTTTTTTGTTTTTCTGTTCCTTTTAAACCTCATGGTTATCGGGATATTTATAAAAAAAAGCAACAAGGTGCATGCAATGGTCTCGCAAAAGCATATTTTCCTTTCATCGATCGGAGAACTTATTAAATCCTTTGAGAAAGAAGAATTTACTTCATCATTGTTAGCCGATGTTAAAAATAAGATCTCCGGTGAAGAGGGATCGGTAGCAGAAAAGATCAGGAAGTTGGACACGATAATCTGGCGGTTTGACAGCAGGCTTAACCTGTTTGCCGGACTTATTCTTAACGGTCTGCTTCTGTGGGATTTTCAGTGTATACGGCAGCTTGAGAAATGGAGAGGATCCGCAGCATCGGGACTTCCACGCTGGCTGAATCTTATTGGTGAAGTTGACGGGCTTATGAGTTTTGCAAATTATGCATATAATAACCCGGATCATTGTTTTCCCGTGGTGATTGATGAAGGACCGGTCCTCGAAGCTTTCAGGATGGGACACCCGTTGCTTAAAAAAGAGACCAGGGTTGATAATGACTTTACAATTCACCGCCCCGGACAGGTAATAATCATCACAGGCGCCAACATGGCGGGAAAGAGTACCTTCCTCCGGACTGTTGCAGTGAATATGGTACTGGCCCTGGCAGGCGCACCGGTTTGCGCTGAAAAAATGAGATTATCTCCGGTAAGACTTTTCACAAGCATGAGGACTACCGACTCGCTCAGCCGGAATGAGTCTTATTTCTACGCGGAACTTAAGAGGCTTAAAACTCTTAAGGAGAAACTGGAAATGAGAGAAAATGACTTCTTTATCCTGGATGAGATCCTGAAAGGTACCAATTCTACAGACAAAAGTACCGGCTCCCGGATGTTCCTCCGCCGGCTGGTTGAACTGGGAGGGACAGGTCTGATAGCAACACATGATATTTCCCTTGGAGATATGGAGGATGAATTCCCTGAAAACATTGAAAACAAATGCTTTGAAATTGACATTGACGGAGAGAATATAAATTTCGACTATAAAATCCATGACGGAATCACCCGTAAAATGAATGCAACGCTGCTTATGAAACAAATGGGAATCGGCTAACTGTCCCTCCGTGAAATACACAGTGTTCCTTTTCCTGATATCCCATGACACCCAAATGGAGACCGCCTGATACCTTTTATTAACAATTTCCTTCCAAATGTAATTGTCAATTAATCAGATAAATATTTTTGCCCGCCACTTTTTGTCACCCGGTGTTGTTAAAAATCACCCTCATTGTTGAAAAATTGACAGAACAGACCTGCCGATATTGACTATATTTGCGCAAAATTCTGCAAAATGTCAGTTGTTGGATATTCTGAGGAACACATACGGACACTTGAATGGAGAGAGCATATCAGGTTGAGGCCGGGTATGTACATCGGGAAGCTGGGTGACGGATCGTCACAGGACGACGGTATTTACGTACTGATAAAAGAGGTAATGGATAATGCCGTTGATGAATACATGATGGGTTTCGGGAAGAAGATCGATGTCTCGATCATCGGAAAAGAGGTGAGGATACGGGACTATGGACGGGGGATACCGCTCGGAAAAGTTACAGAGGCTGTCTCCCGGATGAATACCGGGGCTAAATACGACTCCAAGGCTTTTAAAAAATCCGTAGGACTTAACGGTGTCGGTGTTAAAGCAGTAAATGCCCTTTCGGGCAGGTTTGTTATCAGGTCGATCCGCGACGGACAGATAAAGATCACCGAATTTGAGCATGGAGTGACCATCAGGGATTATCCCCTGAAGCCCACACCGGAGGAAAATGGCGTTGAAGTTATCTTCCAGCCCGACGAGGAGATGTTCGGAAATTACTTTTTTATTTCCGAATACGTCGATACGATGCTGAAGAATTACGTGTACCTGAACGCAGGTCTTGTAATAAATTTCAATGGTAATAAATTCCTTTCCAGGAATGGACTCGTCGACCTGCTGAATGAGAACATGAACAGGGAGGGACTTTATCAGATTGTCCATCTGAAGGGAGAGGACATTGAAATGGCCTTTACGCACGGCCTGCAATATGGTGAGGATTATTACAGCTTCGTGAACGGTCAGAATACTACCCAGGGCGGTACTCACCTGATCGCATTCAGGGAAGCAATGGTTAAAACGATCCGTGATTTTTACAAAAAGGATTATGATGCTGCCGATATCAGATCATCAATAATAGCAGCCATAAGCATCAAAGTTGAAGAGCCTATCTTTGAATCGCAGACCAAGACGAAATTGGGATCGAAGGATATGGGGCCGGAAGGACCATCGGTAAGAAATTTCATAAATGAGTTCATTAAAAAACAGTTAGACGATTATCTTCACAAAACACCGGAAACGGCAAGGATACTTCTGAAAAAAATCCAGGATTCGGAAAAGGAGAGAAAGGCAATCTCCTCGATCCAGAAGCTTGCCAGGGACAGAGCGAAGAAGGTGAGTCTTCACAACAAAAAGCTGAGAGACTGCAGGATCCACTATAACAGCAACGATGCGAGAAAGCTTGATTCCACATTATTCATCACCGAAGGCGACTCTGCAAGCGGCTCGATAACCAAATCGAGGGATGTTGAGACACAGGCTGTCTTCAGCCTCAGGGGGAAACCCTTAAACTCATTTGGCCTGACAAAGAAAATAGTGTATGAAAATGAAGAATTCAACCTTCTTCAGTCTGCACTGGATATTGAGGATGGCATTGAGAACCTGCGGTACAACAATGTTGTCATCGCAACCGATGCAGACGTTGATGGAATGCATATAAGGCTCTTGCTTCTGACATTCTTCCTTCAATTTTTCCCCGACCTTGTAAAGAAAGGGCATGTTTATATTTTACAAACCCCGCTTTTCAGGGTAAGAAATAAAAAAGATACAAGATATTGCTACTCGCCTGAGGAAAAAGCCAGGGCAGTGTCGGCCCTTGGTCCCAATCCTGAGATGACACGGTTTAAAGGACTTGGTGAGATCTCTCCCGATGAGTTTAAGCACTTTATAGGCAAAGATATGAGACTCGAACCTGTCAGGATGAAGAAAAACGATGCAGTGAACGGGTATCTTGAATTTTATATGGGTAAAAATACTCCTGACCGCCAGGATTTTATAATTGAGAACCTGAGGGTTGAAGAAGACCTGGTTGATGAAGAAAAAGTGCCGGAAGGTTATGCACGAAAATAGTAAATGGAAGATCAGGATCCTGAAATAGAAAAAACAGAGGGGAGGGAAGAGCTCCAGCCGGGCCCATCAGCGCTTCATTCGGTAACAGCGTTATCGGGGATGTACCAGGACTGGTTTCTGGATTATGCTTCCTATGTTATTCTCGAAAGGGCAGTGCCCCACCTCTACGACGGACTTAAGCCAGTTCAGAGGCGCATCCTTCATTCAATGAAACGGATGGATGATGGCCGTTATAATAAGGTTGCGAATATCATAGGACATACAATGCAGTTCCATCCCCATGGAGATGCTTCAATCGGGGATGCACTGGTTCAGCTTGGACAGAAGGATCTTCTTGTTGATACCCAGGGAAACTGGGGAAACCTTCTGACAGGAGACGGCTCTGCCGCTCCGCGGTATATTGAAGCCAGGCTTTCGAAGTTTGCATTGGACGTTGTATTTAATCCGAAGACTACAGAATGGAAACTATCGTATGACGGGAGGAACAAGGAACCGGTAACATTGCCGGTCAAGTTTCCTCTGCTGCTGGCTATGGGCGGTGAAGGAATCGCTGTCGGCCTTGCCTCCAAAATTCTGCCGCATAATTTCATTGAGATCATAGATGCCTCAATTGATTACCTCCTAGGCAAGGGGTTTGTCCTTTATCCCGATTTCCCGACAGGTGGATTCATTGATGTTTCAAAATACAATGACGGGCAGCGCGGAGGAGTGTTAAAGTCAGGGCCAGGATCGAAAAAGTTGAGAAAAAAGCCCTCATAATCACCGATATACCATTTGGCAAGACGACAACTACCCTGATAGAATCAATAATTAAAGCCAGCGACAAGGGAAAGATCAAGATCAGGAAGATAGATGACAATACCTCGGCAAATGTTGAAATTGTAATTCATCTTATGCCCGGGATCTCTCCCGATAAGACCATCGATGCACTTTATGCTCTTACCGACTGTGAATATTCAATATCCCCAAATACCTGCGTAATTGATGGCAGCAAGCCTTCATTTATGGGAGTAAGCGATATTCTCCGCAATTCGGCTGACAATACTGTAAGGCTTCTCAGAACTGAACTTGAAATCCGCCTGAAAGAGCTGCAGGAAGAGTGGCATATGTCATCGCTCGAGAAGATTTTTATTGAAGAGAGGATATACAGGGACATTGAAGAATGTGAAACCTGGGAAGCGGTTATCAAAGCTATCGAAACCGGGTTGAAACCATTTAAAAAGAGACTTTTACGGGAAGTAACCAGGGAAGATATCATCGCCCTTACAGAAATTAAGATTAAAAGGATCTCAAAATTTGATTCAAAAAAAGCTGACGAACACATCAGAGGGCTTGAGGGTGAAATGGAAGAGGTGAGGAATCACCTCGGGAACATTATTCCTTTTACAATTAACTATTTTAAGCAGATAAAGAAGAAATACGGTAAAGGAAGGGAAAGAAAAACAGAGATCCGGAGTTTCGATACCATTGAGGCAACAAAAGTAGTGGCTAACAATGCAAAGCTTTATATTAACTACAGGGAGGGTTTCATCGGGACGGGACTGAAGAAAGACGAATTTATTTGTGATTGTTCCGATATCGATGATATTATTGCTATAAGAAGGGATGGAGGATACCTTTTAACAAAAGTGGCCGAGAAGGTGTTTGTCGGAACTGACATACTTTATGCACAGGTCTTTCTTAAAAATGACGAGCGCACAATTTATAATCTGGTCTATCAGGACGGCAGGGATGGTCCGCTGTTTGTAAAGCGATGTGCCATTTCCGGGCTGACACGTGACAAGGAGTACAATCTTACAAGAGGCACCAAAGGATCAAGGATTATCTATTTCAGCGCCAACCCAAATGGAGAAGCTGAGGTTATCAGGATCCATCACAAGCCCAAAGCAAGGCTGAAAAAGCTGATTTTTGAATTTGATTTTGGTGCGCTGGCAATCAAGGGAAAGTCCTCTATCGGAAATATCCTTACCAGGAATCCGGTTCATAAGGTAAGCCTTAAGGAAAGAGGGTTATCCACGCTGGGAGGTAGAAAGATCTGGTTCGACGATGCAGTCTTCAGACTTAATGTCGATTGCAGGGGTTCCTACCTTGGGGAGTTCAGCGGTGACGACAAGATTCAGGTGATCACCAAATCAGGTTGTTTCAGGACAACAGGTTTTGATCTTTCAAATCATTTTGAAGACAATATCCTGATAATCGAAAAATTCCGTCCGGGTATAGTCTATTCTGTTGTTTATTGGGATCCCGGGCAGAATTTTTATTATCTGAAAAGATTCACAATCGAAGAATCAGAGAAACTCCAGTGCTTTATTAATGAGGATCCCGGGTCAAGGCTTGTGAGCATAACCGAAGTAGAATATCCGCGGTTTGAAATTCATTTTGGCGGCAAGCACAAGGACCGTGAAAATGAAATTATTGAAGTTTCGGAATTCATAGGTGTAAAAAGTCATAAGGCAAAAGGGAAGCGGCTTACCAGCTTTATGGTTGATAACATCCAGGAGATTGAACCTGTTGTAAAAAAAGAAACCCTGATTAACGGGGATGATGAGGGTGAGGAGGATGAAGAGCCTAAATCTCGTGGCCCTCATGAGGATCCTGCACAAATGAAGCTTGAGCTATAATGCATCCGGTCAGTAAAATATATTTGATCGGATTTATGGGCAGTGGTAAAACAACTGTTGGAAGGAAGCTGGCCTCGCGCCTGAACTGGTCGTTTATTGACCTTGACGACAGGATCCAATTAAAGGCAGGCATGGAAATAATGGAGATCTTTGCAAAAAAAGGAGAATCCGGTTTCCGTGAAATTGAATCAGAAGTGCTGAGGAGCCTTACAACAGAATTTAATACCGTAATATCGACCGGAGGAGGGTCCCCCTGTTTTGATGAAAACATGGATTATATGCTGGGATCAGGGCTTACAATATACCTTAAGATGACACCCGTTCAGCTGAAAAACAGGCTTCTCAGGTCATCACATGAACGGCCTCTGATAAAGAGTATCGCGATAGACGAGTTGCAGGGATTTATTGAGAAGAAGCTCGGTGAGCGTGAAAAATGGTACTCCAGGGCTGAAATACATTTTGACAGATTCAATTCAGATATTTCAGATTTAGCAGCATTGGTCAGGAAACGGATCAAAGATTGATTTAATTTCTTAAATTAGGATGTTTATTTAACCCTGCCAGGTTTATGAGAAACAGGCCGTTCACACTTCCCTTGCCAAAATCAGAAATATTGACAGGATCCCGTAACCAGGGAAATCTGAAAAATAAATTTTCAGGAATGATCCTTTACAGAGACAACCATTACTCATTGGTTACAGGTAATTTGTCACCATTGGATAAAATCACCAACAATTGGTTTCTTGAAGAGCTTTTCACTGATTCACTAACAAATTACGATCTGAATCTCATTCCGGCCCTTAAAGCAGTAGCTGACAGCAGCAAATACACTGAAAGCATAAGACAGCGGGCTTCCGAGACAATTGAAATAATTGAAGAACATTCAGTTGATGGCAAGGACCGGGATAAAATCTCGTCCGCAAGGTCAGAAAAAGAAAAGGCCGGGGCTGCTAGAAAAATGCTGGCCGGTGTCAGATACCCCCAGACAACCGATATCTTAAGGCTGTTAAGGGAAAAATCGCCTGAGCTTAAACGATTGGCGCTCTATCTGATCGGGAAGTTCCATATGACTGATATGATGCAGGAAGTCTGTCAATGCCTTAACACTCCGGGCATTGAAGCTGATGCGTTTTCTGTCCTGGTTTCATTCGGCCCTGCCGCCGCCGGCGACCTTAACAGGTTTTACCTTATGTCATCGGGCAACATAACTTTAAGTAAAGCTGTCCTCAGGATCTATTCACAGAGCTGCCCGAAAGATAATATGTCATTTCTGGTCGAAAGGGTCTGGTCAAATTCGAGGCAATTGAAGGAGATCGCATTAAAGGCGCTTCTGAACTGCGGTTACAAAGCTGAAAAAGATGACATGGAACGTTTGAACAGGATCATATTTGAGACATTCGGCCTTCTCGCCAGGCTCAACTCAGGGAAAGTATGCCTCGGCGAAAGAAAGGATCAGCTGCTTTACATGGAGATGGACAAGGAATACAGGCGCTGGAAAGATTACCTTCTGAATCTTCTGATCCTGGCTTACGGAAATGAGATCCCGGTTGCTGGCAGGAAAAATCATTTCGAAAAGGATGAGAATAAACTCAGGTATGTTCCGGAATTAGCTGAAACAATTTATGGAAATGCCGTAAAACCTGAGCCGGATGGAGTTATCCCTGATGGTGCCGCTGATAAAAAGAGGCTTAAAAAGCTCCAGCGGTTCTTCCCCGGAGAGGTACCGAAATGCAAAGACCTCCTTGAAGACATCATAAATTGCGATTACAATATCTTAAGTGTCTGGACCAAAGCCTGCACTCTAAGGTGTATGCCCGGGATAGAGGATGAGGAAATGGGTGAATCGGTTGTCGCATTGCTCTTCAGCCCTGAGGAACTGCTCAGGCAGGAGGCCGTACTGTTGATTGCACGGTCGGGTAAAGACCTTTACAGGTCAACATCTGAAAGGATTCCTTTGCCCATTAGCAAAAGCCTTGATAAGATTATTGCAGGCGAGACAGAAAGCAATGAACTTCTATACGAAAAGGTGAATTTTCTTGCCTTATGTTTTCCAGGTGTCAGCCCGGATGAACTGATCTTTGCTGCCGAAAGAATGATTGTTGTAAGGAACGGCAACCCGGCTTCAATCCAAAACATTGATGGAGCTGTTTTGTGGTCATTCCGACCCGACAAAACAGATCCCGATATTGCAGTGATCCATGATAATGTCGGTTTTGGAAGCATAAATGAAAAATCAGCATCAATCTCATTCAGATATCTTCTGCCATTGAATGTCGTTGAAGAGTTCCACTTCCAGTACCCGGAAAGTTCGTTCCGGATTTTAAAATATATTGATGATAAAGAAGAATAAATAACCATGGCTCCAGTAAAAACTACAGGTGAAAAATTAAATCCGTTTCCGGGATTGCGACCGTTTACAGCCGGTGAAAATGATTTTTTCTTCGGCCGTGAAGGCGAAAGCGAAGAGATTGTAGGGAAGCTTATAAGGAACAGGTTTGTTGCAGTAACCGGGGCTTCCGGAAGCGGTAAATCATCACTTTTACATTGTGGTGTCATTCCTGAGATCAGGGCACGGTCAGTAAAGGGGGCATCATCCTGGAGAATTATTTCAGTCAAACCGGGGAACGATCCTGTTGGAAATCTTGCTGACGCTTTCATTGAGTCCGGCTTAAACTCTGATCAGAAGAATCTGGGGAGAGAAGAATTGCTTAAACTTCTCAAGGAGGATAGCGACGGTATTACTACACTTCTTAAAACTATTGTTAAGGGAACCGGTGACAAGACTCTCCTGTTGATCGATCAGTTCGAAGAACTATTCCGTTACGGCTCTCCGGAAACAGGAAGGGGTAACAGTCTCGAAGCAAATGAGTTTATTAATCTGATAACGAACGCTGTTTTTCGAGACGATAACGGGTTTCATGCGATAATCGCGCTCAGGTCTGATCTGGTTTCGGAATGTGCTCAATTTAAGATTTTTACCCAGCTTGTGAATAACAGCAACTTTCTGGTTCCCAGGATGACAAGAGATAGCTTCAGGGAAGTCATTACCGGACCTGTAAGGAATGCAGGAGCCAAAATTGACGAAGAGCTGGTTGAGGTCCTTCTGAACGATGTAAATCTGAGTGCAGATCAGCTTCCCGTGCTGCAACATGCCCTTATGCGGACATGGAACCGGTGGAAAGAGCTGGAGGAACCTGAGAGACCGATGAGCCTCTCGGATTATTATTCCATCGGGACAATGAAGGATACAATTTCACGTCATGCCGATGAGGAATTTGAAAAACTAACTCCGGAAGGTAAAAGGATATGTGAAAAGCTTTTTAAATTAATAACCGGAAAAGGCTCGGACAACAAGGGAATACGGTATCCTTCAAATTTCAGAACTGTAATGTCGGCAGTTCCATGTACAGCGGAGGAACTTTCGGAGGTGATTAACCGGTTCAGGGATCCTTCAATATCTGTAATTACTCCTTATTATAATATACCTCTTAATGACGATTCAATAATAGACCTGTCGCACGAAAGCCTGATTCGCCTTTGGGACCGGTTGAAAGGTTGGGTCGATGAGGAGGCGGAATCGGTCCGGATGTATCTTCGTCTTTCGGAAGCATCGGCCTTATACCAGCAGGGTAAAGCAGGCCTGATGAAGCAGCCCGATCTGCAGCTTGCCGTTAAATGGCGCGAACAGAATAAGCCAACACTCTTCTGGGCGCAAAAATATAATCCTGCCTATGAGAGGGCTATGGTCTATCTCCGCACAAGCGAGAAAGAGTACCTCGATGAGGAGGAGCAGAAGCAAAGGCAGCACGGGTGGCGGCTGAGAAGGATCAGGATCCTCTCTTCCATTCTCGGCGGAGTTGTGGTCGTAACACTTTTGTCACTGGGCGCCGTTTCCCTTTCAAAAATAAATTCAGATAACAGGCGAAGAGAGGCTGAAAAGCAGAGAGAAGAATATGAAGCCCAGCGATCATCGGCACAACAGTATGCCACCATCGCAGTCAGGCGGTCAGTTGAATCCGACTCGGTGGCAAATGAGGCGGTTAAAAAGGAACAAGTTGAGCGGGAGCTCAGGGAAACAGCACAGAATCAGTTTAATTCAGCCAGAAAAGAAGCTGACTATGCGAAAAGGCTTCAGACGCTGACACTTAGGCAGACAGATTCCATAAAAAAGATGGGGCTTAAGGCAATTGAACAAAAGAATGAGACCCAGAAAATGAGGATGATATCTGTGGCTAAATCGATGTCGTTGAGATCGCTCCAGGTCTCCGGGCAGGGAGATCTCCAGGCGCTTCTTTCTTATCAGGCATATCTTTTCAACAAGAATAATAATGGCCAGAAAAACGATGCAGATATTTATTCCGGGCTCTACCAGGTTGCAAAAAATAACGGGAGTCCCAACTACAGAACATTTTCGGGACATGAAGGTCAGATAAAAAGCTTTGCCTTTGTACCCGGAACAAGGGAATTCTTTACCTCAGGCACTGATGGAAAGGTAATGCGATGGAACCTTGACAGCAAAGGTCAGGATTTCCGGGTAATTTATTCAAATACCGAAGTCATTGAAGTTATGGCAGTCAGTCCTAAAGCCGATTGGCTGGCCCTTGGAGAAGGGAGCGCAGGGATCAGGATGATACCGATAAAAGGTAGCGGATCTCCCTATGAACTCAAAGGACATTCCGGTTCCGTCAGGTCACTTATCTTCTCTATCGACGGAGGATCCCTTTACTCAGCAGCTCTTGACGGCAAGGTGCTAAAATGGGATCTTGCTGCCAGAACATCAACCGATCTGTCATCTGATAAGATGCAAGTCACTTCGATAGATCTGTCGTCAAATGGCAAATATCTTGCGGGTATAAGTACTTCGGGGAGTGCCCTGGTCTGGAATCCGGATGAGAAATCAGATAATTTCAGGATCGAATCAGCCGGCAAGAGTATCAGGTCGATAAGATTCAAGCCCGACGAAGAACTGATTGCCGTCGGATACAGCGACGGGACTATCGAATTGTGGGATATAGCGGCACGGAAAAAAACTTCGGAATTTACAGCCCATAATGATGGTGTAAATGAGATAAGGTTCAACTCCAGGCATCCACAGATGGCCACTTCGGGTATTGACGGCAGCCTCAGACTGTGGGATTCAGCTGATCTTACGGCCCTGCCTGTGAACTTTAATGATAATGGCGGCCTCATAATTTCAATGGAATTCAGTCCCGATGGTGATGTGATCCTTTCGGGTAACATTGAAGGCAAACCCCAGCTGATCGGACGTCCCGCTTATGCTGATGCATTTGCGGCAGACGGGTGTAAATACGTAACGAGGAATTTCACCTCTGAAGAGTGGCTTGCCTATGTAGGCAGGGATGTAAGCTATGAAAAAACCTGTCCGGGAGTAGATACCAAAATCAGGATCAGGGAAGTCAGGTAGAAATTTCGGTTGCTGTTAAAGAATTTTAATTACTTTTGCGACCCTGATGGGATTAACGCCCCTCTCCCGCTAAAGCGGGATTCCCCTTAAGGGGTGAAAAGTCGATTACAAATTCCTGATACTCATTCAGACCAATACCAAAAATTGACTATTTTTGACCGCTGAAATTTTGTATCATGAACAAGGGTACATTATTCTATATTTAACAAACGGTGAAATTTATTGAATATGAAAAATAAAAAAACCTTATTGATGATCCTCGACGGCTGGGGCATCGGAGACGGTTCAAAGGCAGATGTGATAAGCCAGGTCCCGACACCCAACATCACTTATTTTATGAATAATTATGCATCGTCAAGGCTCCATGCTTCTGGTGAAGATGTGGGACTTCCCGAAGGTCAGATGGGTAATTCGGAAGTTGGCCATCTGAATATAGGTGCCGGCAGGATCATATACCAGGATCTGGTCAAGATTAATAAAGAGTGCAAGACAGGCGACATTAAAAAGAACAGGGTGCTCACGGATGCGCTTTCCTATGCACGTGACAATAAAAAGCAGGTCCATTTCTTTGGATTACTGTCGGATGGAGGTGTTCATTCACTTGATAAACATCTATATGCCCTTTGCGATATGACAAAGGAATACGGGCTTGAAAAAGTATTTATACATGGATTCGGAGACGGGCGCGACACCGATCCGCGAAGCGGTATAGGCTATATGAGAAACCTGCTTGATCACCTGAAGAAATCGAATGGCAGGGTAGCATCCTTCGTCGGAAGGTACTATGCTATGGACAGGGATAGAAGATGGGAACGGATAAAAGAAGCCTATGATTTGATTGTCAACGGTATTGGAACCCCCACCACTGATATTCTGGCTGGCATGAAGAATTCATACGACAATGAAGTAACAGATGAATTCATGAAACCCATAGTGGTGGTCGATGAGAAAGGCGTTCCGGTTGGAAAGGTAGGGGAGGGGGATGTCATTATCTATTTTAATTTCAGGAACGACAGGGCAAAGGAGCTTACCATTGTTCTGACTCAAAAAGATATGCCTGAATGTGGAATGCATACCATACCTCTTTATTATTGCACAATGACTCCATATGATGCTACCTTTAAGGGACTGCATGTTATTTATCCAAAAGAGAATGCAGATAATACTATCGGACAGGTGCTGTCAGCAGCGGGGAGAACGCAGCTCAGGATTGCCGAGACAGAGAAGTACGCTCATGTGACCTTCTTCTTTTCCGGAGGCCGCGAGGAGGTCTTCAAAAATGAGGAGAGGATACTGGTACCTTCCCCAAAGGTTGCAACATACGACCTGCAGCCTGAAATGAGCGCTTATGGTGTAAAAGATGCCGTCATCAAAGCCATTAATTCGGAAAAATACGATTTTATCTGCCTTAACTTTGCAAATGGCGATATGGTAGGCCATACGGGTGTGTATGAAGCAATTAAGAAGGCAATAGTAATAATAGACGAATGTGCCGGGGCGGTGGCAAATGCAGCAAAGAGCAAAGGGTATGATGTTCTGATAATGGCCGATCACGGGAATGCTGATAAAGCTCTGAACGAAGACGGCTCGCCAAATACAGCACACTCGCTTAATCCGGTACCGCTGATTCTCATAAGCGATGATTACAAAACCATAAAGGAAGGGATCCTGGCCGACGTGGCTCCGACCCTGCTTACAATAATGGGGGTTGAGATTCCAAAAGAGATGACAGGCAAAGTGTTGGTCTGAGACCTCACCCCCTCTTATCCCCCGCTCCCAGGAGAGTGGGGAAAGATTATTGCTAACTTGTTTTAAAAGTCCCTCCCTCCTGGGGGAGGGATTTAGGGAGAGGTAGACCCTATGCTCAGAATTGGCGATACAATTTTCAGTCTTGATATTTTTGAGAAGAAGTTTAAATGCGACCTTGCAAAATGCTTTGGGAACTGTTGCCGTTATGGTGATTCAGGTGCTCCGTTATCGGAGGAGGAAGTAATAGTTCTGGAAGAAATATGGCCTGACGTAAAACCTTTTCTCCGTCCTGAAGGGATTTCGGTTATCGAAACTGAAGGGACAAGTGTAACCGACTTTGAGAATGATATGGTAACCCCCCTTATAGATAATGAAGAGTGTGCCTATGCTCTAATAAATGACAATATATTCATGTGCGGCATTGAAAAAGCATGGAGTGAAGGTAAAATATCCTTTCAGAAGCCGGTATCCTGTCATTTATTTCCGGTAAGGATCAAACAATATTCAGAATTCAGGGCTGTCAACTATCAGGCGTTGTCGATCTGCAGTACTGCACGTGAATGCGGGTCTTCTGAAGGTGTGAGTGTGTATCAATTTCTGAAAGGTCCCCTGGTAAGAGTATTCGGTGAAGAACTATATGAAGATCTTTGTATAGCAGCCCGGGAAATAAAGAAAAATCCGGATTAAAGATTTCCATTTTAGATTTTGATAAACCGTGAAAATATTAACCTTCTGGTTAAAACTTACAATTATTATTTATAAAAAATCAGGATTTTTTGTTTTTTTAAAAAAACAGGTATCTTTGGATCGTTAAATACAAACCTAAAACTAAATCGTATGAAGAAATTAACTCTACTGATTTTATTGTTTGTGTTTGTTGGTGTGTCAACACTACTTGCGCAAACAATAATCATTACTGGTACGGTTACCTCCGCTGTAGAGGGCGAGGGTCCTATACCAGGTGTAACTGTCCAGGTCAAAGGTACTACAATCGGTACCCTTACAGATGCCGAAGGCAAATACTCCATTCCGGTTCCAAAAACTGCGACGACTCTTGTATTCTCCTATATAGGGATGAAAAGTCAGGAAGTGGCAATTGGAGGCCGTACGGTAATTAATGGTGTAATGGAAGCTGACATTACTGGGCTTTCTGAGGTTGTTGTTACAGCATTGGGCATATCGAGAGAGAAAAAGGCACTCGGATATGCCGTCCAGGACCTTGGTGGTGATAAACTTGAAAAGGCAAAGGTATCGAACATTGTCAATGCCTTCCAGGGGAAGCTTTCTGGAGTTCAGATCACAAACTCTGATGGTGGTGTTGCGTCAGGTGTAAGAATCCTGATAAGGGGGGTTAATTCACTTTCTTCCAATGGCAACAACCAACCTTTATTCATCGTTGACGGTGTACCGATCAATAACTCCACTACCGATGCCGGAGCATTTGGAGGAAGGGACTATGGCAATGCTTCAAGTGATATCAACCCGGCAGATGTTGAAAATATTAGTGTTCTGAAAGGTGCAAGCGCAGCAGCACTTTACGGATCAAGAGCTGTTAACGGTGTTGTTTTGATAACTACAAAATCAGGTAAATCACGTCTTGGGAAACCTGGTCTTGGTGTAAGCCTCGAAGAAAACATAATGTGGGAAGATCCTCTTGTACTTCCCAAATATCAGAATCTTTATGGTCAGGGATCAGCAGCCGGATCAGTTGCTGGTGTAAGTGGCGCTGCACGGGGAGAATATGAATTCGATTATATTGACGGCAATTATGGTGGTACCAATGATGGAGTTGATGAAAGCTGGGGCCCGCGTCTTGATGGAAGGTTGATCAGACAGTTTGACAGCCCGTATGATCCTGAAACTGATGTTCGCACACCCACACCCTGGATAGCTCATCCTGATAATATAAAGAGCTACTTTAATACAGGAATGAGACGTACAACATCCCTTGCAATTGCAGGTGCAAAACCGGGAGCAGATTTCCGCCTTTCTCTTTCCAACCAGAAGATAGCCGGTATCATACCGAATACTGACCTTACAAGAAATAATATTGCTTTAAACGGAAATATTTCCTTATCAAACAAAATTACTTTCGGTGGTTCTGCATCTTATATCAGCAACAAAAGTGCAAACATTGCTGAAAACGGTTATAATGGTGGTAACCCGATGCAGTCTCTTGGACAGTGGTTCGGTCGCCAGGTGGATATGGCTGTTCTTAAAGAAAAATGGAATACTATTGACCCCAAAACAGGCATGCCTTTCAACTGGAACCACAGTTATCATAATAACCCTTACTGGAATATGTATAAAAATACAAACTCCAGGAACAGGGACAGGATGATTGGTAACGTGAACATGAACTGGAAACTGGCCAGCTGGCTGACTTTCAGGGCAATGGCGGGAACTGACTTCTCAATTGAAGACATAGTTGAACGCATTGCACAAGGTGACGTGGGTTTTGGAATTGGCCCCTTAGGCCAATTCGCAAGCTATTCAAACCGCAGGCAGGAGATTAATGCCAATGCAAGGTTGGAAGCCAGCAAAACATTCGGTGATTTTGGAATCAATGCAAGCTTGGGTACTGAGTATAACCACTATAACGGTCAATACCGTACCACGAATGTTGCACAGCTTATTGCACCTGATCTTTATACTGTAAGTAATGCGGCAGTAGCAGCCACTACAAACTTAAGCGAAAATCATACAGAGTTGCAGAGTGTTTTCGGAACAGCTAACTTTAGCTATAAGAACTTCCTTTTCCTTGATCTTACTGGAAGGAATGACTGGTCTTCTACATTACCAATCAACAACAACTCCTATTTTTACCCCTCTGCTTCACTTTCCTTCATACTAACAGATGCCCTGGGTATAAAATCAAATGCATTTTCTTTCCTGAAACTAAGGGGCAGCTATGCTGAAGTAGGTGGAACAGCCGGAGCATACTCACTAAAAGGTGTATTCAGTGCTTCTGATCCTTTTAACGGCTCTCCTTCACTTGGTTATACCTCTACGATCCCGCCCCAGGGACTTAAACCACAGAGAAAACGTTCAAAAGAAGTTGGTATGGAAGCCAGATTTTTCCAGAACAGACTTGGGTTTGATCTGAGTCTTTATAAAGAAAATACTGTAAACCAGATAATGAACATTGCGGTATCAAATACAACCGGTTATAGCTCAAAGACAATAAATGCCGGTAACCTTCAGAACAGTGGGATTGAATTACAGTTAACGGCTTCCCCGGTACAGACAAAGGATTTTTCATGGGATATTACCCTCAACTGGTCTAAAAACGTGAACAAAGTTGTGGCTCTTTACCAGGATATGAAATACCTCCAATTGTATGGTCTGGGTTGGGATGCACTTGCTTATGCATTTCCGGAAAAAGAGTATGGTACTGTATTCGGATATGCTATTGTACGCGAAAATGCGACGCCTGTATATTACGACGAAGCAAAGACACAGCTTGCATACTATGAATATTCAGGAAGGCCTGTTGTAACCAAAGCGGGACGATATATCCGATCAGGTCAGAGAACCCCGCTGGGAAATATTTATCCTGACTGGTTTGGGGGGATTAATAACTCTCTTACCTATAAAAACTTCAACCTGAGTTTCCTTGTAGACTTCAAGAAAGGGGGCGATATATTCTCTGTTACCCATATGTTTGGAATGTATACCGGAGTACTTGAGGCAACAGCAGCCACAAATGCAAATGGTAAGAACATAAGAGATGCACTCGCTGATGGTGGTGGACATCTGATTGAAGGAGCTGTTTATGGAAAAGTAAACACCGACGGAACTGTAGCGTACATTGATGCTGCAGGAGCTGCAAGTGCAACACCTGTTGAAAATACAACTTATGCTCCTGGTAATACCTACGGTTATGATTATTACAAAATGCATGAACTTAGCTTATTCGATGGAAGTTTTGTTAAGCTCAGAGAGGTCTCTGTTGGCTATTCTTTTAATCAAATCGGCTTACTGAATAAAATTGGATTGAGCAGCCTTGACCTTGCACTTGTTGGACGTAACCTCTGGATCATTCATAAGAACATACCTGACCTTGACCCGGAGGTCAGCTCCAGTGCAGGTAATACAAGTGTTGGGGCAGAATCCAATGCTATACCCTCCACCAGGTCCTATGGTTTTAATCTAAGGGTCAATTTCTAATCTAAAAAGCCTTATAACATGAAATACTTTATAAAATCATCAAAAATAATTTTAGGATTGTTCCTGGCCGCAGGTATGCTCTGGTCATGTACAAAGGATTTTGAAAAACTTAATACGAATCCAAACAATCCTGAGCAATCCCCTTCAATTATTGTCTTTACCAACGCAGTGGAAAATTCTATATCCAGACAACTTGGCGGGTGGATCCAGCACACATATCTCGGCGAATGGTGCCAGCAATGGTGTAAAGTCCAGTACATTGATGAGGACAGATACATGCCACGTGATATGTCAGGTGAATTTCAGGCACCTTTTACAAGTGAGCTTAAGAACCTTGATATCGTTATCAAACAGGCAAAAACCAATGGTGAAACTTCAATTGAAGGGGCTGCGAAAGTTTTGAGAGCGTGGATATTTTCGTACATCACCGATGTATGGGGTGATATCCCATATTCTGAAGCTTTACAGGGCCTTGATCCGGAAGGAACACTGACTCCCAAATATGACAAGCAGGCGGACATTTATGCAGATTTGCTTGCCCAGCTTGAAGAAGCGAATGTACTTCTTACGGGTGCAACCGATAATTTTGGAGGCGGAGACCTTATTTATGCAGGCGATCCCGTTCAATGGAGGAAGTTTGCCAACTCTCTTAAGCTAAGACTATTGAACAGAGCCGCAGGTACCCCCTGGAGCTTTACATACACTATGGCCGGTACACAACCGCCCGTCACTACAACTCCGGGAGCTGCTGCATTAGCCACTGCTGATGCACAGATTGCAGCGATACTTGCAGATCCGGCCAGGTATCCTATCTTTGAATCAAATAGTGATGATGCATTTCTGACCTTCCCGGGATTGCCTTACAGGAATCCGATATTTGAAGCTTTGCTCTCAAGAGCAGACCAGGCAATTTCCGAAACCATGGTAAACTGGCTCAAAGCAAGAAATGACCCAAGGCTCCATATTTACGCTCAGCCAACCCCCAATTCCGTTGACACACCTCCGCTTGATTATGTGGGTTTCCAGAACGGACGTGAAGTCACAGCGGCTGATTTCCCCAGCATTTCAGTCCTCGGAACAAAAATTGCTTTTGACCAATACGCTCCCCTATATGTTCTGACTTATGACGAAACTCAATTTACCATTGCCGAATACCAGATGCGTAAAGCCAATGACGCTGCTGCCCAGGCCGCTTATGAGGAGGGCGTTAAAGCTTCAATGGAAAGATGGGGACTAGCCGATGGTTTAACTGTTTACCCGACATGGGGAGAGTCTACAATTACGACAGCCTCAACCGGATTTCCGGTAAACTATGCTACTTATCTTGCTGACCCTCTCGTAGCATGGAGTGGAACAGATGGCCAGAAATTCCAGAAGATCTGCGAACAGAGGTGGGCCGCTATTTACGGAGAAGGAGTTCAGGCATATTCAGAGGTCAGAAGGACTGGTTTTCCCGAAAGGATTTTTGAGTACGAACTTGCAGGATCATTCTATCCGGGTCTTGGCCTGCCGATCAGGCTGCAATACGCCTTAAGCGAAGACACGTATAACACCAGCAATGTTTCCCAGGCAAGAGTGGATCAGAAGATTGAGAATATAAATGAAGGTATGTTCAGCACAAACGGGACTGAAGCCCAAGTTTGGTGGAATACCAGGAAAAATCCGATTCCAACACAAACGGATGTACATTAATATTTAACGCGAACAAAATAAAATTTGTAAAATTTGTAGAGACGTCCAATTGGACGTCTCTCATTTTTTATGAGGGTTATTTTAAATTGTATCTATAAGAGTGTTTCTGCTTATTCAACGAAATCTATTAACTTTATTGGTGCGATTTTTGTTCAGTAAGATTGTACCTGGATTTTATAAATACTCTCGTATTTGACAGAATATTTTTGACAGCATTAATAACTCAAAGTATGGGAAAGAAAATTTTTCAGATAATAATACTTTTATACCCTGTCATTTTTGTATTCAGCATACGCCCAGACTAGCTGCAGGGTTCTTCTACCTTCAATTTCAGTCAGCTACTCAGGAGACTGCAGGAGGGGGCTTGCTGACGGAACAGGACAGGCCACCGGGGAAGACTTTTATAAAGGAAATTTTGTAAAAGGCTTGCCTGAGGGAAATGGAACCTATATTTGGAAAAACGGAGCGAAGTATGAAGGTGAATGGGAAAAAGGTATGAGAGATGGATATGGCATCTATACTCATAAAGTTCAAGACCAGGATACAGTACTTGATGGTCAGTGGAAAGATAATAAATACCTCGGTAAAGAAAGCGCCTGCTCCGTATATTATTGAGTACAGGAACGGTATTGGCAGGGTTACATGTATGAGAACCGGTGACAGACCATATATAAGGTATGTTTTCTCACGAAACGGCGGTGAATCGCATGAAATAAGTGATCTTATGCTACAGGGAAGTTCGGGAAGTGAAAACATCTCAACAGTTTTCACTGGTTTTGAGTATATTGAATTCCCTTTTCATGGTAGTGTCAGATTTTATGCTCCGAACAACTTTTATTCTGCAATTCTGACTTGTGAGTTAAGGCTTACTATAAATAAACCAGGTGCCTGGATAGTAACAATATTCTTCTAATATAATCATAAATGAAAACTCTCAAAATTATTGTTAATTCCCTGTTTATCCTTATCATTTCAGCATTTCAGGTAATGAAAGGCCAGGCAGATGGTGGAACAGTTATCACAGAAAGAACTGACCTGGAATTGTTAAACCGGATCAGAATGGAACATAACATGAAATCCAGGGAGGAGGTGTCCTATGAAAACATCGACGGAGATCCTTTCCTCTATAAGGATCTCGTTCCTGGCAACCTTATACTTAAGACCGGGGAAAATATTCCTTTGAACCTCAGATATGACATCTTCAAGGGTGAAATACAGTTCGGAGAGAAGAATGAGATCTATGCGCTGATTAATCCGGAAAACGTGTCTTCAGTACTGATCGATACCATCAGGTTTATTTATACCAGATTCATCAAATCGACAGGAGATTTGGGTTTAACAGAAAACTCATGGTTCATACTTAATAAAGACGGTAAATGCAAGCTGCTGACCAGCAAGAATCTGAGGTTGCAAGCTGCTGTTCCTCCAAAACCTTATAAGGAAGAGGGGATTCCAGCAAAATTTGTCCAGACAGGCGATACATATTATTTAAAGGTTGCAAATAAAAATGCTGTACGGGTTAACAGTAAGAAGGACATCTTTGAATATCTGTCAGACAAAAAAGATGTATTAGATGAATTTATAAAATCAAATAAACTGGGAACAAAGAAGATGGAGGACCTTGCCAGGATTGTTTCGTATTATAATAGTCTTTGAAAATCGTCTTAACCCCACACCCACTCCCGGGTCAGTAATCCTACCTATTAATAATTAGTATATACATAAATTTTCCTCACTCAACCTTGAATTTTTGGAGATACTCAATCTATCTTCAGATTCACCAGCTCAAGCCTGGTAGCTGTTACCCTAAGTATTTTGAACAGGAATTTCCTGATCCGGATAACCTCATTATTGACCGGTATGCTTCCGTGATAATACAGGATCAGTCCGGCAAGCGTTTCATAATCACCTTCTTCGGGTAGATTTAAATTGTATTTTTCATTCAGATAATCAATATCAAGGCGCCCTGAAAAAATAAATTCATTGGGCCCGACAACCTTCTCCGTGAATTCATTGATGTCGTGCTCATCCACAATGTCTCCCACAATCTCCTCAAGTATGTCTTCAATTGTAACCATTCCTGATGTTCCGCCAAACTCATCGACAACGAGTGCAACATTTTTCCTCTCATCAAAAAAGAGCTTGAGAAGTTTATTGGCAGGCATTGTTTCAGGTACTATGGCAAGACGCCTGACGCCGGAAATTATATCAGGCGGATCCTTGAAAATATCCTTAAGTTCAAAGTAGCCAATTATATTGTCAATTGAGCTCTGATAGACAAGAATTCTGGAGTGACCCGTTTCTATAAATCTTTCTTTCAGTTCGCCAACAGACCTTCCGGATTCAATCGCCTCGATTTCAGTCCTTGGCACCATACACTCCCTTAAAATTACATTTGAAAAGTCGAGCGCATTCTGAAAAATCCTGATATTATGATGATAATGTTCTGATTCTTCATTACCATGCTTATTGAGATTTACGAAATTATCAAGGTCGACCCTGCTGAAAATAATATTTGCCTGTTCTTTTTTATTGGTCTTAAACCCGAAGAGGATTCTTATAAAGAGATTTGAAGCGGCAAGTGTGAATTTGCTTACCGGATAGAACAGATAATAAAAGAATATTGAGGGTATGCTCAGGATCTTAAGAAAGAAGTTGGACGAGATTAAAAATACGGTTTTTGGCAAAAACTCGGCAACCAGGAGGATTACGCCTGTAGAGATAATGGTGTTGAGTAACAGCACCAGGAGATCTGAACCAAATACCGGAGTCAGCACCGGGGTGAGGAGCCTCGAGAAGAAGAGACCGTAAACGACGAGGGCTATGTTATTTCCAATCAACATAGTCGCAATATACTGACCCGGGTTGTCCACAAATACCTTAATAATATTTGAAGCAAAAATTCCCTGTTTCCTGTCAAGCTCGATCCTGAGCTTGTTTGACGCAACAAAGGCAATCTCCATCCCGGAGAAAAAAGCTGATAATATTATTGTAAGAATTATGATCAGAATCCCGTCCATAGCCCAAAGGTAACTTTTTTTTTGCCGGCAGCGACGACCCCGGTCAGGGTGCGTCTTTGATATAGATGGTAGCGCTGAGGTTCTTTATTCTCCGTTTTGAAAGTCGCGGATCCGATTCCAGCCCGTATCCCTGGACAATCTGATCTTCTGTCGTAATTTTAACGAACCTGTCGGTATAGATGAGGTCTTTCTTCTGATCCCAGAACAACAATTCTGTTTCAAGCCTTTCACCGGCTTCATTAATAGCCAGTACGCTATCCTGCAGCTCCCAGAGGTTTTTGTTATCAGTAAACTTGGCGTATTTTGCTGTTACTGAGGCAATAGGTTCCTTGTGACCGTCGTAAAACAATACCTTGATTCCGGATTTGAACTCAGAATAGGGTTCCTCGTTTTTATTAAAGCTTTCCATCAGCGGAGCCGATAAAATAAGCTGCACTTTTCCTGAATCGGTATATATCGTCTCCAGATTCCGGGCGGTATGCGAGGGGAGCGTAAGTATATCAATGGTCTGGATATTCCCGATTTTCTTATCACAGGATACAAGGCTGAGAAATGTGATAATGAGACCTGGAATATGTTTAAACCTGATCACCATTGTATTCCAGAATATGATTTAATCCTTCTATTACGAGATCAGGTATATGATTGATATGATGATCGATCTTATCAATTAAGTAACCGCCGTCTCCTCCCGTAAGTATCACCTTTCCATCTGAATATTTCTCCTTAAAACCAAGGATGTATTCATTGATCTCAAAGATGAGCCCGTTAATTACACCTGCAGTTATGGCTTCAATGGTGTTGGTCCCGGGTGATGAATACTCTTCGGATGTGGAAGCAAGCGGTAATTTGCCTGTAAATCTGTGAAGAGCTTTGAATCTCATCGAAAGACCCGGTGATATGTTCCCTCCCGGATATGTACTTCCGGCAAGATAGTCAAAGGTTACGGCGCTTCCCGCATCAATTACGAGCACCTGTTCGCCGGGAAACCTTGACCATGCACCTGCAATGGCTGCAATCCTGTCAGTGCCAAGGGTTTCGGGAGTCTCATATTTTATTTTGAAGGGGAGACGGCTCGAGGAGGAAAGTATATGCGTAAACGGGATATTGAGGGTTAAGAGGTCAAAGATAAAATCCGGGATATCCCTGACAGTTGAAATTATTGCCTTGTCAAATTTATAAGGTGATAGCAGCTGCCCGAGCGTTACGCAGCTGTAATGCCGTGTGCGGAAGGAATTTATCTTCTCAGGGCCATTGAACATAGCCACCTTTGTACTGGAATTTCCTATGTCAAAAATCAGGTTCATGTAGAGTTTAAAAAAGCAAAGTTACGAAACTCCCAAGAATTACAATTTATTAAAGCCGAAATCCATTAAGCGGAAAAAACCTCACCTGTATTCCTTTTAACCGCAAAGCACGCAAAGTTGTCGCAAAGTTCGCAAAGCTAAAACCTTTATCTGTAATTCTTTGCGTTCTCTGCGTACTCCTTTGCGACCTTTGCGGTTAATGGATTTAGACTTTTAAACAGCCACCACCTCGCCACATCCTTTGGTGAAGCGTTAATTTTGTTTGTTATAGTCGTTCAGGATATCATTCAGTATATCAATGGCCGGTTTAACGGAGGTTATATCCGTAATTGTCAGACTTAGCTTAGACGCTTTCTGCCGCATTGACATCCGCTTCTGGTGATGGTTTACATAGTTCATTACCGAAACAAAGAGCGAGGTTCTGTAATATCCCGACTGCGGATCAGATACAAAATTGGCAATGAGGAGATTATTTTTCAGGAAGATTTTTTCGATCCCCAGCTTAACGGCGAGCCATTTTATCCTTACGATATCGAGCAGCGCCTCAGCAGGCGCAGGAAGAGACCCGAACCTGTCAATAAGCTTTTTCCGGAAGAAATCCAGGGAATCCTCAGTCTTGATCTCATTCAATTCCTTGTAAAGGCGGATCCTTTCAGCGATATTTGACACATATTCATCAGGAAACATGATCTCGAGGTCAGTATCGATCTGAAAGTCTGATACATATTCTTTTTCTTTTGTCTTTTGACCCTTCGGCGGTGCAGCCTGATTTTCCCCTGAATCAGGGAGATCTTTAAAATCCGATTCCTTAAGTTCTGCAATGGCTTCGTTCAGAATTCTCTGATAGGTTTCAAAGCCCACATCGGCAATAAAGCCGCTCTGTTCGCCCCCGAGCAGGTTTCCCGAACCTCTGATGTCAAGATCCTGCATTGCAATATTGAAGCCGCTTCCAAGTTCTGAGAATTCCTCAATTGCCTTCAACCTCCGGCGAGCTTCAAGGGTCAGGGTAGTAAGCGGAGGAGCAAGCAGATAGCAGAATGCCTTCTTGTTTGATCTTCCCACTCTGCCTCTCAGCTGGTGCAGCTCAGAAAGTCCGAAATGATGGGCGTCATTAATGAATATGGTATTTGCATTCGGAATATCCAGGCCGGATTCAACAATGGTGGTGGCTATGAGTACATTATAGTCGCCCTGGATAAAGTCGTACATCACATTTTCAACATGCGGCCCGTCCATCTGTCCATGCACTATCGCCGTTTTGACGTTCGGACAAATCCGGTTTATGTGAGCCTGTATCTGCTTTATATTCTCAACACGATTATGAATGAAGAATACCTGACCATTCCTCGATACCTCGTATTCTATTCCCTCTTTGATTATTTCTTCATTATATCCGTGCAATTCTGTAACAATCGGCATACGGTTGGGAGGAGGGGTGTTAATTATGGAAAGGTCGCGTGCTCCCATAAGCGAGAATTGCAGTGTCCTTGGTATCGGTGTTGCCGTAAGTGTAAGGGTATCAACATTCGCCTTTATCTTTTTGAGCTTTTCCTTGACGGAAACACCAAACCTCTGTTCTTCATCGATGACCAAAAGACCCAGATCCCTGAATTTTATTTCGTTGCTGACGAGCTTATGCGTGCCAATAAGAATATCGATTTTCCCCTCTGCAAGCCCGTCCAGGATCTTTTTCTGATCAGCAGGCTTCCGGTGACGGCTTATATAATCGACATTGCAGGGAAATCCCTTCAGCCTCGACGAAAAAGTCTTAAAGTGCTGAAATGCAAGGATGGTTGTAGGGACAAGCACTGCCGTCTGCCTGCCATCGGTGGCTGCCTTAAAGGCTGCCCTGATCGCAATTTCGGTCTTGCCAAACCCGACATCCCCGCAGACGAGCCTGTCCATTGGATGGTCAGCTTCGAGATCCTCCTTCACCGCAACTGAAGTTGTAAGCTGATCAGGAGTATCCTCGTAGATGAACGATGCTTCAAGTTCACGCTGAAGGTAAGAATCCGGTGAATAGGCATAGCCGGGTGAAGCCATTCTTTTGGCATAAAGCTGAATGAGATCCTTTGCAATATCCTTGACTTTCTTTTTGGTTGCCTGCTTCAGCTTCTGCCAGGCGCCAGAACCAAGCTTGTAAATTTTGGGCTCAGCATTGTCTTTCCCTTTGTATTTTGATATCCTGTAAAGTGAATGAATGCCCACATAAAGTATATCGTTATCGCGGTAAACAAGCTTTATAGCTTCCTGTATCTTCCCATTTACCTCTATCTTCTCTAACCCTCCGAACTTTCCTATCCCATGGTCAATATGAACAACATAATCACCGGGATTAAGTCCGGTAAGCTCCTTCACCGAAATGCTTTCCTTCTTTGTAAAAAATCCTTTGATCCTGAATTTATGATACCTGTCGAATATCTGGTGATCTGTAAAAATCGAAACCTTAAGATCGTGATCGGTAAAACCGGCATGAAGGTTCAGGAGGAGAGGCAGAAACTTTACTTTCGGATTTATCTCTGCGAAAATATCCCTGAGCCTTTCGATCTGGGATTCGCTTTCCGAGACAACATAAGTGTTGTAATCCTCGCTTGCATTCGAAAGCAGTTTTTCAGAAAGAAGCTCGAAATTCTTGTTAAAAACAGGCTGCGGCTCTGTTCTGAAGCTGAATTGCGACCCCTCTTCAAAAACATTGTTCTTCCCGGTCTCAATTATTCTGAACTTCCCGCAAAGTTCAATGAACCGGTTCCCTGTCATTACTGTATCTTTCTTTCCCGAGATCTGACCTGCGTCCTCACGCTGGACCGTCTGAAAGAATATACTGTTTATTTTTTCCCTGATGAAACCTGAATCCTCAATCCAGATAAGGGCGGAAGGAGGAAGAAAGTCGGTAAAGGAATCACTTATCTGTTCAATTGATATATCCTGGATGTTCGGTATTATCGAAATCTGGGAATGAACATCCATCGAAAGCTGATCATCGGTATTGAAAGATCGTATGCTCTCAACTTCTTCACCAAAAAAATCGATCCGGTAAGGAAGGTCAGCGGAATATGAAAAAATGTCGGCTATGCTTCCCCTTATTGAATACTGGCCTGGTTCGTACACGAAGTCAGTTCGTGTGAAGTTATACTCATGGAGGACCTCCTCGAGGAATTCCAATGAGATCTTATCTCCTTTGTTTAGCTGTAGGGTATTCTTTTTAAGATTCTTTTTGCTAACGACCTTCTCCATCACCGATTCAGGATAGGTAACTATAATACCTTTTCTTTTTCCTGAAGCAAGATAATTCAGCACTTCGGTGCGCAGGACAATGTTGGCAGGTTCAGTCTGTTCGTACTGGACCGATCTCTTGTATGTTGATGGAAAGAAAAACACCGGATCATCGCCCAGCAGGGCAACAAGGTCATTGTAAAAATATGCGGCATCTTCCTTCTCAGGAATTATAACAATATGGGTAGTCTGTGTCCTGCTGAAAACCAGGGCAAGGGCTATTGCCCCTGCTGAGCCTGTCAGCCCTTCAAGCCGTATCCTGACAACATCGTCAGCATTGATTGCATCTGTCAGTGCCGGAATTACAGGATGAGTACTTAACTGATCTGTTAATGCATTCTTTTTCATCAACCGGGATAAGGCTGCAAAGTTAACAGCAATTTTCTTCAAATCCCTGCAACTCCTTAATACCAGCCAGAAAACAATTTCATTGATGGAACCTGGTCAGATGAGAGTCAGATTTTGAGGAACTCCTCTATTTTGCTTACCATATTTTTGGATCCCGCATAGAACGGAGTACGCTGATGCAGGGATCCGGGAGGGATATCCAGAATCCGGCTGTCTCCGTCCGATGCTGCGCCTCCGGCCTGCTCCGCTATAAATGCAACGGGATTGCATTCATAAACGAGCCGCAGCTTGCCTCCCGGCATCTTATCATTCCGGGGGTAAAGGAAGACACCTCCCAATATCAGGTTCCTGTGGATGTCGGAGACCAGCGATCCTATGTATCTTGAAGCATAAGGTCTTCCGGTTTCCTTATCCTTCTCCTGGCAATACTTTATATATTTCTTTATGCCATCAGGGAAATAAATATAATTTCCTTCATTGACTGAATAAATTTGTCCGTTATCCGGGGTTTTTATGCATGGATGGGAGAGGCAGAATTCACCGATAGTCGGATCAAGCGTAAAGCCATTCACCCCGTTGCCTGTTGTATAGACCAGCATTGTTGATGAACCGTAGATAACATAAACCGCTGCAGTCTGACTTGTTCCGCTCTGAAGGAAATCTTCATTTTTTACCGTGTCACCCCTTGGAGTGATCCTCCGGTATATCGAAAAAATTGAACCTACTGAGACATTGTAATCGATATTTGAAGATCCATCAAGCGGATCCATGCATACAATATATTTCCCTTTTTTCGCAAATTTGTCGGTGAAAACGATCTCATTCTGATTCTCTTCGGTAGCAATACCGCAGCAGTCACCACTTGCCCGCAATGCATCAGTAAAGACCTTGTCGGCAAAGACATCAAGCTTTTGCTGGTTCTCACCCTGGATATTTACCATGCCCGCCTTCCCTATTATGTCAACCAGACCTGCTTTGTTTATCTTTTTGTTCACTATTTTAGCGGCAGTGCCGATATGGCTTAACAAACTTGACAGCTCTCCTTTGGCATAAGGGAAATCCTTCTGTCGCAGTGTGATAAAGTCGTTCAGGGTAGTTATTTTATAGCTGTTCATTTGCCAGGATTATTAATTGCCGGTACAAAAAGAGTTATATAGTAGCCCTTTGTGTACCTTAGTGACTGAACTTTGCGATCCTTTGTGGTTAATGGATTTATTTTTTTACCACTAAGGACACAAAGGTCCTCACCAGGGGACACGAAGGAGATTTTAAACAGACCCGTGGAAACAGTATAACTTAAATTTCATACTTTAAATATTGCAATTATTTGTCAGTTCATGACTATAGCTGTTGTGTAAATTCTAACAACTTTAAAGTATGATTATTGAACGGATAATTTTTTCGCTTCATTACACTGAGGTCCACAGAGCCTTTCCAAATAGTATAATCTGCATGTTTATATAAAATACGAAGTACGATAATTTATATAAGCGCCGGATTAAGTTATAATATTCTTGAGTATTAATTCCGAAATCCTAATTTTATAACAAATTTCCCTCTATGAAAGTTTTCAAATTCGGCGGCGCTTCAGTAATGGATGCCGCCGGGATCAGGAATCTATATAGAATTGTTTCGCAGGAGACAGGTAATCTTGTAATTGTTGTTTCCGCTTTCGGCAAAACAACCAACGCACTGGAAAAGGTACTCAAGTCATGGTTGTCAGGGCAGGAGGAATATAGTGATCTGCTGGAGGATATCTACGGTTACCATATTTCAATAGCTGAGGAGTTGTTCCCTTCCTCAAATTCATCGAAAAGCAAAATTGATATTTCATTTGCAAAACTGGGAGAATACCTGAAATCATCCGACAAGTGTGGTTATGATTTCGATTATGACCAGGTTGTTTCGTATGGAGAAATCTGGTCTACAATAATTGTCGAGTCGTTCCTCAGGCACAGCGGCCTAAATACGGAATGGATCGATATAAGAGGCAACCTTATAACTGATGACAGGTTCCGCGACGCTAATATTTTATGGAACGAAAGCACGGCAAGGGTTAAAAGCGTTTTCAGTTTCAAGGGTAAGAATATATATGTAACGCAGGGATTTATAGGAAGTACAATAGCGGGGCAAACAACAACACTGGGGAGGGAAGGTTCTGATTATACTGCTGCAATCCTGGCGAATATGCTTGATGCTGAGAGGGTGGTAGTATGGAAGGATGTTCCGGGGTTATTGAATGCTGATCCCAAATGGATGCCCGATGCAAGTAAACTTGAAGAGATATCTTACAGAGAAGCTGTCGAGATGACATTTTCAGGTGCAAAAGTAATCCATCCTAAAACCATTAAACCGCTTCAAAACAAGAATATACCTCTCTATGTAAAATCGTTCATTTCTCCTGAAGAGGAAGGAACCATAATTAAAGCTGATGCAATACTTAAAGAGGGATTGCCTGTTTTCATAAGAAAAGAGAATCAGATCCTGGTATCAATTCTTCCAAAAGATTTTTCATTCGTGATGGGAGATAGTTTAAGCAGGATATTTTATTCGTTTCTTCTGCATGGTATAAAGGTAAATCTCGTTGAGGCGAGCGCTGTAAGCATTGATGTCTGTATCGATGACGAAAGAATAAAGGTAGATTCACTTATTGATGATCTCAAATCGGAGTTTACAGCCGTTTATAATGATGATCTGGAGATGCTTTCGATCAGGCATTACACCCCTGAAGCAATTGAAAGGATCACCCTGGGCCGTGAAATCCTGCTCGAACAGCGGACAAGGAGTGCAGTGAGGTTTGTGGTGAGGAAGGACTAGTCCTCCCGGTAAAGCGAATTCGGGTTAATTATATATTGTATCAGGTAAAAAATCTATCGTATTACATATATTATTTATTGTTCTACAATACTGTCTTCTTTTAATTTTGTTTTAAAAAGTCTAATCAATAACAATAACTTCAAAAATAAATATAAATATAAAAGCTTATAAATTAAGAACTTACACAGAGATCCACTGAGAAGTCACAGAGATCCACAGAGTTAGTACTTAACTGTGCTCTCTCACAGGAACTCCGTGATACCTAAAATGTCAAAATCCCTCAACCGCAGAGGGCGCAAAGGAAGAACGCAAAGTTCGCAAAGATCTGAATTTATGTGTTTTATCTTTGCGTTCTTTGCGACAACTTAGCGTTCTTTGCGGTTAAAAAGGTTTTTCAACAGCCCCAGGGGAATAGTCGATCCTAAGATTCAATTTTAGACTGATAATTATTTAACTAGCAGAGATAAAATTAGATAAGTTTCCCCTCCTTCTCAAGGAGGGGAAATGTAAAGCATTGCAAATCAGTTGCATGCAGTTTGATTCATAAGCTATCCCATTCCTTAAGTTGACGACAATAATCAGGACTTTAGATACAACCTATTAACCTATCTCTCAAACTGTAATTTCTGCCCACGAAAATCCTCATTAAGCATTCCATCATCATAGACAACAGATCCGTTCACGATTGTCTTAACAACACCCGATCTGAAAGCTGTACCTTCGAACGGCGACCATCCGCATTTGTAAAGGATGTTGTCCTTTGAAACTGTCCAGGGTTTAGCTGGGTTAACCAGGCAGAGATCGGCTTTGTAACCCTCCCTTATAAATCCTCTTCTTTTTATATTGAATAGTATCGCAGGGTTATGGCACATCTTTTCGACAACTTTTTCGAGGGTGATCAATTTCCTGTGATATAGTTCCATCATTGCAACAAGCGAATGCTGGACGAGAGGTCCTCCCGAAGGAGCCTTGAAATAAGAGTTCCGCTTTTCTTCAAGGGTATGCGGTGCATGATCGGTGGCAACAATATCAATTATATCGTTTACTGTTGCATTCAGCAGGGCATCCCTGTCGAACCGGGTCTTGATAGCCGGATTCCACTTTATAAGGGTTCCTTTCTCCTCATAAGCTGTCTCGTCGAACCATAGATGAGGGATGCACGCTTCAGCGGTTATGCGTTTCTGTGCCAGGGGAACTTCGTTAGTGAACAGCTTCATTTCATCAGCTGTTGAGAGATGGAGGATATGCAGGCGCGTATTGAATTCCTTTGCAAGCCTTACTGCCCGGGCTGAAGACTTAAAGCAAGCCTCCCTGCTCCGGATCATAGGATGCATTCTTACAGGGATATCATCACCATACTCTTTCCTGTAAAATTCGGTATTTCTTTTTATTACCGGCTCGGATTCACAATGACAAGCCACCGGTATTGTTGCTTTTGAGAAGAGCAGCTTCAGGGCATTTTCGTCATCGACAAGCATATTACCGGTAGAAGAGCCCATGAAAAGCTTAATTCCGCACACTTCGGAAGGGTCGGCATTCATGATTTCATCAATGTTGGAATTGGTTGCACCCAGGTAAAAGGAGTAATTGATGAGCGATTTTTCACCTGCGATACGGAATTTATCATTCAGAAGTGCAATTGTCGTTGTTTGCGGGACCGTATTCGGCATCTCCATAAAGGAGGTTATCCCGCCTGCTGCTGCAGCCCTTGATTCGGTGAAGATATCACCTTTATATGTCAGTCCGGGCTCCCTGAAATGGACCTGGTCGTCTATAACACCGGGTATAAGATACAGGCCTTCTGCATTAATTATTTGTGCGCCGTCAGGAGTATTAAGAGTAAATGGCGGTCCGATGGCTGATATCAATTCGTCCTTTATGAGCAGTTCCCCCCTGAATATCCTGCCTTCATTGACTATTTTGGCGTTTCTGATTAGTATACTGCTCACTTTTGGTCCTTTAGAAAAATGTTGTTCAATAACATGTTTTTTCTCCCCTTCAGGGGAGATCCCGCTTCAGCGGGAGAGGGGTGTTCCTTCCTTTTTTCTGCTTCACCTGGTGGCTTCTTCAAAGCAGGACTGGGGGAGATCCCGCTTTAGCGGGAGAGGGGTGTTAATCCCTTTTGTATCTTATAAACAGACTCCTTAATTTCATCCTGAGGACTCCCCACAGGGCTTCATTGAAGATGCCTCCTGACATTTTTGAAGAGCCCAGTCTCCTGTCTGTAAAGATTATAGGCACTTCGACTATTTTGTAACCAAGCTTATACGCTATAAACTTCATTTCTATCTGGAAGCCATATCCCACTGATTTGATATGATGAGGCTTGATATTTTCAAGAACCTCCTTTTTATAGCATAAAAAACCGGCTGTAGTGTCCATTATTTTCATCCCGGTAATCAATCTGACGTAAATGGAAGCAAAGTAGGACATAAGCACCCTTGTGAGGGGCCAGTTGACTACATTGACGCCGCTGATATATCTTGAGCCGATTGCCACGTCAGCCCCCTCGTCATTGCAGGCCTTAAAGAGTTTTATCAGGTCCTGCGGGTCGTGGGAGAAATCGGCGTCCATTTCATATATATAGGTATAGCCCTTTTCGAGAGCCCATTTGAATCCTGTTGTGTATGCAGTGCCAAGACCAAGTTTTCCGGGCCGTTCAATAAGGTGTACGTTAGAGAATAAAAGCTGAAGGTTTTTAACAATTCCTGCTGTGCCGTCGGGGGACTTATCGTCTATTACAAGGATGTCGAACGGAACGGGAAGGGAGGAGATAGCTTTGATAAGGAGCTCGATATTTTCTTCTTCCCTGTAAGTTGGGACGATTACGACGTTCGACATAATAAAAAAATATTTACGAAAATACTCTTTTTCAGTTGATAGCGTAGGCCTCAGGTTGATTATTTCAGGGGTGGCGGAAAAATTTTAATAAATTCTTTGCAGGTAATTTTTGAAGCGTTATCTTTGACGACCCAAAACCAGGGGAAGTTCTTTGAATATATGAAGTAGCAACCAGGCGGGAGTAAAATCTCGCTTAAAGACAACTTGTTAGTATTTAGAATTGAGCGAAAATAGGAGAGGTCTTTGTAAAGATACAAAAGAGTAAATTTTTACAATGAAGAGTTTGATCCTGGCTCAGGATGAACGCTAGCGGGAGGCTTAACACATGCAAGTCGAGGGGCAGCACGGGGTAGCAATACTCTGGTGGCGACCGGCGCACGGGTGAGTAACACGTATGCAACCTACCCTGTACAGGGGGATAACCCGGAGAAATTCGGACTAATACCCCATAATGATATGAAGAGGCATCTTTTTATATTTAAAGTTTCGGCGGTACAGGATGGGCATGCGGAACATTAGCTAGTTGGCAGGGTAACGGCCTACCAAGGCTACGATGTTTAGGGGACCTGAGAGGGTGACCCCCCACACTGGTACTGAGACACGGACCAGACTCCTACGGGAGGCAGCAGTGAGGAATATTGGTCAATGGGCGTAAGCCTGAACCAGCCATCCCGCGTGCAGGAAGACGGCGCTATGCGTTGTAAACTGCTTTTCCAGGGGGTGAAACTCTCGTACGTGTACGGGATTGACGGTACCCTGGGAATAAGCATCGGCTAACTCCGTGCCAGCAGCCGCGGTAATACGGAGGATGCGAGCGTTATCCGGATTTATTGGGTTTAAAGGGTGCGTAGGCGGATTGGTAAGTCAGTGGTGAAAACCTGCAGCTTAACTGTGGAACTGCCATTGATACTGTCAGTCTTGAGTGTGGTCAAGGTAGGCGGAATGTGTAATGTAGCGGTGAAATGCTTAGATATTACACAGAACACCGATTGCGAAGGCAGCTTGCTGGACCATTACTGACGCTGATGCACGAAAGCGTGGGGATCGAACAGGATTAGATACCCTGGTAGTCCACGCCGTAAACGATGATCACTCGCTGTTAGCGATACACAGTTAGCGGCTAAGCAAAAGCATTAAGTGATCCACCTGGGGAGTACGGCCGCAAGGCTGAAACTCAAAGGAATTGACGGGGGCCCGCACAAGCGGAGGAACATGTGGTTTAATTCGATGATACGCGAGGAACCTTACCTGGGCTTAAATGTAGAGTGCATGAGGTAGAAATACTTCTTTCCTTCGGGACTCTTTGCAAGGTGCTGCATGGTTGTCGTCAGCTCGTGCCGTGAGGTGTCGGGTTAAGTCCCATAACGAGCGCAACCCTTATCGTTAGTTGCCAGCGGGTCAAGCCGGGAACTCTAACGAAACTGCCGGTGTAAACCGAGAGGAAGGTGGGGATGACGTCAAATCAGCACGGCCCTTATGTCCAGGGCTACACACGTGTTACAATGGCCGGTACAGAGGGCAGCTACCTGGAGACAGGATGCGAATCTCCAAAGCCGGTCTCAGTTCGGATCGGAGTCTGCAACTCGACTCCGTGAAGCTGGATTCGCTAGTAATCGCGCATCAGCCATGGCGCGGTGAATACGTTCCCGGGCCTTGTACACACCGCCCGTCAAGCCATGGAAGTTGGGGGTACCTGAAGTCCGTAACCGCAAGGAGCGGCCTAGGGTAAAACCAGTGACTGGGGCTAAGTCGTAACAAGGTAGCCGTACCGGAAGGTGCGGCTGGAACACCTCCTTTCTGGAGAAGATTAATCCTTTTCCGTCTGGTATGCACTTCATTTTTATATTTCAGTTGCATGTTGCATGTTGCAAGTTGCAGGTTAAAACAACCAGCAACCGGCATCTGCTGCTAGTTCCTGGTTAAAAACAACCCGCAACCCGCAACCCGCAACTAAAGATAGTCCCATAGCTCAGTTGGTTAGAGCGCTACACTGATAATGTAGAGGTCCTCAGTTCAACTCTGAGTGGGACTACATAAGCAAGTAACGAAGGAGTGAGCTAGTGGAGACGTAAGCGCTAGAGGAAATTCTCGCTCTATAACTCACACTCACGGCTGACTAAGGGGGAATTAGCTCAGTTGTCCAGAGCAGCAGCATCTTGGACTCGCAGGGGGTCAAGGATGTTCGAAAATCTGCCTTATTCTCGAGCCAGAGCACCCCGATGCTGAGTTAAATGCAGCAATGTTCTTTAATTGTTTGGGGAATTAGCTCAGTTGGCCAGAGCACCTGCCTTGCACGCAGGGGGTCAAGGGTTCGACTCCCTTATTCTCCACGAATTAGTTGCATGTTGCAAGTTGCAAGTTGCAGGTTATTAACAACCCGCAACCTGTAACCCGCAACCTGCAACCGAATAAGTTCTTTGACATATTGGCAATACAAGAAAGTTAGTAAGATTAGAATAAAAAGTAAATAAGAGCGCATGGTGAATGCCTTGGCTCTCAGAGGCGAAGAAGGACGTGACAAGCTGCGAAAAGCTGCGGGGAGGAGCAAATATCCATTATATCCGCAGGTATCCGAATGGGGCAACCCGTCATGCTGAAGGCATGACATCCTGTCGTGAGGCAGGAAGCTAACCCGGAGAACTGAAACATCTTAGTACCCGGAGGAAAAGAAAACAAAAGTGATTCCCCAAGTAGTGGCGATCGAACGGGGAATAGCCCAAACCATTATCGTTTTGGCGATAAAGGGGTTGAAGGACCTTAATATTCGACATTAATAAGAAGCGGAAGTTGTCTGGAAAGTCAAACCACAGGAGGTGAAAGTCCCGTACGCGTAAAGATTAATGAAGATAGAGGTATCCTGAGTAGGTCGGGACACGAGGAATCCTGATTGAAACTGCGAGGACCATCTCGCAAGGCTAAATACTTCTGAGAGACCGATAGTGAACCAGTACCGTGAGGGAAAGGTGAAAAGTACCCCGAACAGGGGAGTGAAATAGTACCTGAAACCGTGCGCTTACAACCTGTCGGAGCCCTGAGCTTGTCGAAGGGTGACGGCGTGCCTTTTGCATAATGAGCCTACGAGTTACACCTCACTAGCAAGGTTAAGACTTAAAGAGTTGGAGCCGAAGCGAAAGCGAGTCTGAATAGGGCGTATAGTTAGTGGGGGTAGACGCGAAACTTTGTGATCTATCCTTGGTCAGGCTGAAGTTCCGGTAACACGGGATGGAGGGCCGAACTAGTTGACGTTGAAAAGTCTTTGGATGAACTGAGGATAGGGGTGAAAGGCTAATCAAACTGAGAAATAGCTCGTACTCCCCGAAATGCATTTAGGTGCAGCCTCGGTGGTAGTCTTGCAGAGGTAGAGCTACTGATAAGGCTAGAGGGCTTCACCGCCTATCAAACCTTGACAAACTCCGAATGCTGCAAGATGTTCCCCGGGAGTGAGCCTGCGGGTGCTAAGGTCCGTGGACAAAAGGGAAAGAACCCAGATCATCAGCTAAGGTCCCGAAATATATGCTAAGTTGATTAAACGAAGTGCGACTGCTTAGACAGCTAGGATGTTGGCTTGGAAGCAGCCATTCATTTAAAGAGTGCGTAACAGCTCACTAGTCGAGCGGTTGTGCGTGGATAATAATCGGGCATAAGCATATTACCGAAGCTATGAACTACTGATGTAATAGTCAGTATTGGTAGGGGAGCATTCCAGTCGGCGTCGAAGAAGTACTGTGAAGTATTTTGGAGCGTCTGGAAAAGAAGATGTAGGCATAAGTAACGATAAGGCAGGTGAGAAACCTGCCCACCGAAAGACTAAGGTTTCCTGATCAACGCTAATCGGATCAGGGTTAGTCGGGTCCTAAGGGTAAGCCGAAAGGCGATCTTGATGGACAACTGGTTAATATTCCAGTACCACCGTGTACTGCGAAGGGGAGACGGAGGAGTGAAAGATCCGCGTACTGACGGAATAGTACGTTAAAGGGAGTAGTTATATCGCCGGGTTAAGAGCTGGGCGATGATGAACCTGATAGTACCATAAGCCTTCGGGCAAGTGGATAGTGATCCTAAACAGACTTCCAAGAAAAACCTCTAAGCATCAGGTACATGGTGCCCGTACCACAAACCGACACAGGTAGTCGAGGAGAGAATCCTAAGGTGCTCGAGTGATCCGTGGCTAAGGAACTAGGCAAATTAGACCTGTAACTTCGGGAAAAAGGTCTCCCTGACTTCAAATGTCAGGGACGCAGATAAATGGCCCAGGCGACTGTTTAGCAAAAACACATGGCTTTGCGAAATCGAAAGATGAGGTATAAGGCCTGACACCTGCCCGGTGCTGGAAGGTTAAGAGGGGGGGTTATCCTGAGCAATCGGGAGAAGCTCTGAATTGAAGCCCCAGTAAACGGCGGCCGTAACTATAACGGTCCTAAGGTAGCGAAATTCCTTGTCGGGTAAGTTCCGACCTGCACGAATGGTGTAACGATCTGGGCACTGTCTCAGCCACGAGCTCGGTGAAATTGTAGTTCCGGTGAAGATGCCGGATACCCGCAACGGGACGGAAAGACCCCGTGAACCTTTACTATAGCTTAACATTGATTTTGGGTAAGTAATGTGTAGGATAGGTCGGAGACTATGAAGCGGTTTCGCCAGGAATCGTGGAGTCACCCTTGAAATACGACCCTTTATTTATCTGGAACCTAACTCCCGGCAACGGGAAGACATTGTTTGGTGGGTAGTTTGACTGGGGTGGTCGCCTCCAAAAGAGTAACGGAGGCTTCTCAAGGTGCCCTCAGCACGATTGGTAACCGTGCGCAGAGTGCAATGGCATAAGGGCGCTTGACTGTGAGACTGACAAGTCGATCAGGTACGAAAGTAGAGCATAGTGATCCGGTGGTTCCGTATGGAAGGGCCATCGCTCAAAGGATAAAAGGTACTCCGGGGATAACAGGCTGATCGCCGCCAAGAGCTCATATCGACGCGGCGGTTTGGCACCTCGATGTCGGCTCGTCACATCCTGGGGCTGGAGAAGGTCCCAAGGGTTCGGCTGTTCGCCGATTAAAGTGGCACGCGAGCTGGGTTCAGAACGTCGTGAGACAGTTCGGTCCCTATCTGTTGTGGGCGTAGGAGATTTGAGAGAACCTGACACTAGTACGAGAGGACCGTGTTGGACAGACCTCTAGTGTACCTGTTGTGGCGCCAGCTGCATCGCAGGGTAGCTATGTTTGGAAGAGATAAGCACTGAAAGCATCTAAGTACGAAGCTCGTCTCAAGATGAGATCTCCCTTAAGGGTCGTTGAAGACTACGACGTTGATAGGCTGCAGGTGTAAAGGCGGTAACGTCAAAGCCGAGCAGTACTAATTACCCGTGAACTTTTTAAGAACAAATTTTATTAACTTTCAAAGCCAGTATGTCATAATATTGAGGAATGGGCCGAAGATCGGAAGTCGGAAGACGGAAGTTAGGAAGACAGATTCTTCGGACATCGGACTTCAGAATCCGGACTTCAAAAGATCTTAAGGTGACTATAGCGGCGGGGTTCCACCTCTTCCCATTCCGAACAGAGAAGTTAAGCCCGTCAGCGCCGATGGTACTGCTAATTGTGGGAGAGTAGGTAGTCGCCGACTTATAAAAAAGCCCGGAGTTAATCCGGGGCTTTTTGTTTTTTTGCTCAGGCTTTGCCAG
>CAWKIC010000067.1:0-47737 GCA_963849615.1 uncultured Bacteroidales bacterium
GAGCCCTCCGGGAAACCGGGGACTTTTTTGTTGGGGTTCTTTGTTTCTTTTAACGTTATTGATGTTGCCATTGTGCTGCCTGTGTATTATGAATGCCATTTAATTAATTATATTTGAAAAACACATTCCAGCAATGAAATTCACTGCCGGCAAAGAAAACGATCTGTCATCAAAACTTTATATCCCCCAGGGAACTATTATTGCAGAAACACTCCTGCAAATATTCAAATACAAAAGACTTAAAAGGGTCTATTCAGAACTCTATTATAAGGACCCTGTACTCTTTATCGGTTCCCTCCTCGATGAACTTGAACTTAAATATGAACTACCTGAAAAAGATTTAAAAAATATACCTGCTGAAGGTGGTTTTATTACAATTTCCAATCACCCCTACAGAGGAATAGACTCAATGTTCCTGTTCAAACTCGTCTATGAGAAAAGGAAGGATTTCAAAATAATGGCAAGCAATCTCCTTAAAAACATTGAACCTCTTCGTGAGATAATACTCCCGGTAAACACCTACGAGACAAAAGAGGATAAACAATCCTCTTTCAGCGGTATCAAGGAAGGAATTAAATACGTAAATAATAACCACGGTCTTGGAATGTTTCCTGCCGGAGAAAACTCAACTCACTATGAGGTCTCAAAAATAATTCTCGACAACGAATGGCAGACTCCTGCCCTTAAATTCATAAAGAAACTGAATGTACCCGTAGTCCCGGTCTATTTTCACGGTACAGACTCAAGGCTTTGGCATATATTCAGAAAGATAAATCCTCTTATGAAGCTCATGCCCCTTCCTGATGAGATACTGAATAAAAAGAACAAAACAGTTAAGATCAGGATAGGCACCCCGATAACAGTTAAGGAACAGGATCAATTTAAAGATATAGCCCGGTATGGCAGGTACTTAAGAGCAAGGACCTATTTACTGGGGTCACGGCTTGAAGCACGGAAGTTTTTTAACCTAAACCCTGTGATGCGAAAACTGCATGCAGATTCGATTGCCAACCCGTTCCCTCAAATGTTCTGAAAGAAGAGTTTAACAGGATCAGGCATGACTATGAACTCTTTTCCACAAAAAACTTCTCCGTGGTTTGTGCCCCGACCTGGGTTATCCCGGAATTGTTCACTGAAATTGGAAGACTGAGGGAAATAACTTTCAGGGATGTTGGTGAAGGAACCAACAAGAGCGCCGATATTGATGAGTTTGACCTTTATTACTACCAGCTTTTTGTATGGGATACAGAGCAAAACAGGCTCGTAGGTGCCTACCGTATCGGAAAGGGTAAGGATATAGCCAATATCTATGGTTCAGCCGGTTTCTACATAAGTTCGCTTTTTAAAATAAAAAGGGAATTCATGCCTGTGCTCAGAGAATCGCTTGAGCTTGGAAGATCATTTATTGTAAAGGATTACCAGAAAAAGACGATGCCGCTCTTCCTGCTCTGGAAAGGAATTATATTATACCTGTTGCAAAACCAGGAATACAGGTACCTGATCGGGCCGGTAAGCATAAGCAATGACTTCTCAAAATTCTCAAGAAGCCTGATTGTTGAATTCATCAGGACCTACTTTACTGACGAAGAGAAGGCCAGATTTATAGAGCCAAGAAAAAAATTTGTTGTAAAAGAAGATAAGGTGGTCGACAGGAAGATCTTTATCGACGTCGCGGAACGGGATATAAATAAGATCGAAAGGATAATAATGGACATTGAGCCGGGATATCGTATTCCGGTTATGCTGAGAAAATACCTTGAATTAAACGGCAAAATCATCGGCTTCAATATTGATCCTAAATTCAATGACTGTCTCGACGGTCTGATAATAGTGGATGTGTACGACGCTCCTCCGGAATTCATCAAGGGTTTATCAAGGGAATTGAAGGATGACTCAATCCTGGAAAGATTCAGGCTTTAACCTGATCCGGGAAGATTTAAAAACAGCTTTCCAGGCCTGTTAATAGAACTTATACCTCTTATCTTCAATCTTAGCTTCCTTGCGCAGTGTTTCATATGCTTCATAGCTTCCCCTCATCTGGAAAGTGGTCATAAGCCTGTCCCTGAGCATTTTAAGATCTTCGCTGTCGGAGTTGGTGATATTGTTGACAGTCAGCAGATAAACTCCGTTATCGCCTTTGACCGGACCTGCAACTTCTCCCTGTTTGGAAACTGAAGCTGCCGAAATAAGTGCCGGTTCGGTTCCTGCCCCCGGAACTGAATATGATCTGAAGTTGATCTGTGTTGCCTCCTGGACCGTCAGCCCCATTGCCGTTGCAATATCATCGAGTGTTTTGCCGGGCTGTTCGTTCTTAACGAAATCTGCAGATATAATTCCGGCCTTTTTATCTTTTGCCAGAATGAATCTGATATCATTCTCTGCATCTTTAACCGGAGCAATTCCCTCTTCCTGTACCTTTGTGCAATAAGCAACAACATATTTGCTGCCGACCTCAAAAACTGCCTGTTGATTGTTATCCAGTATTATATTGCCTTCTTCAGACTGGAACAATGAAATTATAAGGCTCCTGGGATTATCAAGTCCCGGAAGTGTCTTTTGCTGGGGTGTAATGTCGTTGGCAACCCGTTTTGTAAGCTTATTGTCGGCAACTGCCTTGTTGAATTTTTCATACGTATTGTTTGTCCCGGCGAACTGGCTGGCTTCACTGTATATTCTTTGATTGGTGGAGGAGCCCGGAAGGATTTTTCTGTCAATGATGCCGATATTATACTTCCGGCTCTTTTTTGACTGGTCCAGTATCTCTATTATGTGTATTCCGTAAGTCGTCACGGCAGTGGTGATATCTCCCTTTTTCCCTGTAAAACATGCATCATTGAAGGGTAACACCATTCTTCCCTCTCTGTAAACCATCCAAGATCGCCTCCCAGCTGTGCTGATCCCTGGTCATCTGAATTGGTCATTGCAAGAACTTCAAAGGAGGTTCCTGATCTAATGAGTTTTATCAGACTGTCAGCCTGGGTTTTTGCCTTGTCGAGTGTTCTGCTCTGGTTCGCCGACAGAAGTATATGGCGTACATGCACTGAATCGGGTCTGTCAGCCACTCCTAGTAATTTGGCTATCTTTAATGTTCCATCCTCATTGTAGGGACCATAAATTTCATTCAGATCTTCTTTTTTAACAAAAGCAGCAAGTTCAGCAGGCACTTCGGCTATTGGTGCATAAAATCCAACATGGCGGGTATCAGCAGTCAGGTTTATAAACTGAACAGGATCGGCTGCTTCAGCAAACTCACCCTTTGTTTTGTTTATCCATTCTTCAGCCAGCTTAACATCTTCTTCTGACGGAATAATATCGTAAGTAACATATTCAATATCCCTCAGTGCGGTCCTCTTAAAGTTATCCTTATGCGCGGAATAATATGACTGAATCTCGTTCATCGACACGTTAACAAGTGAATCGGAAACTGAAGAATAATTCTTCATGATATAGCTGAAGTCCACTGTTGCGGATGCAAGGTTCTTATCAAATTCAGCCTGCTTGCTTGTGACATATAATCCCTGCGAAACAAGAGAGTTGTATTTTGTGTTCATCCTGTCATTAACGATCTCGTTTTCAAAAAACAGCCAGTATTTCTTTGCTGTTTCATCAACTTCAGTCTGCTTAAGGAAGTTTACAAGGAAGGATTTGTTGTAGGTACCGGTCTGCTGATCGGTAAACAGCTGCCGCACTATCTGGTGAGGATTATTCCCAAGCACCAGCTCGTCGACTTCCTCACTGCTTACTCCAATTCCAAGTTTTTTGTACTGGTTGTCAAGGATCCGTTCCCTTATGAGTTGTTGCCATGTCTGCTCCCTGATCGACTCTGCTGTAGCCTCGTCAATATTTGAATTTCCTGAAAGCTTATAGATCTCGAGAAGGCTCTGAACCTGCTGTTCATAATCCTGGTACGATACAGTTTCATCTCCTATTTTTCCGATTTCATAATATTTTCTGGCCTGGATCCTCTGGCCTCTTCCATTTCCAAAAAAATCACTTACAACGAACAGGAAGAGTGAAAGACCAATAACGGCTGCTACCAAAACTCCCGCTTTTTCCCTTAAAAATTGAAGTACTGACATGTAAAAACTATTTTATGTAATAAAAATATCTCTTTTGAAATTCAGGCGACAAATATAACAAAATTCCATTAAAAAAATTGGGTATAAATCCTTTCACCAACGCTGTCGGTTCAACACTGCCTGTTACTCTGACTGAATAAATTTCATAAAATGGGGTTATATCCATAGAAAGATCATATAATTCAATAAATATTCAATAATGACAGGGGGTTGTTGATAAAAAAGTAAGTTTTATTTAAAATAAGGATAAAAAAATTAGGGTAGTTTCAAAAAAGATGTATTTTTGCAATCAAAATTTATAAAAATGGCAGAACTCAGATTTAGTGCATTAAAAGAAGTATTCAACAGATTACCTGTTGAGGTCGAGACACCATCAAATAATGTATCCAAATATTTTGGAGCAGATGTTTTTAATCTTCATAAAATGGAGCACTACCTGTCCAAAGAAGCGTTCAATGTAGTAAAACAGGCTATTGAACAAGGGAAATCATTAACAAGGCTGCAAGCCGATCAGGTCGCTATCGGTCTTAAAGCATGGGCAATGGAAAGAGGTGTAACTCATTTTACTCACTGGTTCCACCCTCTTACTGACGGGACCGCTGAAAAGCATGACAGCTTTCTTGAGATGGGAGATAACGGCCATATGGTTGAAAATTTCTCCGGAGCGGTATTGGTCCAGTCGGAGCCGGATGCTTCAAGCTTCCCCAGCGGAGGAATAAGAAATACCTTTGAAGCAAGAGGTTACACGGCATGGGATGTCTCCTCACCTGTATTTATTGTTGGTACAACACTTTGTATTCCTACGATTTTTGTGTCATATACGGGGGAAGCCCTCGATTATAAAGCCCCTCTGCTGAAGGCGCTTTCCAAACTTGATGAGGCTGCCGTTGCAGTGTGTCAGTATTTTGATAAAGATGTTACCAAAGTTATTGCCACACTCGGATGTGAACAGGAGTATTTTCTTATCGATGAAGCTCTCTATTATGCCAGGCCTGATATAGTCCTTGCTGAAAGGACTCTCATGGGGCACCAGTCTTCAAAAGACCAACAGCTTTCCGATCACTATTTCGGATCCATTCCCGAAAGAGTGATGTGCTTCATAAAAGATTTTGAGTGTGAAGCTTATAAGCATGGAATACCTGTTAAAACCCGCCATAATGAAGTTGCTCCGAACCAATTTGAATGTGCCCCTATTTTTGAGGAGGTCAACCTGGCTGTCGACCACAACCAGCTACTTATGGATATAATGAGACGTGTCGCACGCAAGCATAAATTCAGGGTTCTGTTTCATGAAAAACCATTCGCGGGAATTAACGGCTCAGGAAAACACAATAACTGGTCGATGGCTACAAATACCGGTAAAAACCTTTTATCCCCGGGGAAAAATCCAAAGACAAATCTGCAGTTCCTTACCTTCCTTGTGAATGTAGTTAAAGCTGTTTACGACAGCAACGAACTTATCAGAGCCTCCGTGATGAATGAATCGAACTCTTACCGGCTGGGAGGACATGAAGCGCCTCCGGCTATCATCTCTGTCTTCCTTGGAACCTATCTGACCAATATGTTTGAAAGCATTACCCGGAAGGTCACAGATAAAAAAATGACACCTGCCCAGAAAACTGAGCTTAAATTAGGCATAGGTAAAATTCCTGAAATACTTCTCGATAATACCGATCGTAACCGTACTTCACCCTTTGCATTCACAGGGAACAGATTTGAATTCAGGGCAGTCGGGTCGTCTGCTAACTGCAGCGCCTCTATGATAGCATTAAATGCTGCTGTTGCTTACCAGCTTAAAAAATTTAAGGAAGAAGTTGATAAGATTATTAAAAAAGGAAGGAATAAGGATGAGGCAATTTTCCAGATACTTAAAAAATACATACTGGAATCCGACAAGGTACTTTTTGAGGGAGATAACTACAGCAAGGAATGGCATAAAGAAGCAGCAGACAGAAAACTATCGAATATTGAAAGCGTTCCGGAATCAATAACCTGCTACCTTACTGAAGGCTCCAAAAATGTACTGATAGGTTCAGGCGTATTCACAGCAAGGGAATTGGAAAGCCGCGTTGAAGTGGAATTCGAGAAATTCACTAAAAAAGTACAAATTGAATCAAGGGTACTTGGAGATCTTGCCATAAATCACATTATTCCAACAGGAATAAAATACATGTCCTCATTGATTGAAAATGTCAGGGGATTAAAAGAAATATTCAATGAGGCGGAGTTCGAAAGGCTTGCAGGACCGCGAAAAGAAGTAATTGTCAATATTTCGGACCATATTTCAATGATAAAAAAACTGGTAAATGAGATGATAGAGGAACGGAAAAAAGCAAATGTCATCGAAGATTCTTATAAGAAAGCATTGAGATATGAAAAATATGTAAAGCCTTACCTGGAAGAGATAAGAACCCATATCGACAAGCTTGAACTTATTGTAGATAACGAAATCTGGCCGTTGCCAAAATACAGGGAGCTTTTATTCACAAAATAGAAACATTGTAAATCGTCTTCTCCCCCAACCCATTCCTTTCCAGGGAGAGACTTAAGAATCAGTAGTTTAATTGGGGTTCTTGAAAAAGTCAAAATCCCTTAACCGCTGAGGTCGCAAAGGGGAAACGCAAAGTTCGCAAAGAGCTGAATTTATGTGCTTTAGCTTTGCGTTCTCTGCGACATCTTAGCGTTCTTTGCGCCTGCCTGCCGGTAGGCAGGGTTAAAAGGACTTTTTCAACAGCCCCATATTGGGGGAGCGGTCCAAACACCCCTCTTCTTATACTCTGCTTGTTTAAAAGTGTTGATTCAGGGCCATGTAAATTTCATAATAATAGATTATACGTCTCGTTTGTTATTAGTAAGAGTATCCTTAAAATAATTAATTACTTTTACTGATAATTTGAATCCGGTACTATGAGACGTTATATATTTTTAATTCTGTTAGTTGCCATTACAGGTTTTCAGGATTCCAGCGCCCAGAAGCGGAAATCCGAAAGAGCTTATTCCTCTTTCAATGCCGGCGAGTATTATGATGCCATAGACCTGTTCAAGGACTCCTATTCAAAAGCAAGAAAAGCCGATAAAGCAACCCGGACAGAACTGGGTTATATGATAGCCGAGTGTTACCGCCTGACTAACGATCCGAAGAACGCGGAAACCTGGTACAGACTTGCCGTCAGGTCGACTGTCTCAAAACCGGATGCGCAGTACTGGCTGGCTGAATCGCTTAAGAAAAACGGAAAATACCAGCAGGCAGTTGAAGAATATAAAAAGTATAAACAGGCTGCACCTTCAGACCCAAAAGCCGACCGGGAAATACGATCCTGCGAACTGGCTCTTGAATGGCAGAGGAATCCCGAAGCCTACAGGGTTGAAGAACTTAAAGATCTGAACTCAAAGGAATCGGACTTCAGTCCCGCTTATGGCCGTGATGACTTTGGAGTGGTCTATTTTACCTCGTCACGCGACGATGCTGCTGGCAATAAGACGCATGGAGCAACAGGACAAAGCTTCACAGACATATTCGAAAGCCGTCTTGATAAAAAATCAAAATGGAGTACTCCGGTTCCTGTTGACAAGATCAATACCGAAGCTGAAGAGGGCACACCAAGTTTTTCAGGTGACTTTTCAGAGATGTATTTTACCAGATGCGAAGTAGGTAAGCGCGAAACCAAAGGATGCATAATCATGGTTTCAAAAAGGACAGGCGACAACTGGGGTGATCCGGAAGACACAAAGATCCTTCCAGATTCACTTGTTGCCGCACATCCTGCAGTGTCAGCCGACGGACTTACCCTCTACTTTGTATCGGATAAGGAGGGCGGTTTCGGTTCAAAGGATATTTACATGGTTACCAGGTCGGGGGAAGGGGAAGCCTGGTCGGAACCCGTAAACCTGGGTCCGGACATAAATACAAACGGTGATGAACTTTTTCCCTATATCAGGCAGGACGGGACTCTTTATTTTGCATCGGACGGACTCATCGGTATGGGAGGACTTGATCTTTTTAAAGCAAAACAGCAACCCGATGGATCGTGGGTGGTCCAGAATATGAAATCACCGGTTAACAGTTTTGCAGACGATTTCGGGATCTCCTTCGAAGACGGCAGCGAACGCGGAATATTCAGCTCAACAAGAAAGGGCAGGGGAGATGATGAACTTTATTCCTTCGAGCTGCCTCCAATGCGGTTTAACGTTACAGGACTTGTGAAAGACGAAAAAGCCGGTAGTCCCATCACAGGCTCTGTAGTACAGCTTATCGCGAGTGACGGGTCGAACCTTCAGACTGAGACAGGCGCCGGTGGGGATTTCAAATTTGCACTTAAACAGGATGTTGATTATATTTTCCTTGCTTCGAAAAGAGGTTACCTGAACGGGAAGGAACGGGAGACAACAAAAGGTCAGGAAAAAAGCCGCGATTTTATGGTCACAATACTCCTGACCGCTACAGACAGTCCCATAGAGCTTCCAAATATTTTCTACGACTTTGGAAAGTGGGACCTGAGGCCCGAATCAATGGTATCGCTCGACAAACTGGTCGAAACCCTTACTGATCCTACCCTGAACCCGAATATTACAATAGAACTGATGTCACATACCGACTCGCGTGATACCGAGGAGTATAACCAGGATCTGTCACAAAAAAGAGCACAATCTGTTGTTCAATATCTTATTGAGAAGGGTGTTGAGCCCGACCGTCTGTCAGCCAAAGGATATGGCGAATCAAGTCCGAAGGTAGTTGATGCGCCAATAGCCACGCAGTACCCTTTCCTGAAAGCAGGGACTGCACTTACAGAACAGTATATAAACTCACTTGGCAGCGAGGAGCAGAAGGAGATAGCACACCAGATTAACAGGAGGACCGAGTTCAGGGTACTCAGAACTGATTATGCACCCGCAAGTAAATAGTTTCTATTCAATCTACACATCTGCGATGAAAACATTCCTTTCCACAATCCTGCTGGTTCTGGCCACTTCTGTAATATCGGCAACCAATCCTCCTCAAAAACCCATCCGTATGCTTGTTATCACCGGAGGACATGATTACAAAATTGAACAATTCAATGAAATGCTCTCCAGCCTCTCACCTGAATGCACATACCGGGTCATGGAATTTCCTGCAGCATTTGATATGTTTCTTCCGGAAAACCGCGATAAATATGATGTGATTATATTTTATCACATGTGGCAGAAAATAACGGATATGCAGGCGAAGGCTTTTGAAGAATGCATCAGGGAAGGAAAACCGGTTGTTGCCCTTCATCACAGTATATGTGCCTTTGATGACTGGCCAGAGTACTGGAACATAATAGGTGGAAAGTATTTCCATAAGGTCACAACCTTCAATGGCAAGGAATATCAACCCTGTTCATATATCCATGATCTACATTTCAGAGTAAAGGTTGCCGGCACACCTCATCCGGTTACAAAAGGGATAAGTGATTTTGAAATATTCGACGAAACCTATAAGGGATACTATGTTGCAGAGGATGTAACTCCGTTACTCTTAACCGATGAACCAAGCAGTACAACCACCATAGGCTGGGCAAAAAAATACGGAAAGTCGCGGATCGTGGTTCTCCAGAGTGGCCATGATGTTCCGACCTTTGAAAATCCCAACTTCAGAAAACTCCTTAAACAGGCTGTCGGGTGGGTTAGTATACAATGAGCTCAGGCTTTGCCAGCCATAGCCGACTGGAGGGAGGCGAAGGCTGGGCGAAGGGCACAGAGCTCAGAGCGCAGGGCACAGGGCTCAGTTGGCCTGGAATCAGCCCTCCCGGGAGGGGCAAGGGGTGGGTTTTTAAGGCGAAGGGGGCACAGAGCTCAGGACAAGAATACAACAGGCATGTCAAAAGAATCGAAATATAGTAAAAGAGGCGTCTCTTCAACGAAGGAAGATGTTCACGAAGCTATTAAGAACATTGACAAAGGCCTCTATCCGAAGGCGTTCTGTAAAATTGTGCCTGATATTCTGGGGCACGATCCCTCCTTCTGTAATATAATGCATGCCGACGGGGCAGGAACCAAATCATCCCTTGCATACGTGTACTGGAAAGAGACCGGCGACATGTCGGTATGGAAAGGAATAGCCCGCGATGCCGTAATAATGAATACAGATGACCTTCTTTGTGTCGGCGCTTATAATAATATACTTCTTTCCTCAACCATAGGCAGGAACAAGAACCTGATTCCGGGTGAGGTAATTTCTGCAATAATAAACGGGACTGAAGAGGTGCTTGAAGAGCTTCGCACCCTTGGGATCGGCATCTGGTCGACCGGAGGCGAAACTGCAGATCTGGGCGACCTTATAAGGACAGTTGTGGTCGATTCAACAGTTGTTGCACGCATGAAAAAAACAGATGTCATTTCAAATCACAATATCAGGCCTGGTGATATTATTGTCGGACTCGCTTCATTTGGAAAAACAAATTACGAAACTGAATATAACAGCGGCATGGGAAGCAACGGGCTGACATCAGCACGTCACGATATTTTTGCCCCCTACCTGGCCGCCAGATACCCCGACAGCTTTGACACCACTCTTCCCTATGATCTTATCTATGCAGGCCGGCTTAAACTGACGGATAAGATAAAGGAGCTCGATATTGATGCGGGAAAGCTTGTCCTTTCGCCCACGCGGACTTATGCTCCGGTCATAAAAAAAGTTCTGGAGACAATGCATCCGGAGATCCACGGTATGGTGCACTGCTCGGGAGGGGGACAGACAAAAATCATGCATTTTGTTGAGAATATGCATGTTATAAAGGATAATCTTTTCCCGGTACCTCCATTGTTTGAAATAATTCATGAACAATCAGACACTCCCTGGGGTGAAATGTACAAGGTATTTAACATGGGTCACCGCTTTGAGATCTATACCGGAGAAGAGAATGCAGAAGAGATCATAAATATTGCAGCCGCCTTTAACCTTGAAGCCAGAATCGTCGGACATTGTGAACGTTCAGAAACCAATAAATTAACCATTACTACTGATAACGGAACTTTCATCTACTGATCCCTTTCGCTCTCGCTCTCCTCTCGCTCTCGCTCCCCCTCTCCCCATAGCCGTCAACCTAAGAACCAGTTTTAGACTATGAATTATTTAATTAGCTGAAATACAATTAAATAAGTTTCCCCTCCTTTTGAAGGGGGCCGAGCGTTAAGAAATCAGCCAGTGGCTGATTTTAGCGAAGGAGCCAGCCTGCAGGGGAGGCATGTGGGGAGGGGTGGCCAGACGGTGAAATCATCTCACACGCAGAAACTAAATTCGTCTGGCCGGGGTGGTTGATTCAAGTCTTTCTTATTACCTTTTATTCAAATTGATAGACTTGAAACACAGATTAACCACCCCGGCCGGGAAAACAGATTGTAAACCCCTCACAATCTATAGTCCCGGCCACCCCTCCTTGAAAAGGAGGGGAAATGTAAATTATTGCAAATCAGTTGCATACAGTTTGATTCATAATCTATCCCAATCCTTAGGTTGACGGCTATGCCCCATCCCCCCCTCTCCGTCTCTCCGTCTTTCTGTCTCTTCGTCTCATCGTCTCTTCGTCTCCCCTCTCCCCGCTCCCCGCCCCCCGCTTTAGTTTATGCCTCCGATATCCAATTGCTCCGTAACGCCTTTTTTCTTATCTTTGCACCCTGAAAATAAATTGGGAATATGGCAACTAATATGATACTTGACAGGCTTGAGGGCGTCAAAACAAGATTTGTTGAGGTGGGTGAGCTCCTTACCCATACTGACGTGCTCTCGGACATGGACAGGTATGTCAAGCTGAATAAGGAATATAAAGATCTTCAGCCGATTATTGAAGCTTATGAGAGGTATAAGCTCGCTCTTACCAATATTGCAAGTACGAAGGAATTGCTTGCCACCGAAAAAGATGAAGAGATGAAGGAGATGGCTAAAGCCGAACTGGAGCAGCTTATAACCGGCATTCCGGAAATGGAGGAAGAAATAAAATTTCTGCTTATTCCTGTTGATCCGGAAGATGATAAAAATGCTGTGATGGAGATAAGGGCAGGAACAGGAGGTGACGAAGCCAGTATTTTTGCCGGCGATCTGTTCAGGATGTATATGAAATTCTTTGAACAGAAGGGCTGGAAAGCAGAAGTGAACAGTAACTCTGAAGGAACTGCAGGAGGTTTCAAGGAGATTGTTTTAAGCGTGTCGGGTGATGGGGTCTATGGGATTTTAAAATATGAATCGGGTGTACACAGGGTTCAAAGGGTCCCCCAGACCGAAACACAGGGAAGGATCCATACCTCAGCAGCTTCTGTTGTGGTGCTGCCTGAAGCTGATGAATTCGATGTGGAAATAAAGAATGAGGATATCCGTAAGGACACATATTGTTCCTCGGGCCCGGGCGGACAATCGGTCAACACAACTTATTCCGCTATTCGTCTGACACATGTTCCCACTGGCATCGTTGTTACCTGCCAGGATGAAAAGTCGCAGCTGAAAAATTATGATAAAGCCCTCAAGGAATTGAGAACAAGACTCTATAATCTTGAATACCAAAAATATCTTGATGAAGTGTCGCATAAAAGGAAGACAATGGTTTCAACAGGCGACAGATCGGCAAAAATACGCACATACAACTATCCGCAGGGCAGGATGACCGACCACAGGATCAATCTTACAATTTACAATCTGCCTTCAATTCTCGATGGAAATCTCCATGAAGTCCTCAGTAAGTTGCAGATGGCTGAAAATGCGGAGCGACTTAAGGAGAACAATACATAATCTATCATATAATGAATCATTTACAATTATTTAAGACCATTACAGCCAAGCGGTCTTTTCTTTGCATTGGGCTTGATTCTGAAATTGCAAAGATCCCGCAATTCCTTCTGAAGGCTGAAGATCCGGTTTTTGAATTCAATAAGCGTATTATTGATGCCACACATAGCTTTGCTGTTGCCTACAAACCAAACGTTGCCTTTTATGAATGCAATGGCGCCGAAGGATGGAAGTCGCTCGGGTCGACATTGGAATATATAAGGAATAATTATCCTGATATCCTGGTTATTGCGGATGCAAAAAGAGGCGACATCGGAAACACTTCGAAGATGTATGCAAAAGCTTTTTTTGAAAAGTTGTCATTCGACGCCATAACCGTAGCTCCATATATGGGAGAAGATTCTGTAACACCTTTCCTTTCATGGAAGGACAAATGGGTTATCCTCCTGGCACTGACTTCGAATAAGGGCGCTGACGATTTCCAGTACCATAATGAAGCCGGGATTAAACTCTTTGAACGGGTGTTGACCATATCACAAAAATGGGGAACTATCGATAACCTGATGTACGTTGTCGGAGCAACCCGTGCCGAAATGCTGAAAGATATCAGGAAACTGGTGCCGGAACATTTCCTCCTTATTCCGGGCGTAGGTGCACAGGGCGGCAGCCTTGAGGAGGTCGCGAAATACGGGATGACTGATAAATGCGGACTGCTTGTAAACTCTTCAAGGGCAATCATATTTGCAGATAATTCCGGAAACTTTGACAGGATAGCTGCTGAAAAAGCAGCTGAGGTCCAGTCTGAAATGGAGAGGTATCTTACTGAACGGGGTTTGGTTTAGGGATTTTACCCCGCCTTGCAGCGTCCCATGTATTGACAATTACTTAAAGTGCTCTCCGGATAGCATGGTAACGTATTGAAAAATAGTCTGCGGTCATTGCGAGGATCCCGCGTACGCGGGAGACGAAGCAATCTTTTACACCCGCAACGAAATTATTTTCGAAATAATTTCGTATATTTATTGTCTCGCTGTACTATTAATACATACTCCCATGAAAGAAGAATTCCTCCACTATCTGTGGAAATACAGCCTTTATAATGCTGACAGCCTCATTGACAACGAAGGAAACAGAATAACTGTTATTCATCCCGGTGAGTATAACCGCGATTCGGGTCCGGATTTCTTCAACGCCAGGATCTGTATTGCCGGAACTGAATGGGCCGGCAATGTTGAAATTCATACAAAAGCATCCCATTTCGATGTACATGGGCATAATAAAGATCATGCTTTCGATAATGTGATTCTGCATGTGGTTGCAGAAAATGACAGGAAGATCTTCAACGCAAGGGGAGAAGAACTTCTGACAATTGTTATCGGCTATGACACAGTTTATTTTGAAAAGTATCAGGACCTTATAAATAATCCGGCTGTTATTGCATGCCAGAATGATATCAGGCATCTTGATAATTTCTATGTCAGGCACTGGCTGCATTCCCTGCTTATAGAACGTCTGCAGAAAAAAGCAGAGGCTGTGATGAATACCTTCAGGGAAACCGGAAATGACTGGGAGGAAACTTTTTACAGGGTGCTTTCACGCTATTTTGGTTTCAGGGTAAATACCGGGCCGTTTGAAATGCTTGCCTCTGCCTTGCCTTTTAAAATAATACGTAAGCATGCAGATAACAGACTTCAGGTCGAGGCATTGCTTTTTGGTACTGCCGGCATGCTTGATGAAAAACTGTTCAGGGAGGCGTTATCCGACACATATTATAAAGATCTGATAAGAGAGTACAAGATTCTTTCGGCTAAATATTCGCTAAAACCTATCCATGGATGGTTATGGAAATTCAGCAGGTTGAGGCCCGTCAATTTCCCGACTCTCCGGATCTCCCAGCTTTCAGCTCTGGTCTCCGTTGCCGGAGGATTGTTTTCAAGGACTCTTGAAGCCGCGGATGTAAAGCAGCTTAAGGAGCTCTTTGAGGTATCCGCCTCCCCATACTGGGATGATCACTATGTTTTTGGCAAAAAAAGCATCAGGATACCGAAAAATACCGGTATGCAGGCAATGGACATTTTTCTGATAAATGCGGTGATACCATTGATATTTGTATACGGACAATCTAAAGAAAGCCGGGAAATCTGTGAAAAAGCCCTGACATTCCTCGAAAGTATTCATCCTGAGGATAATACTGTAATTGCAGACTGGAAACTGACTGGAGTTGAAGCTGAATCAGCTTTCTACACCCAGGCCCTGTTACAGCTGACTGACGAATATTGCAGGAAACGGAGATGCCTTGAATGCCGGATCGGGTGCAAACTTATCAGTCTCGGGAAAAGTTTTATAAACAGTAATGAGCTTATGCTTGAACCATAGATAATTCCAACGCAGCCAGCCGGAATGTCAACAGGATCTGAAATATGTTAAGAACTGTTACAAACTGTTAATAATTTTATGAATAATAACCTGATCTGACGCAACGTTCCTCACTATTTTTGCGTCTTATATATGAATGATTGCAATAAGATAGAGGGTATTGCGTTAAAAAATCAGGACAGTTCTTTCAGAAATAGAGTGGTAAAACCGTAAATCAATTTTTTATACCCGCCTGAAGTCAGGATTGAATTTCTTCCAGGTCTTCAGGGATAGGGAAATATAAGAAATTCGGGAGCAGTAAAGTTCGTATTAAGCAGATCAAAAAGAAATAATTGCAGAAAAAAATAAAAAATTAGTCACTTGTTTGTTAATTTACATAAAAAAGCCTTATTTTTGCGTTCCAAAATTGGTGATTCGATCAGTTTATGGATAAACAATATATTAATTAAAGATATGTATTTGACAACGGAGAAGAAACAGGAGTTCTTCAAAACATTTGGAACATCTGAGATTGATACAGGAACGGCAGAGGGGCAGATTGCATTGTTTTCATACAGGATATCGCATCTTACTGAACATCTCAAGAAGAACAAGAAAGACTTCAGCACCCAGCGGGCTCTTATTAAACTCGTCGGCAGGAGGAGAAGGCTTCTGGATTATCTGAAAATCAAAGATATCGAACGGTATCGCGAAATTGTAAAAGCACTGAAATTACGTAAATAAAGAAAAAGGCAATTCTAATTGCCTTTTTTCTTATTATCTGGAATTATTAGTAATTTCAAAATCAAAAATTTTACCTAAATGTTTAATATTAAAGAGAAAAATATTGATCTCGGCGACGGGAGAATTATAACACTGGAAACAGGAAAACTGGCAAGACAGGCTGACGGATCAGTCCTTCTTAAGATGGGCAAGACCATGCTGCTTGCAACTGTTGTTTCGGCAAAAGAAGCAAAAGAAGACACCGACTTTATGCCATTGTCGGTTGAATATAAAGAAAAATATGCCTCCTCAGGCCGTTTCCCGGGCGGATTCCTTAAAAGGGAATCACGTCCGTCGGATTATGAAATCCTGATTTCAAGGCTTGTTGACAGGGCGCTGCGACCCCTTTTCCCTGAAGATTATCATGCTGAAACGTTTGTCACTATCAACCTTATCTCAGCAGATTTAGATACGATTCCTGATGCTCTTGCAGGACTTGCCGCATCAGCGGCCCTTTCTCTTTCTGATATACCCTTCGGCGGTCCAATGTCGGAAGCAAGAGTTGCCAGGATCAACAAAGTTTTTGTTGTCAATCCCACCGCAACACAGCTTCAGGATGCTGATATTGATCTTATGGTGGGTGCCACCTTTGAGAACATCCTGATGGTTGAGGGTGAAATGAAGGAAGTAGCTGAGGCTGATATGATCGAAGCTCTCAGGATCGCTCATGACGCAATAAAGATCCAGTGCAAGGCACAGATGGAATTTGCTGCCGAGGTTGGAACCACAGTGAAGAGGGAGTACAACCACGAGGAAAAGGATGAGGATCTTCGAAAGAGAGTTTGGGATGAAACATATGCAAAATGCTATCAGGTTGCCAGATCCCTTACTACCGACAAACATAAACGTGAAGAGGCTTTTGAAGGAGTAGTCAATGAATTCCTTGCACAGTTTACCGAAGAAAATAAGGTAAACGAAACCCTTGTGAAAAAATATTATCATGAAGTGCATAAGGAGGCAGCAAGGCGCCTGGTCCTTGATGAACATGTTCGTCTCGATGGCAGAAAGCCCGATCAGATAAGAACCATATTGTGCGAAATTGATCCCTTGCCAGCCACCCACGGCTCAGCCCTCTTTACAAGAGGAGAGACACAGTCGCTTACAACAGTAACCCTCGGTACAAAGCTTGATGAAAAGATAATAGATGATGTCCTTAACCAGGGGTCTGAGAAATTCACGCTTCATTATAATTTTCCTCCCTTTTCAACAGGCGAGGCAAAGCCGGCCAGAGGTATAAGCAGAAGAGAGATCGGACATGGTAACCTTGCCCACCGGGCATTGAAAAACATGATGCCCCCTGATGAGGAAAATCCATATGCCATAAGAGTTGTTTCGGATATTCTTGAGTCGAACGGTTCTTCATCTATGGCCACTGTCTGCGCAGGTACTCTGGCGCTGATGGATGCAGGCATAAAGTTAAAAAAGCCGGTATCGGGAATAGCAATGGGTTTAATATCTGATGATAAGTCAGACAAATATGCTGTTCTTTCAGATATTCTTGGAGACGAGGATCATCTTGGGGATATGGATTTCAAGGTTACAGGAACACGCGATGGGATTACTGCAACACAGATGGATATTAAAGTTCAGGGACTTTCATTTGAAGTGCTTACAAAAGCTCTTGAACAGGCCAGGGTCGGAAGGATGCATATACTTGACATAATGCAGCAGACAATTGCTGAACCGCGTCCGGAACTTAAGCCTCATGCCCCGAGGATTGAAATGCTTACCATACCTAAAGACATGATAGGCGCACTTATCGGCCCCGGCGGGAAAGTTATCCAGGAGATACAACGTGAAACCGGAACAACAATAATAGTCGAAGAGATTGACGGTCATGGTGATGTGAATATTTTCGGTGAGAATAAGGAAGCCATAACCGCTGCACTCGACTGGGTGAAAAAGATAGTAACTGTTCCCGAAGTAGGACAGGTTTATATGGGTAAGGTCAAGACCATTGTTCAGTTTGGCGCCTTTGTTGAGATACTTCCCAATAAAGATGGATTGCTTCATATTTCTGAAATCGACTGGAAAAAGATCAGAACGGTTGAAGAAGTCCTTAAAGAAGGAGATATAGTTGAAGTAAAGCTTATAGATATTGATCCCAAGACAGGCAAACTGAAACTTTCAAGAAAGGTCCTGCTGCCGCGTCCGCCGAAGGAAGAAGGGGATCAGGGCAGACAACAGGGGAGTGGTGAACACGGGAGGCATGAGGATCAGAGACGGTAGGCCGGCTTTTTCATACCCGGGGTTGTATAATTCCTGTCCGTTTGTTTAAATTCGATCCATTATTCCGACCTGATGCAGATCAAGTATAACTATGTTGTTATTGAAGGAAACATAGGCGCCGGGAAAACAACTCTTGCCACCCGGATAGCTGAGGACTTCAATGCATGTCTGATTCTGGAGCGATTTGCCGACAATCCGTTTCTTCCGAAGTTTTACAGCGATCCCGATAAATATTCTTTTGCACTTGAGATGTCGTTTCTTGCGAGCCGCTATAAACAGCTTAACGACGAACTTGGCTCCCGCGATCTTTTTAAAACCTTTGCAGTTGCCGATTATTACTTTACTAAATCGCTTATTTTTGCAGTCTCCACGCTTACAGGTGATGAATACAATCTTTACCGGCAGATATTCCATATAATTTATGGTTCACTTCCCAAACCGGATATTTATGTCTATCTGCATATTAACCCTGAAAGATTATTGAAGAACATTGAAAAACGAGGCCGCGACTATGAGATTTCAATAACAAAACAGTACCTTCAGAAAATACAGGACAGCTATTTTACGTTCTTTAAGCAGAATCCGGGGAATAAATATCTTATCATTGATATAAATGATATAGATTTTGTAACCAACTTAAACCATTATTCGAAATTAATCGATACTATTTTTTTTGATGATTACCCCACCGGATTGAATAAAGTGATTTTATAATTATTATTTTGAATCAGGGTACAAGTAATTAAGACTAAAATATACCGATTATGTCAAATGTGTGAAAGGTGTAACTTATTCCCGGAATTATGTAACATAAATTATTCATGGAATGTCCATCTTTGCTCTGCAAATGACAGGGAACGTTTATTTAACCGATCATTAATAGTCTGTTAAACTGCAAATATTAAAATATGGTAATCATAACGGATAGTAATTTTATTTTATTTAATTTTATTTTAAATTTGCGCTTATATTGAAACTTTTTTAATATATTTCAATGTAAGAATCAAATAGATATCTTAATCAAATAACAAATTAAACTATGAAAAAACTCAAAAGCTATTTTATCCTTATTCTTGCAGCTGCTTTTTTGGCAAGTTGTAGCGGTCTGAACAAGATGAAAAAAGAAGCCGGTGATATTAAGTATGAAGTTACACCAAAAGTACTGGAAACACACGGTGGTATGGTAAACATTACGATCAAAGGCTCATTTCCGGAGAAGTATTTCAACAAGAAAGCTACTCTTACCGTCACCCCCGTTTTAACTTATACAGGTGGAGAAACAGCTTTTGATAAAGTTCAGGTTCTTCAGGGAGAAAAAGTAGCTGCCAACAATAAGGTTATCACTTACAGCGGTGGCGACTTCACTTACACAAGTACAATCCCTTATACAGAGGGTATGAAAATGTCAGAGCTCGTTCTGAGGACCAATGCCGCTCTCGGTAAAAAAAGCATTGATTTTGAGCCGATGAAACTTGCTGATGGAGTTATCGCAACCTCCACTCTGGTTGAGAAACACGGGAGGCCTATCGCAATGAAGGATAATTATGTCAGGATTGTTCCCGAAACAAAAATGGCAGATATCAACTATGTTATTAATCAGTCAAATATACGTCCCAGTGAACTTAAAGGTGAAGACGTAGCATTATTGAAAGAATATATCGGTCAGGCTTCTACTGACCCCAACCGTCAGCTGAAGAAAGCTGTTGTTAGTTCCTATGCATCACCCGATGGTAAGCTGGAGTTTAACGAAAAGCTTTCGACAAAGAGAGGCGAGTCGGCAGATAAATTCATTAAAAAGGAATTTGAAAAAATTGAAGCCGCAAAAGCTACCGATTTCTTTGATGAGATTACCACTGCAGAAGACTGGGAAGGATTTAAGGCCGAGGTTCAGAATTCAACTATTCAGGACAAGGACCTTATTCTGCGAGTTCTTTCGATGTATTCAGATCCCGACGTTCGCGAAAAAGAGATCAAAAACATGTCAACAGCGTATGAAGAGCTGAAAACTGACGTTCTGCCAAAATTGAGAAGGTCTAAACTGATGATCAACGTTGATAACATTGGCCGCAGCGACGAACAGATCATTGCACAGATGAAATCCGATCCCAAGGTACTCAGTGTTGAAGAGATGCTTTACGCAGCTGGTTTAACAACTGATGCTAATGAAAAACTCGCTTTCTATCAGGTTGCTGCCGAAAGTTTCCCAAAAGATGTCCGTACGCATAACGACGTCGGAATCACCCTGCTGGGTCTTGGCAAAACCGACGAAGCTCTTGCTGAGTTTGAAAAGGCAAAAGCAATTCAGAATGATGATGTTGTTAAAAACAATACCGGTTTTGCATATCTCGTAAAAGGCGACATGGCAAAAGCAGAAGAGCTGTTTAACTCAATGACCGCTGCCACACCCGAATCTAAATGGGGACTTGGTGTTATTGCAATTACAAAAGGCGAATACGATAAGGCAGTTAACCTGTTTGGTACCGAACCTTGTTTCAACCTTGCACTTGCACAGCTGCTTAAGGGTGATGTAAATAAGGCAAAAGCAACCCTCGACAGCATGAAAGATCTCTGCAAATGCGGCAAACCCTCATATCTGAAAGCAATTGCCGGCGCACGGCTTGATGACAAAACCTATATGCTTGCCGGTTTGAAGGAAGCTATCGATTTCAAGGCTGACTGGAAAGCTTATGCAAAAACAGATCTTGAATTTGCAAAATTCTTCACTGACAGCGCTTTTACAGCTCTGGTTCAGTAAATAAACGACATTAATGTATGTGTTAAGAGACACGCAGTTTGCGTGTCTCTATTTTTTTACTCTGTTCACCTCCCACAACACTATCCCTGCACTTACAGCAATGTTAAATGAATGTTTGGTCCCGAACTGGGGAATCTCAACACACAGGTCACATTGATCAATAATTTCCTGGCCGACACCATTTACTTCGTGCCCAAAAACCAGGGCATATTTCTGGTTGTTTTCAACAAGGAAATCCTGTAATTCAACCGAGCCTTCCGTCTGTTCAATTCCAACTATTTTGTATCCCATTATCCTTCAGTTCGCGGATGGCATCAGAAGTTTTTTCATAGTAACTCCATTCAACTGAATCGGTTGCACCAAGGGCGGTTTTTTGAATATCCCTGTGCGGTGGCCTGCCGGTTATGCCACATATATATATCTTTGGAGTAAGAAATGCATCAGCTGTCCGGAAAACAGAGCCGACATTGTTATGACTTCTTATATTGTCAAGGACTATTACAAACCGTGATTTTTCTGACTTTCTGAACTGGTCAATACTCTTTCTGCCGAGTTCTTCGTTAAGCAGCTTCCGCATCCTTTTTTGTGCGAAATTAGGTAAAATATCAGTTTATTTTTCTAATTTTCAGACAATGAAATCAATGATCTGATTGAGTTGGTCAATTTAAAAATAAAACCATGAATATACATGAATATCAGGGTAAATCGCTTCTAAAAACTTACAATGTAGATATTCAGGAAGGAATTGTTGCCGAATCTGCAGATCAGGCAATTGCCGCTGCAAATCAGCTTAAGGAGAAATATGGTTCTCAGTATTTTGTCGTTAAGGCACAGATCCATGCAGGCGGACGAGGGAAAGGCGGCGGTGTAAAACTTGCGAAATCGGTAGAAGAGGCCGGGTATAATTGCTGGTAATATGTTGGGGATGAACCTTGTAACTCCTCAGACGGGCCCTTCAGGACGAAAAGTAAATAAAATTCTGATAGCCCAGGATGTTTATTATAAGGGCGACACCGGGGTGAAAGAATTTTATATAAGCATTCTTCTGAACAGGAAGAAGGGGCGATTTGTAATAATGTACTCGCCCCAGGGAGGAATGGATATTGAGCAGGTTGCAGAAAAAACACCCGGATTGATTTTCACCGAAGGAGATCTCTCCGTTGACAGGTCTTCAGTCATTTCAGGCGAGGAACATTGCCTTCAATCTGGGGCTGAAGGATAAACCAATGAAAAATATGCTGAAATTTCTGTCAGGGATATACAACACATTCACCGGATGCGATGCTCAGCTTCTCGAAATCAATCCGGTACTGAAGACAAGTGATGAAAGGATCCTGGCTGTCGACTGTAAGCTTGTCCTGGATGATAATGCCCTCTTCAGGCATCCTGAACTGGCTGCAATGAGAGATACTAACGAAGAGGATCCTGTTGAGGTGGAAGCCGGGAAGTATAACCTGAATTATGTCAAACTTGATGGCAACGTAGGATGCATGGTCAATGGGGCAGGACTGGCAATGGCAACAATGGATATTATCAAGCTCTCCGGAGGTTCACCTGCCAATTTTCTTGATGTGGGAGGAAGTGCAAGCGCCCAGACGGTTGAAGCAGGCTTCAGGATAATTCTCAAAGATCCGGGAGTTAAGGCTATCCTTATAAATATTTTCGGAGGTATTGTCAGATGCGACAGGGTTGCCAATGGTGTCGTAGAGGCTTATAAATCGATAGGAGAAATTAATATACCGGTAATTGTCAGGTTGCAGGGCACTAATGCTTTGGAAGCCAAGAATATAATTGATAATTCAGGACTCTATGTTATTTCTGCAATATCCTTCGGCGAAGCTGCGGAGAAAGTAGGCAAAGCCTTGAAAACGGTATGATCCTACGGGATCTACCTTAAACATCTTCTTTGTCTTTTGTATTTGTGAGATGTGAATTATCGCAATATGGTTTATTTTTTGAAAGGCCGCACAGACATAGAGAGACCTCTTCAAGATTCACCGTGATATCCCTTTTCAGATCCCTGAAAACAATATTACCGGATATCTTCAATTTACCTCCTTCAACAACTTCAACTATGCCACAAGGTTTTTTATCTTCTGTCTCCATACCGTTCAATCATCTTCATACCCTATTTTTCTGTGAACTCCATCGCAAAACGGCATATGGTCACTTGCTCCGCACCTGCATATAGACAAAATACCCTCATTAACCTTCTTTGTGGTGCCGTTATATGTAAATGTAAAATCTCCCTTCAGAACAATCGGACCATCAGGCATAACTTTGACTGAAACCGGGTTAACCTCCTCAGCGGTCTCATTCGATCGCATCAGCTCAGGTCTTCTGAAAACTATATGATTGGTCTCGTCAATACTGATATCATTATTCTTATCATCATCATTCCACTTCCACGACAAGAGCTTCGGTCGGACACATATTTACAACCTCAATTATCCTCTCAGTTGTCGAGCCTGACATATCAACCCATGGCCTTCTCCCCGGATCAAATACTTCAATAAGCTCTCTGTAACAATAAGATGCATGAACGCAGGCACCCGGCTTCCAGTACACTGTTATTTCTCCGTTTGTATACTTCCTTCCTCCGGAAAATCCGTTTTCCTTATCTTCCATCGTTCAATTTATTTGTTCGCAATTTAGCATTTTTTGTGCAATAATTTGTTGGGATATTGAAGCCATTTAATCAGGCGAATTTCTATATTTGCTGCATATTCAAAGATTGAAAGTTAATCAGGTGTTTGAATTACAGAATATTCTCATGTCAGAGTCCTTGTTGAATTTCACAATGACAGCGCTCGTTGCCCTGATTGTCATTTGCATCGTTATCGTCATTTTTTCATACTAAACTCCGGCATTCCAACAGGGAACTCATAAAAAGAAACAGGCAGATAGAGGATATTAACGACGACCTGCTTAAAACCAACCGTGAACTTGCTTTTCAAAAGGAGACAATAACGCGTGAGTACTCCAACTCAGAAATGTTTTACAGGATGCTTGTCCAGTCGGCCGACGACGGCATCTCTTTTTATGACACCGACTGGAACATGAAATACGCCAACAAGGCCTTTTATTCAATGATCGGCCTCGATTCCGGTCAGTACGCATCATTTAGATCCAGTCGACCTGATCCATCCTGAAGATCTGGAATATGAAAAAAACAGGAACGAAGCGCTTAAATCGCAGGGATTTTTTGAGGATGAGCTGAGGCTTAAACACAGCGATGGCAATTACATTAACCTGTCAACCAGATCTGTAACCGTTAAAAATGAGACTGGTGAAATAATTGGCGCCCTTACCATTTCGCGCGATATAACAACACTTAAAAAAGCTCACGAAGATCTGATCAAAGGCTAATATTGAAGCCGAAGCCAGCAACCGGCTGAAATCAAGTTTCCTGGCCAATATTTCACATGAAATAAGAACTCCTCTGAACAGCGTTGTAGGGTTCGCCAACCTTCTTCTTGCAAATGATATCACCAATGAAGTAAAGGAGGAATACATTGAACATATTAACCACAACAGCGAAAAACTGCTTCAGATAATCGGGGATATCATTGACCTGTCAAGGCTCGAAAGCTCCCAGATCGAGATCACATACGAAGAAGCATCAGTCAACAGCATCGTAAATGAAATTGTTGAAGATGCACGGAAAATTGTTAAACGTAATGAGAAATCAATTATCATCGACGTCAGGAATCTTCTTGAAGATAATGGCGACCTGATTTTTACCGACAGGGTCTGGCTAAAGAGGGTGCTGAATCACCTTATGGATAATGCCGTTAAGTTTACTCTTGAGGGATCTGTCCGTCTTACCTATGCAAAGGAAAATGAAAACCTGGTATTCAGGATCAGGGATACGGGAATAGGGATCAATAAGGAAAATCTGGATCACATTTTTGAAGAGTTCAGGCAGGAAATTGACGGGCATCACCGGCCTTTTGAAGGTCTGGGAGTCGGACTTACACTTGCGAAAGAGGTTGTTGAAAGAATGGGTGGAAAAATATTCGTTCAATCTGAGAAAGGCGTTGGCTCCGAATTCAGTTTCTCAATACCATACCGGCCGGCAGGAGGGAGCACCCGTATTAAATCGAAGCTGACAACCAGCAGCGATCAGCCGAATCTGCCACTGAACTGGACCAGAAGGAAATGCCTGCTGGTTGATGACAATAAGGACGTGCTTCTCTATCTGAACAGAGTGCTTCTTGATACCGGAATTAATATTCTGACTGCACGGTCGGGTATCGAAGCAATAGAAATTGTAAAGAGCGTGCCCGATATCGACGTTGTCCTGCTCGATATGCAAATGCCCGAGATGAACGGAATCGAAGCAACCAGGGAAATCAGAAAGATCAGAAGGGACATACCGATCATTGCACAGACAGCCTTTATTTTTGAAGATGATAAAGACATTATTCTGGAAGCCGGTTGTGATGCCTGCCTTATTAAGCCTATCCGGAAAGATCATCTACTGACTGTTATGTCGAGCTTCATCAAATCGAACTGAGTTCATGCTTTACATCCGGTAAAATAAATGATGAATAATCATTTTGCTGATATCATATTGCCTTTTGCCGTAAGAGGAATATTTACCTACCGGATACCGGAAGAATTGTACGCAACTGTAATTCCCGGAGTCCGGGTGCTGGTACAATTCGGAAACAAAAAGCTTTATTCGGGAGTCGTCAGCAATATCCATGAAATCCCTCCCGCTTCAGAAAATATCAGGTCCGTAATAAGGGTTCTCGATCCGGTTCCGGTTGCAAACAATATTATGCTGAAGTTCTGGTCCTGGATTTCAGACTATTATATGTGCAGCCAGGGCGAAGTTGTCAGGGCGGCAATACCCTCGATACTTTTTCTCGAAGGTGAAACCTCAGCTCCTGTTCTTGAAAAATACAAGCCCAGGGAAGAGTCATTCATTGAACCGGCTTCCGTTTTTTCCGATAAGGAGTTAAATGAGATATACTTGATAAACTTGCAAAGGCACCCAAACAACAGGAAGCCTTTACGAACTGGTTGAGGTTAAGCGGATATTCTGAAGGAATGGAAATCAAACCTGTCAGGAAATCGTTGCTTGTGAAGGAAACAGGTGGTGCAATCGGAGCGGTTGAAAGCCTCATAAAGAAGGGGATATTATCACTACTTGTTCTTAATGTTGGCAGGCTGGATAGCGCCATTATCGCGGTTGAACCGCTGAGAAAGCTAAGCGATGCCCAGGATACAGCAATGAAGGCTGTTTATAAAAGCTTCACTGACAGGGGCATTGCCTTACTTTATGGCGTTACCTCCAGCGGGAAGACAGAGATATATATTCACCTGATCGAAGAACAGTTAAAGAAAGGTAAGCAGGTACTTTACCTGTTGCCTGAAATAGGACTGACAGCCCAGATAATCATTCGGTTACGCAAACACTTTGGTGCTGTGACAGGTGTATATCACTCACGCTTCAGCGATCCTGAAAAAGCTGAGATATGGAACCTTGTTGCAAGTAAAGACAAGGAAAAGGGTTTCAGACTTATAATTGGGGTGCGATCAGCCCTTTTTCTGCCGTTTAATGATCTGGGCCTGATCATTATTGATGAGGAACAGGATAGTTCATATAAACAACATGATCCTGCACCAAGATATAACGCCCGCGATTCTGCAATAGTGCTTGCCGGCCTTCACAAAGCAAAGACAATCCTGGGTTCTGCTTCACCATCGATTGAAAGTTACAACAATGCAATGACAGGAAAATATGGCCTGGTTGAGCTGAAAGAGAGGTTTGGATCTGTAAAATTGCCTGATATAATTCTTGCCAATTCAAGGGAAGCATACAGAAAGAAACTTATGGTATCCCATTTTACTCCACAGCTTCTTGAAACTATAGATGAAGCCCTGAATAATGAGGAACAGGTAATTCTTTTCCAGAACAGAAGAGGCTTTTCGCCCTATATTGAATGTCCGGAATGCGGCTGGATACCGAAATGCATTCAGTGTGCGGTTAACCTTACATATCATAAAAGCATAGCCAGGATGATCTGTCACTATTGCGGATATTCAACCCCTGTACCTTCAGGCTGCGGCAACTGCCATTCGACCGGACTGGCAACGAGGGGATTCGGAACAGAGAAGATTGAGGATGAAATTAAAATAGTGTTTCCGTCAGCCAGGGTAGCCAGGATGGATCATGATACAACAAGGGGCAGGTATTCATTTGATAAGCTGATAGGCGCTTTTGAAGAACGGCAGATCGATATAATGATCGGCACCCAGATGATCTCAAAAGGGCTTGATTTTGAAAATCTTACTGTGGTAGGGATATTGAATGCCGATAATCTCCTGAACTTTCCGGATTTCAGAGCTCATGAAAGAAGCTTTCAGCTTATGGAGCAGGTGAGCGGCAGGGCAGGCAGGAGAAATAAGCCCGGCAAGGTGGTGATCCAGACCTCGGATCCTGATCATAAGATCATACGGCTTGTTCTTAATCACGATTATAAAAATATGTTCAGGCTGCAGGCTGAAGAACGCAGGATCTTCAATTACCCTCCTTTCTGCAGGATGATTAAAATAAGCGTAAAACACAAAGACAGACAGCTTCTGAATAAGTACTCTGAAATTCTGGGCAGGGAGCTGAAATCGACTATTCGGAAAAAACGTTCTGGGTCCGGAATTCCCGATTATCTCGCAGGTTCAGCTATGGTATATAAAAACCATCCTTATAAAACTGGATAAAGAGAAGCCCATTGCAGGATCAAAACAACTGGTAATCAATGCAATCGAAAAGCTTGAAAAGGAAAAGGGAGCGTCAAACCTGAGGATCGCGATCGATGTGGATCCGTATTAGCTGGAGCACACCTCACCCCCTAAATCCCCCACCACAATACCTCCCCTGCATTCTGGCTCCTCCCTAAAATTGCCCACCGGGCAATTTCTTAACGGTCGGCCCCCTCTCCCGGTGTGAGAGGGGGACTTAAACCCAAATCTTCCACGGATGTGCAAAAGGAACCTAAACAATTGGTTTTTAAGCCCCTCCCACACCGGGGGAGGGGTTGGGAGAGGTCCTGGACAGAAAATACGAAATCCAGGGAGAGTTATCTGAAACTTTTAGAACTCACAGAGTAAGTCAGGCATCCGTCCTCCGGATCCCTTTGTTCCTCTGAAAAAACCTCTTAAATTTGATTGATTAATAATTTTATATGAAGATTGAAGTATCAAACGGTGAAATTATTGATAAACTGACAATAATCCGGATCAAGCTGGAAAGGATACAGGATAAGTCAAAGGTGGAAAACCTTCAGAAAGAATTTGACATTCTGAAAGAGGCTTCTTCTTCAATAATGGATCAGGAGGATCCTCTCTGCAAAGCTCTTTATGAAGTCAATTGCGAGTTGTGGGATATTGAGGACCAGATCAGGGACCTTGAAAGGGAAAAGGACTTCAGCGATAAGTTCATCGCAGTTGCCCGCTCAGTTTATATTAAAAATGACAGGCGTTCAGAGCTGAAAAGAGAAATTAATATTAAAACCTCTTCAGGGCTGATCGAGGAAAAATCATACGAGAAATACTGAAATGCGTCTTCTGGTAATCCGTACATCGGCTATGGGTGATGTTGCACTTACTACCCTGGTTTTAAGGGGAATAAGAGAAAAATACCCCGATACGGAACTTACTTTGGTGACCATGAAAGCATTCTCTCCTTTCTTTCATTCAATAAATGGCCTGGAACTGTTCTTCCCTGATTTTAAGATACGTCACAAAGGCATTGCAGGCCTTTTCAGGCTTTTCACCGATATCAGAAAAAGCGGAACTTTTGATTATGTTATTGATTTGCATGATGTTTTGAGGACTAAGATATTAAGATCGCTGTTTCGGCTTACAGGCATCCCGGTCAGTGTGATCGATAAAGGGCGGAGTGAAAAAAGAGCATTGATAAATGGCAGAAAGAAGATACAACTAAAACATACTGTTCAACGCTATCAGGAGGTATTTGCCAAAGCAGGTTTTGATGCAAAGCCCCCTGAAGGGCCATGGATTGTGCCTCCCCGGGAAGCTGTAACAAGGGCGCTGGAAATATCGGGCATTACAGCAGGACTGAATATAGGTGTTGCACCTTATACAAAGCATGAGCTTAAGATGTGGCCTGAAGAGAGTATGGTGACCCTCCTGAGAATGATTTCCAAATCTTATGCAAAATTCTGGTTGTTTGGAGGGCCTGAAGAATCCGATCTGCTGGAATCATTTCAGAAAAAGATCCCCGGATCAGTAAATCTGGCTGGTAAGCTTAATCTTGAAGAAGAACTGGCGGTTATGACAAAGCTGAGCTTCATGATCGCAATGGATTCATCAAATATGCACATGGCAGCCCTTGTCGGGACAAACGTGATATCAATATGGGGAGCTACAGATCCTCTCATGGGATTTGCAGCCTGGATGCAGCCCAAAGACCATTTTATAAGTATCAGCATTGAAGAGCTGACCTGCCGTCCGTGCACTGTTTATGGTAAAGGAGAGTGCTGGAGGGGAGATCATGCTTGCATGGAGTGGCTTACCCCGAAGATGGTGTATGATAAGATCAGGGCAACCGGCTTGTTGGAGGTCAAGTTGGCCCCTAAATCCCCTGAAGGGGACTTATAGCCCCCTTTAGGGGGTTGGGGGTGATATAACTCAGTGGACCTTCTATGTTACCTCAGTTTAAGTTCTTACAATGCACTATATTTGAACAGGAAAGAGTTAATTTATCGCTATAAAGCAGACTATGGACAGATCCCGATTTTTCAAACATCCCCCTAACCCCCTTCGAAGGGGGAATTATAAGGCAATTATAATTCTGGCATATATTTTTCTTTTTAGTGCCTGTACCCAAAAACCGCAGGAATCCGGATTTGACCCCGTAGAACTTGTAAATCCATTAATGGGAACTGATTCGGAATTCAGATTATCGACAGGCAACACTTACCCTGCGATTGCATTGCCCTGGGGCATGAATTTCTGGACTCCCCAGACACGCAATATGAACAATGGCTGGGCCTATGCTTATGACGACTATAAAATCCAGGGAATAAAGCAGACACATCAGCCGAGTCCGTGGATAAACGATTATGCAGCCTTCTCCCTGATGGCTGTTACGGGCAAATTGAAATATACCGGGGAGGAGCGTGCCTCCTGGTTCTCTCATAAGGCAGAAGTGGTGAAACCATATTACTACAGTGTTTACCTTGCTGATTATGACGTGACTGCTGAAGTTACTCCTACAGAAAGATCTGCAATTTTCAGGTTCACTTTCCCGCAGAATGACTCTTCATTTATTCTTATTGATGCCTTTGACAAAGGGTCAATGGTAACCATAATTCCCTCCGAGCGTAAGGTAATTGGTTTTTGCCGTAACAATCACGGAGGAGTTCCGCCCAATTTTCATAACTACTTTGTGGCAGTTTTCGATAAAGATTTCTCAGCAACACATACCTGGAGCAGAAACGGACTTAAGCTTAACAACCTGACTGAAGAAAGCGATCATACCGGAGCCATACTCGGTTTTTCAACAAACTCCGGTGAAACCATAAATGTGCGCATTTCCTCTTCATTTATAAGTCCTGAACAGGCTCTGGTTAACCTTAATGCAGAAACAGGCGGTAAGAACTTCGAAACTGTATGCAATGAAGCCAAAGCTGCCTGGAACAAGCAACTGAACCGCATCAAGGTTGAAGGAGGAAGCACAGATCAGCAAAGGACATTTTATTCCTGCCTCTACAGGACATTATTATTTCCAAGGAAGTTTTTTGAGATCAATGATAAAAATGAAATTGTTCATTATAGCCCTTATAATGGTGAGGTCCTGCCCGGATACATGTTTACTGACAACGGTTTCTGGGATACCTTCAGATCGCTTTTTCCATTTCTTACGCTAATGTACCCTGACCTTAACAGCCAGATCATGGAAGGCCTTGCCAATACTTACAGGGAGAGCGGATGGCTTCCCGAATGGGCTAGCCCCGGGCATCGTGATTGTATGATAGGCTCCAATTCCGCATCACTGATTGCTGATTCATATCTTAAGGGCATCCGGGGATATGATATTGAAACACTCTACAAGGCCATACTTAAAAATACTGACAGCGTCGGACCGGTTTCATCAGTCGGCAGACTGGGTGCAAAGTATTACAACGAACTGGGATATGTTCCTTATAATGCAGGTATCAACGAAAACGCTGCAAGGACTCTTGAATATGCGTATGCCGATTTTTGTATAGCCAGGCTTGCCGAAGAACTGAAACGTCCGGAGGAAGAGATTGACGGGTTCAAAAGCAGGGCTATGAACTATAAAAATGTGTTTGATCCGGGAAGGAAACTGATGCGCGGCAGGAATCTGGACGGAACTTTCCAGACGCCTTTCAGTCCATTCAAATGGGGCGATGCATTTACCGAGGGAAACAGCTGGCATTATACCTGGAGTGTCTTTCAGGATGTAAGCGGATTGATAAGCCTGATGGGGGGGAAGGATTATTTCACAGCCAAGCTGGATTCAGTCTTCGAGGTGCCTCCGGTTTTCGATTATTCCTATTACGGGCAGGTAATTCACGAGATCCGTGAAATGCAGGTAATGAATATGGGTAACTATGCACATGGTAATCAGCCAGTTCAGCACATGATATATCTGTATAACTATGCCGGTCAGCCATGGAAGACTCAATTTCATGTCCGGGAGGTAATGGATAAGCTTTATACTTACCAGTCTGACGGATACTGCGGGGATGAAGATAACGGCCAGACATCCGCCTGGTATGTCTTTTCAGCGCTGGGATTTTATCCGGTCACTCCCGGAACAGACGAATATGTATTCGGGTCGCCCTTATTCAAAAAAGCCACTCTGATATTTGAGAACGGGAAAAAACTGATGATAGAAGCGCCTGAAAATAATAAGGATAACATTTATGTAAGCGCTGTAAGCCTCAACGGTAAGGGGTTAACCAGGAACTTCATACGTCATTCCGAACTGCAGAATGGAGGGAAGCTCCTGTTCAAAATGCAAAGTGCACCTGACAAAGAAAGAGGTTCATCAAAAGAGGCATTCCCGTTTTCAATGAGCACTGAATCTTCACAGAAAGATCAATAATATCTGCGCAAATCAGCGCAATCTGCGGGAAATTTTGTTTTTTTCCCGCAGATCCCGCAGATATTCGCAGATCGCAAATTGTTTCAGAATGAATTAAGTAGAATTTGACCTCAGTAAAAGAGGTAAGGAGGGCGCCTTATAGTTTCAGCCTGATATTGAACCTTGCAAGAAGCGCTGTCAATCCGACCATCAGCAGCGCCCATATAAGTGAACCGGCAACAACTACCATAGGTTCTGATGATTGCTTGTAAAAGAGAACCGGAATACCTGACATCCAGATGAGATAGTAAAGGATATCGGGAGCAAGATAGGTAGTCAGGGAGTTTTCACCGGCAGGTTTAAGGAAGAAAGCCCACGATCGCCGGCCTTTAACGTCAATTACCAGGTAAATAATAATAAATACAAGGAAACTTATTCCCGTACAGATCAATCCCCAGCTCGGAGTGGCTTTTATCTTTGAAATGATAAACCAGTTCCTCAGCAAAAATCCTGCTGCAAGACAAACCAGGCCCAGGCTTATATAGATCATGATAATGTTCCGGGATCCCATATTGTTGAATTTCTTTAATATCAGACCTCCCGTCAATCCTGTCAGGACAATCAGCGGAACATTTCCCTCAATTAAAACTCCCAGCAGGGGCTTTGCAGGATTAAGAAATTCAAGCAGCTCCAGACCTGATAGTATATTCATACCAAGGAAAAACATGGTTACAGCAACAGTTTTTATTATCGAATCACGGCATATCAACCACGTGAAAGCCGCTACCAGGTAACCCCAGCCGATAAGGCCCAGGATTCCCCACCATCCGGTTATGAGTGAGCCATTGTTTTCAGGCTGGCCTGACCTGAATTTAAATATCAGGATAATAAAAATTGCAAGGGCTGCCATCTTGTAACCGGTTACTGTATAGATCCTGTTCTCCCTGTCACGGTAATCATTCCAGAACAAAAAAACAGCAATATACATTAACAGCGCCCACAAATTTCTGCCAATCCCTGTAAGTTCGGGATTGACCCTGCCCGTATTAAGCATAAGAACACCAATGACTATCAGGCTTAAGGACCTCGTAAGGATGTGACGGCTTATATCGATCGGCAATTCTCCTTTTGTGATCCTCTTCGAAAATGCAAACGGGATAGCCATACCAACAATGAATAGAAATCCGGGGAACACCCAGTCGGCAAGTCCCATTCCGTCGAAATCAGCTTTCATATGACCGAGCCATGAAGGAGCGACCTCCATGTTAAGGTCATTTACAAAGAGCATTAAGAGCAGGGTCAGTCCCCTCATTATATCTATCGAGTAGATCCTTTCAGATGACATTCAGTTATTTAGTTAAGTATGTACAGTATCAATAACACCATAGATTTTCAAAGCCGGGGGATTCTAATATGCACGAAACTTATCAGGTATTATTAAAGTGTTAAGTTATGAAAAACAGGGCAAATTAAGTTTACTGTGATTAATTTTAGTTTGAAGACGGAAGCCGAAGACGGAAGACCGAAGTCAGAAGTCATGAGTTCGAAGACCGAAGTCAGAAGTCATGAGTTCGAAGACCGGAGTCAGAAGTCAGGAGACCGAAGACGGAAGTCCGAAGTCCCAAAATCTATGGAACTGACATCCTGTTGTCATCCTTTGATCCGACTTTCTTTCCGGGCTTTCTTTCTTCTCCCTGTTCCTGACATGGACTCTCAGGTCTGTTGTTGCCATTGCCGGACTCAGGCTCCCTGTCGGCAATAATACCGTACTGACCATTGCCCCATTGAACCGGGATTTTTTGTACTTACAGTAACAGTCAGGTTACCGGTGAAAAGATAGTATTGTCCGGGACGGATAGTGTAAGGTTTACCCTTAACAACAGCGTCGCCTCCTCCTGCAACAGGCATGAAATAGAGGCTGCGGGCCGCACCTGAATAGCTGAAAGTACGGTTTGTCAATGCATCTCTTCTTATTGTATCCGATGGTGTTATGAGACAGAACTCCCAGGAGGAATTTCCGGGATTGATCCTTATTCCGCATGGTTTCTGCTCATCAATATTTATTACTCTGGAATCTTCATCCTGACCGCAATCGTTCTTAACAGCTGCTTTGACCGTGTGTAACCAGGGATCGAACCTGAATGCCGCAGCTATCACTCCCGTGTTAGGAACAAACGTAAACGCTTCATAAGGCCTGTCATTTACGGTGACCATTATGTCATTTCTGTTCCTCACATTGCTTACGGTTCCTTTACGTTGGTGCTGTTGCATCTTCCCTGCTGATAGTGGCTATACTGAAATTGATACCGGGTTTCGGGCACGGTTTACTCAACTACAACCTCAGCAGGTTTGAAAGTTATTGAATAAGTTAATTTCTGAGTGCCACAATTGCTTGCCGCAACGATAACGCAGGAGTTTATTCCTTCATTAAGGGAAGCGGGAAAATTTAATACGTTGCCTGTAAAATTAAAGTTTGTTATGATCCTGTCGTTTAATGTAACAGAAATCTGATCGCCTGTCCGTTCATTGCTAACCCCGGTCCTGATTGTACAGGAGGGATTGTCAGTTAATAATTCATTCTGAGCCGGTGCCATCATTTTCAGAACAGGTGGAGGGCATGGCGGAGGAACATCTTTTACAGATTTAGTATATGTAATTGTCGTTAAATCTGATGCACTGCCGGAGTCATTCTTCCCTCTTACCTCCACTTTGTTCTCGCCTTCATTCAAAGGAATATTTGTTGTTACCATTCCTTCAGGGCTGAAGCTGAAATTACTTGTTGTTGTTCCGTTGACTGTAACGGTTACATCCTGCCAGGCTTTAACGTTCCTTGTCCGCACACTTATAGAGAATATGTTTTTTTCAACAGTTACCGGGGAAGCCGGATCTATGAATTTTATAAATGGCAGAGCGACCGGTACAGGTTTGTTCCAGTTGATGATCAAATCATCCCTTGTGCTGCCGGCTTCGTTTGAACCGGTAATAACCAGGATGTTTTTACCTTCTGTGAGCGTTAATCCGGAACTTACATTTCCATAAACCGGATTAAAATCGAACGGGATATTTTTTTCATTCAGAACTACCTGAATATCCTGTTTCCCTCTCACATTCCTTACCCTGGCAGTAATATCAAGGCTACCCGTTGCAGTTGAATATGAACTGCCCGATGGAGAAATGATCTCAACAGCAGGAGGTGAAACAGAAATTACCGGAATTGTATTGGTGTTGTTGTAGGTATTTGTTTTTACAGGAGTGTTCACGACAGTCCCGGTATATCTGCGGACCGGCAGTGACGAACCTCCTCCAAGTATCCATTTGAAGCCGAGTGAAGTATAATGGTTCCTGTCTTTCTGGAATCAACCATAATTTTATTGTCTATGTCAATGCCGGTTCGACTGTTATACTCGGTAAGGGAGAAGTTTATTTTATGTTCAATGCCAAGTGAGAAACTGTGTGAAAACTGGTAACCCAGATATATTCCCAGTGTTGGCATCACTGCCCCTTTGCCGGCCAGCTTTGTTTCGAATTTCTTGTCTGACAGGTTCATCAGGTTGGCATAAACCTGTTTCCTTTCGATGTCCGGATCTATTACAGAGTAATCATAAGTAATTCCGTTGGCATCCAGAAGGTCGGTGGAAGTAATTCCATGAGTTATACCGGCGCCGCCAAACACCGAAAACAGGATCCTGGTTCTTTCCCTCAGGCGGTTCAGTGCTAAACCAAGCTCCAGATCGTAATTGAAAAAGCCGTAGCTGATATTGCTGTAGGTACCATCGGTATTGATCCTGTGATCGTAAGCCTTGTTCTCACCTGCGAGGAACCGGAATTTCCAGTCAACTGATAATAATGCATTATCCTTTTTATAGAGATAGCTTCCGAGGGTAAAGTCGAATCCACCTCCTCTTGAATTGGCAATGTCCGACTGCTGGTAAGCAGCTCCCAGTCCGAAGCCTATAGTCATACCACGGTTGGTGGTATAAATGGCTTTTTGTGCTTCAGCATTATTTGAGATTACAATTACCAGTGCAAAAAGGGCCAGATTACGGATAGTTGATTTCATCATATCAGGTTTTAAAGAAGACACTTTCAATAATATAAGAGAAAACCAGGTTTAATTCTAAATAGTGAGAGGTATATTGTACTTCTAACGAAATTGTCCTGGTAAATATTTGAATTACAAGGCCATAAATTTACCCTTGTCGGACTTTGCCCTTAGGTCAGGCCTACCGGCAGACAGGTAGTAGTATGGAATTTAAGTTAAACTGTTACCACGGGTCTGTTTAAAATCTCCTTCGTGCCCCTTGGTGAGGACCTTTGTGTACTTAGTGCCTGCCTGCCGGTAGGCAGGGTAAAAAAATAAATCCATTAACCACAAAGACTGTAAGTTCTTAATTTCTTTGCATCTATAACTTTAAACTCAAAGGAAGATTACCTGAAACACAGAAGTGTCTTACTGAATAGCATAAATAAGAAGATTTTTTGTTAATTTTCAGCCTCGCAAAGTAAATTTTAATACTCTGTAAAAATGCAAAACGATAAACCTGTGACAAAAAAATCCGTTCCCTGTTCGACGGAAAAACCAGTTATAAAAAAGATAAGCAGACGCAAGGTTTTGAAAAGTCTTTTCCTTGCACCAGTTCAATTTAGCTTTTTCCTGTCCGCTATCAAGGCTCAGGGTAGTAATCCCGGATCCGGGAGTCAGGCAGATAATCCCTATACCCCCAACCTGCCAATGGGGAAGGGACAGGGGATCATCCCGGGCAGGGTAAGCTGGGTATGGAATCCTTCAACCACAAATCCCGGTTGTGCCAATAAACCAGTATCAAAAGAAATACCTGCAGCAAATTATGATGCCTGGTTCCAGGATAAAAATACCAGCCAGGAAAAAGTTGATCAGATGCTCATAGCCGGTCTCTGTTCAATGGTTGGCAAAGAAAAACCAGGTGAAGCCTGGGATGCCGTATTCAGGTATCATAATCTGAAACGGGGTAAAGGAAGCGTTCCATACTTTAAAGGTGAAAAAATATATATTAAGCTGAACAGGACCTCTGCTTCCGGTGGAATGGACCCTGAGTACAGGAGACTCGAAGATAAGCCACTGCCTCTGGCATTGCGAAACATCACCTCAGATAGTCCTTTCAACTGCTCAGACAGCTGGTTAATGTGGTTGGTGTACCGCAGGATTGCATTTACGTGGGGGATGCGATGAGGAATATTTACCAGGATGAATACATTAAGTACCATGCGGAGTTCCCCGATGTGAATTATCTTTCAAGTTTCGGCGCCACGCATGGAAGAATACTTTGCAGTGAAAGCAGCAAAAACCTGATCTTCTATTCGGATAACAAATCTGTTATGGGCGATGGAGGATCGGATAAGATCTATACGGTACTTGAAAATGCAGAGTACCTGATCAACCTCGCAGCCATGAAGGGACATGGGATCGCCGGGATCACCCTTTGCGCCAAAAATCATTTCGGAACTCAGACAAGGCGCAGTGCCTCACACCTCCATTCCGGGTTGAACAGTAAGGGTTACGGTAATTACAGGGTACTTGTGGATCTTATGGGTAACAAATTTACAGGTGACAGGAATCTTTTCTACATACTTGACGGCTCTCTGGTCAGGCACGGATTGGAACGGACTACCGGTTAAATTCTTAATGCCTCCCTTTAACAATCACTGGAGTTCGTCTCTGCTTCTGTCACTCGATCCGGTTGCAATAGAATCGGTAGCTTTTGATTTCCTGAGGACTGAGTTCTCATACGCCGAGCATAACGTCCCGCATATTTATAATCCCGGGGTTGATGATTATCTGCACCAGGCTGCCGATTCCGGAAACTGGCCTGCGGGGATCATCTACACTCCAAATGGCGATGGTGTCCCCATGGCCAAGAATCTTGGGGTTCACGAGCACTGGAACAACCCGGTTGACAAGCAGTATTCGCGGAACCTTGGCAAAGGAGAAGGGATCGAACTGGTGAAAATATTTCAGAACACCTGAGTCTTATAACAGAAACCAAATCCGGTATTGGTTTTGAAAATTGGTTTTATTGGACCACATATGTAAAGTATGTCTGTGAATATCGTGAGTTCTTAAAAGTCCCCTTTAGGGGATTTAGGGGTGAACAGGTGGGGTGGCACTGAAATTTAAAAGAATATGTTAATTTGAATAAATTAAAGGAAAATCACTAAAATTGTATCAATAAATAATAATTAAGTGTTTAAGTTTAACAGTTGATAATATGAAATTACCGCACGAATGTCAGAATATTGAAGAAGTGCGTCAGGAAATTGATGAAATTGACAATGCAATTATTGGTTTGATCGGAAAACGATTTTCTTATATACAGGAAATAGTAAAGTATAAAAGCAACACCGATGATGTATATGCGAAAAACAGGTATCATGCTGTTATCAGCAAACGAAGGGAAATTGCAGACCAATCATAATCTGGATCCTGATGTAATTGAAAAGATGTACCGGATTATGATGGATTATTTTATTAAAGAACAACTTGAATTATTGAAAGAAAAACAAAAATAGCCTGACTATGTACAGAAAAGAAATTAAAGTAGTGGATTGCACCATTCGTGATGGTGGTTTAATGAACAACTGGCATTTCAGTGATGACTTTGTCAAATCGGTTTACAACGCCTGTGTGGAGGGTGGAATAGATTATATGGAAATTGGTTATAAAAGCAGTGAAAATAGTTATTCACAGAAAGGAAAATGGTCCATGGAAATTCTGTGATGAAAAGGATGTAAGACGGATTGTCGGCGAAAACAAAACCAATACCAAACTTTCGGTTATGGTTGATATTGGAAGGGTTGACCTCGACAATATACCTCCCAAATCGAAAAGTGTTATTGATATGATCCGGGTTGCAACTTATGTTCACCAGATGGACAAAGCAATTTTTATGGCTGAACATTGCATGGATAAGGGATATGAAACAACTATTAACCTGATGGCTGTATCGAAAGTAAATGAACGTGAACTTGATGAAGCACTTCATGATGTTGCCAAATCAAAAGTACCGGTTTTTTATGTTGTGGATAGCTTTGGCAGCATGTATTGCGAACAGATTGAACTGATTACAAAAAAATATACAGAATTGTTAAAGGGAAAAACAATTGGAATCCATGCACATAACAATATGCAACTGGCCTTTTCCAATACAGTTACAGCTATTATTCATGGATGCAACATGTTGGATGCTACATTGCTGGGACTGGGAAGAGGTGCCGGAAATTGCCCGATTGAAATATTGATTGCATTTCTAAAAAATCCAAAATACCGTTTACTACCACTTTTCCAATCTATCCAGGACTATATTCTGCCACTGCAGAAAGAAATTGACTGGGGATATCACATTCCTTATCTGGTAACCGGAGCAATGAATGAACATCCTAAGGAAGCCATGGAATGGATGGAATCTGATAAAAAGAATGATTTTGTCGGATTTCTGAAGCATATGCATGACAATTTTGCAATTCTGGAATAAAATCTGCACAAACAGCGGCTGGGCTGTCTGGCCCTATTCCATCGATCCGGAATATCCGGATGAAACCTTTAAACCGGTGGCAAGGGTTGCTACCGGTGATCTGAAAAAAATCAGCAAAACTTATTTCTACACCGGATGCACTTCTTCTATATTCTCCATCTCCTCTCTTGTGTAGGTATGGAGTTTTATAATTTTGGCTTCCGGTCTGAATAACGGAGGTAAAATCTGCCTGGCCTGGTCCTTGTTTTCTACCTCCACTATCAGCCAGGCTTTATGTTCCCCATCATGGCAGCCCCAATCAGCATGACTTAGAAAGTGCGAACCAGTTTGTAAAAATATCCGCACTGCATTATTACACGCAGATTTTGTCGCTTCATGTGGTACTTCAATAAGATATCTTTCCATTTTTAAAGTTCCTTTCTTACAAACAATCAGAATCACCCTTTGTTAAAGCCAGAGTCAAATTTATTTCAACAAGTCTGAACTGAAGTTCGTTATTTCTTTTCCATTACGTGCTCCTATCTCTTTTTCAATCTGTATCCGGGTAATTTCCGTTTGGGAACACGTAAAATCGACTGGATTTTAATAAATTTACCCTGATATTAATCAATAACCAGCATTATGAAAACCAGAAGTAATAAGAACTTAACCAGACGTAAATTTCTGGGCACGGTAGGTGTTGCCACGGCAGCTTTCACGATTGTCCCGAGGCATGCCATTGCCGGAAGCGGCCAGAAGGCGCCCAGTGATCTGATAAATGTTGCCGGTATAGGTATCGGCGCCCAGGGAGCAGGTGATTTGAGCAATATATGCGATCCGGAGGTACAGGTCAACAGGCCTCAGCGAACAAGGACCGGGCAGGCGTTAAGCAAGGGACAGATCGCAGCGCAGGAGGCTGAGCGTGCTGCACGTATGGCCCAGATGCAGCAGAGGACCGGCGCAAGGCCGCAGGGAGGACAGCCTCAACAGGCCGCAGGCGGATCGCAGGAAAGAAAACCCAGGAAACTTGCCAACATTTATGCTTTGTGTGATGTTGATTCGGATTATGCAGGGTATGTTTTCGCCCGATACCCAAGGGCGAAGGTTTATTCAGACTGGCGCGAAATGCTGGAGAAAGAGCCATCTATTGATGCCGTTATGATAGCAACGACTGACCATAACCATGCTCCCATAGCAGCAGCGTTCATGAGAGAGAAGAAGCATGTTTATGTCGAAAAACCCATGGCCAAAACCATATATGAATGCCGTAAGCTTGCTGAACTGGCAAAAGAATATAATGTTGTATCACAGATGGGCAATCAGGGCCATGCAAGCGAAGCCACCCGAAGGGTGGTGGAATGGGTGCGCGCTGGTGTTGTAGGTAATATAAGGGAAGTGCATATGTTCACCGACCGTCCGGTGGGATACTGGCCGCAGGGTGACATACTGCGGCCCGGAGCTGCAAAAGTGCCAAAAAACCTTAACTGGGATGTATGGCTGGGTCCTGCACCGGAAAAACCGTACAATCCCGAGATCTGCCATTTTGTATGGCGTGGTCTGTGGGACTATGGTACAGGCGCTATGGGCGATATGGGAGCCCACATATATGATGCTCCTCTGTGGGCCCTGAACCTGAACTACCCCACTAAGATCCATGCCACTTCCACCCCTTACAATAATGATTATCTCCCGCTTGCCCAGACCGTAACATACGAATTCCCGGAACGCTTTACTCCCGGTATCGGTTACATGCCTCCCCTTAAGGTTAAATGGTGCGATGGCGGCCTTATGCCGGAGCGACCGGCGGAGCTTGAACCAGGCCGCCGGGTTGGAACAGTATTCTACGGCGATAAAGGGATAATGATGGGTGGCAACGCTGCCATGCCCGAACTGGTACCCGCTGATCCCGGCTTCAAAGGTCCCGATCCGTGGCTGGAAAGAACGGGTGATAACTTTGAAGACTGGATTGGTGCTATAATGAATGGGAAGAAATCGGCCAATGACTTTTCATGGGCATCAAAGGTTACAGAGATCATGCTGCTGACAAACATTGCCATTTTGACACAGCGCTCGAATACAACGCTTGAATATGACGGGGAAAACATGAAGATCACAAACCTGCCCGAAGCGAACAAATATTTTCACTACGAGTATCGCAAGGGATGGTCGTTATAAAAATACTGAACAAACCTTGATTACCGTTCGCCTTTAGTGCCCATGGGGAAAGCACCGGGATCAAACCAGGCAGGGACTGGTAATTCAAATAATAAGGAGTTAACAATGCAAAAATCCATGACGCTTTTCGGATGCGGGCCTAAACTGGCGCTACTATGTCTGCCTTATATAATCCTTTCGTTAATAGTGATGTTCAGATATCCTGAATTTTTCAATATGGGATTTTTGGATCTTGCTATTATTAAGTACCTGGGATTAATATGGTTAGGTCTGGGTTCCATCTTCTGGATTTATTCAGCGATATACTTCTTGAAACACTTTAAGCCTGGATTTCTGATAACCGGGGGACCTTTTGCACTATGCCGGAATCCAATATATTCCTCCATTATAGTTTTTATAATACCTTCCCTGGCACTGATCTTCCATTCAGGATTAATACTTTCTATTTCCCTGGAATTATACCTGGGATTTAAGCTGTCCATTCACGGGGATACCCTTGTTCTCAGAAAGATTTTTGGCGAGGAATACGACATATATGAAAGATCTGTAAATGAGATCTTCCCCTATCCCCGTTACATTTTCAGGCAAATTGGCAACAATGATCTTAATACGCAAAAATGATATTAAGAACTCCTGGTCGTTCTTTTTTAATCCATTCTCTGTGATTCACCTGTTAAACTTTATTTTGGAGATATTATCATTTCATCACAATCGTTGAAATCACAGATATTATTATTCTTCCTGAACTGTATTCTTTTGTGAGCTTTTGATAAACACTTTATGTAGCTGTTAATATTTACAACCTTAGCTGGATTTTTAACAACCAGAGGTATCACCCCAATCTTTTGAAGGTTATCCTTCTCCTGGTAATTCGTTTCACAGACATAGTACATTTCCATGTCAATCTCAAGCGGATCTCCGTCAGCAGGAAACTGATTAACCGTTATTTCAGGCAAATCTGTCTTATCAATAACATTAAATAGCTTAATTTTCACTTTGTTCATAATCACTCAGATAAGTAAATAAATTCCGGTTATACTTTTAAATCATTAAACTCAGGATACCATGCATGCACCTGGTTTGTGGAATAGTATGCCAGGGGTATAAACCTGTTTCTGAATTCAAAGAAATTCATTTTATTTCCATTGTGCATCAAAAATAGTGCATTACAGAAACAAAAATAAAATTTCATTCTTCGGGATCTTCTTCAAAACCATGAAATGGTATGTCATCGTCGGGGTCTTTGTCGAATGGGCCAATACCAGGAGGATTAAAAAGTCCCCACCGGTCAATTGTATAATCCCATTTATCAAATCCTGCCACCCAGTCAATGAACAGGAGCCGGTATTCTTCAATAAGGTCTCTTACCATCTGATAATACCCGACATATTCAAAACCAAACATATCGAGTGAATGCTGCTGGACCATAAGGTCGCGTGCTGCTTTACGTATTATGGCAGCATTTTCCATTTTGAGATCATACAACCCTGCTGCCTCAGCGCCGGCTACTTTTACAGTCAGTTGTGCAGCATCAGATATCATGCAGGCTTTAACCTCATTAAGGTATTCATCGTTCTCAGGGATAAGATCAGCAATCTTATGTACCATATCAAAGATCTCCTTTCCTTTCAGGTAAATAGGAAGTTTTTCCGGCTTTGTGATATCATCATCTTCGTCTGAATCCATATTTCGCGATTATATTTAGACAGTACTCTATAGATCAACAATATATGACAAGGGTCAGTCATTTTACATTTTGCCGGATGTCATTTTTAGATTTTCTGAGAAAATTAAGATGGTTTATTACAAACCTGATGTCGCTCCATGACACCTTTTCTCCCAGAGCAAGTTTTGCAGGTCCCATTTTAAGATCTTCGTTTCCTTCAAAATGACTCACGATAAGGTCTGTCATTTCCTGTGAAACAAATTTATTTATCGGAATTTCGCCTGTCCCGATATAATATGCCAGATGAGCTTCGATAGTAGTTATACTGAGCTTTCTCTCCTCTGCTATTTGTGCAACTGCTTTACCTTCCTTAAAAAGATCATAACTTATTTTCTTCGTTTCTTCCTTTTTCTTTTTTGCAATTTTTTCTTCAGTGAGGGTTACATCAGGCGGTTCAATATTTTCTTTCGTATATGATATAATAATGTCTAAAAGCTCTTCACCATATTTTTTTGATTTCTTTGTGCCCATACCCTTTACCAGTTTAAGAGCACGCGGTGACTGAGGTACAAAATTTGCCAGCGTGACCATCGTTTTCTGTGGTAGTATCATGTAATGAGGAAGGGCCATTTTCTTCGCTTTAATATTACGCCATTCCTTAAGCCTGCTTAACAATTCCGGGTGTTTAATAATTCCGGAATTATCTTCCACAGATTTTACAGAATGAGATTTGACAGGAGGAATATCAATGGTCGATTTGGCTTTGGTATCGAGATATTTACTGATCGTAAAACCAGATCTGACCGTATTCAGGCAGGCTAACTTAATGACGCCCTCCTTCCTTATGCGCTCCAAAGCCTCGGAAACGGATTTGCGGACTGTTTTATTATCAGTTTCCACCGTAAAACCGGTCAGAATTCCTTTCAAAGCGGCTTCAAGTTTAACCGAAAAGAATTCACATGCTTTTTTTACCCGTTCCTGAAGATGAGTATTTGATTCAGCATCAATATCTCTGTTTAAAAGTCCATTCAATTGAGGCCGGAATTTTTCGGATACTTCAATAAGGTCCGTCCTGATGCTGGTTGAGGCATTTTCGAGCATTCCCCGGGGATTTCCCAAAATGCTCTCCTGGTGCTCATTGACCGTCTTAAGACAATAATAGAGGTAACGTGAAAGGGAAGTGAAATCGAAAAGCTCTGTCAGCAGCATCTGCTGGTAAGCTTTTTTCGACTCTGCCAGTTGCTTCTGGTCGGGTTGTTTTTTTTCTGTTTCATTAATAAAGTCTGTAACACAGGGATCGTCGATTATGCCCCGCTGACTGATCCGGGTGCTAAGTACCAGTCCGTTCAGAGTACGACAACGGCTGAGAGCCACATACACCTGTCCATGGGCAAAAGCAGCACATGCATCAATAATGGCTCTGTCAAAAGTAAGTCCCTGGCTCTTATGAATTGTTATTGCCCAGGCCAACTTGAGAGGGTATTGCGTAAATGTTCCTATTATTGTCTCCTGAATCTCTTTGGTCTCGTCATCCAGAGTATATTTCATGTTTTGCCATTCCGTTATCTCTACCCTGATGGGGAAATTGTCGTCTGTACACTTAACCCAAATGATATCGTCCTCAAAAGCTACTACTTTACCTATTTTGCCGTTAAAGTACAGCTTATCGCGCGAGAGATCATTCTTAGCAAACATTACCTGGGCGTCTGCTTTCAGGATCAGCTCACTGGCAGCAGGGTAAGAAAACTCCGGAAATTCATCCTGAATAGTGGCGTTAAAGAAATGAGGGCTGCCGGGAAGTTTCTCAAGCTTTGAGTCATTTAGCATCGCTGCCTGATAATTGTGGGTGGTAAGAGTAATGTAACCACCATCAGAATCAGGGTCAAAATCAGGAATATATCTTTTGTTAAGTTCGCTAAGCACATCTGAATCCACTTGATTGTCACGGATTTTATTAAGAAGGTTAATAAAAACCTGATCATTTTGCCTGTAAATATGTTTCAACTCAATAGTTACGTAATCGGTGCAGCAGAGGGCGCGGCTTCCAAAGAAAAAAGGTGTATCATAATAACTCTTAATTATTTCCCTCTCTTCGTCTTTGACAACCGGAGCAAGCTGTTGAAGATCACCGATCATAAGCAGCTGAACACCGCCAAATGGGAGATGCCTGTTTTTGTATCTCCTCAAAGCGGAGTCGATGGCATCAAGTGTATCAGCCCTTACCATGCTTATCTCATCAATAACGAGCAGGTCAAGGCTTTTGATTATATTGATCTTTTCACGGCTCATCTTATATCCGGGCGGATCATTACGATATTCCTGGCTGGCATGACTGTTTTCCGTCAGGTAAAACGAAGGAATGTAAGGGTGAAAAGGCAATTGAAAAAATGAATGTATGGTAACTCCTCCAGCATTTATTGCAGCTACTCCTGTCGGGGCCACTACGATCATTCGCTTTGGGGATGATTTTTTCAGGTCATGCAGGAACGTAGTTTTACCTGTACCGGCTTTTCCTGTAAGAAAGATGTTGCGGTTTGTGTATTTAACAAAATCAAAGGCTAACTGCAGATCCTTATTTGCGACACTCTCCATATTATTTCAGACAGTTCCTAATATAACATAAAAGTATTAAAAACAGGTCAACCTGAGACCATGTTTATTAGATTAAATATCAAAATGCGGTCAGAATGATCCGTTTGTCGTTGCAGTGGCCGGTCGACGGATGATGGTTGCAGCAGTGGCCGGTCGACGGATGATGGTTGCAGCGGCCGGTCGACGGATGATGGTTGCAGCGGCCGGTCGACGGATGATGGTTGCAGCAGCAGTGGCCGGTCGACGGATGATGGTTGCAGCGGCCGGTCGACGGATGATGGTTGCAGCGGCCGGTCGACGGATGATGGTTGCAGCAGTGGCCGGTCGCGACCGGCCACTGCTTATTTGTCTGATTTCCCAGAATCATAATTCAAAGGATTATTTTCAATATAATTAAATATTCTGGTATATTCTGTTGAATTGCGTATTATATGATCGTGATATGACCGTTGCCAGCGGAAATGTTCCATTCCGGACAGATGAATTTTTTTTGACGTTGTCGTTTTATATGCCCCCATCAATTCCGGTAATGGTTTAATTTTTACGGGAATTACCGCCGTTGCAGGGGCCGGTCGCGACCGGCCCCTGCTGTCAATTTCAATTATTGCATGAACATGATCGGGCATTATTATCCACACCGGTATTATGATATATGAATATTGTTTCTGCAACCATTTGAATTGATCATCAGCAATCCTGCCATATTCATTTAATTCCATTCTACCAGCACTGATCATGCCAAAACATCTTTCATGACAATGCGTACAAATTGTAACAAAATATTTATTATCCTGAGAATAGTCATATCCTTTCAATCTCAACCTTTTTCTCCTGGTATGTAAATTTTGAAATCGCATATAACGATAATAACAGAGTTAAACCAGTTTCCCCTCAAATACCTGTTTCAGAATCGATTGTCTAAGGGATTCAGCCAGCTTCAGGGGTTGGCTCCTGAAACATAATCCAGTTCGTTAAGAGTCCTTTTATTTGGTAATTTAAATTCTGCTCCACGATATAATGGAATTACGCACTTCCTCATCGAAATCCCTGAGGTCTTCAATGGTTATTGCGTTATCGGCAAGTTGGAGAGCCATAATTTCGACCCAGCGCGATCCTCCCTTTTCGTCATAAATGCGGGCTATATTTTTATCATTCCTTTTAACACACTGGAATAACTTCATATAAGCTTCCATGGCGCTTTCAAATTTGCCATCGCGCCATTTTTTACAAATATTTTCAACATCAGACAGCCCTCTTTTATAATGGTTCTCCAGTCCTTTATCCATAACAATACGGGCTATTTTCTTCTGTGATTTCGAAAGTTGATAGTACATTTATCGATAAGTTAAAGGTTAATTGGAAATTACTGCCTTTTCCCCGAAGGTACAAAATTAGTAAGTTTAAAACTTTTGAAAATGAGCAATTTTTATTCTTTTACCAGTCTCTCCCCCGCAGACCAGGCATATCTTTCCAGGCTGATAACATAACCCTTCGAAATGGACGAAAGCTGGCCACAGGGCAAAATGCTGAAAGCTGATGGCTGATAGCTCACGGGCGACAGGCGATATTGTTAATAATTTTCTCTTAAGTAAACATTGCAGTCCGATAACAAACAGGAATAATACCTATTTTTAAAAACAAAATATTCAAAAGACTAACTGAATAAAAAATGGCGCAACAATATTTAGATCATTCAAAAGCGATCTTAACTTCTAACCGTTCAAATTTTAAAGGAGGAAGCAAGGGCTCAGGGATTATCTCTCTGTTCGGGTATCAGAACGAATATGATC
>CAWKIC010000068.1:0-12513 GCA_963849615.1 uncultured Bacteroidales bacterium
GATACAATTATCAACAATCGAGTAGTCGGAACCTGTTCCCGGATGGAATCCAAAAGCCCGTTGCCGTTGGCGGCCTCGCAGCCTCTCTGACGGTGATGTTCTCCGTTATCTGCCAGTCGAATGTGTCGCCGTTGAACTCATTTATCTTAACATTTTCAACGGTACAGTTCCTGGATTTATGTATGTAAACACCGCCTCCGCGACACCCGTCGAGATAGTCATTCGTGCTTTTGTTGCCCTCGATTGAGAGATCTGCAATCCTCACATTTTCTACTCCTACAGCCTCAATGATCGAGCAACCGTTTGAAACGATCCCATTTTGTGAAGAGATATAATCATTGTTGGTTCTGTTGTCGAAGTATATGACATTGTCCCGGATATCCGTTATTACAGCAGTTGTAACAGCCCATCCCTGGTTGTTTTCATCATCATAATAGTGTATTCCCATTCCCCTTTTAAATCCGCTGGCATCTTTTACCACAGCCTTAAGCATTCCCCAGTCGGCGTCAATAATAAAGCTGGTTCTAAACCCGTCACATTTTTTCAGAACAGTCGACTTTCCTGATCCGATAAGTGAAGTGTTGTCTGAAAGGCGGAGAGGTCCGGTTATCTGAAAATTGCCAGGATTGAGCTTTACAGTTCCGCCGCCTCTTGTTTTTATCGCATCGAGGGCGATCCGGATTGCCTCTGAAGTAAACCCCGGTATATCTGCGCCGGGACCTCCGACAGTGATAACCTGTTCGCTGTTCTTTACGGTTACGAGTCCGGTGGTCTGGCAGGTAATTACCTGATTAATAAACAGACCGGTAATGATCAGACTAAATGCGTTAAGCAATTTGTGTATCATAGGTCAATCCTCCATTTAAGACATAAATATACAAATTGTATATTGCGTATGTCTTCTTCCCGGAAATAAATTGACCCCTGTATGAACCCAATTACTTAATTTCCTCAGGACCTATCGGTTCCGGGGCGACATTTTTCACGGGGCTGGTGTTCATCAGATAGATAAAAATCACCCTGGCATCCTCATCGGCAAGTTTTATAAAATTTGTCCAGGGCATCGGTGGCAGCAGCATTCTGCTTCCTTCAAGACCTTTAAACCTTCCCTCTTTCAAAGCACGCTTGAAATTTTCTTCCGTCCGGTTCCCGATCCCTGTCTGGTCGGAGGTGATGTTGGCGGCAAAAGAGACACCCCACATTCCGGCTGCTGCAGTAAAATCTTCATTGAGTATTGCCCATCCATTTTTAACCGTTCCAGGATCAAATTTCCTGAATGGGCGGTTGGCCGGGTAGCCTGATAGAATTGTCTCGGGGATTACTTCCGGACCCTGGGATCCTAACCGCTTGGGGAATGACAATCATTGCATCCCATGATCGTCACAAGGTATTCACCTTTCTGGATCAGTTGTTCGGCAGCCGGCTCAACAGCATCGGGGGATGCAGGCTTTGATTTGTTTCCGCATGCTGTCATCAGAATAGCTGTAAGGAGCAGAAACGTCGAATAAATACAGGTCATTTTTTTCATAATCTCGTTCAGGAATTACTTAAACATTTTTATTTATCTGATGGAATACATTAACAAAATCTTCCTTCCCTAAAAAGTTAAGACGGTTTTTATGTACGTTTGTTCATTGAAATGGGGGATCAGGTTTAACAAATTGTTTGTTACCTGCCTTGTTTGTTAATCCTGAAATGCGCTGTGTCGCTTAATTAGTCATTATGCAGGCGGTATTCCGGTCAATCTGATTAGTTTTTCCAAATTTCCTGTTTCGGGTTTATAATCCAGGAGTCTGCGAGCTGCATCAATACAGAACCAATGTGAACCTGACAATTCATGCACCAGAAATCTGGTCAGACGCGGCTCCCCTTTAATAACCGGTATTTTACAGAACATTTCCTCCAGGGCAGAATAGATCAATGCTGCCCTTACAGGAATTGATCTGGTAACCGGATCAATACCTGAAATTTCAAGTACCTTATTAATAGTTTCCCAGAGGAAAACCGGCTTCCCGTTAGTAATGAAAAAAACCTTACCTGCGACCTCTGGATTTTCAATAATGGCTTTCAAGGCACATATGTGAGCTGCTACTACATTGTCAATAAATGAAATATCAACACGATTCCTGCCAGGACCAATTTGTCGCAGTTTTCCGGCTCTCGCTTGTGCAAGGAGGCCCGGAAGTAAATGATTATCCCCGGGCCCGAGAACAATGTGTGGCCTTAATGCAATGGTTTTCAGGGAAGAAGAACAGGCTTTAAGTATATATTGTTCAGCTGATGCTTTGGTTGCCGTATAGTGTGACAGCGGTCGGACAGGGTATGGCAGCGATTCATCCGAACCATTGATGTCGGATCCGCCAAAAACAACGCTTGCAGAACTTGTGTAGATCAACCATTTAATCTTCTTTTGCCGGCAGGCATAAACAACATTTTCAGTTCCTCTGACATTTGTTTCATAATAATCCTTGTAGGAACCCCATTTCCCTGCTTTTGCGGCTACATGAAATACAACATCTGTATTATTGCATGCATTGATAACCGCTTCCCTGTCAGATATGTCGCCCCTTTTGACAATAATTCCGGCTTTTCGCAATTCGGGATAGTCTCCCCTTGAAAAACTGGCTTACCTCGAATCCTTTCTTTACCAGTTCAAATACTAACGCGGAACCTATAAAACCTCCTCCACCTGTTACCAATGCCCTCATCTGATTCTTTTTTCGGCCCACACAGCCAGTTTTTCACGAAAGATCTTTGCATTATGCCTTGGGTCAACCGGGAACTTTTTATTGAAAAGAATATAGGAGATCTCTTTTGTTGAAGTGTTTTTTGCCCCTGATTCCAGCAAATCCTGAATTAATTTCTTTGTCGGTTTATTACCTGGTTTAAGCTCAATGCAGATCACAGGTATCTTAAGTCCGGTATCCCTGTCAATAATCCCTACAAGGGCTGAGCGTGAGACCAGGGGGTGACGGTTAAAAACAGCCTCACAGGGGATCGTAAGAAGTGTGCCCCCGCTTGTGTTAACCCTTTGTGATTTACGGCCATAGAACCATACCCTGCCCTTGTCATCAAATCTTCCCAGATCTCCCATCCGGTGCCAGGAGTCATTACTTACCGGATCAGGAATTTTTGCCAGACTGTTTGCCCCCGGATTATTAAAATACGCAGTTGTAACCCAGGGGCCTCTTGCTACGATCTCGCCAATTTCACCGGCAGGCAGCTGAACCGCTTCATTCCAGCTTGAAATCTGATTGTCGGTTATTTCAATGATACTGACATCCAGTCCTTTAACAGGATATCCTATGCAGATTCCATTTTCATATTCATTTTCACCATTGCCAGTGGAAAGAAGCCGCGGAGCATCAATATTGGTTACAGGCAATGCTTCGGTTGCGCCGTAAGGTGTATGTATCCTTGCTTCAGGTCCGATCATTTGTCCGAATGACTCCAACACACTTTGATGTACCGGCGCCCCGGCGGAAATTATATTTCTGAGCGAAGGGAGCCTGGTTTTATTTGCAGCTCCATAGCATGATAGTCTGTTCAGTATCATGGGTGACCCAAACATCTGTGTGCATCCGAAATCCTGAATGTTCTTTATTACCCTGGCAGGGTTTAACGATGCCGGATGAAGCATATCCATATCTGCTATTACAGATGTATTACCATGACATAAGGCAAAGAGTCCAAGCAGCGGGAATGTACAAAGGTCAATTTCTGCTGAGCCGATATTAAATAACCGTTTAGTTACAGTGATCTGATTATCAAGCATCCCGGACGTATATATTACTCCTTTTGCCGGGCCTGTGCTTCCGCTGGTAAAAAATATTGCGGCAGTATCTTCAGGTTTAACCTGGCAGGATTTGTATTTCTTTTCCTGATTGGGAACTTCCAGTTTCCGCATGAAAGGGAACCCGGAAAGACGTGTGATCATATTTACAGTTACAGTTTTGAAAACTGAGGGGCGGATAATTCTTAACAGATGAGCCTTTGGCATCCCGATAAAAGCTTCTGCCTTTAAACCTGCAAGTGCTTTAAGCATTGCTTTTATTCCCATTCCGGGATCTATCATGACAGGAATGGCGCCCATCCTGAGTAATGCAAAGGTTAATATAAAGAATTCATGCGTTGCCTTTGTCAATAAGATTGTCCGGGTCCCGGCCCGGATCCCCTTCCTCTCCATTATGAATGAATAGCTATTTACCTCCGCCTCCAGCTCCTTGTAGCTGATTCGTACCGGGTGCAGAAAGGCAGGCTTATCCGGGAACTTTTCCGCATTATTCTTCAGATAGTCTGATATATTCCTGATCTGATTACTTTCAATGGTTTGTTCAGAAGGTACTATCTTCATTTCTTAGTTATTATAAAGAGCGCAAGCAACAGATATCCCGGATCCTACAGTCAGAAAAACAATATTTTTTGAATTCCTGAAGCGATCGTCATCCCATGTTTTTTTAAGAGCAAATGCCGGTGAGGCAGTGTGAAGTTCCTTATTCTCCGTTTTGGCGAATTCTGCAAAATTGTTGTAAGGGCTGAGACGCTTTTTCATACCTGACACAAAACCCAGGGGGCTTTGTGACATGATTAGCAGGTCTATTCTCTTCAGCGGAATTGCGGCTTCTGCAAGGAATCTTGTTAATGACTCCACGGCACAATTCAGGCACAGGTCAAGATATGTTTCTTTTTGCCTTATGGACAGTATGTTACCTTTACCCCATTTTCTATTTAAATGACCATATCGGGTGTTGCTTACAAACTCTTCATTATATTCCGGAAAAGAATATGTGCGGATTAGTGAAAATCCCCGGTAATCATTTGAATCAGCTAAAATTATTGCGGCTGCTGCAGGTTCAAAATTAAAGTTTTCAGATAATCCCCTGAAAGGCTCTGAATCGCCTGTTACTACCATGGCATAACGGATATTCCCTGTCTTTATGAAACCATCTGTAATCTGGATTCCGGTCAGCCAGCCACAACCTCCATTGTTTAGATCAAAAGAGAAGGTTCCTTTAAAGTTTTCCGGATCAGCAATCACGTATCCGATTTCCAGGTAAATAAGCTCCGATCTTCTTCAGGATTAAGGCAGCCACGGCAGGTTCGCCGGTATTCTTATGACGATATACTCCGGTGTTGATCAGCAGACCAAGATCATGCGGATTAATGCCTGCTTCTTTGAGGCATTCTCCTGCTGCCCTGGAAGATAAATTTACAGAACCTCGTGAAAGGTATCTTAACCAGGGCGTTGAAACGGTAACCATGCTGATCTTAGTTCCCATACCTGTAAACCATATCGTTCATTTCAAAAATTACTACACCAATAACCAGTCCTGATGCAAAACACAGAAGCATTATCCGGTCCCCTTTAACGAATCTTTTGTCAGTCAGGTACTGGTACAGCGCCAGGAAGTGGGTTGTAGACGCTGTATTCCCTGTATCTTTCAGATTAATAACCAAATGGCCGGGCTTCTCGCCAAAATATTGAGCATAGGATTTCGCACCTGACAGAATTGACCGCCGGGATGTCTGGTGCGGGATAAGATAATCTATCTTTCCAAAGGATAAACCGCTTTTTTCAAATGCCTTTTTTAAAAAAGGGACAGAATCAGTTATTGATACCTGGTGGATCCTCCTGGCTTTTGTCCTCATCTGTCCGCCAGGATAATTCCGGTTTTGCCTGCCGGTACATAAATCGCTATGCTGGCTCAGGGTTGTAAACCCTGATATTATCAGACCATCCTTCTCATTTTCTGTTCTTTCAAGAATAACTGCTGCTCCGCAATCACCAACTGTAAGGGAGGGTATATTTGAACTTAATGGGGTCTTAATGGTCCTGAGTGCGTGATCGTAAATACTGGTTACGAATTCCCCGCTGACTATCATGCATGTCTTTATAATTCCAAGTCTTATATAGTTCTCTGCTATACATACACCTGTCAGCATTCCTGCACAGGCATTTGAAATATCAAACGTTATTGCTTTTTCAGCGCCGATCGTCTTTCCGATAAGCAATGAAAAAGTGGGTTCGTACAGGTGGGACAATCCATCTTTGTACCTTGTTATCGAGCAGCTGATAATCATGTCAAGGTCACAGGCATTGTATTTTGAATATGAAAGGCAATCCTTCGCCGCATCAGAAGCCAGTGAGAACGAATCTTCCCCTGGCGAGCATACCCTTCTCCCGCTGATGCCTGTCAGTAAGGCCAATTTCCTCAGGACCGGGATCTTAAGCTTCTTTACAAGTTCATCTGTGGATAATCTTTTCCCGGGTATTTTTACCCCAATGCTTTCAAACCGGCATTTCCAGTCCATCATAAGCTAGTATTATTCAACCCTGAAGCCGTTTTATTTGCAAACCTGATAATAATATCCGCAATCTGGTCTCCACTCTCTTCCGGAATGAAGTGTCCGCCATCAAGCCTGATATGATCCTGCCCTGCTGTTCCCGGAATAGTTTTCTGCAGGTAAATATCACCCCCGCGGGTTACCGGATCATCCTTGCTGAAAACTGTCAGAAACGGTTTATCATATTTTGCCAGCGATTCCAATGCTTTTTGGTTGGCCGCAGACTCGGGATCATCTCTTGTTACCGGAACGAGGCCGGGGAGGGCGCGGACTCCGGCCTTGTATTTACGGGACGGGAAGGGAGCATTATATGCTGCTCTTTCTTCACTTCCGAGTCTATTTTTCATACCTCTGCAATTACCATGTCAACAGGCAGAAATGGGCTGTATCCTCGCAAAAGTCTTCCATAATCTGAAAGTAAGGGGCATCTTATGTTCTCCTGTTGGCAGCATCCCATTGCTTATTATTATACCCGCAAACAGCTCAGGATGTTCCGCAGCAATCCTTAATCCGATAAGTGAACCCCAATCGTGACCAAACAGGATTATCTCCTTCAGCCCCAGCAGGTCGATAAAACTTTGAATCCATCCGATATGAGCCTTGAAGGTGTGTTCTTTAGCTTTTGCCGGTTTATCTGATTTTCCGAATCCTATCAGGTCAGGGGCCAGAACACGATACTTGTCAGCGATTTTTGGGATAATGTGGCGGTAAAGATAAGACCATGAAGGTACTCCATGAAGGAGTAATACAGGATTGGCATCTGGTGGTCCTTCATCCAGATAATGCATTTTAAGTCCGCTTATTGTAATCCAATGAGAACTAAAAGGAAAATTTTTCAGGTTAACAAAGCGGGATTCCGGGGTATGCAGAACATTCTCCATTAGTCAGGTTCTTCTCAGATGTTCTTCATATTCCTCAAAGTTAGTCATCTGTTCCACCAAAATCAATTTTATTTTTTAGAAGGAGGTCGTCCCTCACCTTCCTCACCTTCCTCTTAACAGGCCAGCCCTGCAGCCGGGTTATGGATAAATTTCCTTAAAAATCAGATCTTTAATTACCTGGGATATTTAAATATTTGTTAACTTGGGATAACATTTTATCTGAATGAATATTATCCCAGGGAAATGTTGCCGGTTTCTCCTTTCGTTATCTGGCTTTATCCTTCTAAACAACCAGATTGGGATGAGCCAGTATTATCTTATTGGAAATGATCCTGCATCCGTTAAATGGAACCAGATTAAAACTCCTGATTTCAAGGTTATTTATCCGCGTTTATGGGAAGAGCAGGCCCAATATATCGCCAACGGACTTGAGTATTTATATCTTCCCGGCAGCAGGTCCATCTTTAAGCATACTCCCCGGACACCTGTAATAATTCACAGCCAGACAACTGTTCCCAGTTCGGTCACTTATATTGCCCCCAGGAGAATGGAGTTTTTTACAGCTCCACCGCAGGATATCTATCCTCAGGATTGGGTAGACCAGCTGATCATTCATGAATTCCGTCATGCTGTATTGTATTCGGCCGTTAACTGTGGTTTCACAAAGGGCCTTTCCTATGTATTAGGTGAACAGGGGGTATTTGGCATTTTCGGTCTGTTTCTGCCAATGTGGTTTATTGAGGGTGATCCGACAGTGGCTGAGACAGCCCTTCATTATACAGGACGGGGAAGGACTCCTTCGTTTGAGATGCGCATGCGGGCACAGTTGGTTCAAAAAGGCATTTATTCTTATGAAAAAGCCAATTACGGATCGTACATTGACTTTGTTCCCGGCAAATATGAACTCGGATACCAGCTGGTCGGCGTGCCAAGGGTTAATTACGGACCTGATATCTGGAGCAAGGTTATACGGAATGTCGGCCGACACCCGTATACCCTGACCCCATTCTCTTCGGGTATCAAAAAACAAACAGGTCTGAATAAATTTCAGCTTTACGACACTCTCACCCTGCAGATGCAAAAGGAGTGGATGAAGGAAGATAAAATGACAGTCGGGAACAGTTACCAGGTGCTCACTAATTCTGACGAAGGTTTTTACACTAGTTATACGTTACCCATAGTGTTCAGGGACAGTTTGATCATCGCAGTAAAATCATCCCTGAATGATCTCACGAGAGTTGTGGTTTTAAATACGAAAGGGGAAGAAAAAGACCTTTTCGCAGTGGGAGCAAATTACTATTCAGAATCTTTGACCCAAGTGACACAATTGTGTACTGGTCAGAACTTATAAATGATCCAAGATGGTTACTCAGGGATTACCGTGTCATTAAATCCTATAATTATAATACCGGTAAAGTAAAACAGCTTACCCGTCTCACAAGGTACTATGCTCCGGCAGTGACCCGGGATGGAAGGTATATCGCAGCAGTGGAAGTTACCCCTGAAAATAAATATTCACTTGTTATTCTTAATTCGAAAGATGGAACCCTGATCCGGAAAATAAGTACACCTGATAACCTGTTGTTCATTCATCCAAAATGGTCGGATGATGGAAAATCGATTGTATCAATTGTTTTTGGGAAGGAGGGGAATAATTTAGCCATTACTGATCCCGAAACAGGCAAAACAGAATTGTTGCTTCCATATTCCTTTATGGAAATGAAAAGGCCTTCGTTATATCTCAATTATATCCTTTATACAGCTTCGTATAACGGGAAAGATAATATTTACGCATTCAACCGCGATACGAAAGAAATCTTCAGGATCACCTCAGCCCGTTTCGGTGCATCTGATGCATTTGTTGCAGATGATAAGTCGTCAATAATTTATTCAAATTATACAGCTGATGGCTATAAACTTGTGAGGGAGAAAACTGACACAGCAGCCATGGAATAAAATTACTGTCCCAACAATAAGCGCATTCCCCCTGGCAGAGATGCTGACCCGGCAGGAAGACTTCATTTATAATCCTGATTCTGTCCCTGAAATCAGATATGAGTCAAAACCATACAGCAAAATATTAAACCTGTTTAATTTTCACAGCTGGGCTCCCCTGGGTATTGATCTTCAGAATTTTACAGCTGCACCGGGAGTAACTTTCCTGTCCCAGAACCTGCTGGGCACGACGGTTACAGCAATGGGCTACTTATATAACAGGAATGAAAAAGCAGGAAAGACATATTTATCGGTTAATAATGAAAGTTTATACACGGCTATCGATCTTAATTTGGACTACGGCGGGCGTAAGGATCTGGGTATTTACACGGAGAATGATTCTGTACCTGAAAAATGGAGAGAATTAAACCTTTCTGCCGGCTTAAGGCTGCCGTTGAATTGGACCCATAATTTCTGGATACGGAGTTTTCAACCGGCTGTCGCCATTAACTATAAAAATCTTAAAATGGACGAATCCGTTCCATTTAAGTTCGATCATGATCAGATTGTTGCCATTAACTATTCAATGTTAGCTTCCAATACAATAAAAACTTCGCAACGGGATATCTTCCCCCGATGGAGCCAGCTGCTGCAATTAAATTACAGCAGTACGCCTTTTAGCAGCTCAAATTCCTTATTTGCCGGGCAGATTACTTTGGATTTTCCGGGAATTGGCAGGCATCATGGTCTTCGTCTTTATGGCGCTTATCAGAAAAGGAATGAGGACTTTTATCCTTTTTCTGACCTTATTATTTTTCCAAGAGGTTATACAGAAACCACTCGGGATGAAATTTACAGTTATTCGGCAATGTATTCAATGCCTTTGTTTTATCCTGAATGGCAGATTGGGCAACTCTGCTATTTTAAAAGAATTAAAACGACTTTATTCTATGATTTTGCCAGAAGTACCGATAAATTGCAGCCCCGATTCCTTTCATCAGTCGGATTGGACCTTACCTCGGACTTTAGTCTGTTAAATCTAATCGCACCTTTCGATGCCGGATTAAGGTCAATATATAATCCTGAAACGGGGGAAATGAAATTTGAACTGCTTTTTTCCCTTAATTTTGGGGCAATATATTGATTTGAGTATTGAACACCACATCCGAACATATCAGAAGCATCACGCAGTTACCGGTAAATGATCCTGTGCTTGTATTTGCAGTTATCCTTCTGGTGATACTCGTATCGTCTGTGATATTGAGAAAATTCAGAATTCCCGGCATCCTGGGTCTGATCGTCTCCGGTATAATAATCGGTCCCAGCGGATTTAATATCATTGAAAAAAGCCATGCCATCGATCTGTTTGCAACCATCGGCATGCTCTTCCTGATGTTCATTGCAGGTCTCGATCTCGACCAGCAGCAATTCCGCCGGACAAAATATAAAAGCCTGTTTTTCGGGTTACTTACCTACACAATCCCATTTTGCATGGGCCTCCCTGTCTGTTATTATCTCCTTGACTACAATCTTATAACAAGCCTGATGATCTCCAATATGTTTGCTACTCATACGATGATCTCATACCCGATTGTTACAAGACTTGGTTTGACACGAAATGAAGCTGTTGCCGTAGCTACCGGCGGAACCGTAATTACTGACACGCTTGTGCTGCTTGTTCTGGCTGCTATTACAGGAACTGCAACAGGTGGAACCGAACCTGGCCTTTATATCACCCTGATCATTTCATTCATTCTTTTCCTCCTTTTTGTCGTTTATCTGGTTCCTGCTGTTTCGCGATGGGCTTTTCGCCGGCTTGAGGATGATAATTATGCGCAGTTTATCTTTGTTGCTTTCGTTGTTTTCGGCTGTGCAATTCTGTCCATGCTGGCAGGCCTTGAGCCAATTATAGGTGCATTCGCCGCAGGTTTTGTACTTAACAGGCTGATCCCTGCTGAGTCAATTCTGCGTAACAGGATTGACTTTACAGGGAACGCCCTTTTCATCCCGTTTTTCCTGGTCAGCGTAGGTATGATCGTTGACCTCCGGATCATCTTCGCCGGACCGAATGCTATCATTATTGCTGGTGTTCTGACCATCGTTGCCATCGCAGGTAAATTTACAGCCTCTGAAATTGCTTCCCGGGTATTCAGATTTACTTCTGATCAACGCAGACTCCTGTTCGGACTGACCAGTTCGCATGCTGCTGCAATACTGGCTGTAATAATGGTTGGATACAGGATCGGGATCATTGATGAAAATGTGATTAACGGAACGATCGTTCTGATCCTCATAACATGCCTTATTTCCTCAGTTGTAACTGAATCGGCCGGGAGAAGAATTGCACTCAGCGATAACGGAAACTCAGAGTTGCCGGCTGATCAGACACATGAAACCATAATTGTGTCACTTTCAAACCCCCGGAGCATGGAGAGACTCCTCGACCTGGCCCTCGCCTTTAAGAAGAAAAACCATGATGTGCCTCTCTATGGTCTCGTTGTTGTTAATGACGATGAGACTGCCAATGAGCGGCTCGCTCTTGCACGAACAACTCTCGAGAGTGCCGGTGGCAGGGCGATAGCATCCGGAAGAAAAATAGAGACACTTGTCACTTTTGATAATAATGCCCCAACCGGGATTAAACGGGTGGCACGGGAAAAGAGTGCAACAGACATCATCGTCGGTATATCAGGGAAACCAGGGCTGGCTGACTTTTTGTTTGGAAGGTTTCTCGAGCAGCTGATTACAAATACTCCTCAGAATATTTATGTTTTTAATCCGGTCAATCCGCTGAATTTATATAAAAAGGCACATCTGTTGTTGCCACCCCATGCAGAGAAGGAGGCCAGCTTCATTCATATTATCGATAAGGTTATAGTCCTTGCAGAAGGCAATACTATGCCGTTGGTATCCTATTCATATTACAACGCCGGAATTCTGATAGACAAACATATTAAAAAGGTCAGAAGCACAGTATACCATAATTCCTATACATTCACCGACGAAAAGGAAATGCCCGGGGCAAAGATGACAATCGGAAGAGATGAACTCCTGGTTGTTGTTTCTCCTGCGAGGGGAAGTCTCACATACAGACAGTCTTACGATGATCTGCTGAAAAAGATGTTAAAAGACAATGAAGAAGCCGGTTACCTGATCATCTATCCCGGAGTCGCCAGTGACGGGTAAAGGTACCGGGGAAAGTCCATACCCTCAACTTCGGGTTCTCCCCTGGGCCCTATGTTGAGTCCGATAAATCTACCTGACCACTCCGGATTTATCCTGTCGAATAAGGGCGGACTTAGTAACCATCCATCTTATTATGCATTTTTCTCCCCTCTCTTACAATTATTTC
>CAWKIC010000069.1:0-139181 GCA_963849615.1 uncultured Bacteroidales bacterium
GATGGTATGAAGTTTAAAACTATAAGCTAAAACGATGAAATCAAAAACAGAAAATGCGGTTGAACTTTTCAGAGGTGGAATGAACTGTGCCCAGGCGGTTGTGATGGCCTTTTCGGACGAACTTGATTTTGACAGGGAAATGGCTGCAAGGATATCATGTGGTTTCGGCGGTGGAATGGGCCGTCTGCAGGAAACATGCGGCGCTGCTACGGGTTCCTTTATGGTTCTCGGGATCTATGTCTGCAGAAAGCATTCCAATAACAGGGACAGAAAGGAGGAAACATATGCGGGCATTCAGAAATTCAGCGAGAGATTCAAATCAATCTATGGTGTTCTCGACTGCAAGTCACTTTTAAATTGTGATCTCAGAACAGAAGAAGGTCAACGCTACATAAAGGAGAATAACCTGCATGAAGTAATCTGTGAAAAATGCGTATCGGATTCGGTCAGGATTGTTGAAGGCCTGATTGAAAACTGAAAACAGCTTTCTGATTCCTGATTTTAATCTGCGTAAACCTGCCTACCGGCAGGCAGGTCAGCGAAATCTGCGGGAAATATCTTTTTCCATGGCAGATTGTGCTGATTTTTTTGGATCATATGGATTAATAATTTCTTTTTAACCACTCTTCCGGCACAGGGATAATGCAGATATTCATCGATCTGTTATCCTCCGACAGCATTGCAGATTGAATTTCTATCCTGGTTCCATCGGGACTGAATGTAGGATGCGGGTGATCAGCCGCAGTTACTTTATGTCCAGCTGAAAGTAGTATCATCTCGTGTGAATGCCTGTCGATCAGGTAAATACCCCTTGAAAAATCATCCCCCACGGCCCACCGTCCGTCACCCGAACCATTTACGTGCCATAATCCGCTGCCTGATGGTGTTTGTCCTGCAATAGTCATTTCACCCGTCCGGAGATTTACTATTCCAAGGCCTGTTGGTTTTTCGCGGGTCCCTGATGGCCCCCAGCCAGGCTCCTGCCCCGGATTTGCCGGATCTGCAGGTTTTCCCGGAGCCATTTCACCCCCCTGTCGGGCAGCAATACCAACCGGTCTGTGGCCCATTATTGCGATTGAAACCTCATCCCTGGTGATAACCGCCTCGTGAGTCACCCATTCATAATCTGACTCAGGATATAAAGGGCGCAGACCCGTTCCGTCTGCCATTACCGTCCAGGTTCTCTGGGGAGCTTTCCCGCCTGTTTCCCAACAAAACACTATCTCCCCTGGAACCCATGGGTTAGTCTGGATATGACCTATCTGGAACGGTACTGCCACTACAAATTTATCTCTCCGGTCTTTATATTCATAGAGCCGATTCCGGAAGGTCCGGCACCCATATTTCTGGGTCCGAAATTGGATTCCATTTTTGTACCGGCAGAAAGGTGTTTTGCAGCTTCTTCCTTGCCGGTCCGGAAATAGACAACTTCCTCCTCGGCATCAAGCGCCATATCGCCACCTGCGCCCAGGTCAGCAGGTGTGATGCCGCAATCCTCTGATATGAATCAGCATTTTTCAACTTACCAGCTTCACTGTCTGCAAACAACTTTGCAAGATCTACCTCAATTACCCCGATGGACCTGTTACGGGACTGGCCTGGTTCCTGTGAGTCAAACCTCATGAAATAGAGTTTCATCGATTTCTGGGCTACATTGAGCATCCCGGTGAAACCACCTTCTGAAACCTGGACGATAACGCCTGTTTTTTCATTTACAGCCATTGCTTCCCCCCGTACCCTGTTGGAACGGAAGATAACCCACTCCCCATCGGCAGTCCACTGACGGTGGGTCTGGTAGATCTTTGAGTCACCTGCAGATTGGCCTGTAAGGAATGTAAGCCGGGTTCCCGTGACAGGGTCAGTAATTACTTTCTTTTCAGAGGGAAAGTGGGTGCCGATCTGGGAAAAAAGGGATGTTGATAATACGATCGAAAAACAAGCGATCAAATTGGCCAGGAAAAGGAATCTTAAATTCATAATGTCATTAATAGATGGTAAAATTTAATTCATTTTCCCGCAGATAACGCGGATTTACGCAGATCCAAGAGGTTGGCGCATTTGCGGTATTGTCAAATCAGCTTTTTATACTTGATCCTTACTGGTGTTGTATCAGCCACCCGTTTTTTGTAATTCTCCTCATAGTCAGAATAGGCCCCTTCGAACCAGACAACCTTTGAGTTGCCTTCAAACGCTAGTATGTGCGTTGTAACACGGTCGAGGAACCAGCGGTCGTGGGAGATGATAACAGCACAACCTGCGAAGTTCTCAAGACCCTCTTCCAGGGCTCTGAGCGTATTTACATCGATGTCATTTGTCGGTTCGTCGAGAAGCAGTACGTTTGCGCCCGATTTAAGAGTGAGTGCAAGATGAAGCCTGTTCCTCTCGCCTCCTGAGAGGACACCGCATTTCTTTTCCTGATCAGCACCCGTAAAGTTGAACCTCGAAACGTATGCCCTGGCATTTACAAGCCTGTTGCCTACCATTATATCGTTCTGTCCGCCTGATATAACTTCATAAACTGTTCTGGCGGGATCAATAGCAGCATGAGCCTGGTCTACATATCCAAGCACAACAGTTTCGCCAATCTGAAAATCGCCTTTTGAGGGTTTCTCCTGACCCATAAACATCCTGAAAAGAGTGGTCTTGCCTGCCCCGTTCGGGCCAATGACACCTACAATCCCATTCGGGGGAAGATTGAATTCGAGGTCCTCAAACAAAACTTTATCACCAAATGATTTTGTGACTTTCACCGCCCTTATCACCTTATCTCCCAGCCTGGGTCCGTTAGGGATGAATATTTCAAGCTTTTCCTCCTTTGCTTTTACATCCTGGTTAAGGAGGTTTTCATAAGCTCCAAGCCTGGCCTTTGATTTTGCCTGCCGTGCTTTGGGAGACATCCGTACCCATTCAAGTTCCCTCTCAAGGATCTTTCTTCTTTTGACGTTACCCTTTTCTTCAACCTCGAGACGTTTTGCCTTCTGTTCAAGCCATGATGAATAATTGCCCTTCCATGGGATCCCCTCACCCCTGTCGAGTTCCAGTATCCAGCCTGCGACATTATCAAGAAAATACCTGTCGTGCGTTATGCAGATAACGGTTCCATGATACTGTTTCAGGGTAGTTTCAAGCCATTGTACTGATTCAGTGTCAAGGTGGTTTGTAGGTTCGTCAAGCAGCAGGACATCAGGTTGCTGGAGAAGAAGTCTGCACAGGGCAACCCTCCTTCGCTCCCCTCCTGAAAGAATATTGACTTTTGAATCGCCCTCCGGGCATCTGAGTGCATCCATAGCCCTTTCAAGCTTATGGTCTATATTCCAGCCATCATGGTAGTCGATTTTTTCCTGCAGCGTCGCCTGCCTGTCCATCAGCTGCTGCATTTTATCCGGATTTTCGTAAACCTCAGGTTCACCGAAACGCTGGTTTATCCCTTCATATTCGTTTATAAGGTCCATCGTCTCCTTTACGCCCTCCTCAACTATCTCACGAACGCTACGGGTATCATCCAGAAGAGGGTCCTGCGGCAGATGACCAACGGAATACCCCGGCAGGAAAGTTACTTCTCCCTGGTACTCCTTTTCAAGTCCTGCAATTATTTTAAGAAGAGTTGATTTTCCGGAACCGTTCAGGCCTATTATCCCGATTTTTGCACCCAGAAAGAATGAAAGTGAAATATCCTTAAGCACCTGCCGGTGAGGCGGGAATGACTTTCCAACCCGGAACATTGAAAAGATGATCTTGTTGTCGTCGCTCATAGAAGTGATTTTGCGACAATTTAGAAAAAAAAAACGAGTGTAGCAGAAGTACAATTACCACCCGGATAGAGAGTTTGGCTTTGCTTGAAAAAGCCTTACCGTTAACCGCAAAGCACGCAAAGAAGACGTATTTAATTGCATCGCAAAGTTAAAATTCCAGTTAATAACTGGTTCTTATACGAGCTATGCTCTATTCCTATTTGGCGACTTTTGACACAGGGCCCCGGTAGCTATCGGAACTTTGGATTAATTTTACCAACAAAGCCTCAGCGGGCCTTTGTGAAGATTAATGATACAAAATATTCGAAAAACGAATATTACACCATTCCCTTAGGCTGGAATAATTTGACGGTCTCGTTCTGAAAGAGAACCCACAGGGAATAAACTCCTTTGAGGGTTCCTATAGGGATATTCAGACACCCGAGGGCAGCAACAACGATCACCAGGTATCTCGCCCAGGGTTGCAGGGATAAAAGGCCTATGCCGCCAACAAGCCCCAGGGTCGACATAAATCCGATAAGCAGGGGCAGGCTTATTGATAAGAACCCCAATACCATATTACCTACATCATCGCCATTCACAAATCCTCTTGCAAAATGAAGTGCAAAGAATACTGCCAGCGCTGCTACCAGACCGAGGATCCCAAATCCAATATGAAGGGCTGCTACCACGGTTACATGTTTTTTCATCCGAATATCTTCCATGACCTGAATTTTTACTGTTTTATACTTTCATTCCAGCTTAAGGACTTTGGTTTAACAAAATTGTTGCATCAATGTACTTAATAATTCAAAAAAAACCACGTTATTAGATAAAAATGAACCCTGTGAAGTTTTGTTTGTTAGTTTTGAGTCCAAAATACTTGATGATGAAGCGGAAATTTATAGTTGGCGCTACCTTTGTTTTTATGACCCTGGCATTTACCTCCTGCGAGGCCTTGAACTCATGCAAGATATGCAAGCAGGTAACTTACGTTAATGATATTCCAACACATTCGGGCGCCGAGACTGAATATTGCGACGCTAAGCTGATAGCCATTGAATCGTCAAAAGATGTAGTCTCGGGAAATACGAGGATATCGTGGGAATGCCGGTAAATCATTATCCCCGCATTTAAAATCTGAAATCTGGTTGTATGGCATTAAATTTGTTAATAATTTGTTCATAACTGGAACTGATTATTGAACTGACATTTGTATCTTGTACTAGTTTTTACAGGTGTCATAACAAATTTATAATGTCTCTGAACTTCAGCAGCCTAGCCTTAAACAATAAAACAATTGTTATTGTAGAAGATGATGTTCCGTCTATTCGGTATTATGAAACTCTGCTTCAAAGCTCAGGGGCCGATGTAGTCAAATTCCGGACTGGTACCGATTTTGTTGATTATATTGCCAACAAGGAGGCAAAAATTGACCTTGTAATTATGGATTTTCTTATCCCCCTGGTAAACGGCATTGATTGTACAAGGATTTTCAGAAAGGAGAGAAGGAACGTACCGGTACTGATGATAACCGCCTATTCCTCTGAGCAGTCCAAATCAGATGCATACATCGCCGGTGTCAACGAATATATTCTTAAGCCTATTTATCCGGAAAGTGTCTATTCCCTTCTCGAAAAATACCTGAAGCAGGAAGCCCACTCCTCCGTGAACTCCCGCCCCTGAACTATTGTGCAACCGGCTGTTGTTTTCCTACATATTCTGAATAGTATCCCTCAAGTTTCTTATTTATCTCTTCCGCTGCTTCCTTTTTTCCATTTGCTTCACAATATCCTGCTGCTCTTGATGAATACTGAATAGCAGTCTGGATCTCATACTCGGCCGAGCTGATAACATAGGGGTTTTGCCTCAGGAAATAATCAAGCCTTTTGAAATAGTACTCACTCATCTCCTTTGTCATTTCAAGCGCTTTTTCAGCGTTGCCTGCAAGAAAATACGCATCAATCAGGTCAGTATAATACGGGTCATACGTGAATCTGTCAACCGGAAGAACTTCAAGGCAACGGTTCAGCACCTCCAGCGCCTTCTCATTTTTACCTTCTGAGGCAAGCGCTCTGGCAAGCCGTGCATAGTTGAGCCTTGATTTTATTACAATCAGGGTTCTGATATGGTTATAATCCAGGTTGACCTCAGGGTCATTTGCCCCGCCCCATACAAACTTGTTCATAATGTTATCATACAATATATCAGAATCTATTCTCCCGTAGTCAACAAAACTTTTGTTCTGTGATTTAATTGGTACCAGACGGTAAGCAAGCCCCTCGAGCTGGAAATACTCTTCAAGACCCAGAGCATCGTTATGATAGCCCGTAACAAAATAAACAGGCCGCTCCCAGTTATTGTGTGCCAGAATGTCAAGTACGATCAGCTGGCTTTTCAGGATTGAATTTCCCTTCAGGGTAATGTCTATATAAGGCACGATCTTGCCGGCATCCTCAGGCTTTACGGTTCCCGACGCTATAACCCGGGCTGAATCGACCGGGATCCTTATGATTCTTGAAGGGATTATGTCGAGGATCTCAGTAGCCGAGATCTGAACCTTAGTAGCTTTATTATCACTCTTCACATATTCAATAATTGTTGAAATATCGACAGGGTCCCTGGTTTTCTCAACAATAAATACCTGGTTATTGATGCCGTCATAATATTTCTGGACCGGTAATGTAACCGGCAGGGGATCTGATTCATACGTTTTGCGCCTCATCTGGTTGACATACCAGTCGGTGTTGAGAAGCATCAGGTTGCATACCCTCACGTCGGTTCTTTTGCCCTCCACTTCCTGGGCATACCAGAGAGGGAAAGTATCATTATCGCCGTTGGTAAATAGAATTGCATCCTCAGCACAAGAGTTGAGGTAATTAAATGCAACGTCCCTCGCAAGATAACGGCCGGACCGGTCATGGTCATCCCAGTTTTCGGAACCCATTATGACCGGTACCGCAAAAAAGCACAGGACTCCTGCAAGTGGTCCGGCTATCTTCCCTCCTGTAAGCTTTGAAAGGCCTTCGTAAACAGCCAGCACTCCAAGCCCTATCCAGACAGCAAAGAAATAAAACGAACCTGTATATGCATAATCCCTCTCCCTTGGCTGATTCGGGTATTGATTAAGATAAAAGATGATTGCAGCACCAGTCATAAGGAACAGGAGAAATATCACCCACCAGTTTTTGTAATCACGGTTCACCTGGTAAAAGATGCCTGCCAATCCCAGAATGAAAGGCAACAGGTAATATTTATTCCGGGAGGTATCCTTATCCATTCCCGGGGGAAGATCCGGTGATCCGACCCTGGGTTCATCAAGGAATCGTAATCCCGTTATCCAATTCCCGTTAACAGCACCACCGCTTCCCTGGGTATCGTTTTGCTTGCCTGAGAAATTCCACATAAAATACCTGAAATACATATACCCGAACTGGTAAGAGAACATGAACCTCAGGTTCTCCCCGAACTTCGGTTTCCTTATTATTTCCTTTTCACCCGACTGTGTTGTGACAGTTAGAGGGGTCCCTTTTACCTTTCCCCATTCTTTATATATCGCCTCATGTTCGCCCTGATCGCTCCACATACGCGGGAAGAGGGTAATAAATCTTGGATCATACTCACGCTCCAGATTATAGGTGCTTATCTTATATTTCCCGTTCTCAAGTACGTATTTAGGCTTGCCGTTTTTATAATCAGTTACCGGAGCATTGAAATAGGGTCCACGGAAAAGCGGCCTTTCGCCATATTGCTCCCTGTTCAGGAAGTAAAGCAGGCTGAACGGATTCTCAGGCTGGTTTTCATTAAGTGGAGGATTTGCAGTGGCTCGTATCACAATTATTGCATTTGTTGAATAGCCAATCATTATCATCATAGTGGCGGTCAGGATTGTATTCAGGACCACCCTGTCCCTGCCTGCAATATACCAGATAAACCAGGCGGTTGCGGCGAGCATCAACAGATTCAGGAATGCAGAACCTGAAATTACCCATATTCCCGTAAGCATCATTGCTCCCACTGAAAAGACCGCATTCCTGGTTTTGTCATTAGATGACAAGGATGTTCTGACTGCCACCACAAACAGGGTGGTCAAAAGCAAAGAGTGGAAAATCATTCCGCTGTTTGGGGGCAATCCAAGCGTGTTCACAAAAAACAGGTCCAGCTTTGATGAGATCGTAACAACCCCGGGCATAATTCCAAACATCAGGAGTGCAAGCAACAGAAACGATATCCCTAATGAGATCAGAAAGCCCTTCCAGGTAAAATCATGTTTCCGCAGGTAAAAAACAAGAACAATTGCGGGCAGTGCCAGGAGATTAAGCAGATGTACACCTATCGAGAGGCCCATGAGGAAAGCGATCAGGATAAGCCATCTGTTCGCGTACTCTTCGTCGGCAACATCTTCCCATTTAAGTATAGCCCAGAAAACAGCTGCTGTAAAAAGTGATGAGCTTGCATACACCTCTCCCTCAACAGCGGAGAACCAGAATGAATCGGAAAAAGTAAATGCAAGAGCTCCGGTAACACCTGCAGAAATAACCGCAGCCATTTTCCCCGGTGCGAAATCGGATTCATCCTTAATAATGATCTTTCTTGCAAGGTGAGTTATTGTCCAGAACAGAAAGAGAATTGTAAACGCACTTACGAGCGCCGACATTGAATTAACCATAGCGGCAACATGCGCTGTATTTCCCCCCGCAAAAAGAGTAAAGAACCTGGCCATCACCATAAATACGGGGTTTCCGGGAGGATGTCCGACCTCCTGTTTGAAGGCGGATGCAATATATTCACCACAGTCCCATAAACTTGCTGTCGGCTCAATTGTTAACAGATAGGTAACAGCCGCAATTGTAAAAACAGCCCATCCTGCTATGTTGTTTATTAACCTGTATTGCTTCATCGGTCAGGAATTGTATTTGTTCAGAGTCTTATATGCAAGATCAAACGCCGAAATTAGTCAATTTTTTCAAACCAGAACCCGGTTTACTCCGGTCACTTATTTTACTAAATTTGAAAAATTATTTTTCAATGAGATCCAGGCAGATTCTTTTGTGGTTTTTTTGTCTGATTACCGCGTCAGTTGCTTCTGCTCAGTACTATGATACGGGTCAGGATCCCGGGTCGTTGAAGTGGCTTCAGATAAAAACCGGCCGTTTTACGGTTATCTACCCAAAATCCTATGGTCAGCAGGGGATAAATTTTGCCAGGTCGCTTGATGATGCATATTCAAAGCTGACAACTCTATACCCGGATAGAAAGTTCAAAATTCCGGTTATCATCCATAACTATACTACTGCATCAAATGGTTATGTTGCCTGGGCGCCAAGCAGGATGGAATTATACCCCACTCCGGAGCAGAATTCCATCCCGCTGGATCCCGACACGCAGCTGGCTATTCACGAACTCACACATGTGCTGCAGATGGAAAGCCTTGATAAAGGATTTACCAAAGCAATGTCATTTTTATTAGGACAGCAATTTCCGGGAGTGGTATCATCGCTGCTTCCGCTTTGGTTCCTTGAAGGCGATGCCGTTTTTTCAGAATCAGTTCTTACAGGATCGGGACGGGGCAGGGCGCCTTCATTCCAGAAACAGCTGAAAGCCATAGCGCTTGAAAGAAGTAGGATGTACAAATATGATAAGATCGTAAACGGATCGTTCAGGGACTTCGTTCCTGATCATTATCAGTCGGGTTTCCAGATGATGGCATGGTCATATGCAAATTATGATTCCAGTCTCTGGAAAAAGGCGCTAAGGTATACAGCCAATGCCCCTTTTACAATAAATCCTGTAAACATCAGCTTAACCGGAAATGCCGGCCTTACCAAGAAAAAGCTTTTCAGGGAAACTTTCGATACTCTTAAAACGCTCTGGGAGGCCGCCGATAAGGGATCCGGAAGCGAATCTTATGAAGAATTCAGCCCTCCTAAGGGAGCTCAATATATTAATTACTATTCCCCTGTAGTTGCAGGCCGGGATAGTATTATTGCTGTCAAAACTTCCTTGTCGGATACTCCTTCATTCGTTCTTATTAATCCCTCATTGAGGTCAGAAAAACGGATTTATGTTCCGGGTAATGGCTATCCATGGTTCATTTCATTTGCAAAGGGCAAGCTTATATGGGTTGAGACCCATAACGATCCAAGATGGGAAAACAGATCCTGGTCTGTGATTAAGATGCACGATCTGAAAAAGAGCTCAACCCGGCAACTTTCAGTTAAAACACGGTACATGTCGGCATCCATTTCGCCCGACGGTAACTTCATTGCCGCAGCCGAAAACACCATCGAAAACAAAAACAACCTTGTTATCCTCGATTCCTGGAACGGTGACATCCTCCGGAGTATACCCTCCCCCGGAAACGCTTATCTCCAACGCCCCCAATGGGACGAAACCGGCAAAAATGTTACTGTTATTTCCTTAACACATCAGGGAGAAGGCATCATGTGTTACAAAATGACAGATAAAAGCTGGATAACCCTTATAGAACCCGACAACAACGACCTGCAGTCAACCTTTCTCAGAAATGACTCCCTCTTTTTTATCAGCTCTTACCTGGGTACTGACAATGTATGGCTTCTTAAACCCGATAAGAGAGTCGTTCCGCTTACAAATTCAAGGTTCGGGGTAAGCGACCTTAACGTAAGAGGATATTCATTACTTTTTGCAGACTATTCTTCAAGCGGGAACAACATCTGCCATACAACTCTTCCTGAAAATGTGGTTATCAAACCTGCTGCCTCATCCTATCTGATCAACAGGTTCAAACCGGTTCCATATCAGCCAAAGGCTGTTTCTGATCAGGTGTACAATCCCAGACCATACAGAAAATGGCAGCACCTCTTCAGGTTTCACAGCTGGATGCCGTTCTATGCTGACCTCGAAGCGGTGAAATCAGACCCGACAACAATCAGGCCTGGGTTTACACTTGCGACCCAGAATAACCTCAGCACCCTGATATCAACAATCGGCTATGAATACTCGGATAACAGGCACATGTTCCATACCGGAATAAAATGGGCAGGCTGGTACCTCCCACTGGAAACAAGGTTAGACTACGGTCACAAACCGGCTGTTGAAAAACTGGGACCCCCGGAATCAGTGCCGGATCCTGATGTTATTAAAGCCGGATATGATCTGGCAAATACCATATCCCTTCCATTATTTTTCCGGGGAGGACGTTTTTCACAAAGCCTTTACCTCTCAGCGACATCAAAAATACAGAATAACTACATCTATCTGAGGGAAAAGGGGGCTTACGATAACCTTCAAAATCAGGTCACGGGAAGAATTTACATTTCAAACTTCAGCAGACAGGCGGTTCGTGACATTTATCCGGGATGGGGGCAGGTTCTTGATGTAAGCCGCTCATTTTACCCATCTGATAAAGAACTTTTCGGACACGTTTCAACTGTCAGAAGCGCATTTTATTTCCCGGGTTTTATAAGAGACCAGGGCTTTAGATTACGCATTGAGGCTGAAAAACAGGTCCCTGAAAAGTTCATTCTGGATAACAGGACTTCTTTTTCAAGAGGTTATATCGGAGCCAGAACCCTGAACGATGATCCCTACTATGTGGATATTATACCAATGGAACTTCAGTATGGTTCGATTGATTATTTTTTACCGGTTGCTTACCCCGACTTTAATTTAGGGAGTATTTTATACCTCCCGAGGATCCGTGCAGATCTCTTCTACGACATCACCCGGGGGACAGACAATTATGTCTTTATTTCCCGGTTAGATTCATTGGGGCAATGGAATGAAACAACGGAACATCATAATTATACTGAAAAGTTCACATCGTTCGGAGTAGAGCTGGTAACAGATTTTTATCTCTTCAGGATGCCTTTTATGATCTCTTCAGGAATTCAGGCTTCATGGCGTCAATTAGACCAGATGCCCTATTTTAAGGTGCTGTTCAATATTGATCTTTTCGGAATGAGTATCGGAAGGTGAAAGATCTGACCTGCTGACGGCTAAAGATTTCTGGCTGTAATCTTTATGAGTTCCCACGCCCTGGTAACATGTTCCATTGTCACGTTTGTCTGGCCGGTTACCATACGGAGGGTGTATTTCCCTTCAATTATGGTATGGGTCAGGTAGATCTTTCCGCTGTCGTTTAGCTTGTGGTTCAGAACTTCATTCAGCCTGTTGATCTCTTCCTCAGTTACTGATGCCGGTTTGTAACGGAAGCAGACTACGTTTATAACAACAGGCGCAAGAATCTCAAAATCAGGCTCATGCGATATATTTAAAGCCAGGTCGGAAGCTATCCTGATATGACACCTGACTTTCTCGCGAAGTCCTTCAACACCGTACATCCGTATAACGCTCCATAGCTTTAATGCCCTGAATCTCCTTCCAAGCGGCACTCCCCAATCGCGGTAATCGTTTACTTTTCCCCTGGTCCTGGTTTTCAGGTAATCGGGAAGGATCTCAAAAGTCTTAATCAGGAGTTCAGGTTGCCTGATAAAAAACGCTGAACAGTCAAAGCCGGTAAACATCCACTTATGAGGGTTAAAGACCAGAGAGTCGATATACTCCCTGCCGTCGAGCATCCATTGAAATTCTGGGAGAATAAGCGCTGTACCGCCCATCGCTGCATCAACGTGAAGCCAGATGCTATATTCCGAGCATATCTTTCCTATTGCCATTAAAGGATCAACAGCAGTGGTTCCGGTAGTGCCTAAGGTCGCAATAACGCAACACGGGTGAAAACCCTTGTTTATATCGCTTTCAACGGCCTGCCTCAGCTTAGGGGCATCCATCGAGAAGTCATCCCTCACTCCGATTTTAACAAGGTTTGTCTTGCCAATGCCGCTTATCTTTACGGCTTTGTCGACTGAAGAATGTGTCTGTTCGGAACAATAGACCCTGAGTGTCCCTGCATTTTCAGCGCCTTCATTGTTTATCCTGAAGTCCGTTATCTTCTCTCTTGCTGTGAGAATAGCCGCAAGTGTGGATGTGGAAGCTGTATCCTGAATAACGCCCTCAAAGTAAGCCGGGAGGTTTATCAGGTCCCTCAGCCAGATCATCATCTTTTCCTCAAGCTCGGCGGCAGCGGGCGACGTTTCCCATATCATGCACTGGGCACCCAGTGTGGAAATTATCATATCAGCCAGTATTGACGGAGGACTGGTGTTGGCGGGGAAATAGGCAAAAAAATTAGGACTCTGCCAATGAGTGATCCCCGGCATGATTATCTCTTCAAGGTCCTTCATAAAAGCCCCGAAAGGTTCAGGCTTTAACGGGGGGCTGCCCGGAAGCCTTTTAAAGATCTCACCTGGTTTTAACTGCGATTTGACCGGATATTTTTCAACGTTTTCCATATAGCCGGCCATCCAATCGACAAGTTCATGGGCGTATTTCCGGAATTCAGATGGTGTCATAACAGGTCCTTTTAGCTAACCGATTCGGCAAGAAGGATTATTTTATTCATTTTGACTTCAACTACGCCACCGTCGATCTCATAAACAATCTCTTTATTTGACTGATCAACAATTATGACAGATCCTTTTTCAAGTGTCGAAATAATAGGGGCATGGTCCTTCAAAACCTGGAAGGATCCCTTTTTACCGGGAACCCTTACCGATTTAATCTCCCCCTCATACACTTTCCGGTCAGGTGTTATGATCTCAATCTTCATCTTTCTTTATTTGAACTGGTTGCATGTTGCATGTTGCACGTTGCACGTTGCATGTTACATGTTATTTATTCTTTCCAACCTGCAACCTGCAACCTGAAACCCGCAACTCGGATCATTTCGACTGCGCAAGTATCTTCTCCCCTTTTTCTATGGCATCTTCAATAGTTCCAACCAGCATAAATGCCGATTCGGGATATTGGTCGACTTTTCCGTCAAGGATCATATTGAAGCCTTTTATAGTGTCATCAATTGAAACCAGCGCTCCCTTTATTCCGGTAAACTGCTCGGCAACATGGAAAGGCTGTGACAGGAATCTCTGCACCCTTCTTGCACGGTGCACAACAAGCTTATCCTCTTCCGAGAGTTCATCCATTCCAAGGATTGCAATAATATCCTGGAGTTCATTATACCTCTGAAGTAACTCTTTGACTTTCTGAGCGCAGTTATAGTGGGCTTCCCCAACAATATTGGCAGCAAGGATCCTGGATGTGGAATCGAGCGGATCGACGGCAGGGTAAATTCCAAGCTCGGAGATCTTACGGCTTAATACCGTCGTGGCATCGAGGTGGGCGAATGTCGTTGCAGGTGCAGGGTCGGTAAGGTCGTCGGCAGGTACATAGACTGCCTGGACAGAAGTTATGGAACCATGGCGCGTTGAAGTGATCCTCTCCTGCATTACTCCCATCTCGGTTGCGAGTGTCGGCTGATAACCAACAGCTGAAGGCATCCGGCCGAGAAGTGCAGAAACCTCGGATCCGGCCTGAGTGAACCGGAAAACATTGTCCATGAAGAAAAGAATATCCCTTCCACCGCTCTTTCCATCACCATCCCTGAAATTCTCTGCCACCGAAAGGCCGGAAAGCGCAACCCTGGCCCTTGCACCCGGAGGCTCATTCATCTGACCGAAAACAAGGGCCAGCTTTGATTCCTTAAGAGATGCCATGTCAACTTTAGAAAGGTCCCATCCTCCCGAGTTCATATTTTCAAGAAAATCAGGGCCATAATTTATGACGCCGGCTTCGAGCATGTCACGCAGAAGGTCGTTCCCCTCTCTTGTCCGTTCACCAACGCCGGCAAACACTGACAGACCTGAGTAGGCTTTTGCAATGTTATTAATAAGCTCTAGGATGACAACAGTTTTACCAACTCCTGCTCCTCCGAAGAGTCCAATCTTGCCTCCCTTTGAATACGGTTCAATGAGGTCTATAACTTTAATTCCAGTATAAAGCACTTCTTTTTCGGTAGAAAGCTCATCATATTTGGGTGGCTTTCGATGGATAGGATAACCCCCCTTCTTGTCGAGCTTGCCTATGCCGTCGATTGCTTCCCCGGTAACATTCATAAGACGGCCTTTTACCTGTTCCCCGATTGGCATTGTGATGGGGGCTCCGGTCGCAATAACTTCCATACCTCTCCTCAATCCGTCGGTTGAGTCCATGGCTATTGTCCTTACAGTGTTTTCTCCGATATGTTGCTGACACTCCACTACAAGCACGTTTCCGTCATCCCTCTTAATTTCAAGGGCATGATAAATATCAGGCAAATCAGAACCCTGTCTGTCAAACGATACATCAACAACCGGTCCTATTATCTGGCTGATCTTCCCTTTAAGTTTTGCCATAAATCCTTGTTATTTTAAAAAAAGTTCAATTTTAATATCTGTTTCTGTTTCGGGATTACATAATTAAGGTCCGGCTGAGTTATTGGTCACGCCCTACCAGGGACCCGGTGACCTGTACAAGTTCATCTTTCCTTTCGGGGGGCACATTCGTTTTTTCAAGAAAACCAAGGGCTGCCTTGAAATATTCATTTGTCAGATTATCCGTAATGGACTTTATGTTCAGCTGATCATAAATCTCAATGACTGCCTTAACTTTTGTCTCAGGTTCAATTTCTCCGTCCAGGTATTCCTTCTGAAGTTTTTTCCTTTGCGCGGAGGTACCAATTTCCATCGCTTTAATGTAGAGAAAGGTCTTTTTGCTTGCTACAATATCGCCGCCCGAGATCTTCCCGAACACTTTTACGTCGCCATAGGTATCCAGCAGATCGTCCTGCATCTGAAACGCCAAACCCAGGTTTTTACCGAACTCATAAAGCAACTCGGCATCGCTGTCCTCAGCACCTCCGAAAATTGCTCCTATCTTTAGCGATGCCGCGATGAGGGTGGCAGTTTTAAGTTCAATCATCCGCAGGTACTCCTCGTGCGACACGATTGAGGCTTTTTCATAATCCATATCAAGCTGCTGCCCTATGCAAACTTCAACGGCTGCCTTATTAAAGATCCGGAATACCTTCAGCATTAACGGGGCAGGAGACTGAAGGAAGCAATCATTCGTAATAAAGGCCATTACATCCCCCGAGAGAATAGCCTGGTTGATATTCCATTTGTTGTGGACCGTTGTAAAACCTCTTCTTACCTGGGCTCTGTCCATAATGTCATCATGAACAAGCGTAAAATTATGAAAGATCTCAAGGCCTGTAACAGGAATTATCGCATCATCGATCTTGTCGCTGAAAAGATTGCACGACATAAGGGCCAGCACAGGTCGCAGCCTTTTCCCTCCAATTGAAAGAATGTACTTTACAGGGTCGATAAGCTTCTCCGATTCTGTATTAAACGAAAGGTTGACCAATGCCTTATTGACGATTTTCTTTAGTTCGGATTGATTATACATTCGTGTTTTAATTTTTATCCTTTCAGGGCTTCAGCGCCACTGACAACTTCAAGTATCTGATTTGTAATCGCAGCCTGTCGTGCTTTGTTATATTGCAATGTCAGATCCCGAATCATTGTAGTAGCGTTGTCGGTAGCCTTATGCATTGCAGTCATTCTTGCGCCATTTTCAGCAACAAAGGAGTCGAGAACTGATTTATAAAATTGTATCTTCAGCGACTTTGGGATCAGTTCCTGTACAATTCCTTCCTTTGTTGGTTCATAAATATAGTCAACAGAAGAATTTGCTTTACCTTTATCTCCGGATCCGGCTTCGACGGGCAGAAACACTTCATCTGTCACATACTGAACAGCAGCATTTTTAAACTGATTATAAATTATTTCAACCCTGTCAAACTCTCCGGTTATAAACTTCTTCATTATCTCCTCGGCTAACAGGGATGCCTTTTCGAAGGAAAGATCATTGAGAAGCTCATTCTTCTCACCAGCCAGATTTACCGTCTGTTTCTTCAAAAAATCATATCCTTTCTTGCCGATAGCAAGGAACTGAAGGCTGCCCTTTTTATACTGGTCCGGGTATTTTTCAAGGGTGACTCTTCTGGCTTCTTTTATTACATTGGAATTGAATGCTCCACACAGGCCCCTGTTGGAAGTGATCAGCACAATAAGGATTTTTTCGGAAGCAGCCGTCCTGCTGTAAATATTTGGAACTTCTGAATCGGCAAGGCTCTGTGACAGGCTGACAAGAATCTCATGAAGTTTGGCTGCATAAGGCCTCAGCCTGACAATCTTGTCCTGTGCTTTTCTCAACCTGGCAGCGGCAACCATCTTCATCGCTGAGGTGATCTGCTTTGTGGACTTAACGGAGGTGATCCTTGTTCGTATAGCTTTTAAATTCGGCATCAGGATAAAATTTAACTACTATCCGGGTCAGAGTTTGTATTTCCCGGCAAGGTCGGAAGCTACTTTTTCAAGAACCTTTGTGATATCATTGTTAAGTGTTCCTTCCTTTAACAGGTCGAGAATATTCTGGTGTTTCAGCTCCAGATACTCTATATATTCGCTTTCAAACTCCTTCACCTTATTTACGGGCACATCCTTGAGAAGGCCCATGGTTCCGCAATATATGATCGCAATCTGTTTTTCAACAGGTACCGGTGCATACTGGCCCTGTTTCAGTATCTCGACGTTTTTCGCTCCCTTGTTCAGGATAGCCATCGTGGAGGCATCAAGGTCTGATCCGAATTTTGAGAATGCTTCAAGTTCACGGTATTGAGCCTGATCTACTTTAAGGGTGCCGGCGATTTTTTTCATCGCTTTAACCTGGGCGTTGCCTCCCACCCTCGATACCGAGATCCCGACGTTAATTGCCGGGCGTACTCCTGAGTTGAAAAGGCTCGATTCGAGAAATATCTGTCCGTCGGTGATGGAGATTACGTTGGTGGGAATATAGGCTGAGACGTCGCCCGCCTGTGTTTCAATTATTGGCAGTGCGGTAAGTGAGCCGCCGCCTTTGACAAGGTGCTTTATCGATTCAGGAAGGTCGTTCATATGTTTGGCGACTTCATCCGATTCAATGATCTTGGCAGCCCGTTCAAGAAGCCGTGAGTGAAGGTAGAACACATCTCCGGGATAAGCTTCACGACCCGGAGGACGGCGCAGAAGAAGAGAGACCTCCCTGTAGGAGACAGCCTGTTTCGACAGGTCGTCATATATTATCAGGGCATCACGTCCCGTATCGCGGAAATACTCACCGATGGCCGCACCTGCGAAGGGAGCATAAAACTGGGAGGCCGCGGGATCGGAGGCTGTTGCCAGAACTATAACCGTATATTCAAGAGCGCCATTTTCTTCAAGCGTCTTTGCAATATTGGCAACTGTAGAGCCCTTCTGACCTATGGCAACATAAATGCAATAGACCGGTTTACCGCTTTTAAAATTACTTCTCTGGTTAATTATCGTGTCGATTGCAATTGCTGTTTTGCCTGTCTGACGGTCACCGATAATAAGTTCACGCTGACCCCTGCCTATCGGGATCATTGCATCGATGGCTTTAATTCCGGTCTGAAGTGGTTGCTTGACAGGCTGCCTGAAAATAACTCCCGGAGCCTTTCTTTCCAACGGAAGATTAAATAGCTCACCCTCGATCGGACCTTTGCCATCAAGAGGCTGGCCTGTTGTGGTGATGACCCGGCCCAAAAGACCTTCGCCCACCCCGATTGAAGCTATTCTTCCTGTTCTTTTTACAATATCGCCCTCGCTTATTTCTTCAGTCGGTCCAAGTAATACCGCACCAATGTTGTCTTCCTCCAGGTTCAGGACAATTGCTTCAATACCGTTTTCGAATTCAATAAGTTCATTTGATTCCGCATTTGAGAGTCCGTAAATACGCGCAATACCATCGCCAACTTCAAGTACGGTCCCGACTTCTTCGAGTTCCACGCCGGTTTTAATGCCATCAAGTTGCTGTTTGAGTATTTTTGAAACTTCTGCTGGTTTAATGTTTCCCATATCTTGTATTCTTATAAATCTGTCCGTTTTAGTTGTTTTTCGCCTACTGGGTTCCTATGGCTCCAATGCTGAACTCTTTCTTAATTTTGCGGAGCTTGTTCCTGAGGCTGGCGTCATAATAGTTGTCACCGATCTTAAGGATAAAGCCACCAATTATGCTTGCGTCGACTTTTTCCTTCAGGTCAATTTTTGTTTTAAAAAGATCTGTAACGATATCGGTGACCTGTTTTTTTACAGAAGGACCAGCCTTTACGGCTGTAGTAAGAACAGTTTCCCTTATCCCGTTATATTTCATTGTTTCATGGATGAAAACCCTGGCAATTGCAGGTATCGAACTTTCCCTCCCATTTTTTACGGTAAGGTCGATAAGTGAAAGGGTAAGCTTCTGAAGATCGCTGCCGAAAATTTTATGAAGTATTTTGCCTTTCCTTGAAGGTACAATAACAGGGCTTGTCAGTACTTCCCTCACCTCCGGAAGCCTGCATACTTCCGCGATAAAGATCATATCCTGATAGACCTTTTCTATTACCTTTTGTTCAAGAGCGGATTCGAAAAGAGCTCTTGAATACCTTACCGATATTTTGCTTTGATTCATTTACGATATGCCCCTTAATTCTTATTTTGATCTATCTCCTTCAGGTAGTTATTAATGAGCTTTTGTTGTTCCCCGCTGGTCCCGAGTTTTTCCCCGAGAAGTTTTGAAGCAATCTCAACTGACAGGAATGCAACCTGCTCGCGGATATCCTCGAGGGCTTTCATCTTTTCCCTTTCGATACCTGCCCTTGCTTTCACTACAAGTTTTTCAGCCTCTTCCGTTGCTTTTCCCTTTGCTTCAGCGATGAGCTTATCGCGCACATCCCTTGCTTCCTTAAGTATTCCTTCACGCTCTTCCCTTGCTTTCCGCAGAATAGTTTCGTTGTCGCTCTGGAGCTTCAGCATTTCCTTCCTTGCTTTTTCAGCCGATGCAAGCGCCCCCTTGATCATCTCTTCCCGTGCTTTTACGGCATTGAGAATTGGTTTCCAGGCGAACTTTTTCAGTACCAGAAAGAACATAATGAAGATTATTGTTGTCCAGAATACCAGACCTATTGCAGGGGTTGTCAGACTGTTTGCCAATAATACCATATGTGATAATTTAAATGTTTGTAAAAAAGAAACGCTGCAACCAACCGTTGCAGCGCTCCGGTTCATTTACTTTGCAATAAGAGCAACAACCACTGCAAACAGAGCTACTCCTTCAATAAGGACTGAAGCTATGATCATGGCTGTTTGTATTTTCGAGGTGGCCTCGGGCTGCCTTGCAATTGCATCCATTGCCGAACCGCCGATTCTACCGATACCAAGTCCTGCGCCTATTACCGCAAGACCTGCTCCAACTGCTGCCATAGTACCTGTCATAATAATAACTGGTTTTTAGTTAAACAATAAAAGTTAACTATGTTCTTCCTTTACTGCCAGGCTGATGAACAGGGCTGACAGCAAAGTAAAGACATATGCCTGAAGGAATGCAACAAAAAGTTCAATGCAATCCATGAATATCACCATAAAAATAGAAGCCGGGGCTACACCAAGCGATTTAAAAATAAAGATAAGGCAAACAAGGCTGAGAATGATAATATGGCCTGCCACAATGTTTGCAAAGAGTCGGATCATCAGTGCAAAGGGTTTTGAAAATATCCCGATGATCTCAACCGGTATTAAAATAGGCAACAGCCAGAACGGCACCCCCGGAGTTGCGAAAATATCCTTCCAGTAGTGCTTGTTGCCGCTGAACTGTGTTATAAAAAAGGTGAACAGAGCCAAAACCATTGTAACAGCAATATTCCCTGTAACATTTGCTCCAAAAGGAGGAGGAAAGGGGATCATCCCAAACAGGTTATTCAGGAGAATGAAGAAAAACACCGTAAGGAGATAGGGCATGTATTTCTCATACTTGTGTTCACCTATATTCGGAACTGCTATATCATCGCGGACAAACAAAATAATCGGTTCCAGAAAACTCTGCATACCTTTCGGATGACTTATCCCTGTTCTTTTATAGGAACGGGACAATGCAATAAATACCCACAAGCCAAGCAGGGCTGCAGCAAGCAAACCCATTACGGTTTTTGTCATTGAAAAGTCAAGCGGTAACTTTTCCTCATTTATTGAACCGTCCTGGTTTACGTTTACTATCGAGACCTTTTAATTCCCCTTCCTCTTCAAGCTTATATCCTTTGTATTCATGCCCGTGAGAAAGTTTTTTTGAAGAGAAGATATCAAGTCCCTTCTCTTTTGAATACAGGATAACAGGCAGGTAAATTGCCAGGCTTTCGCCATTTTTCTTTGTAAGGAGATGCCATTCGTGTGAATCGGCAATATGTTCAAGGATAAATGAACTTGCATCAAATTCTTCTTCAGCTTCCCCGCTTACATTTTCCTGCCTGGCCTGAGTCGGACCACTGAACATGAAAAGCAGAATGAGAGCCAGAATACTTGCCAAAGGTCGCGTTTTCAAATCAGGTTTACTTTATAAAGATTTGTTTTTCAATGAGTTCAACATGTAAAATATTGAAAACAAAGAGAAGGCTAAATATAGCACAAAAAATAATAAAATCGAGGGAGTCCCATTTTTTTTAAGAATAAAAAACCAGATAAGAGCAAGAAATAATTCAAGCACTAACTTAATACTTACAGCGACAAAAATATGCATGGTCTGACTCCCGGGTTCCTTATTTCTTCCCCTGAAAAAAATATAAAGTGAAAGCAGGGTTATTACCGAAAAGAAGAGCGTCAGGAGAGGAACATCACCAAATTTAATTCCGGAAACAACTTCAGAAAGAAGGTAACCGGAAACAAGTACCAGGGAAACGAGTAATACAAAGCTGAATATAAACCTTTTAATTGTTTCCAACAGTTGGTATTACTTTAGAAAGTCTCTGAGTGATGTGTAAATGGCGGCAAATACACCAAGAAGTGAGAAAATAACAGTAAAGATTGGAGTGTTAAGACTTAAATATTTGTCAAGTTTGGTACCGATCCAGGTCATGACCAGTATTATGGCTATCATTTGGAATGCCAGGCCTGAATACTTTGCAAAATCCTGTATTCCCTTTCTTCCCTTATTTTCCGGAAGCTTTTTCTGGTTCTTTTCCTTTTGTGGAAGAGGCGCCTTCATTATTTTCGGTTTCGCTCATTTTACACGTGCCTGTGAATTTGGCACCAGGTTCAATTGAAAGCTTAAAAGTTACTATCTCCCCGATTATTTTCGATGAGACTTTCAGGTTGAGCAGCTGGCCAACGCAGATTTTACCATCTACAATTCCCGATACTTCGGAGTTCTTGCAGTTAACCTCGCCTTTAACCTTTCCGGTAGGACCTATTACCACCTTCCCCTTGGTGTCAAGGTTTCCTGTAAGGGTGCCGTCAATCCGGATATCACCGCCTGATTTAATATCCCCAATTATTTCGGTTCCATTACTTATGAGATTTATAGCTGTAGTGTCAGTCTCATTGAATTTTCCCATTTTATCCGAGTTTTTAGTTTCAAACATAATAACTCATAAAAATAAAAAGTATTGCTAAGAAAAATAAAATTCTAACGTCCTAAAATCTCCTCTATTTGGGATCGTATGCCCATTTCAGGTAGATTGAGCCCCATGTAAAGCCACCTCCGAAAGCGGCAAGTATCAACTTATCACCCTTTTTCAGCCTGGATTCATATTCCCAGATGCATAATGGAACAGTTGCCGTAGTGGTATTTCCGTAATTCTGGATATTTATCATTACCTTCTCGGGAGGGAGTCCCATTCTTCGCCCGGTTGCTTCAATAATTCTGAGGTTAGCCTGGTGTGGAACCAGCCATGCGATATCTTCTGATTTCAGGTTATTACGCTCCATGATCTCAGCCGCCACATCAGCCATATTTACAACAGCAAACTTAAAGACACTCTGGCCTTCCTGGTAAATGTAATGTTCACGTGCATCAACTGTTTCATGAGACGACGGTTTAACAGATCCTCCGGCTTTCAGATGAAGATATTTGCGCCCTGATCCGTCAACATGGAAGATATAATCAATTATTCCGGTGTCCTCAGTAGTAGGTTCAAGCAGAACAGCCCCGGAAGCGTCACCGAACAAAGGACAGGTGGTACGGTCGGCATAATCGGTTATAGACGACATTTTATCTGCTCCTACGATGACTACTTTCTTAAATCTGCCTGTCTCGATGTATGCTGCGCCAGTCTGTAAAGCAAACAGAAAACCTGAACATGCTGCATTAAGGTCAAAGCTGAAAGCATTTTTAATTCCGGCCTTATCCGAAATAATGTTTGCCGTTGCGGGAAATGCCATATCGGGAGTTACAGTGCAACAGATAAGGAGATCTATTTCATCAGGTGACGTATTGGTCTTCTCCAGCAATCCTGTCACAGCCTTTTCACCCAGATCAGAGCTACCTAAACCCTCTCCCTTCAGAATCCTTCTTTCCTTTATCCCGACTCTCTGCATGATCCATTCGTCGGAGGTATCAACCATCCTTGACAGTTCATTGTTAGTGAGTCTGTATTCCGGAACCCAGGCGTTTATGCCCGTAATAGCAGCCCGTACTTTTCCCATAATTAAATAGCTTCAATAATCTTTTGCGCCAGGTTGGCACGTACAACATTCCTTGTCTGCAGGATCATGTTCATTATAGCTTTCCTTTTTGAAATACCATGACCTATAACCACATTGGCATTAACACCAACTATTGGGGTGCCGCCGATATTTTCAAAATTAAACCTGTCAAAAAACGAGTCGGTCATATTTCTTTTCTTAAGAAGAAAATACAACGCTTCAGCTTGTTTAAGAACTATATTTCCTACAAAACCATCACAAACCACCACATCAGTCATACTTTCGTGGAACAGGGCATGCCCTTCGATATTACCGGCAAAATTAAGGCCGGGATATTCCTTCATTAATTCATATGCCGCCTTAACGGCCGGTGTCCCTTTCGTTTCTTCTTCCCCGATATTCAACAATCCGACACTCGGATTATCAATCCTGAGAACAAATTTTGCAAAAAGCGAACCGAGGATCCCATACTGCAACAGCACATCAGGTTTACAATCGGGATTTAATCCCACATCCAGTATTACGGAATCGCGTCCGTCTATACATGGGAGTATTGTTGCAAGGGCAGGCCTGAAAACTCCCGGTATAACATTTACCGTATAGCTGGCTCCCACGAGCATGGCTCCTGTATTACCCGCGCTGCAAAATCCGTCGAGCGAACCATCCTTAAGCATTCCGTAGCCAACAGCGATACTTGAGTCTTTCTTCTGTGAGAATGCTTTTGCAGGATGATCCCCCATTTCGATCACCTGCGAGGTATGAATAATCTTAAACGATGAATGAGTGACATTCATCTCCCGAAGCTTCCCCAGAATAACTCTTTCATCACCTAACAGGACGATTGTTTCATCGGTGGAGATATTCTTCAGGGAATCGACTGAACCTTCAATAATCGCATCGGGGGCAAAATCACCCCCCATAACATCGATGCCAATATTCATCTTTATTAAGATTAAATTACCGCGATCAGGCAGTCGCCTTCTTCTCAACCGCAAGCTTGCCTCTGTAAAATCCGCATTCAGGGCATACCCTGTGATACTGGATTGTGGATCCGCAGTTTGAGCATGTACCTGTTGTAGGAGCTGTTGCCTTATAATGTGTTCTCCGTTTATCTCTTCTGGTACTGGAATGTTTGTGTTTTGGATGTGCCATTTTATTCTTTTTTAATTATCGTTCATCAGTTTCTTTAATTCATCCCACCTGGGATCGATCTTGATTTCCTCTTCTATCAGATGCTCCTTAAGTTTCTGAAGCATAACGGGATCGCAGGTGCTTTTTCCCGTTTCATCATCGGGGTGTATCCTCTGAATCGGGAGTGCAAGATATATAAATTCATAGAAATACTGTTTAAGATCCAAATCATATTCATCACGGGGGATTGTAATAATTTCCGGATCGATATCGTCTCTTGTATCCCCGAATTTCACCAGCAGTCTGTTCTCACTCTCTAACGGAAAATCGAACATCTCAAGACATCTGTCGCAACAAATCCTGACTGTACCTGATATCCTTACGTCCATATCAAGATGCGCAGATCCCTTTTCGATCTCTATAAAGGCAACAAGTTCTCCCTCTTTAATTTCCGACTCTTCAAATATGTCAAAAAACCTCTTATTAATCTCAAAATCAAAAGTGTGGCGTCCCTCTTTTAAACCACCTGCCGGTATCGTAAATAACTCGGTCATCTCTTTAAATTTTGGTCTGCAAAAATATAAATCCTTATCCAATTAAAAAAATTATCAACAAAAAAGTAACATTAATTGCGAAATAAGCATCTCCACCGGTATATTTCCGCAACTTACCGATTTGTTGTACCGGTCTCTTTTATAATAACTTATTTTTGATTCAGTAATCAGACAGTCATGAAAAACAGGGATCATTTTATGCAAAGAAGGGAACATCATCCACGGATTAGCTTCGGATTGTTCCTAATTGTTCTCGGATTGGCGCTGCTGGTGGCCACCAACGATATGCTGAAGCTCGGAAATGTTGGAGATTATTTTACCTGGGAAACAGCAATGATCTTCGTTGGTGTGCTGCTTATTCTAAACCTTCAGTTTACCGGAGGTCTGCTGCTTATTGCAGGAGGCATATGGTTTCTCCTTGATCAATTCGACTATGAAATGTCAGAAACCATTAAATCCATTTACTGGCCTGCAGTAATCGTTTTTATAGGTCTGGGATTCATTTTTTCATCCTTACTGAAACGGAAAAACAAGAATAGTTAACTTTAATTCTGATAAAATTTACAATTATGGAAACAAATCAAGATTTCAGAGATGCCAACCGGGAGATAAAGGATGCCGACCGGGAGTTACGTGAACACCATCATTCTACCAGTAACCGGGTAATAATCGGTGTAATACTTGTTCTGGCAGGCTTATTCCTTGTCATAAGAAACACCGGGTTCTTCCCGGAGTTCATTGATAACGTCATTTTCAGCTGGCCTATGCTGCTTGTGGCAATCGGACTCGTTATGACGCTAACCGCATCAGAAAAGACAGCAGGCGTCATTGTGATGGCTGTTGGCGGCTTCTTCATGATCCCTTTGATCTTCAGAGAGACATTTCATATGTATAACATGTTCTGGCCCTCAATTTTCATAATTATCGGTGTCATATTTATAGTCTCAAAGCGGCGCGGCTGGAACACCGTCACTTCTAAGGGGGCATTAGGGGATGACTATATTGATTATGTTAATGTATTCAGCGGTGGCGAGCGTCAGATTGTTTCCCAGAATTTCAGGGGGGGAAGGGTCTCAGCTGTTTTCGGCGGCATTGAGCTCGATCTTACAAAAGCAAAACTTGCTCCCGGTATTTCAGAACTGGAAATAGCATGTGTGTTCGGCGGCGCTACCATTGTTGTACCGGACGACTGGCATGTCACCATCGAAGTGACTCCGGTGCTGGGAGGCTTCACTGATTCCCGGAAACTAATTCCCGGACGGACAATTGATCCTTCAAAGCACCTGATAATAAAGGGAGCCGTCGTACTGGGAGGCGGAGAAGTTAAGAGTTATTAAATCCTGTACCGGATGAAACACCCTGTACTTTCAAACAAAGTAAGACTGATTGTATGGTGGCTGGCCTGGCTCTTCATGACGCTGGGCCAGCTGCTCTTGTATTACTACGCCTATGGCAAATTCACAACCACCGCTATTGCCGACGGGATAATCTCTCTTGCAATTTATTCAGGTGTGGGCCTCTCCCTCTGGTATCCCTTCAGATACTTTAATGCTCCCGGCAGCAAAATCACTGTCATTATAGGTAATCTTGTTTTCAGCGGAGCGATTTCAGTGACACTCTGGATCCTGATCACAAAGCTCTTAACAACAGCGGTCCTTCCAAATGCACTTGACTATGAGGCATACTGGGAGGCCACGTTTCCTTACAGGGTGGGGACAGGGGTGTTCATCTACAGCCTCATCGTACTTGCGTACTATCTGTTCATAAGCCTCTTTAACCTCTCAGAAAAAAATGCCAGGGAAGCCCGCCTTGAAAGTCTTGTTAAGGAAACTGAGCTTAAAATGCTGAGGTCACAAATTAATCCGCATTTCCTTTTTAACAGCCTCAATTCGGTAAGCTCACTCACAATTACCGATCCCGACAGAGCCAGGGAAATGGTTATTAAACTGTCGGAATTCATGAGATACGCCCTTTCGAAGAAAGATGAACAACCAGTCACGCTGAGAAGTGAACTTGAAAACCTTATGTTATACCTCGACATCGAGAAGGTCCGGTTCGGCGACAGACTGTCAACAGAGGAAACCATCGGGGAAAACTGCCTGGATCTTAAAATGCCCGTGATGCTTTTGCAGCCCCTCTACGAAAATGCAATAAAACACGGAGTATATGAAAGTACCGAAATGGTGAGCATTAAAACAACCATCGCCTGTAAAGAGGGCTATCTTGAAATAAACATAAGCAATAATTATGACCTGATTCCCTCATCTGTAAAAGGTACAGGTACAGGCTTATTAAATGTTACACGACGGCTTAATTTGTTTTACGGAAACCGGGCATCAATAAAGACTACTAAAGAGAACGGGATCTATTCAGTTACACTTTTTATCCCGGCTGAGGCCTGAGAACCCTGGAAATAATTAAATTTGTCTGGTACTAATTAACTCAAGTTGCTAGTTGCTGGTTCCTTGTTACTGGTTAGTTGTTGATTAACAGAACAATAAGCGATTTTGTTAAAATGTATTTAATATTTTTGCATCTATCATGATGCTCATTATCAAATAACCAGCAACAAGCAACTAGCAACTTAGGTTAATTATTGGATTTGATCCTCTTAATCTGCGAAATCAGCTGGAAAAAATTTTATGGAAAAGATCAGGACTATTATTATCGAGGACGAAGCTCCGGCAAGGGAGATAATCAAACACTATCTGAAAGAGCTGGATTCAATTGAATTAATTGCTGAATGCTCCGACGGCTTTTCGGGTCTGAAAACAATTTCACAATTGAAACCTGACCTTGTCTTCCTTGACATACAGATGCCCAGACTCACGGGCATAGAACTTGTTGAAGTCCTTACAGAAAAACCGGAAATCATCTTTACTACTGCATACGATCAGTTTGCCTTAAAGGCTTTTGAGCTTAATGCTGTTGATTATCTTTTAAAACCTTTCCCAAAACGACGGTTCCTGGAAGCAGTGAAAAAGGCTATCGATAAGATCCTCTCAGGTACAGGAAACCAGGAGCCTGCAAATCAGCTGCTTGCCAAAATGCCTGAACCCGCTAATCCCGTCAACAGGGTCGTTGTCCGCAAGGGAAACGCCATCAACCTTATCCCGGTTGAGCAGATCCGGTACGTTGAAGCCCAGGATGATTATGTAATGATCCATCACACAAACGGTAAAGCTCTCAAACAGCAAACCATGAAGTTTTATGATGATAACCTGCCAAAAGCTGATTTCATACGGATCCACCGCTCATATATAGTTAAGGTTGAGGAGATCAATAAGATTGAACCCTACGGGAAGGATAATCATGTTGCGGTTCTCCGGTCAGGGGATAAGCTTCCCGTCAGCCGCAGCGGATACCAGCATCTTAAGGAAGAGCTGAATTTCTAAAGAAATCAACCCCTAAATCCCTGCCTACCGGCAGGCAGGCCCTGAAGGGGACTTAAATGATGGGGGTTGGGGGTGATTTAACCTATCTTTTGAGCCTGTTTACTGCAGGGTATCTTTTAAAAAGCCGGGCTGAAGAATTATACCGCCTGATCCAGAAACGCGGCACCGGATCATATCCATGTGTACCACCGGGACGGCAGCGAAGTATCCTGTTTATTGCAAGCAGTGAGCCTCTCACCGGTCCGTGGATTTTCAGCGCATCGAGAGCGAACTGGGAACATGTCGGGACATGCCGGCACGAAGGCCTCAGCAGAGGTGAAATGGCAAACTTGTAAAAGTAAACCGGGAGAGAAAGAATAAATGAAAATATTTGTCCTGCCTGCCTCATCGTAATGCAAAGATAACAATTGAGTAAACCGCCTTGTTATATTAAACGTGATTTGATTAATTTTGCAATTCTCTGACAAATTGACCTGAATTGGAGTATGAAAACAGAATGGCAGAAATTTTGATTGGTAAATTGAACACTTAAAATAAAATCATTATGAACGGACAAAATCCAAATATGAATATCTGGCTGATCTTCATCGCATTCATGATCCTTAGCTGGATCATAAGCATGGTGCTGAAAACTAAATTTAAGAAGTATTCCAAAATACCGGTCGACAACGGCATGTCGGGTCGTGAAATAGCTGAAAAGATGCTTCGCGACAATGGTATTTATGATGTTAAGGTGCAAAGTGTACCAGGCCAGTTGAGCGATCACTATAATCCCGAAAACAAAACTATCAACCTCAGCCAGGAGGTCTACAGTTCAAGGAGTATCGCATCTGCCGCCGTTGCTGCACACGAAACCGGACACGCTGTCCAGCATTCAACAGCATATGCATGGCTTGGATTAAGATCAAAGCTTGTCCCGCCTGTAAGCTTTGCTTCAAAATATGTACAGTGGATACTGCTTTTGGGAATATTGCTCGTCAATACATTCCCGGCTCTTCTGCTTGCAGGTATTGTCATATTTGCCCTTACCACCCTGTTCAGCTTTGTGACCCTCCCCGTTGAGATCAACGCCAGCCAGAGGGCGCTTGCCTGGCTGTCAGATACCGGGATCTCCTCGTCAATGAACCACGATAAAGCAAAGGATGCACTGAGATGGGCCGCATTTACGTATGTCGTGGCAGCTCTCGGTTCGCTTGCAACCCTGCTGTATTATATTATGATCTTTACAGGAGTAAGCAGGGACTGACACATGCAGATCTCCTTCGTGCCCCCTGGTGAAGACCTTTGTGTACTTAGTGGTAAAAAAATAAATCCATTAACCCTGCCTACCGGCAGGCAGGCGGCAGGCAGGCACAAAGGATCACAAAGTTCAGCACTAAGGTACACAAAGGGCTATTATATAACTCCTGAAGGCTCGCGGCAAATCGGGTTCTTACCTGCCTTCAACCTTAAGCCAGTCTGTTTTCTTGTGAATGATCCGGATGACCAGCCAGATAACACCGGCGGGAACAGACATATAGATCCACTCCCTGGTAATGTAGATCCTTTCGGAGAGGAAATAATTTCTGAAAAGGTCGAGTACCGTAAAAATCAGGAATATATTTACAAAGCTGTTGTACTCGCGTTTTAAAACGTTTTTAAAAGAAAACCTTAGAGAGGGCTTTACAAATACCTTCACCCTTGGGATGACAGCCAATACTTTTTCGGACCATTTGTCATAAATATCGCCAAACTTCCGCCTCAGGAACTGTTCTTCCGCAAACATTATGCGCTCGTAATAGATCCAATAGACAAGCACAAAAAAAGCCGTAAAGACAACTGACCTGAGGAATAGGACAGGTCCGAGCCACATGAAAAAGTTACCTACATAAAGAGGATGCCTGACAAGTGAATATATCCCCGTCATATTCAGCTCATCCGCAATCTGTCCTGCTCCGGTGTTACGTCCTGAGGTATTTACCGGGACAAATCCAACGGTATAGATCCGGACAGCCTCCCCAAAGAGGCTTATGCCCAGGCAAATCAGCTCTTCGGTGAGATTGAAGAGGATCGCCTGCCTGTTTGCCAGATACATAACTATAATACCTGTAATAACAAGAATGACCGGAAGCCAGCTTCTTCTTCTGAATAACCAGTTGCCGCTCTTCTCAAATTCATGTACCAGTGCCATTAATGGGATTTTAAATAGGGTTTGAGGGGGTAAAAGTATTAAATTTCTAGAAACTGTACTTTATTCTGAGAAAACCAAGGTTGATCCTTGTCCTCTCCCCTGCCATTATACTGTTGAAATGTTGCCAGATAAGTGAAAAGTCGACATTTTCAGCAAGTGAATAATCCATTGAGGGCCCGGCAAAATAGCCGTCAGGATCCGGAAACCACATTCCGGAAATTGTAAGGTTCAATAAGGGAGTAGCCGCCCAGGTAAATTGTCCGAAAGCTGAAAACCTTGAAAAGGCGAGGTTTTTTGAGGAGAGGTCTCCGGAATAGAACAGGTCGAAATCATTAAATTCAAGTGGACTGTTGCAATACATGATCTGAACCTGGGCCATTGAATTATCCTTGAATATTTTATCAGCCCCGGTAGTTAACAGGATGGTCCCCAGGCTGTTGGGAAACTCTTCCCATGGCTGGAACCATGACCCTTCACCACGGAATGACACATTTCCGATAGCTCCTGACCAGCCTGCCCCGATAACAATATCCTCGCTGTTAACATAACCTGCTAGGAACTGAATATCGTAACCCCACTTGTTGAAGCGAAAGAGCCCGGCAGCAGTAATATCATTTTCGTTGTCGACTTTTACAGCCATTTCTGCAGCTGAGGAGGAAGAGGGAAAAAACTGTAGCCGGACGGCGTCGCTGCCCGGTCTTTCAACATAGTCAAAATCAAAAAAGGAGTAAGCATTGAAAATGTCATTTGGATTCCAGACAAACGTCTGTCCCCAGTTGATACGCTGCCTTCCGGCAGTGACCTGGAATTTATTGAAATGCACGTCGAACCACAGGCGGTCGATAGTAGTGTTAAAAAGAAACGACTGCTTTTTGAATATATTCCACGACATATCAACAAACCCTGGATCGGCTCCGATCATTTCAGGATAAAGGTCGACGAAACGCACCATATCGCCAGTAAAGAGTCGGTTTCTGAATTCAGCAGCAAAAGTCAGATTTTCATTGATATACCCTTTAAAGTTGAGCCTGTTGTGAAGAAGATTTTCGTTCAGGAAAGGCCCCGACAACGAATCAAACATAACACTTTGCATTGTAGTAATGTATCCGCTCACCGTAATTGGTTTCAGGTTCTGCTGTGACAAAGAAACAACGCAGATACCTGAGATCAGGATTAACAGAACCGATTTTCTCACCAATGATGTGTCAGATTTCATTCTTTGATTTCATCAGTAACGACTTTCCCGTCTTCAAGGGTGATAACCCGCCTGGCTCTTTTCATCACCCTTGCATCGTGAGTTGAAAAAATAAATGTCATCTCTTCTTCACGGTTAAGCTTCTCCATTATATCGAGCAATGATTCTGCAGATTTGGAATCAAGGTTGGCTGTCGGCTCATCCGCCAGTATGAACTCAGGATGTGCAGCCAGGGCTCGCGCCACGGCTATCCTTTGTTGTTGTCCTCCTGATAGCTGGGATGGCCGGCTGTTGTGTCGGTCAGCAAGTCCGACTGATTCCAGAAGCTCATCTGTACGTGCTTTCCGTTTTTCACGCGACCAGTTCTGCAGGCTCATTATAAAACCTACATTTTCAGCTGCAGTGAGGACGGGTATCAGGTTATAAGACTGGAAAACAAAACCGACGTGCTCCATCCTGAAGTCAATAAGCTCTGAAGGGCGCAGCTCCGAAAGCCGGTGGCCGGCTACCAGGATCTCGCCACTCGTTGGCTGATCAAGGCCTCCGATAAGATTAAGAAGCGTGGTCTTACCTGAGCCTGACGGCCCGACTATAACTGCAAAGTCACCCTTCTCAAAGCTGAGCGTGACTCCGTTTACAGCCCTCACCTCAACTTCGGTGTCGTGGTAAACCTTGTGGACGTTATTGATTTCAACTACTTTCATGATTATTCCATGTTATTTTATTCGCTTCGGAGAGCTTCAACCGGATTCAGCTTTAAGGCCTTGCGGGCCGGATAAATGGATGAAAGGATTCCCGTTAGTACAATGAGCAATGCGGTTAAGAAGAAGAATTGTGTGTCGATCGTCGGGAAAAGGTGCGCCGAGTAACCAAATGCCTCCATCCCTTCGGAGTACTTCACAAGGTTAATGCCTTTCTTTGCAGTGGCAGCAATGACTGCCGCACCCATTCCCATACCGGCAACCCCTCCGGCAAGTGACAGGAATACGGATTCGAGCATTATCATCATGAATGTTTTTCGGTGATTCATTCCGATTGCGGCGAGCATTCCCAGTTCCCGCGTCCGTTCAAGCACCGACATGAGCATAGTATTGACAATGCCAAATGCCAGTGCTGCAAGAATAATAGCCATAAACACCCCGTAGATCTGTTGCATCATATCCGACAGCATTGCCAGGTCTGGCTGAATTTCCTTCCAGCTCAAAACCTCAAACCGGGGAAGGGCTTTCCTGATTAAAGGCGTGACCTCATCCGTGAGCTCATTGTTGTCAAGCCTGACTATCATCCTGTGAAAGGTATCCTCTTTCACCCCGGTAAGTTTTCTTAACTCTTCAATCGGAACAAAAACCGATAAAACCTCGAACATATCGTTGTTGGTCCTGTAAATCCCGCTTACACGGAATGCTGCCCCTGTCTGGATGTTATTTACATCAAGGAATGAAAGGATGATCTTCGAGCCCTCGCGGAACGACCATGCTGCCTCCTTTATCCTTAGCCCGTATTTCTTGATTTCGGAAGAAGAGAGAAGCGCCTCAAACGTCTTTGAAAACTTTTTTTCGGAGGTAAACCTGACATCTTTCAAAGTTACAAGCTTTGAAATCACGGTTTCTGGTACCCCATTGGCTGCAAGGGTTGACAGCGACTCATCTGAAAGAATGTACCTTATTATGTTCAGTTCTTTTGCAAGCTTTTCACCAATGATGGCTGAATTGAATTTAGTTTCAGAACCAAACCAGCTCCCGGTACCGGGGATAAGCTTTTGAGGTAATGTAAAAATGTCTCTTTCTTTTTCACTGTCAATTCCTGTTATTTCCACTCCTGTACTCCTGGCGGAAGTGGATGCAATCCCCCTTATAATGATTCTTCCCGCAACTGATTTAACGCCGGGTGTGGAATCAACAACCCCTTTAATGAAGCCAAAGTCGGGGATTACATTCTGAATATCTGCACTGCTTCTGAAGTCTTTATTGTTTATCTGGATATGCGAAAGCTCTTCGTTTACAGCGGCGTCGATCCTCTGCACAACGGAACTGTTGATGGCAGCCATTGTAAATATACCGGCAAAAACGCCGATTGCCACGGCTGCTATTACAATAAGGCTTCTGGTTTTATTGCGCCATATATTTTTCCAGGCTATTTCCGTGATCATATCTGTGCCTTTTAATTTCTCATTGAGCTTATAACATTTATCCTGAATATCTTACGGGCACTGAACAAGATCGCAATAAGCAGGATTATAAGTACAACCACAACCTGCCACAAAAAATATGTATCAGGCATTAAAGTCGGCATTACCGGATCGAATCCATAATCTTCATACATCCTGGCCATCTGGCCTCTGAACCTTAAGGGGTGAGCATTTCCATAGAGGATAAAAGGCAGTGATGCAATAACTCCTGCTGCAACACCCAGAAAACCAATCAGAAGCATCTCGAATGACACAACCTTTGCAAGCTTCCTCTTTTGCATCCCTATCGATACCAGCATTCCGAATTCCCTTCGACGCTCTGCCATCATCATCAGGACAGTTCCAAAAACTCCGAATGCGATTACCAGGTAAAGTATCCCGATCATGATCATACCACTCCTGTTGTCGGCTTCCATCTGATTAATTAAAAGTGCATTCATCTGACGCCAGGTTCGTATAACAAGAGGATCAGCAATAATACCGGTCAACCGATCTTCTGTCTTCCCGATCGCTTCATCTTCATTGTTTTTAAGACCTATCACTGCCGAGGTTGCCATCCCGTTTGCCGCATAGAGTTCCCGTGCAGCATTTATCGGTATGTACACGATAATATTGTCAATATCCGGGGCAGGCAGCTTTACGATTCCTCTTACGACATATTTTCCGGCAGCTGAGGTACCATGATATCCCGGTCCGACAAGCACGACAGTGTCTCCCGCCTGAGCCTTCAGATATTTTGACAACCCGTTGCCGATTATCACGCCCGATAAATCATCGTTTGAAAAATACCCGTTTCTGAACGAAGCATGCTTCCGGATCACAGGAAGCAGCCCTGCGCTGTCTTCATCCGAAATTCCAAGGTCAAGCATCAGGCGGCCATCACTTGAATAGGATTCATCGGTGAACACGTTAAGGAGCTTTTTGGTCCGGTCGGGGATCTCAGCATTTTTCAATTCTTCTATCGCCTCCCCGGTCAGCTTATATCTTACAAGCTTGTTCCTTATACCGGATACCCTGTCCTCGCCTTCAGGGTCAATTCCCATCACCATCACACCCTGTGTACGGCTTCCCACAGCTGCCAGAGAAAACGATTCCAGCCGCGGCACAACATCATTGACATTGGGATCAGCCTTAATTTTGTCAAGTGTCGCCTGATCAATCTCAAAAGCATTGTCAAGAACCGGGTCATCAAAATAATCAGTGTGTTGCAGCTGAAGGTAACCTGTATACGATTCTATTATATTCTTGAACATCGCATCGTAAGTGCCAAGCTGGAACGAACGCATCAGGAGGGCAAAGAAGATAGCAAAGAAGATGGAGGCAGCCGTAATCAGGGTTCTTTTCCTGTTACGCCAGAGGTTTCTCCATGCAAGCTGGGAGTCGGTCATTTATCTGATGGTTTTCATATTCTGTTGTGAAAAGAAACTCTCCTCCAGTTTGATATTGAACTTCATTACGCCAATTTTCAGGATAGTTTTATTTCCGGGGTTTTCAGCCGGAGTAAGTTCAATTATTGTGGGTAAAAGCCTTCCTTCGAATGTTTTAAGGTCTTTCCCGCTCTCTGATCTTACAAGATAGCCATCCTCATCGTACAACTCAGCTTTAAGCATAATAAAGTCTTTCGTGTCAACCCACCATACCTGCGATCCCCATATCACATCAGCGTCAGCCCTTGCAGTAAGTCTGACCCTGTAGCACAGCCTGCCATCAACTTCTTCTTCACCCTCGGTTTTGTGGGTATAGTCGTTCACCACCGACGATTCCCTGAGGATATCATCGTTTGTATAATCAGATCCCATCCATCCTTGTGACATCATGGAGGGCGGCAGCTTGATGAGTCTGTTTATTGATGGATTCCAACTCCACATTTCATTCCCGCGTTTCAGGAATGTCTGACCCTTTTCCCGTGCTGGTGCAGTTATGAGCGTGAGCGCATAGTCATTTCCCATCGACCATGATTTGAATTCAACGCTTCGTTGCCAGGTAGGCCTCACAATGGTCATCGCCATTTCGCTGTACCCGCTTTTTTCACCATTGAATTTCTCATCAGCTTTCCTGACGATTTCGGTTGCTGAAAGTTCCTGCCCGTAAAGGGTGTAGTTGCCACAAAATAGTAGTATAAAAGAGGCACCTGAGAAAAGAAGTTTCATCATTGACCCAAATTTACATACCAAATTACATATTTTTGAACTATTTACTCATGCTCATTACAACAAATATTGAAATTTCGAGTTCAGATATTGTTGAAAGATTATTTAACTTTAACAGGTTGAATTTAAAACAATTTTCAGATGGCAAGTCTCAAGCTTTTACTGGGCTTAATCCCTTCCACATCCAAAATTGAACAGGCAGAAAAGGCGCTTATTGCCGAAAATGAAAAGCTCGGTGCCTTTGCAAAATCCGATCTTCTGGCTAAATACAATAAGCTAAATGATCTGGTAAATTCCTCTTCTTTCATTCAGAAAAGAAAGGAAATTGAGTCTCTTCAATTCAGGAATTCGGAAGAATTCATTAAGGAGAAGGAGTTCCTTTCTCTTCAGAAATCAAGGGATATAGTCCTCTATTTTAAAACTATTGCAGGGAACATGCTCAAAAGGTTCAGGGACCTTGACGGCTCCCAGAAGATAAGGGATTTTGAATCGCTCGAAAACTTCATACAGTCCAATGCTTTCAGGGTAAAGCAAAAGATGAAACCCATTACTTTCAAGGATTCCGACGAGTACAGAAAGTTCCTTGATTACAAATCGCTTAAGAAAGATCCTGAGATTAAAGCTTTTTACAAGGCTGCCGCCAAGGGGGAAAAGGTGAAATCAAATACGGTCCGGAAGTTTGAGGAGCTCAGCGCCTATATAAAAACCTCCGAATTCCTGACAAAAAAGAACATGCGGCCAATAACCTTTAAAGATACAGAGGAGTACAAGAAGCTCCTTGAATATAAGCGCATAAAGGATAGTCCCGAAATAAAGGAATATTATAAATTCAAATCATCGAAGGAATATGCAAATTTTCTGAACACCGACGGTTCAGCAAGGCTGGCCAGGTATAATGAGCTTCGGGAATATGTCGCAACTCAGCCATTCAAAGAGAAGAAAAGCTACCTCCTCGATAAAAAAAGGTTCGAAAAAACAGAAATGTTCAAGGATTTTCAGGAATACCTGAAGCTGAAAAAAAACAGTGATATCATCTGGTATTTCAAGGTTAAGGATTCTGATAAATTTGATGAGCTTAAGAACAAAGAGCTCACTTTCAATGATGACTTTGACGGAGAAAAGCTTGATACCAGGAAATGGCTGACAAACTATTATTGGGGGGATAAGCTTTTGAAAGACAATTATTCAGTCGACGGTGACCTTCAGGCTTATACTGAGAAAGAAAATTTTGAAATCCGTAACAGCCTGTTGAAGATCCATACCAAACAGCAAAGAGCGACCGGAAAAGTGTGGTTACCCAAGTCCGGTTTCCAGAATAAGGAGTTCAATTATACATCGGGGCTTATCAATTCAGCAAACAGTTTCAGGCAGAAATACGGTATCTTCTCAGCCAAAATAAAACTGGGAAATTCTGTTGCAAGGAATAATTTCTGGATGCTGTCCGACAAAATTACCCCTCATATTGATATTTGCAGGACCACTGGAGGCAAGGTATGGGCCGATTATGTTTCAATGAACAACCATGTGGCAAAAACCTCAGTCGGGTCACGCTATTCAAATGACTTTTATATCTTCACTCTCGAATGGACTAAGGATATGCTCCTGTGGAAGATCAATGGTGAAGAGATTTTCAGGCAGACATCAGATGTACCCCAGACACCGATGTACGTGCTCCTTTCCGGCGGGCTCAACAAGCCGGTCAGCGGGATGACTACAATGGAGGTTGACTGGGTACGGGTGTATAAGCATAAATAACCGGTCTATCTGTTAATTCATAAAGTTTTTGGCAGGAAAGAGTCTCGGAAAAGGTCCTTTTTAACCGCAAAGAACGCCAAGTTGTCGCAAAGGACGCAAAGCTAAAACCAGAATTTAGACTCTTTTCGAACTTTGCAGTCTTTTCACTTCGCGCTCTGTGCAGGTTTTCGCAGATAAAATCCGAAATCAAATATCCAATATTCTTCTTTATCCCTGTAACTTTTTAGCTTTTAACCCGTCTTTACTCTGAAATCCAGTTTATGACAGTTAAGGAATATAACAGGTCTGTTGAGGAGTTTTCTGATTCTGTTTACCGCTTCATCCGTGCAAACCTTAAGGATGAGGACAGGTCGAACGACATCGTTCAGGACAGTTTTGAAAAACTCTGGAGAAATGTTACAGATATAGAATATCCTGTCGTTAAATCGTGGTTGTTTTCAACTGCTTATCACGCAATGATAGATATAATCCGGAAAGAGAAAAGAATAACTTCCCTGGACCAGTCATCCGAAAGCGATTTCCTTTCAGAGTCTCAATACAGCGATCTCAATGAGATCCTTCACCTTGCACTCGACAGGCTCCCCGAAAACCAGAAGTCGCTGGTACTTCTGCGTGACTATGAAGGATACAGCTATAAGGAAATAGGCGAAATAACAGGTCTTAACGAAGCCCAGGTAAAAATAAATATCTACCGCGGCAGAATGGCTCTGAAAAGCTTTATCGGAAGAATTGAAACAGTAATTTAGCTATGAAACCCGACAGATCAAATTACGAAATATGGTTTATCGACCGGATCGAAGGAAACCTGACTGATCAGGAGGTTCAGGAGCTTGACCTGTTTCTCAGGGATAATCCTGATCTCAGGGAAGAGCTTGAATCGTTCTCTTTTGCTAATCTTCAACCGGAGGATCGCATCTATCAAGGTAAAGAGCTTCTCAAAAAATCGGCCGCCAGCTATTCCCCTGAACAGTTCGATCATCTATGCATAGCGAACCTCGAACATGACCTGAATGCCGGCCAGGTCGCCGAACTCGCTGAGATCATCAGCCACGACGATCAGAAAAGAAGGACATTCGAACTTATCTCAAAACTCAGGCTTGTTCAGGGAAATGAGGTATTCACAAAAAAAAGGAGTGTTAAAAAGTTAACAACAGGTCAGAAAATATTACGCATCTCGGTTTTAGGGCTAAGCGCCGCTGCAACAGTTGCCATCCTGGTTATTGCATGGCTTGCCCTCCCTGAAAATCCTGCAGATGAAACCGGACAAATTGCCATCAACGGAAATCAGGATACTTTAAGAATCAGGAGTGCCCGGCCAGTTATAAAAATAGATCCGCTTTTAATACAGGAACCTGTTAACACACTGACAGAAATACAGGAAACCATCGCCGGCTCCGGAATAAATGAACTGAATCCCGTTCCGTCAGAACAAATACGCCTTGCTGAAGACACCACTCATTCTCTCTATTTAAGGAGGGCTGACCCGGTAATTACATTTGCAGTTACAGTATCTCCTGAAACCATAACCGTCGGTAAGCCCCCGGCAACCAGTCTGATAGCATTTAAATCCGCCCCTCTGCCTCCTTTCTTTGATGACGGCAGAAGCAATGTTGAAAGGTTCTTTGCAAAGTTTTTCCATGAAAAGATAATGCGCGATCCCGCCTCAGCGTACGAACCGGTAGAAACGTATGAACTTGCAGAAGCCGGCTTAAACGGACTTAACAGGCTCTTTGGCTGGGAACTGGCATTGCAGAGGAATACTGACGATAAAGGAGAATTAAAATCATACTACTTCAGTTCAAGACTTCTCAAATTCAATGCTCCGGTAAAAAAGACAGCAAAAGAACTGTAACTTTTTAAACAGGATTGCCGTCACAGCAATAAAACAATAAAGATTTAACAGCCATGAAAAGAATAACATTTTTACTGATTGCGACCGCAATGCTTTGCCTGTCATTCACCCCGCAATCGCGCGAGGAGATCCTGAGGGAGATGGAACGTCAGACTACTACGAATTCAAATGAAAAAATGACAGTCGTTGTCGGAGATGACAAAGTCCGGGTCGAAAAACAGGATTCATTAACGACTCTGGGAGTTGGTAACAGGAATATGAATATCATTGAGTCGGATGAAGGCAAAAAGAGAGTCGATTTTGAGTACGAATCTTCATCTGACCGTAACAGGAACCGGAACTATAACCAGGACTATGATGAGGAAGAACGCGACAGGGGTGCAAGACACTTCAGGGGCCACTGGTCGGGTATCGAAGCCGGATTCAACAATTACAATTATGCAAGATCAATGAACCTTCCTGATGATATTTCCTACATGAAGCTTGATGCCAACAACTCTATCAACCTCAATGTGAATTTCTCCCAGCTGAGTATCGGGTTCTGCCGCTATATGGGGATTGTCACAGGTATCGGGCTCAACTGGAACAACTACAGATTCCAGGATAGAAACAGTATTACCGTCGGCACCGACGGTATAATCTCACCGGTCTTTTTCGCTGACCCGACTCCTCCCGTCAAGAGATCCAAGTTCTCAACTCTCTATCTGACAATGCCCGCAATGCTTGAATTCCAGATCCCTGCCGGATACGGCAATCATCTGAATGTGGCTGCAGGAGTCATAGGAGGGCTAAAGCTTAATGCCTGGACGAAGGTGGTAACTGAAAATGGAGAGAAATCGAGAGCCAATGATGATTATAACCTGAATCTCCTCAGGGGAGGTGTTACAGCACGCATCGGTTATCAGAATTTCATGATATACGGTACTTATTATCTTACACCCTGGTTCCAGGAATTGAAAGGGCCCGACGGATTTAATCTTGAACCATTCGAGATCGGATTGGCCTTTACATTCAATGACTGACTACTCAAATAAGTTTGGGGCTGTAGAAAAAGTCAAAATCCCTTAACCTGCACGGGGCAGGCGCAGAGGGCGCAAAGGAAAAACGCAAAGTTCGCAAAGAGCTGAATTTATGTGTTTTAGCTTTGCGTGCTTTGCGCCTTCTTAGCGTGCTTTGCGGTTAAAAAAGGCTTATTCAACAACCCGTAGCCAGATGGTGAAATCCCTTTCCACTAATTCCGCAATCTCCAATCCGCAATCCTAAATCATGATAAAGAATGTATCTTTGTATTAGACACAAACTATCATCATGCATGACAGTACTTTATCGAAGCGTGAATTAAGACGTTACAGCAGACAGATAATGCTTCCTGAGATAGGCACGGAGGGCCAGGAGAAACTAAAGAAGGCAAAAGTCCTTGTTGTCGGAGCCGGCGGCCTCGGCTGCCCCGTTCTCCAATACCTTGCTGCCGCAGGAGTCGGAAAGATCACAATAGCTGAATACGACACAGTCGATGAAGCAAACCTTCAACGGCAGGTACTTTATGGTACGCACGATCTGGGAAAACTCAAATCAATAATCGCGGCCAACAGGATGGAACAGTTGAACGATCTTGTGCAAACCGAAAAGATTAATCTTCGCATTGAGGCCTCAAATGCCCTGAAAGTCCTTGGAGAATCCGACATTGTTGTTGATGCGACAGATAATTATCCTGCAAGATATATCATTAACGATGCATGCGTGATACTTGATAAACCAATGGTCCATGGGGCTATTTATAAATATGAAGGACAGGTTTCGGTATTCAATTACAGGGGAGGAGCTACCTACAGGTGTTACAATCCATATGTGAAAGCGATAACCTTCAGGAATCCCTTCCCTTCCGGTACTGGATTGATGGGAGTCCTCCCGGGGATAACCGGATCATTTATGGCAAATGAAGTCATCAAAATTATTACAGGTTCGGGTGAAGTACTTTCAGGGAAAGTGCTGGTATTCAATATATTCAAATATTCGTTCAATATATTGAATGTTAAAAACATGCCTGAAAATCATAATATAATGGTTTTGCGTGAAGGCCTGGGATACGCCCCATAAACTTTAATTCAATCTTACATGCGACTTCTTCTTATCAGCAATTCGACAAACCCGGGGGAACCCTACCTTGACTACCCCAAAAACAATATCAGGGAGTTTCTCGGGTCGCGGCATGTGAAGGCGCTGTTCATACCTTATGCCGCAGTGACTTTTTCATATGATGACTATGAGGTAAAGGTCAGGGAGAGGTTCAGGGAGGTCGGGCATGATATTATCTCAATCCACCATTACAGCGACCCTGTAAATGCAGTAAGGAAAGCTTCCGCCATAGTTGTCGGCGGCGGCAACACCTGGATGCTCCTGAAAATGATTCACATGAATAAGCTGATTGGTCCCGTAAGGGAAAAAGTCAGATCAGGCACTCCCTATATCGGATGGAGTGCCGGATCAAATGTTGCGTGCCCCACGATAATGACAACCAACGATATGCCGGTTGCCCGACCCGGTTCATTCAAGGCATTTAACCTCATCCCTTTCCAGATAAACCCTCACTACCTCGATGCAAATCCTGCAGGACATGCAGGTGAAACCCGGGAACAGCGGATCGGGGAGTTCATTACGGTCAACCCCGGCATCTGGGTGGCAGGCTTAAGGGAAGGGACCATGTTCCTTATCGGGGAAGGCAAATTAGAACTGGCCGGACCCCGAAAAGCCAGGATCTTCAGGAAATTTCAGGAGCCACTTGAACTCGGTGAAGGTGATGATTTCTCCTTCTTGCTCAAATAATCCTTGTATTAATACAAATAATTAACTTTGCTCAGCGTTTATAAGCCAACCGGACGATATTTCTTATGTCAATATGAAGCTTTTACCAAGGATTCTGAAAATAGCTGCAATACTGTTTGTATCTGTATTTGCCGTTCTGTTTTTAGTTTCCCTTGCCATGCAGAATAAGGTGGGTGAAATCATTATTAAATCCCTGAACAAAAATTTTTCAACTAAAATAGAGACCGGATCCTACCGCCTTTCACTCGTTAAAAAGTTCCCAAAAGCTACAATTGAGCTCAAAAACGTATTTGTACATTCTTCTCCCGATTTTGACCGGTCAGGATTTGCCGGCATCAACACCGACACTCTCCTTGTAGCAAAATCCGCATTTATCGACTTTAAAATGATCGATCTGCTTAAAGGTGATTATACTTTTACAAGCATCACAATCAAATCGGGCAACCTGAACCTCTTTACAGATACGGCCGGACTTGACAACTATGATGTTTCATCCGGTGATAATAATAAATCCGGCGGCAGTACCTCGCTGAACCTCAACAGGATCAACCTGTCGGATATTTTTGTTGTTTACAACGACCGCAATGCGGACCTTCTGATTAAAAGCAATGTCAGAAACAGCAGGATAAAAAGCAGGATTTCAGGCAAAAACATCGATTTTGAAAGCAATTCAGGGATGATCTTTGAACACTTTCAACTCGGGAAATTTATTATAGCTCAAAGTATTACCGCCAACGTGGAAGCCGGACTGAGTCAGAATGAAAAGGGGATATTTTTTAAAAAAAGTACCCTGAGCATTGACACCTGGGATTTTATACTTACGGGATTCATAGCTTCCGACAATTACCTCGACCTTGCTGTTTCGGGAAAAAATGTAGATATCGCAAAGATCGCCAATATCCTGCCCGACAAATACAAAAAGACAGTCTCGGAATACCATCCCTCAGGCATCCTGAAACTTGAAAGTACAATAAAAGGAGTTTCTTCCCGTGCACTGAATCCGCACTACGAGATAACCTGGTCGCTTAAGGATGCCAACATTGACTACAGAAAATCAAAATTGAAGGTTGACAACTTCTCTTTCGATGGTTTTTATTCAAACGGGCTGAAAAATACTCCAGCTACCAGCACTCTTACAATAAGCAATTTTACTACGAAACTTGGCTCGGCCGACTATAAAGGTTCTTTCAGGGTTACTGATTTCAAAAAGCCAAGGGCCGAATTAGCCTTCACCGGGAAACTTATCCCTTCGGAACTAAAGGAATTCCTGAATCTTCAGAATGTTGAAAGCGCCGGAGGGTCTATCAGCCTGGACATGAAGTTTGAAGGTTTCATGGGGAAGAAGGAGAGTTTTAAATTCCTGGATGTCTTAGATCTGAATTCAAATTCCGTTGTAGTTTTCAATTCTTTCCGTGTAAAATTAAAAAACTCACTGGTGGATCTTAAAGATGTCAACGGTGAGATACTTCTTTCCGGAAAGAGCACCTCTGCCCACAATTTCAATCTGAACTTAAATGATCAGACCATAATTCTTAGCGGCAATTTAATGAACCTTCCAGGGTGGCTGGCCAGGCACTCCCGTCACTCTTACGGATCTGCCAGCCTCACCGCCACACGTATAAAGCCGGAGAGTTTTCTGAAAGCCTCTGAAGCTGAAAAGGCTTCCCTCAGCTATGTTGAAAAAGCGCCTGTCACTTTCCCCGGCGATGTCATCCTGGATGCAGATTTCAACATCGATACCCTGATCTACAAAACATTTACTGCCCGGAATGTTACCGGGACGTTCAATTACAGGCCGAAAACGCTTAATTTCAAAAATGTGAGCCTGAATTCCCAGAAAGGGAGCATTACAGGTAACGGGCTGATAGTGCAGAACTCCAACAAGTCATTTATCGGAAGGGGAAGCTTTATCCTTTCCGGTATCGATGTGAATGAAACTTTTACGACCTTCCATAACTTCGGCCAGAGTTTTCTTAAGGCTGAAAATATCAATGGATCGCTGTCCGGCTCACTCTCCCTGCTTATACCTGTTGATTCGCTTCTGAAACCCGATATAAAATCTGTCACCGCCGAAGGAAAATATCTACTTACAAACGGAGCTTTGATTAACTTCGACCCCGTAAAGGAGTTGTCCTCCTTCGTGGAATTATCTGAACTTCAGAACATAAAATTTGACCAGCTCGAGAATGATTTTTTTATAAGAAGCAACGCTCTTTATATGCCTCAGATGGATGTCCGGTCATCGGCAGTCGATCTTGCAGTAAACGGAAAACACAGCTTCAATAACGATTATGTCTATCATGTAAAGCTGGAGCTCTCCGAGATCCTCAGCAATAAACGGAAAAAAAGGAATCTTTCATCGGAGTTCGGAGAGGTTGAGGACGACGGGCTTGGACGAACATCACTTTTGCTGAAGGTTGAAGGAAACGGAGAGGATATTAAAGTCAGTTATGATATGCAGGCCGCAGGAAATCAGATCAGAGACGATATCAGAAAAGAGAGGCAAACACTGAAGAACATTTTGAATGAGGAGTACGGCTGGTATAAAAAGGATCCGGCAACCGAAAAAAAGCGTGAATCAAAGCCACGATTCAGGGTAACATGGGAAGGTTCTGATACCACCGTATACCAAACCGAAACTCCTGCCGTTAAGAAAGAAGGGCTTTTTAAGAAAATTTTTAAGAAGGACTGATAATTTTTCATCTAATTGACTAAAACATTGAAAATATACAGGAAAAAGAGCAGATGGAATATTTTACTGTTCCTCTTTGCCATACTCATTGGTGTTGGTTCACTTATCTACACCCAGTTCCTGGTGCGCAATCTGAAGGTCGAGGAAAGAAAAAAGGTTGAAATGTGGGCGGCTGCGATAAGGCTTATTAATTCGGCTGATTCAACGCAGAATCTGGAATTTCCCTTTTCAATAATCGAAACCAATAAGACAGTCCCTGTTATTCTGACTGACGGCCATGATAACATTATTGCGGCTAGTAATTTTGAGGCGACAATTGCCGACGAATCCGAGATCGCTCGGGCATCAGCTCGAGAAGATAAAAACAGAAAAGGATCCGATAATCATTGATCTTGGAGGAGGATTCATTAACCAGGTTTATTATAAAGACAGTGTCATACTTACACAGCTGATCTACTACCCGTATGTTCAGCTCGGACTTATAATAATGTTCATTGTGGTTTCATATGTTGCCCTCAGCACATCCAGAAAAGCAGAACAGAACCGCGTATGGGTAGGTATGTCAAAGGAAACGGCACATCAGCTTGGGACTCCTACCACCTCCCTTTCAGGCTGGGTTGAAATACTTCAGAATAACTACCCCGATAACCCGGTAACCAAAGAACTCGCTCTCGATGTAAAGAGACTTGAAAAAGTGACCGAGAGGTTTTCGAGGATTGGTTCAAAACCGCTGATTACAAAAGAAAATGTCCTGTCGCTTATTCAGAATTCAGTTAATTACCTTAAAACCAGGTCGTCGTCCAAGATCCTGTTCGTCACCGCTTTTTCAACTGATGACGTGGTGATGATACCTGTAAATCCGGCACTGTTTGAATGGGTGATTGAAAATGTGTGCAAGAATGCAATAGATGCGATGGAGGGCGACGGTGCGATCACAATAAGGGTTGAAGAGGATGAAAAATTTGCAATAATTGATATTTCAGATACCGGTAAGGGAATTCCAAAATCTGCATTCAAGAAAATATTCAATCCCGGATTCACCACCAAAGAGAGGGGATGGGGCCTCGGACTTTCACTTACAAAACGCATTATCGAAGAGTATCATCATGGCAGAATCTTCGTCAGATCGTCCGAGATAGGGAAAGGATCCTGTATTAGGATCATGATGAAGACAGGGAAAAATTGAACCCGACCCCAGCCCGGTTGAGGATAACATTTATTATTCAATATGAACCGTAAGGAAATAGAGATTATGGCTCCGGCAGGGTCGTACGAGTCGCTCATGGCGGCTGTGCAGGGGGGTGCCGATTCAGTCTATTTCGGCGTTGAACAGCTGAATATGAGGGCCGCCTCTTCTGTCAACTTTACATCCGATGACCTGAGGAACATCGTAAAGATCTGCACCGAAAACGGACTTAAAAGCTATCTCACTGTCAATGTTGTCGTTTATGACCATGAAATTGAACAGATGCACATGATCATCGATGCTGCAGCTGCAAGCGGTGTATCTGCCGTTATCGCTTCCGATCTCTCGGTGATAAACTATGCATTCAGATCCGGGATGGAGGTTCACCTGTCGACCCAGCTCAACATCACAAATATCGAAGCATTGAAGTTCTACTCGCAGTGGGCTGATGTGGTGGTCCTGGCAAGGGAGCTTAACCTTGACCAGGTTAAGAATATCGGTAAACTTATAAATGAGCAGGATATAAGAGGGCCCCGCGGTGAACCTGTAAGAATTGAAATGTTTATCCATGGAGCTTTGTGTATGGCAGTTTCAGGAAAATGTTACCTGAGCCTCCATGAGAACAATATGCCGGCCAACCGCGGTAAATGTTACCAGACATGCAGGAAAGCCTGGATCGTGACTGAAAAAGAGACTGGCTACCAGCTTGAAATTGACAATGAGTACATTATGTCTCCAAAGGATCTCTGTACCATTGGTTTTATCGATAAAATGATCGATGCCGGTGTACGGGTTTTCAAGATTGAAGGGAGGGCCCGTCCTGCGGAATATGTTAAAACCGTCTCATCATGCTATGATGAGGCCGTACGGTCGGTTATCGACGGGACCTTCGGCCAGGAAAAGATTGAAACCTGGAGGAACAGACTTGCTTCAGTCTTTAACCGTGGTTTCTGGGACGGATACTATCTTGGACAGAAGCTCGGCGAATGGAATACCAGTTACGGATCAAGTGCTACAAAACTAAAAGTGTACCTGGGAAAAGTCACAAATTACTTTACAAAGCTTAAAGTGGCCGAGATCAAGCTTGAAAACGGTGATCTTGAAAAGGGAGATACATTGCTTATTACAGGTCCTACAACAGGTGTGGTAGAATATACTGCCGGGGAGATCAGGGTTGAGCTGAAAGCGACAGAGAAGGCTTTGAAGGGAGAGCTCTGCTCGATCCCCGTCGCGGAATACCTGAGAAGGTCCGACAAGGTCTACAAATGGGTTGACAGGACGGCCCAGGGTGATAAATAAAACAGATCACCAGTTTATTTTGCCTGCAGCATCAAGAACCTTAAGTGCGTTAACCTCAACATCATCAGTATCGGTTTTTATATAAAAAAGCTCCCTCTCCTGCATCCTGTTCAACCCGAACAGATACGCTTTATCATAATAGGCGAGAATAATCTCAATTGCCCTTGTAATTTCCCCGCTTTCGACTGACCGGATTGCCTCAGCCGCTTTATCGCCTCCCAGTCGCCTCCTTATTTTCATTATGGATGCCTGAAGTTCATCCGGGGGGTACTGAGCATACTCGCTGAGAAGGTTTGGCAGCCTTACTCTGTTATCCATCATAAGGACTATAGCCGGGTTTTTTTGCATGTTTAAATAAAATTCCTCAGGAAGGAAGACATTGCCAATATTCCTGCTCTCGTCCTCTATCCACAACGGACGATCCCTGTCAATATCTTTCAGCTCGTCGTACAGGAGGTTTGCAAAATACTCCGTTGTGGGCTGTGGTGATTGTCCGAGGGAACCGAATGCAGATCCTTTATGATTCGCAATGCCTTCAAGATCGACAACCTGATGTCCGGCCTCCCTGATACATTTTAGTATCCGGGTCTTTCCGCTTCCTGTCATTCCTCCAAGAACTATCATTTTCAGTTCTGCCGAAAGGTTTTCAAGGATATGGCGCCTGTACGATTTGTATCCGCCTTCAAGGACTTCTGTTTCAATGTCTCCAAGAGAAAAAAGCCAGGCCATGGCTTCAGACCGCATCCCTCCCCTCCAGCAGTGAACGAGCAGCTTTCCGTTGTGTGCAACCTTTAAAGCCTGTTCGAGCTTTGAACGTATTCCGGAGCCTGTAAGCTCCAGTCCTTTCAATATAGCTTTTGTACGGCCCTCACTCTTATACCTGATGCCCACAGCCTCCCTTTCACTATCGTCAAATAATGGTATATTAAAGGCGCCGGGAATATGTCCGGCGTTGAATTCCGAAGGTGACCTTACATCAATAACCGGTATCTTTTCAGCCAGCTCCAGGAATCTCTTTATATCCGTTTTGTTTTTTAAAGGTAATCCCATCTGATAAAATCCCGGGAGATCACTTATTAATTTTTAATAAAGAATTTCGTAAAGAACTTTTTCAGATCTTCTATTCTTACAGGTTTCGGGATAAACACCTTAATTCCCGAGAGCTCTGCCTTGCGCCTGGAGTCGGGCAGATTGTCGGCTGTAAATGCTACGATGAGAAGTGTATTGTCATATTCAAGGATCCTGCGGGCTGACTCAAAACCATCCATTTCGGGCATTAAAAGATCCATGAAAATAACATCATATCTGCGTGTCTTTGCCTGAATCAGACCTGCAAATCCGTCGTCGGCAAAATCAAATGAATAGCCAAGGCTTTTGAGCATTGCACCTATCACTTTCTGATTCATTTTATTATCCTCGACGATCAATATCCTGAGGTCTTTCCTGAAATTATCATCTTCCCCTGATAAGATTGTATTATCGACCTGCGGAAAGCTGCTCCTGAGGATATCATAAAGCTCTTTTATCTCAAAGGGTTTTACAATGTAATGGTCGATGCCCATGGTGATGCAATTCAGAAGGTTCCCCTTCCTGTCATTCAGGCTTATCATTACCATAATGAAAAACTGCGACAGGTTATTGTCAAAGATCTCCTTTGCAGCGTTAAAACCATCAAACTCCTTATCGTCCAGTATAACAATAAGATTATACATGTTATCGGCATTATTCTGGTTGGCTTTTATCTGGTTTACAGTTGATTTCTGGTAGGTAGTTACAGTCAGGGTAAGCCCCAGCTTATGCAGGGTACCCAGGATATCCTCGTCCCGGGTGTGGCTTCCGGCTATCACCAGGGTCCTGATGTTTGCAAAAGTCCTGATCCTGTCAAACTGAAGATTCTTTACCGGCATTTCGTTCGAATGAACTGAAAGGGTAAATGTGATCTTAGTACCCGTGTCCCCGTCTGTTCCAGTGTAGCTCTCAACAGTGAATTCACCACCCATCAGCTCCACAAGCTGCCTTGCCAGTATCCTCCCGAATCCCGACCCATCGTTTGTATGAATTTTTGATTCAATGGTTACATAGTCGCCAAAGAGCTTTTTCAAAGTGGCATTGTCATAGCTTTTTCCGGTATCCGAGATCTCAAAGGCCAGTTTCAGCATACCTTCATTCTCACTTTTAAGCCGGCATTTAAGGCTTATTTTGCCTTTGGAAGTATTATCAATCGAGTGGTTCAGAAAATTGGTAAGCACCTGTCTGAGCCTGAAGGGATCCCCGATAATCCTGTCAGGTACATTTTCGTCAACATTGCAGGACAGGATGATTGCAGCATCATCGACGATGGTCCTTGCGAGATCGTAACAATAGACTATCTCTTCCCTCAGGTTGAACGGGATCTCGTCAATTATCATATTCCCTGATTCAATTTTTGAAAAATCGAGAATATCGTCGATTATGGAAAGAAGAACCACTGTAGAACGGCGAAGCAGACCCAGCATATCCCTTGCCTCACCGGGCAACTCCTGCTTTTCAAGGATATCGGTCATCCCGATAATACCGTTTAGAGGAGTGCGTATCTCATAGCTCATCCGTGCCAGGAACTCAGATTTTGCCGAGCTTGCATTTGCTTCCTGTTTTCGCGCCGATTCAAGGTTGGTGACATCAATCAGCATCTCCAGTGTGGCATCCTCGCCCATGAAATTCACCGGGATACTGTTCCTGTATAGTATCACCTCACCTGATTCCTTCTTCAGTATCACGAACTGCTCAGGGCTGAATGAACCTCCCAGATTCTTTGAAAAATAATTGTTTTCATCTGTGACGGCAGGCTCAGGAAATAATTTTACCTGTCATCTCATCCTCGCCATTAAAGGAATAATGCTCGGCAGCCTTTTTGTTTGCCTTGATGATTTCCCTGTTCCTGTTATGGATTATGACACCGACCGGCATCTCTTCGATCATCCTGAAGAGAGTATTCTCGGATGCGCCTAACCGTTCTGTCTCCGACTTTTGTGACCTGATGTATTTCAGGAAAAACAAGACAAGGAAGGAGATCAGAAGAAGGGTGCCCAAACCCATTATAAGCGAATTGCGGATAATAAATCTCTGAATTGTATCAGTAGGAGAAGAAAAAACAAGTCCGAAGCCATTCTGAAGCAGCTGGGTCGGATAATACGATGAAATTATCTGCCTTGATTTCCCGTTCCAGTCGGCTTTGTGTGTGATATTCCCGGATGTTCCTTCCGACAACCCTTCAATTATCTTCTGGATCTGGCTATACCTGATGTTGCCTTCTATGTTTGTGTAGATGACTTCACCGATATCGTTCAATACCCACTGCCACTGATAATCCTGGAAGTTGAGCGCTGTAAAAATTGCGTTGAAATACCTCTGGTAATCCAGGGTTACAACAATATTTCCCACAGGGATGTCATCTTTTAATACTGGCAGGTAATACTCATAATATCTGTTTGCCTGTATCAGCGCTTCCCTGGCAATTATATCACCCTGAACGTGAAGTACAAAATTCTGTTCCAGCCAGCTGTTGCCAGTCTCATCTTTTTTCAGTGTGAACTCGTTCTTGTTATTGTCATACAACTTTATACCGTTAACAAGGTCTGCATACTTTGAGAAGAAGAGTTTCATCCTGTCAATAACCCTCATACGCTGGTCGGTATCAGTGAAAAACTGATCTATGTCTTCTGAAAAAATTGTCTGGTTCAGATCGCTTACAAAATTGTTGTTGGTCTGGTCAACTGAGAGTCCTTCAATCTGAACCTGTCTGTCGAGCAGCTTGACGATGTAATCTAATTGCTTATTATACAGACTTCTGTAATAGAATATATTTGCTATTATAATTATCGCGAATACAGAAATGACAATTATTAATATCTTCTTCATGTTATAAAGGATTGACAGACAATGAATCCAAAGATAATAGATGCTGATCCATGCTTACCTGTATTTTGAATTATCATCATATATAATGCTCAGGTAACTCCGGTAGCGGAGAAAATCGATTTTACCTTCTTCAACAGCCTGCCTTACGGCACAACCAGGTTCATCAAGATGAAGGCAGTTATAGAACCGGCACTCTTTCGATACCCTGAAAATCTCAGGAAAAAAATGGTAAATCTCATTTCTTTCAATGTCTACAACGCCAAATCCCCTTATACCAGGAGTATCAATAGCAAAACCTCCGAATGGCAGCCTGTACATTTCGGGGAAGGTAGTAATGTGTTTTCCCTGTTTGTGATAATCTGAAATTTCAGCGGTTTTAAGATTCAGGGAGGGATCAAGTATGTTCAGGAGCGTGGTTTTACCTACCCCCGAGTTGCCCGCTAATAAGGCTTATCCTGTCCTTCATGGCTTCTTTCAGCTTCTCCAGCCCTGTTCCCCCGTAAAGTGAAAGCCTGAAACAGTCATAGCCTACCTGCGAGTAAAGTGAAATCAGATGTTCCATCTTTTCAGTATCATCTTTACTGTAGATCTCGGTTTTGTTGAAGATGATCCGTGAAGGCACCCTGTAAGCTTCAGCTGTGAGAAGGATCCTGTCGATAAACTCCACAGGTGTCTGGGGCAGGATTATGGTTGCCATCACCAGAAGCTGGTCGAGGTTGGCAGCTATGATCTGTGACTGCTTTGACAGATTTGATGCCTTTCTCAGTATGTAATTCTTTCTGTCAAGAACTTCAGTAATGATACCTGACCTGCCTTTATTGTCGATATTGATCATAACTTTATCACCCACCGCCACAGGGTTGGTTGTCCGGAGCTCCCTGACTCTCAGCTTGCCCTTTATCAGACACTCAATTATACGGTCTGCACCGACGAGTACCTTATAACGGCTCCCGACTGATTTAATTACAACACCTGATTCCAAAGCAACAAGTTTAGGCTCAAAAATAAGGAAATTTGTCCCCGAAGAATTTTTCAGTGAACTTAATTTTAAAAACGACAGGAGAGGTGATATATTTTAATATACAGGGAAATACGTATTAAAAACAGGAAGACAGAAGACCCATGAGAGAAGGGGGGAAGGGGAGAAGAGGAGAAGGGGAGATCTGCACGATCGGCGGGAACTGCGGCAACTGATTTCGTGATCTGCGTAAATCTGCGGTATCTGCGGGAAAACAAAAAATTTCCTTCTGATCCCTTTGTGAACCTTAGTGATGACCTTTGTGATCCTTTGTGGTTAAGGGATTTATTTTTTTACCACTAAGTACACAAAGGTCCTCACCAAGGGGCACGAAGGAGATCTGCATGTTAGGATAATCTATATATGCGCCCTTAAAAGACATATTAAATGAAAAAGAAATACGTCTTATAAGACATATTAATTCAAAAAGAAATACGTCTTATAAGACGTATTAAATTCAAAAGAAATATGTCTTATAAGACATATTAATTTGTTGCGGTCTAGCTATCTGACGCCATCAGAAGGAACGGCTTCATTTCAAAGCTGTGGTAATATGGGTCTGAGCCGCTCGATATTGTAGTATTCCGATACCTTTAACCACCTTCTTTGAAGAAGTCACAACATCGATCGGAACATTGTCATATCTGCCATTCTTAAGGACTACGATCCTGCCGTGAACACCTTTAAGGATCAGGTCGAGGGCAAGATTTCCGTAAGCCATCGGAACGATTGAATCGAGCGCGTCAGGATCACCTCCGCGAACCATATAACCGAGCTTCTGGTTTATAACATTTATTGTTTTCCCGTTGTTGTACTTGCCTGAAAGCTCTTTAAGCTTCTCGGAAACCATGTCGCCGATGCCGCCAAGCTTTGCATGCCCGTATGCATCTTTCTCCGCCCCGGCAAAGATCATCTCACCGCCTTTGAACATTGCGCCTTCTGAAACAAGCACTACGGAATACTTGCTTGGATTATGATTTCTGTCTTCAACAAGCAGCTTTGCAAGCAATTCAATATCAAATTCATACTCAGGAATAACGCATCTGTTTGCTGCTCCTGCCATTGTGGGGACCATTGCGGTGAAGCCCGCATACCTGCCAAACACCTCAAGGACGAGCAATCTTTCATGCGATCCTGCAGAAGTTCTGAGGCTGTTTGTCATCATTATCGTTCTTGTGACACAGGTGCTGAAGCCGATACAATAGTCTGTCCCGGGCACATCATTATCCATTGTCTTCGGAATTGCCACGACCTTAACCCCCTTCTTATACAGATGGACACCATAACTGAGAGTATCATCACCGCCGATTGGTATCAGGTAGTCGACCCCAAGCCATTCAAGATTCTTTATAACTTCAGGTGTAAGATCGTTCATTTCTTCATTGTAGGTATCCCTGAGGTGTTCGGGAATGCTTCCCTTCGACATATGGCTCGGCCTTGTCCTGGAGGTATGAAGAAATGTTCCGCCGGTACGACCTGCCTTATTAACGATATCGTCGGTCAGGATCTGGTAGCAGTTGCTGTTATCGGCTTTGTTATCCCTGATAAGCTCTGTGATACCTGCCCATCCCCTGCGTAGCCCTATTACCTTGTACCCTTCCCTGTTGGCACGTATGGTTACTGCTCTGATTGCCGGGTTCAGACCCGGGACATCTCCTCCTCCCGTAAGTATTGCTATAATTCCCTTTGTTGTTGTTAAATTTACCATGATCTTCTGCTTTTTATTTGAAACCATTTTTAAAAATTTTAAGACCACTAATGTAAACCATTTTACTGTTTTTAAAACAATTTTTGTTATATATTGTATAAGTAATAACATCGTTCGTTCAGCAACACAATGGAAAAGCCGGTTAAGCACAGCACACCCTCGGTTTTGATATCAGGCGGAAGCGGGATTGTAGGAAGATACCTTACTTCCCTTCTCCTTGAACGAGGGTACAAAGTAGCACATCTTTCAAGAGGATGTGAATCAGTTTGGCAAGGTTCGCGTTTTCAGGTGGAATCCTGAAAAGGGGATCCTCGATCCCGAATTTCTGAAAGGAGTTGATTACCTTGTTCACCTCGCCGGAGCAAATTTAGACGGCGGGCCGTGGACAAAAAGAAGGAGAAGGAGGATCTATGAAAGCAGGGTCAAAGCGGCCCGCCTGCTATATGATACTGTGCAGGCTAATGGCATCAGTCTGAAGGCTTTTATCTCTGCATCCGGGGTGGGATATTACGGATCGTTTACATCAGAAAAAATTTTCAGGGAAGAGGATCCACCGGGAGCAGGATTTCTCGGAAATCTATGCAGGGAGTGGGAAGAGACAGCCGATCTCTTCGGCAGTTCCGGAGTGCGTACTGTCAAGATAAGGACAGCGCCTATACTTGAAAAAACATTCAGTGGATTATCGAAGCTTATAGTTCCGGTTAAGTTCGGCATTGTTCTGAGGTTGGGCTCCGGGTCACAATACATGCCATGGATCCATATTTCGGATCTCAGCAACATATACCTCAGGGCTATCGAAGATGAAAGCTTTGGCGGTGCTTACAACGCTGTTGCCCCCCAGCATGTGACTCACGAAGAGTTTATGCGAACCCTGGCAAAGGTGATGAAACGTCCTGTGTTTCTGCCTTCAGTTCCATCATTCGTTGTTAAGGCATTTACGGGCGAGCTGGGAGACGTGATCCTCAAGGGAAGCAGGGTCCTCCCGGAAAGGATATTAAAGGCTGGTTACCAGTTTACGTTCAGTAACCTTCGTGACGCTTTGACAGACATAGTGAGAAGCTAGTTCAGGTTGCGGGTTGCGGGTTGCGGGTTGCTGGTTGCTGGTTGCTGGTTGCTGGTTTATAACAACTTGCAACTTGCAACATGCAACATGCAACTTGTAACCTACTTCCCCCCAATCTGCATCCCGGCAATCCTCATCGTAGGCGCTGCAAATGTCCTGTTCAGATCGATATCATTACCCATCATATCAATAGCATTAAGGATATCGAGGGCTTTTCCCGCAATTGTCACGCCCTTTACGGGGTGTGCTATCTCACCGTTTACTATCCATAATCCACTGGCCCCGCCACTGAAATTACCGCTGACAGGGTCAATCCCGTAACCGGTAACCTCCCTGAGAAGCAGTCCTTTTTTTGTTGCTGCGATTATATCATTTACAGTGTTATTACCCGGCAGCAGATATATACTGTGGGTTCCGATGCCCGGAAGGCTGCTGAAGCCTCCTCTTGAGGCGTTGCCTGTACTCTTTACCCCTGCCCTCCTTGCAGCCTGGGTATTATAAATAAAACTCCTGAGAAATCCTTTTTCGACGAGGACATTCCTTCCCGTAGGCACACCTTCACCGTCGAACGGAGCGCTGCCCATGCTTTTTGGCCTGGTACCGTCATCAATAATTGTAAGGAGGGGAGAGGCAAAATTCCTGTTCAGGAAATCCTTCAGAAAACTGGCACCCTGAAGCACCCGCTCGCCATTTATTGCGGTTATGATACCTCCGATAAGGGACCGGGCAACGTCGGGGTCGAAAATCACAGCGGCTTTCTGGGTCGAAATCATTACCGGATCAAGCAGCTCAAGGGCTTTTTGTACAGCTACTGATGATATTTCTTCCGGTGAAAGCAGGTCCGAAAAGAAAACCCGCGAGCAGTATTCATTCCCGGTGTTTTTCTGGTTTTCTTTTTCTGCAACGACAGAAACACCCAGTGAACAGCCTGAAGATTTATAGTTCTTAAGAAGACCATTCGAGTTTGCAATAAAGACTTCTGATTCTCCTTCACCATAACCTGCCCCGGAACTTTTGGTAATTCCGGCTGTTTTCATCGCAAGCTTCTCCAGGTCAAGGGCCATATTGATCTTCTTGTCCATCGATTCGCCCGAAATCCCCGGATCATATAGCATGTCAATCGCGGTGACGCCCATGTCGTCAGTCAGTACGTTATTTTCATCCGGTGTTGATAGTCTGGCAAATGCCACCGCCTTTGAAATTGTATCTTCAAGAGACCGGTCGCTGAAATCATTACAATGACTGAAGCCCATTTTCCCGTCGACAAAGACCCTGAAACCGACACCCTGTGAAGAGGCTTCTTCAATAGTTTCAATTTCCGAGTTCAAAACCTGTACCGATAAATTCCTGTTTGATTCAAGAAAAACTTCTGAAGCATCGGCGCCGAGGCTGAGGCATTTTTTTACAAGTTTTTCTGTTAATTCTGTATAGTTCATGATCTTACACTTTTAAATTTAACTATGCCTTACTTCCCCCTACATTAATTCCCCTGATCCTTACAGTAGGCTGGCCTGCACTGACTTCAGCGGCCTGACCTTTGCCGCATATACCAGGACCAAAATCGAGATCATTGCCCACGGCATCGACGTTCGAGATAACATCAAGGCATGAACCTATAAGAGTTGCTCCTTTAACAGGATAGGTTTTCTTCCCGTTTTCAATCATATATGATTCGCGGCAGGTAAAATTGAAGACTCCGGTAACCGGGTTAACACTTCCGCCGCTGAGGCTCTGAACATAGATCCCCTTCTTTGTCGATGCCAGGATATCGGCAGGATTATCCTTCCCTTTGTCGATAAAAGTATTTGTCATCCTGGGGATGGGGATATATCTGAACGATTCACGTCTTCCATTCCCTGTGCGAGGTATCGAAAGCTGCCTGGAGCTCAGTACGTCGGTCATGAAGCCCTTAAGCACCCCATTCTCGATCAGGACATTACGTCCGGCGACAGTTCCCTCATCGTCATAATTTATGGTACCTCTGAAGTTTGGAAGGGTTCCGTCATCGACCATCGTAAAACAGTCGGTTGCAACTTTTTGTCCCATCTTTCCGGTGAAGGCTCCAATCCCCTTGGCGATATTATCAGCTTCAAGGGGATGGCCGACAGCTTCATGAACAAGCACGCCACCCCAGCCATTCTGCATTACGACATCCATGATCCCGGCAGGCGCATCCTGGGCATCGAGCATGGCTATTGCTTCTCTTGCCGCATTCCGTGCAATTGTTTCGGGTGTTACCTGCCCGAACATTTCAAAACCCGAATGGTTACTGAGCCTTTCCCTGGCCATATGCCTTGCCTTGCCGTCGTCGCTCATAGCCTGGACGATAAAGAAAAGAAGAGGAAGTTCGTCCCTGAGATAAACGCCCTCGCTGTTGACAATGACCCTGCCTCTTACCTCATCATAGTAATCGATCATTGCCATTTTTATCCTGGGGTCGTATTCCTTTGCAGCCTGATCGGCACGCTTTATCACTTCAATTCTTTTTTCATCTGCTATCTCACCCAGAGGCTGGCTCACAGTTACGAATGATGGTCGCTGACATACCGAGACAGCTGCAGGGGTGGCTTTATTTCCGTTCCTCGCGACATACGAAGCAACCTCAGCAGCCCGAAGCAGCTTCTCCTCAGTTATTTCATCTGTATAAGCGTATCCTGTTTTATTTCCTGAGATTACTCTTACGCCTGCACCCTGGCTGATACCGTAAAGGCCGCTTTTGAATCTGGATTCCTCCATCACTATCTGACGGGATATCCGGTTCTCGAGGTAAACGTCAGCAAAATCACCACCTTTTTCGAGGGCTTTTGCTATGATCCGGGCCAGCATCTGCTCGTCCATATCTAAGCCGGATTGTGCTTTAACACCGCTCTGGCACGAAACCAGCTGAGACATAAGGCCGGGAGTTGCGGCAATCAGTAATCCTCCTTTCAGGCTTAACTCGAGGAACCTCCGGCGTGGAATGTCTCTCACGGTTAGTTTTTCGATCTTCATTATTGTCAGTTTTAGGTTGTATATTTTCTCTTTTCTACTACCCCCCCGTGAGGGTTTCCGATCGCTACCGGGAGGGATTGGGGTTTAAAATCCATTGAACCCTGGTAATGGGGACTCCCGTTCAGGCTGGAATGGTGTTATTCAATAACAAATTCCCTGTCTTTCAATACACCGCCCCTGGTGGAGTAAAAGCTTGCTTTTCCACTAAGGCTGGTCCGGTTATAGAGCCTTATTTTAAATACAGCCTCCGACACCGAACCGCCTTGCACATAAGGAATGTTCTGCGTTATTTCAGGGCGTCTTTCTGTCCTGTCAGAATCTCCACCCATGCCCCTTGTTGTCCTTCCTGTGGCCGCTTTTTCCTCAGTTATAACTTTGTAACCCGGTTTCCCTTTTACCAGGCCGGCAGTATCCAGATCCAGGACTACCCTGTCTTCCCTCACGATCTTGACGAGATGGGCTTGTTTCAGGGCGGTTGGCAGCTTACCAATGTTCCTGATTCCGATCCTGACCTGGTAATCAGCCGAGTCAGCCTTATACGATTTCAGCTTTTTAACAGTGACAGCATCCCATTCGGTTTCTGGAAGGTACTTTGCCATTTCAAAATTAAACAAAGCCTCTTTTCCTGCCCATGTTTCAAGATATTTTGGCGGAGGATTCTGTGAGAAGAATTTCGGATCAAATCCACCTATCTCAATATCGCCATAGAGAGGGTGCTTCGCAGGTTTCCAGTCAAAAAATCCTGCACTGTCATTCTCCTCATCGTCCCACCTGATGATATCGAGCTGGTCGGTAACGCCATCTTTGTTGTAATCTCTGAACTTTCCGCCGTTCCATATCTCATCTCCATACCATATCGCACCGAAATCCCAGTATCCGAAATCGGGTCCGTGTCCGAAAATGGGGCTTCCTTCGCCATAGTCGTCATATACATCGCCGGCTTTTTCATAACCAGTGATCTTCTTCCCGATCTCATCAAAAGTTTTATACCAGCTCAGATCCTCGGGGTACATCCTTTCATCGGATGGCGATGTTGAAGGCGGCCTGAGGTGCATTGGGTAGGTTGTATCCATTGAGTTGACAACAAATACATTTGGATGCGTAAGAAGGAATTCAACGACTGCCCATGTCTCAGCCTCACTCAGCGGAAATTCACCTGATCCGCCCTGGGTGAAACCCCTTCCCGTTGCCTCATTCTGTGGCCTCCAGTTGGCCGGGTAGTTCCGGTGCAGGTCGAGGCCTCCTATGCCATCCTCATTTACACGTCCGTCGCCGTCATTATCAATTCCTTCTGAGGCTGAAAGATATATACCCTGACCCGGAGGCACTCTTTTCATTATTCTGCCTGTCGGATCGCCCGGATCAGGCTTGAGCGTCCCTTTCTTTTCGTCCTTCCACCTCATGGTAAGGATAAGGCCATCCCCGTCAAGGTCATCAGGTGGATCCTCATCCAGCAGACCGTCGTTATCGTTATCCACAGGACGCACTGTGCTTCTGTTGCTCTGTGCTGTATTAAGGTAGAGCTCCTCTCCATCAGGATTATTGACAGGCTTAAGATAAATTGTCTTTGTGTCGAGCAGGTGGGTTACATCCGGGTCTTTGCCATAGTTTGTCAGGAGATATTGAGCGAGCCACATCACCGATTCAGAGCCGGTAACTTCGCCGCTGTGCCTGCCTCCTTCGAAGAAGGCTGCAGGTTTATCGGTGTCTTTCCCCGTCTTTTTGTTTGTGAGCGTCAACTGCAGGATTGCCCTGCCCTCATAGCTTGCTCCAACTTCATAAAGGTCGACAAGGTCGGGGTATTCCTTTTCCCATTTATCGAGCCAGTCATAAATCACATCCAGAGAATGGTATTTGCCGAATGTCAGGTTCTCCCCTGTCTGGTATTCGACCCCGGGATGCTGCACTCTCGGGAAGAAACTTACGCCGTGCCTGAATCCCGATAACGTGTAATTTTTTTGCCTGGCTTCATTTCCCTGCTGTTGCTGCGGGGACTGTCCAAACAGGAATGTGGAAAACAAAAGAATTCCGGAAAAGATGAATGCTTTTCTCATAAGGCCGGGAATCAAGAGTGAAATTCAGAATTGTATATTAAATAAGAAACCTGCTTATTATCCCCTTTTTGCAATAATCTCGAGCTTTTCCAGGTCAACGACCTCAATCGTCTTTCCGAAGATCTTGATTATCCCCTCCTTTTTAAAATCGGACATTGTCCTGATAACATTTGCCGTGCTCATCCCGATAAAATCAGCAATCTCTTTTCTTGAAACGGGAAGGTCAAAAACCCTTGATTTATAAATTTCCTTCGTGAAATAAGCCAGCACAAAAGCAACACGTCCGACCAGGTTTTTCTGTCTGATATCGAGAGTCTGATTAATAATTTTATCATTTATCATCGATATTTTGGTAAGAAGGTTGCTTGCAAAATTGCCGTTTTTCAGAAAAAGGTCCTTTATAAAGGTTAGTTTAACGGAGCAAACAATTGAATCTTCAAGAGCGGAAACTGAATATTTATATCTTTCTTCTGAAAAGATACTCATGTTACTTACGAATTCATAGGGTCTTGTTATGGTAATGACCTGTTCTTCACCATTATTTGACCTTCTGAACAGCTTAACGAGCCCCGTTTTGAGGTATTTGAAATCGGTGATCTTTTCACCTTCCAAATTTATGATTTCACCTTTATGGTAGCCGCGTTCTTCTTTGAATTCACATAAAAGCTTTATGGAATCAGCATCGAGAGTTGCAAAGACGACTTCTCTGAATTCACACTGTTCGCATTCGCAGGGTATTAGTTTTATATTCACAACTGTGAGTTTTTCACAAAGTTATAATTTTCCGTATTACATTATTACTCGCAATTTGTTTTATTAAGAAATTTAGGCCTACTTTGGAATTTTCGAACCAGGCTGTAAGTAAACTATTAAGGTGGAATGATTTACAAAACTGATTATCATATACATTCATGGTTCAGCGATGGAAAAAGCGCTCCTGAGGATTATATTGCTCCTGCGATTGCTGCAGGAATCAGCGAAATAGGTTTTTCTGAACACCTTACATTGTTCAAGGGAATTATCGAGTGGAGTATGGATTGTCCTGATGTTGGAGCATATATCAGGAATATAAAATCGCTGAAAGAAAAAACCCCGGATATCATTGTAAAAACCGGACTTGAAGTCGATTTCTTTCCTGGGAAAGAAAAAGAGATCTTGTTGTGTATCAGCAGGCCAGAGCTCGATTACATAATCGGATCGGTGCATTACCTTGGTGAGAGCACCGTTGACCTGGGGCCGGAATTTTATGAAGGGAAGAACATCAATGATTTGTTTGAGTCGTATTTTAACCAGGTAACAGAGGCGGCCGCCTCAGGACTTTTTGATATCATAGCTCACTGCGACCTGATAAGGATATATGGTTACAAGCCCACCTCAGATCAGGAGCCATTGTACCGAAAGCTTGCAAAAAGTTTCAGGATACACGACGTTGCATTTGAAGTGAACACGAACGGCAGGAACAGGCCGATTGCTGATTTCTACCCCGAAAGGCAGTTCCTGAAGATATTCAGGGAAGAGGGGGTGCCGGTGTGCGTGAACTCAGATGCACATATGCCGTCGCGGGTCGGGCAGTACTTTGATGAGGCTTACGACCTGCTCAGGGAAGCCGGATATACCGAAATGGCGGTTTTCGATAAACGTGAGAGATTTATGGTCCCCTTTAAATAAAAAAAAGCACCTGATCAGGCTATCAGGACATGTTCGAGAAAGATCTTCACCCCGATCGCTATCAGGATCAATCCCCCGATAAGTTCAACCCTTTTCCCAAGCCTTGATCCTGCCGATTTACCAATCCTGATGGCAGTCATTGATGCAAGGAAAGTAACCGCCCCGATAATAATTCCCGGGTACCAGATCGTTATATTCAGAAGTGCAAAGCTTATACCGACTGCAAAGGCATCAATGCTTGTGCCAATCGCTACAGTAATGAGGGTAAGGCGGTCGTCTGCATTTCCAGGTTCATTATTTTCTTTCCCTGCAAGTCCCTCAATCATCATCTTTATCCCGAGCACTGAAAGCAGGATCAATGCAACCCAGTGGTCAGCAACTTTCACGACATCGTTTATTATCGACCCGAGGAAAAAGCCTGCGACCAGAAGTCCAGCCTGAAAAACCGCCATCACAAGTGCAATGGGAACTGCCTGCCTGAAAAGTATTTTGCTCCTTACGATCCCGTAGGAAAGGGAAACAGCGAAGGTGTCAAAGGATAATCCAAGCGCGACGGCTGTTATTGTGATAAAATCCATGAATTATAGTTAGCCTGCGCAAATATAATAAAACACCATTTCATAATTTTCTAAATCGAATACATATCTTTGGTCGTCTAATGTACTGTTCATGAGAACTGTTATTCAACGGGTAGCCAGAGCCTCGGTTACCATTGGGAAGAATAAAAAAGCTGAAACCGGTCCCGGATTGCTTGTACTGGCAGGAATCGAAGAATCCGACAGCGAAACGGATGTAGAGTGGCTCTGCAACAAGATCGTGCAATTGCGGATCTTCAACAACGCGGAAGGTATAATGAATCTCTCCGTTCTGGAAGTACAGGGAGATATAATGGTTATCAGCCAGTTCACACTCCACGCAAAAACAAAAAAGGGAAACAGGCCATCTTATATACGGGCTGCCCGTCCTGAGGTTGCAATACCACTTTACAACAAGTTTGTTGCAAAACTGTCACAACTCCTCGGGAAAGAGGTAGCCACAGGCGAATTTGGCACCATGATGCAGGTGGAGCTTATCAATGATGGTCCGGTCACCATAATTATTGACACCAGGGAAAAGGAGTAGTAATAACGGAATAAAGGGTATTCTTAAAATGATAAATCAACCTGAAAATACGGACGACAGGACATTCAAGAGATCTGTCATGCTGGTTGCCGCATTTGCGGCATTTCTTACCCCTTTTCTCGGATCTGCAGTGAACCTGGCTCTGCCCTCGATAGGGAAGGATCTTGACGCCAGTGCAATCGGCCTGAGCTGGGTAATAAGCAGCTTCATACTTTCGTCGGCTATATTTCTCCTGCCCTTCGGACGGCTTGCAGATATAATCGGAAGGAAAAAAGTGTTCACTGCCGGCATTTTTTTATTTACTATTTCAACTTTTCTGATAGTTTTTTGCCGAAGCATCAGTTCCCTTATAATTCTCAGGATATTCCAGGGCATCTCAAGTGCAATGATATTCGGAACAAGTCTTGCGATAATAACTTCTGTTTTCCAGGTCGGTGAAAGGGGAAGAGCCATGGGTATAAATGTTACCGCTGTTTATCTTGGCCTTTCAACCGGCCCGGTAATTGGAGGACTGCTAACCCAGTACCTGGGATGGAGAAGTATTTTTGCCTTTCTTGTTCCCTTTGGAATAGCTTCAATGATCCTGATAAAAACCAAAATTACTACGGAATGGGCTGAATCGCGGGGCGAAAAATTTGACTGGAAGGGATCGCTTTTTTACGGGGCGGCGTTATTCCTCTCAATGTATGGATTTTCGCGCCTTCCCTCTTCAACAGGATGGATGTTTCTTATTTCAGGTGCACTTGTTGCTGTTGTCTTTATTATTTTTGAGAAGAAGATTACATATCCGGTCTTTGATGTCCGTCTTCTTCTCATGAACAGAGTATTTGCATTTTCAGGATTAGCTGCACTGATCCATTATTCAGCCACAAGCGCCACAGGATTTTTCCTTAGCCTTTACCTCCAGTATCTGAAGGGATTTGATGCAAGGACGGCAGGGCTTATAATGATTTCACAGCCGCTGGCGATGGCGCTGCTGTCACCCGTTGCCGGAAAATTGTCGGACAAAAGGAACCCGGGTGTTATCGCCTCAATAGGAATGGGCTTTACGGCAGCGGGGCTCATAATGCTCTGTTTCATTACTGCCGATACATCAATCCATATCATAATGGTTTTGCTGATTCTGATGGGGGTAGGGTTCGGACTTTTCTCCTCGCCGAATTCAAATGCAATTATGAGCTCGGTTGAAAAACGGCACCTGGGTGTGGCGTCGGGCGTAGTCGGGACGATGAGGATGATCGGCCAGATGCTGAGCATGGGAATTGCAATGATGCTAATAACATGGTTTATAGGGAAGCAGACAATAAACCCCGTTACCTACCCGGGTTTATTAAAAAGCATGAAGACCGGATTCATTATCTTCTCGGTATTGTCGGTACTTGGTATTTTTGCCTCGCTTGCAAGGAACAAGAATGACCTGGTAAACAGGAAACAGGCTGAATCCTTCCCTGCCCGGGGTTAGTTACCCTGATCGGGTAATCCCTGAGTACCTGTATCCAGCACAAATTTCCATGATCCGTCCTTCTGCTTTTCCCAGATGGTGACATAGGTTCCCCCTGAAATAAGCCCTGTAGCTTTTACACTTCGTTTGAAAATTCCATAGGTGTAACCAAGATCCCCGCTTTCTGATATTTTTTCAAATACAGGTTCCCATTCAAGGATGAAAGCCGTGTCGCTGCCTGTCTCAAATAAGAGACCAAGTGATTTCCTGCCCCTGAGAGGGTATGAATTATTCCGCAGCATTACTCCGCTGTCGGCAACATACGAAAGAAAAGCTTTATGCATTCCCTCCTTTACCGACAACGCCGAGAAATCCCTGTCGGTTCTCAAAAGGATGCCTGAAACATCTTTTTTATTATTTTTTGCACAACTTAAAATCAGAATTAAATTAATTATAAAAACAAAAAGCATTATATTGAACCCGTTCTTTTTTTTCATTTTGCAGGTTTATCTGGATTAATACAAACTGATACTCAAATGACAAAGCTATATCAAAAACTGATCAAATCCTGTCCATCCGAAGCAGAAATCAGAAAAGGCCTTAAGAAAGCCAGTATCATGTCAAAAAAAACCGCGGACAAGCATCTTTTAATGAATATCCTTAATGTCATTGATCTTACAAGTCTGAACACCACCGACAACAAGAGTCAGATTATTCATCTGACAGGTAAGGTTAACAGCTTTTCGGGCAGATTCTCCAATATTCCCAATGTTGCTGCAATCTGTGTCTATCCTAATTTCGTGTCGGTTGTGAAGGAAAAACTGACTGTAAAAAATGTTAAGATCGCCTCTGTGGCAGGTGCATTTCCTTCATCACAGACTTTCAGGAGCATTAAAGTTGCCGAATGCAAGATGGCAGTTGAGGCCGGGGCAGATGAGATAGACATAGTGCTGCCTGTGGGCGCTTTTCTGGGAAAAGACTTTGCCATGGTTGCCGATGAGATCCGCGAATTAAAGGCGAGCATTGGCGATAAACCTCTGAAGGTAATTGTTGAATCGGGGATTCTCGGCGATTATGAACAGATATTCAAAGCCTCGACAATAGCGATGGATGCGGGTGCAGATTTTATCAAGACATCTACCGGTAAAACCGATGTATCGGCAACCCCCGAGGCAGCATTTGTTATGTGCCAGGCAATCCTTAATTTTTATTCCGAGACAGGAATTAAGGTCGGCTTCAAAGCCGCCGGAGGGATCGCCACTTCGACTGAAGCCTTAAAGTATTATTATATTTTAAACAGCCTCCTGGGAGATGAGTGGACTTCCAATACCCTTTTCAGGATCGGCTCAAGCCGTCTTGCCAATAATATCCTTGCCGACATTTCCGGAACATGCATTCAATATTTCTGACAGGACAATTCTGATAATCTGATTCCCGTTTTTTAATTATCACTACTTTTGTGGTCTATTCCACTGAAAGGGTATGACATCAGGCATCGGCACGCAGGATACTATAAGACCAGTTATAGTAGTCCGGATAAACACAAGTAATCTCCCGGATTCAATCTTCAAAAGACTGGATGAAAATACTGCTCTTCTAAAGAAGGCTGATTCACTTAAGTTCAGAAAGTCATCTCCGGGAATCCGGAAAGAGCTGAACATCACCGATACAACTTCAGTCTGCAGCAGGAACACTATTGCTGATGTTTCCTTTTATGACTCTTTGAACTTCATTACAGGTCTGAAACAACAAAGCCCCACAGTTCCGCTTCCATTCAGCCTCTCGGAACAAAGCACTGGTCGGGAGAGGCAGCAGATCTCAGTAATAACGAATCTGAAGGAAGGGATAGCCCTGCCCGAACAACCGCTGCATAGCGACTGGATACTGGCTGTCATTCTTCTGACCTCATACCTGTATATGGTCGTCAGATCCACTACCAGAAGAATGTGGCCCGAGCTCACAAGGTACTTTATGCTAAGGGGTATAAATGAATCGTCCGCGCGCGACACCGTGGCGATTTTTTCATGGCAGTCAACAGCACTTAACCTGATATCATTCACCATCCTGGGACTCTTTGCATTTTGCGCCGCAGCCTGGTTCGATTTGATACCCGCAGGGTTTCCTCAACCTGTAGTAATACTGATCTCCATTGGAATTATAGTCCTTGGGATCACCTCACGCCATTTTTTATGCCTGGCAGCGGGTAATCTGAGCAGAGAAACTGATCTCTTCAACGAATACCTTGTCAGCATTTATCAGTCGTACAGGTACAGCTCGACATTTATTTTTATAATACTGGTGATCCTTGTTTACACCACGATTCTGCCTCCTGGGGTGTGTCTCACTGCGGGTCTGATAGTGTTGGGGATCTTTTATTTCTATCGTGTTCTGAGGCTCTTATTAATTTTTATAAAGAAGGATATTTCAATTTTGTATTTGATTTTATACCTTTGTGCGCTGGAAATTTTGCCAGTTTTGATTTTGTTGAAGTATTTTAGAGGTCTTGTTTAGGTTGAGAAGTATTGTTAAAAGCTTAATCTTTAAAGAGTTGAAAATAAGGAAGATTTTAGTATCACAGCCCGATCCGAACAATCCGAAATCTCCATATTTCGAACTTGCCAGGAAATACAACCTGAAAATTGACTTTAAGCCATTTGTCCAGATTGAAGGAATTGCATCTAAAGATTTCCGTTCCCAGAAGATCAACATCCTTGACTTTAACGCTGTTATTTTCACAAGCAAAACCGGGATAGATCACTTTTTCAGGATTTGCAACGAACTGAGGATAGTTGTACCCGATACGATGAAATATTTCTGCATAACTGAGAATGTTGCTTTCTACCTGCAGAAATATATAGTCTACAGAAAGCGGAAGATATTCCATGGGAAAGCCAAATTTCAGGATCTTATCGACGTCATAATCAAACACCGCGACGACTACTTTTTTGTTCCCCTTTCAGAGCCTCACAATGCGGAGATCCCGGATCTGCTTGACAAAAACGTTATAAAGTATGCAATCGGCACCCTGTACAAAACGATAAGCAGTCATTTTTCAAATATCCATGATTTCGATTATGATATCCTGGTTTTCTACAGTCCTTCCGGGATCAAATCGCTGAAAGAGAACTTTCCCGATTTTGTCCAGGGAGAGATCAAGATTGCTGCTTTCGGGCCGACAACAGCAAGTGCGGTTGAGCAGGAAGGGCTCAGGCTTGACATCAATGCGCCGAATCCCAAAGCCCCTTCGATGACAATGGCTCTCGATGATTTCCTTAAAGAGTACAACAGGAACTGCAGGTAAAGAATACCCAACTATTGTTATCCCGGCAGCTGATAAGTAATCAATCCCGCCCCGGGGATAAGTGTTTTTATAATGACCGGTGAAAAGCAGACATTCAGCAAGGGCGAGAGGCTTTGCAGCATAAAACTGATTTCTGAAATTTTTGAAAGTGGTAATGTTTTCTATTCCCGCAATTTTAAAGTTGTCTGGATTCAAATACCCATTCAGCTGCCTTATCCTGGCCAGGTGGCATTCAGCGTCCCTAAGAAAATATTCCGGCTGGCTGTAACAAGAAACCTCATTAAAAGAAGATTCAGTGAGGCTTACCGCAGGAACAAACATATACTTTATGAATATCTCAGGCTCGGAAGGAACGGGACTCGCATTTATTGTAATATACAGGCAAAGCTCCGTGCCCACCTACCAGATAATGGAAAAATCTGTAGACGAGTTAATTGAGGTTCTCTGCGCAGATTTTAAGGAAAAAAGCAAAAAGTGTTAAATTTGTTTTAATTATTTCTTTACCAGATTCATTGCAGGTATTTCTTGCTAATTTCGCCATAAATAATAGAAACCGTGTATTCGTTATGAAAAAGACAGGCAAATGGAAATTGATAATCTTCACCCTTGTTATAACCACAGGCATCAGCACTGCATTCCTGGCAACACAGGAAACAAGGGATTTCAGAATAGCTAAGAATCTTGATATCTTTTTCTCACTTTTCAGGGAACTTAATACATTCTATGTTGATGAGATAAATCCCGATAAGCTTATAAAAACAGGCATCGACAACATGTTGAAGTCGCTGGACCCGTATACTGTCTTTTATTCCGAATCCGAAGGCGATGAGATTGCTATCATGACCACGGGGAAATACGGCGGCATCGGATCGCTGGTCAGAGGTGGAGGCGATTTTGCGGTAATTTCCCAGATCTACAAGGGATTCCCGGCCGACATTGCCGGGATCAAGCCTGGAGATCTGCTTAAAAAAGCTGACGGCGTTTCGCTTAAAGGCTTTTCAACCGAACAGGTAAGCGAAAAACTTAAAGGCAATCCGGGAACAACAATCAACCTGACAATTGAGCAGAACGGCGTTGAGAAAGAGTTTTCGCTTAAAAGGGAAAAGATCGCAATCCCCCCGGTGCTCTATTACGGCATGGTCGGGTCAGGAACAGGTTATATAAGGTTTGCCAGCTTCACCGAGAATTGTTCCGATGACGTTAAGAAAGCACTCGTGTCACTGCAGGCAAGGAATCCCAGTCACATAATACTCGACCTCAGAAGCAATCCCGGCGGACTCCTCTCCGAAGCTGTGAATATTGTAAATCTCTTTGTCGGACCGGGAAATGAAATTGTCTCGACAAAGGGGAGGGTCAGGCAGTCAGGCGACACATTTAAGACAACCAGGCCTGCAGTCGACGAAAAGATCCCCCTTGCAGTGATCATAAACCGGGGTTCGGCCTCGGCATCCGAGATAGTTGCGGGGGCAATCCAGGACCTTGACAGGGGTGTTATCGTGGGCCAGAGATCATACGGAAAGGGATTGGTTCAGATCACCCGCCCGCTAAGCTACAACACGACCCTGAAGATCACAACTGCAAAATACTATATACCCAGCGGCAGGTGTATTCAGGCCCTCGACTTTTCACACCCTAATCCCGACGGAAGTGTCGGGGTCATACCCGATTCGCTTATCTCCGAATTTAAGACCAGGAACGGAAGGACAGTAAAGGATGGCGGAGGTATTACACCTGATGTCGAAATGAATCCTGAACCATTGAGCCAGATAACCGCCGAACTCTTTTTCCGTAATTATATTTTTGATTTTGCCACAACTTATTTCTGGTCACACCAGGAGTTGAAAAGTCCCGGACAGTTCACATTTACAGACAAGGATTATTCAGACTTCAGGGATTTTCTCCTGAAACGCCGCTTTAGCTATCAGACCAATACCGAGGAGTCCCTGAATGATCTGGTCACCAGCGCAAAAAGGGAAAAATATTACGATCTTCACAAAGAATTATTCAGCGATCTGGAAAAGGACCTGAATCATTCTCTTGAACAGGATCTTCAGACCTTTAAGAAAGAAATTACAGAACTTCTTGAGGATGAAATTATAAGCCGCTATTTTTATGAAGAAGGATCTATCAGGGAGACTATAAAAACCGATGAACAGGTTCTGAAGGCTGTTGAGGTACTTGATAATAAGTCCTTTGTATGACTCAATCCTGAAGGGAAAAACAGGAACAAAGATGATCACAAGGGATGATTATAAGTCTGTTCCGGTGGTTGTTTCAGACAATGCCGGCTTTGACCAGGCGGTTATTTAGGGACACGACATGTCGTGTCCGTACCAGATAATACCGGTATACCCGTACGGGACATCACATGTGATGTCCCGTTATTCATTTCCCTTCCACTGAGTGCTGTTGTCTTCAAAGATCTCCTTTTTCCAGATTGGCAGCTTTGCCTTGATAAGCTCGACCGCCTTGCTGCAGGCATTGATTGCCTGATGACGATGGCCTGCAGAAACCGCCACAAGAAGCGAGATCTCACCAGCATTTACCAATCCCCTTGAATGCAGAATCTCTATTTTCTTTACATCATCGAACTCGGATAGAATCGACTTATTGATCTTGTCAGCTTCTCCAATAACCATTTCCTCATAAGCAGAGTACTCAATAGCTTTCACAAATCTGCCCTCAACCAGGTCTCTTCTGACCTGACCGACAAATATTGAAAGGCCGCCTGATTCAGTATTTTTACCGGCATTGGCAACCACTTCGGAGATTACTACCGGGGGCAAAGGTCCATCGATTAAATGCATATCATGGGTTTTAAAAAGCCATTGTTTTATCCGCCTGCAAAAGGCGGGAGATAAGCAACCTCATCATTATTACCAAGCACCGGGTCTTCATCTGTAATCTCGTTATTGACAGCAATCCGGAAATTATAGTGCACGATTTCGGGGTAATCATCTTCAATCCTGTATTTCAGATCATTAAATGACTTTATGTCACTGAAATGCCTGCTATGGGTTCCCGTAACCTCAGTCAATACCCCAAAAAATATAACGTTAATTTCCATCGTCTATTTTATTTGTCACCTGTTCTACCATAAAATTGCTTCACATGCCCGCTGGTCAATGAGCCTCCATCCAGTTTCTTCCTGTTCCCCAGTCGACCTTCAGGGGTATGTCAATTTCAACTGCATGTGTCATCTCATATATGACCATTTCCTTCAGCTTTTCAAGTTCCTCCGGAACCACCTCAAAGATAAGCTCATCGTGAACCTGAAGTATCATCATTGAGGCCCAATTCTCCGCCTTCATTTTTTCGTGAATCCTGACCATCGCAATCTTGATGATGTCGGCGGCAGAGCCCTGAAGAGGCGCGTTAATGGCATTCCTTTCGGCATTTCCCCGTACTACCTGGTTCCTCGAAAGTATATCAGGCAGATATCGCCTGCGGCCAAACATCGTTGTTACATAACCTTTTTCCCTGGCTTTCCTTATGCTCTCATCCATATATCTCTTAACTCCCGGATAAGAATTAAAATATCCGTCTATAAGGTCTTTGGCTTCTTTCCTGCCAATTGTCAGCCGCTCCGACAGGCCGAATGACGAAATACCATATATAATTCCAAAGTTGGCAGTTTTAGCCCTGCTTCGCATCTCCCGGGTGACGTCTTTAATATCAACACCGAATATCTTGGCAGCTGTTGCAGCATGAATATCATTTCCTGAAAGAAAATCAGCAATCATGTTCTTATCCCTGCTCAGATGAGCAATAAGTCTGAGCTCTATCTGCGAGTAGTCGCATGAGAAAAAAATATTTCCTTCTTCAGGCACGAAAGCTTTTCTGATTTCCCTTCCTCTTTCATCCCTTACAGGAATATTCTGAAGATTCGGGTTATCGGAACTAAGACGCCCGGTAGCTGCCACAGCCTGGCGGAATGATGTGTGGATCCTTCCTGTTTTCTTATCTACCAACAGTGGAAGCGGCTCGAGATAGGTTGACAGCAGCTTCTTCAGTCCCCTGTATTCAAGCACTTTGCCAATAATAGGATGCTTGCTGGAAAGGCGCTGAAGGATCTCTTCGCTGGTAACAAATTGTTTTGTTTTGGTGACTCTTGCCTTTTCATCAAGCTTTAATTTCAAAAACAGGATATCGCCAAGCTGTTTGGGTGAAGAAATGTTAAACTCCGTACCGGCCAGTGAATAAATCTCCTGTTCAAGAGCAATGATCTCTTCCCTGAGACCGGCAGAGATTGCTTTCAGGTTTTCCTTGTTTATCTTTATCCCGCACCTTTCCATATCGGCCAATACCCTTATAAGCGGCATCTCAATGGTCTCTGAAAGATTGGATAGGTCTTCAGCTTTTAACTTTGGCTCAAATACTTCCCTGAGCTGCCAGGTAACATCAGCATCTTCAACAGCATACTCCAGGATCTTATCGACAGGAACAGACCGCATATTCTTCTGGTTATTACCCTTATCACCGATCAGGGCTTCGATATGCACCGGACTGTATGAAAGGTAAGTTTCTGACAGCACGTTCATGTTATGACGCATTTCGGGTTCCAGCAGATAGTGGGCAATCATGGTGTCGAAAAGAGGTCCCTTAACTTCAATCCCATAGGTTGCCAGAGCCTGAATGTCAAACTTCATGTTCTGTCCTATTTTCAAAATCGGTTCTTCAAACACCGGCCTGAGGATTGTCAGTAACCTCCTTGTCTCCTCCTGCGATTCCGGGAAATGAACCAGATAACCCGATCCCTTCTCCCAGGAAAATGAAAGAGCAACCAGCTCCGCATCAAGAGGATTTATGCCGGTGGTCTCGGTATCAAAACAGATCTCTTTCAGTTTTAAGGCTTTGGTTACAAATTCTTTAAGCTCCTTTTCCCCTTCAATGAGAATATAGTGGTGTTTTACTGAATCAATAGTTTTCATTACAGAAGCCTGAGAAACTTCGGCTACAGAGAAAAGAGTACCCTGGGATGACTGTTCCGGCGACATGAAAATCGCTCCCTGTCCGTCCGGCTCTTTCTTCTCAACATCCTTAAGTATTTCGGCGGCGACAGTTCTGAATTCAAGTTCTTCAAACAGTTTCTTCAGCTTGTCGCGGTCGGGAACTTCGGTTAAAAGCTCCTCCTCATTGAATTCAACAGGGACTTTAACCTCAATTGTTGCAAGTATCTTTGAAAGTTCAATCTGTTTTCTGTTATTTTCTATTATCTCCCTGAGCCTGCCTTTCAGTTTATCCGTATTCCTGAAAAGCTCCTCAATGGAACCGTATTCCGATATAAGTTTCATTGCAGTTTTAGGACCGACTCCGGGAGCGCCGGGAATATTGTCTGCAGTATCGCCCATCAGCGCAAGAATATCTATCACCTGCTCAGGCTGCTTCACCAAAAACTCGCGTCTGATCTCCTCCACCCCCCATTTTACAGATTCGCTGCCGCTCTTTGATGGTTTGAACATGAAAATTGAATCGGACACCAGCTGAGCGTAATCTTTATCAGGTGTCATCATAAAAGTTGTGAAGCCTTTCGCTGACGCCATTTTTGCAAGGGTACCGATAACATCATCGGCCTCAAAACCCGGCTTCTCAATCACCGGAATTCTGTAGGCCTCGAGCAGTCGTTTTATATATGGTACTGCAACTCTGATATCTTCCGGGGTTTCATCGCGCGTCGCCTTGTATTCCTTGAACAGTTCATGCCGGAAGGTGGGAGCGGGTGTATCAAAAACAACTGCTATATGGGTGGGCTTTTGTTTTTGCAGGACTTCTCTCAGGGTAAGAAGAAATCCAAAGATGGCGGAGGTGTTCATCCCTTTGGATGTTACCCTTGGATTCCTGATGAATGCATAATATGAGCGGAAAATCAATGCATAAGCATCAAGTAAAAACAGTTTTTTTGATTGGTCTGACATATCTTTTATTATTCATTATCGGTAGCAAACCACTCGGCGAATGAGGTTGCTGTTTCATAGAGCCTCAGGGACAGAAGGCTGACCTGGTCAGGGAGCCTCTTTTTTATCCTCACGGCAAAATCTGTTACCAGGTTTTCGCAGGTTGGTTGATAATCAACTATTATAATATTATCGAACATCTTTTTGAAAACATCCATTTTCTCTTTTTCATAATTATCCGAAACGGTCACTGCATGGTCGAATACACTTATTATCTCCTTCTTTACAATATTCTTAAGCTCTGTAAAATCCATTACCATGCCGTTCCTGGGATTACCCGGATCGTCAACCGGTTTTCCTGAAAGAGTTACGAAGAGCCGGTAAGAGTGACCGTGAACGTTCCGGCAAGGACCGTCATAATTCCAAAGAGCATGGGCCATTTCAAATGAAAATTCTTTTGTTACCCTGATCGTTGAAGACATCGTCAGCATTTTATATTTAATACAAACTTAACCATTCTGCGACATAATTGTTTAACTTTTACTTTCAGGTTTTCAATCGTACATGTAATATTGATCAATATGAGCAGTATATGGCATTTATGCTTATCTTCGGGCTTTGATTTCAGATTAATTTGAGGGATATAATGGATAATACAAATACAAAGCTGACCTTTCCGGCTTTATTCGCTGAGACACTCCGCAAATATGGAGATCATGGGGCTTACGCATTCGTGGGAGAGCAACCAGTAAGTTACAAAGAAGTCGGCAGGGAAATTAACGCACTGACAGCCTTTCTTGAAAAGCTGGGAATAAACCCGGGCGACAAAGTAGCGCTTTTGAGCAACAACATGCCCGGCTGGGGCCCGGCATATTTTTCAATAACCTTTATGGGTGCGGTTGTTGTTCCAATACTACCTGATTTTTCTCCTACCGAGGTAGGAAATATACTGACACATTCAGGCGCCAAAGCAATTTTTATTTCAACATCCCTGCTTCCAAAAATTGAGGGTTTTAAATCGGATGACCTTAAGACAGGTATCCTCATTGATGATTATTCGATACTTTTTCCGGATGGCGGGAAGCCTGTATTTGATCCGGCCGGACAACCGGAAAAAAACTATGATGTAAATGAGGATGATCTGGCCTCTATTATCTATACCTCAGGTACAACCGGACGGTCGAAAGGAGTTATGCTGACGCACAAAAACATCTCATTCAATGCCCAAAAAGGGATGGTTATCCAGCATATCGATGAAAATGACAGGTTTCTGTCGGTATTGCCTTTATCACATACATATGAGAATACGCTTGGTCTGATACTTCCGATGTTAGGCGGATCGTGCGTTTACTACATGAAAAAAGCCCCCACACCTGCCGTCCTGGTTCCGGCCATGGCTGAAGTAAAGCCCACGATGATGCTGACTGTGCCGCTTATTATGGAGAAAATATACTTCAATAAGATATTGCCCGCATTCAACGATAAATGGATCTTAAGTATCCTCTACAAATTACCATTCATCAGGAAGAAACTTAATGCAGTTGCAGGGAAGAAACTTTACCAGACATTTGGCGGGAAGTTAAAATTTTACGGAATCGGAGGTGCAAAGCTGAATAAGAGCGTCGAAAGATTTCTTATCGAGGCTAAATTCCCTTATGCAATCGGTTACGGTCTGACCGAAACTGCACCATTGCTGGCAGGGGCAAATCCTTCAAAGGCCTTATTTGATTCGACTGGACCTGCAATAGAAGGCATAGAGCTGAAAATCAACAACCCTGATAAAGTAACCGGGGAAGGCGAGATCTGGGCGCGTGGACCAAATGTGATGAAGGGGTATTACAGGGAACCTGAAATGACGAATGATGTCCTGACCCCCGACGGCTGGTTGAAAACCGGAGATCTTGGGACTATGGATGAGAACAATTACCTCTTTATAAAGGGAAGGCTTAAAAATATGATTGTCGGCGCCAGCGGAGAAAATATTTATCCCGAAGAGATCGAATCGGTAATAAACAACTTCAGGTTTGTTGTGGAATCGCTTGTCATCCAGCAAAAAGGCAAGCTGGTTGCATACGTTCACCTCAATATGGAAGAGCTTGAAAAGAAATACCAGACTCTCAGACAGGATATGGCAAAACAAATCGACGACAAGAAGAACGAACTCCTTGCTGAACTCCAGGAGTATGTTAATTCAAGGGTAAATAAATTCAGCCAGATAAATAAGGTCATTTCGCAGCCTTTTCCATTCCAAAAGACTGCCACTCTTAAGATTAAGAGGTTTTTATATACCTGAGAAGTCGACCCCTGAATTCCCTGAAGGGGACTTAAAGAATAGCCCCCTTTGCGCCTGCCTGCCGGTAGGCAGGGTTAATGGATTTATTTTTTTACCACTAAGTACACAAAGGTTCTCACCAGGGGGCACGAAGGAGATTTATGCAAATTCAATTTTGTTTTTCCGCTATTTCAGCGCCTGCTGATATCTTTTCCCTACTTCTTCCCAATTTACTACATTCCAGAAAGCATCGACGTATTCAGGCCTTCTGTTTTGGTATTTAAGGTAATAGGCATGTTCCCAGACATCAAGTGCAAGCAGTGGAGTTCCCTTGATTGAGGAGATATCCATTAATGGATTATCCTGGTTGGGAGTACTGCCCACAGCCAGCTTCTTATCAGAACCAAGGTAGAGCCATGCCCAGCCGCTGCCAAAACGAGTCTTGGCAGCATTACTGAATGCTTCCTTAAATTTGTCTAACGAACCGAATACCGCTGTCAATGCTGATGATAATTCGGCGGATGGCCCGGCGGATTTGGGAGCCAGGTTATTCCAGAAAAAGAAATGGTTATAGAATCCGCCGCCATTGTTTCTTACAGCATCACCAGAACCTGAAATACCTGCAAAGATCTTTTCAATTGTTTGACTGTCAAGAGGCGTCCCCTTTATAGCATTTACAAAATTGTTAAAATAGGCACGATGATGCTTATCGTAATGTATTTCCATTGTACGGGCGTCAATATACGGCTCAAGTGCGTTATAGGCGAAGGGCAGAGCCAGAAATTCATGTGTATTAAAATTTTCCATAGTAAAATTTATTGATTTGGTTAATTCCGAAGCAACTGATTTTCCTGCAACGAATGTTGCAGCAACTCCAATTCCAAGATTTTTTAAAAAATTTCTCCTTTCCATTTCTTAAGTTTTGAAAAAATAACAACAGGTCCTGGATTTTGTTCAATCTACGTTAAATATTTTGATAAGTCGGGGTTATCTGAATAACCCCCGGTACTCATAGTCGTCAACTTAAGGAATAGGAAAACTTATGAATCTAACCATATGCATTTGATTTTCTGTAACTTAAATTTGGGGCTGTTGAAGAAGTCCTTTTTAACCGCAAAGAACGCGAAGATGTCGCAAAGAACGCAAAGCTAAAACACATAAATTCAGCTCTTTGCGAACTTTGCGTCTTTCCTTTGCGCCCTCGGCGCCTGCCTGCGGTAGGCAGGTTAAGGGATTTTGACTTTTTCAACAGCCAGAAGGTAAAAAACGGGTCTTCAATACTGTTTAAAAAAAGGAATTTCCCATCGAATGTTGTTATATATGTATGAATTAACTTATTTGTTACCTGAAATTAATTCTTAACATAAAAATTATTACAACGAATTTTTGTATAACCAATATCTTCCTGATGGAAATTTCATAAATTTATCGTGATCTAAAACCTCTGAATATGAACAAGATTACAACAGCAGGAAGAATTTTATTTGCCCTTCCCTTTGCAGTGTTTGGCATCAATCATTTTTTGATGATGGATTATTACATGGGGATGCTCACATCATTTATACCCAAAACCGGTTTTATTATGATCCTGACCGGGATTTTACTTATTGCTGCCAGTATAAGCATTATTACGAAAAAGCTTGTGAGATTGTCGACGACTTTGCTGGCAATTCTCCTGTTTATTTTTATTATTACGATCCATATCCCCCACCTGCTAAACGGGTACGATACAGCAACACTTATTACACTGTTGAAAGATATATCGCTTATGGGTGGATCGTTGATGATTGCGGGAATTTATTCTGAACCAAATGCACCGAAACCCTGATTCAAAGGCAGCTGTTTATGGCGATCTGATGAAGTATAAGCTATCGCTCGCTGTCGCATTTTCGGCAGGGACCGGTTACTTTTTGCATAGCAGCTCCTTCGGCCCCGGGTTATTTCCGGTTCTGGCAGGCACATTCCTCCTTGGTTCGGGATCGGCTGTCATGAACCAGTATACCGAACGGGACCAGGATTCGGTAATGGAAAGAACAAATCGCAGGCCTATTCCATCAGGTAAGGTCACTCTGGCATCGGCAAAACTGCTTTTCTTGATCCTGATGATTTCGGGAGGTTGCCTGCTGCTTTTAAACGGAGTAATTCCTTTTGCCCTGGGGGTACTTAATGTAGTCCTGTACAACCTCGTTTACACCTCATTAAAAAAAATAACCTCACTTGCAATAATACCAGGAGCGCTTGTAGGGGCCATACCTCCCTTAATAGGGTTTGCATCTGCCGGGGGTACTGTGCTCAATTACAAGATACTGCTCTTTTCAGCTTTTATGTTCCTCTGGCAGATACCTCATTTCTGGCTCTTACTCGTAAGATATGGAAAGGAGTACAGGAACGCCGGGTTTGTAACTATCTCCGATTACCTGGATGAGAAACAGATTAAAAACATTGTCTTCCTCTGGATACTTTTCTCTTCCCTCCTTCTAATGATCTTTATCGGATTTACAGATATCTTTGGAAAATATTTCTCATACATCATTCTTGTATTGAATCCTGTTTTTATTATTTTCTTTTCCAGGTTGTTATTCTCTCAGAAGGAATCATATAATTTCAAGGGTGCCTTTATCACATTAAATATTTTCGGTATCCTCATGATGTTCCTTCTGATAGCAGATTCTATCCTGACCGGAACATAGAACAATTCCGGGTTAAATATAAAGGCATCCGTAAAGCATGAATCCTTGGTTTGAGCGATATATCTTTTTCAACAATTAATACTTTTTGCCTGCTAAAAACGTTTAATTAATAATCTAAAATCAGTTGACATATGAAGAAGTTTTTGATTTTTATCCTGGTAATAGCCCTTTGCGGACCATTTCAAAGCTGTAAAAAAGATAAAGGGGATCCTCCCTCATTGCCGCCTGCAGAATCAATGGCCATTGACTTCAGCAATTTTGATACCGGCAGGAAGTCCGGGGATGATATTTCAATTCCCAAGGGTACTCTGACTAGCAGCTGGGAGTATGCAGCAAGCGTTGCTTTTATCTGGAATACAATTATTTATATAAACCTGGCAGTCCCGGTAAAAGCATTCCAGATGGCCGGAGATTATACCCCCTCCTACGTCACCGACAAAACCTGGCAATGGAGCTATAGCGCCACCGTACTGAATGTGACCTATAAAGCAAGATTAGTTGGCCTGATAAGAACAAGTGACGTTAAATGGGAAATGTATATTACCAGGGAAGGAACAGGTGGCTTTAATGAATTCCTGTGGTTCGACGGTACTTCAAAACTTGACGGAACCGGCGGCCAGTGGGTGTTGAATCAGGGCCCGCAGAACAAGGTGCCGGTTCTTCAGATTGACTGGACAAAAACCGGGAGCTCGGTAGGCATGATAAAGTTCACATATATCAAGAGCGGTGATGCTTCCAAAGACAGCTTCATTGAATACGGACTGACATCAGCGACGTTAAATGCCTATTACAACATCCACTATTACAATACTACCAACCAGCAGTTTTATGACCTGAATGTTGAATGGAGTACTTCAGTGCATAATGGCCGTGTAAAAAGCCCTCTCTATTTCGGCAATTCCGACTGGTATTGCTGGGACGGAAACTATTTAAACATTACCTGTCCATGACAGAATAACAGAAATATTGAAAATCCCGGCTGGTCCGGGATTTTTTTATTATTTTGCGCACCTGAATTTAAACAGTTTGTTATGTCGTCAGGGAAAAAGGCTCTGCTACTTATTATTCTGATCCTTATTGCGGACCAGATTCTCAAGATCTGGGTAAAAACCCATATGGTGATAGGTCAGGAAGTTCATCTCTTCGGGAACTGGGGATTGTTGCATTTTATTGAAAACAACGGAATGGCCTTCGGCATGGAAATGGGAGGAAAGACTGGGAAATTTGTCCTCAGTATATTCAGGATCCTGGCAATAGGTGGTATTAGCTGGTATCTGACAAGGCTTATCGCCAAAAAAACATACCTCGGTCTGGTTTTATCGGTAAGCGCCATACTCGCAGGCGCTGTGGGTAATATGATCGACTCTGCATTTTATGGGATAATCTTCAGCGAGAGCTTCAGCCAGCCTGCAATAATGTTCCCTCCCGGAGGAGGCTACTCTTCATTTCTGCTTGGCAGGGTGGTTGATATGTTCTACTTCCCTGTTATACATACCAACTGGCCCGACTGGTCACCCTTCAGACCCGGTGAATCTTTTGTTTTCTTCCGGCCGGTTTTTAATATTGCCGATTCTGCGATCACCTGCGGTGTTCTGACAATAGTACTTTTTCAGAAAAGAATGTTCAGGGATTTCAGTTAACCCTGACTCAGTGGAGACTGTCTCAAAAGCCCTTTGTGTACCTTCGTGAGAACCCCTGCCTGCCGGCAGGCAGGTTTGTGGACCTAGATTTAACCAGTCGACTAAAAGACAAGTAGACCAGCATACCGGGTTGAATTCTGTGGCTCTAAAGATTATTATCTGATGTTTTCTCCTGATTTTGCTATATTTGGACGAAATATTTTTTATGTCGGACCTCGCATCAATAAAAAAGCCTGTTAAGGATGAGATGTCTCAGTTTGAGGCGTATTTTGGCAGGACAATGAAGAGTGATGTTCCACTGCTGAAGATAATCCTGAATTATATTTTCAGGCGTAAGGGAAAGCAGATGAGGCCCCTTCTTGTCTTTCTTACTGCAAAGCTTAACGGTGAAATAGGCGAACCTACATATGTGGCAGCTACTTTTATTGAGCTTCTTCACACTGCCTCCCTTGTTCATGACGATGTTGTAGACGATGCCAGGGAACGTCGGGGAGCCCTTTCAATCAATGCCCTCTGGAATTCAAAAATTGCAGTTCTTGTCGGTGACTACATGCTTACAAAAGGTTTGCTTATAAGCGTTGAAAAAAACCGGTATGACATGCTTGAAATCATATCTGAAGCAGTAAAATCGATGAGTGAAGGGGAATTGCTTCAGCTTCAGAAATCAAGGAAACTCAATATCAGGGAAGAAGATTATTTCAGGATAATAAAAAGCAAAACAGCTGCTCTTATAGCCGCTTGTACAGCTACAGGTGCAAGATCAGTAACCAGTGATCCCGAAACGATTCAGCTGATGAAAGAGCTTGGTGAAAATATCGGAATCGCATTCCAGATCAGGGACGACATTCTTGATTACGAAGGAAACGGATTTACAGGGAAAGCTTCAAATAATGATATCAAGGAAAAGAAAATTACTCTTCCTCTTATACATGCACTTGAACAGACAACACTGGCGCGTAAAAAACATATCCTCGGAATAGTCGGCAACAGGAAAAAGACATCATCGAATATTTCAGAGGTTGCGAATTTTGTCTCCGAGCACGGAGGAATGGATTATGCCGCCATGAGAATGAACCAGTACCGGGATAAGGCTCTTGCAATACTTGACGGATACCCGGAATCGGAGGTGAAGAGTTCATTCCGGGATTTCGTTTACTATACCACGTCCAGAAATAAGTAAAGACTTTAACAGGGCATATCACCTCCTTTTTATTTTTCCCGCGGAGAATGAAATCCAATAAATGTCCGCAGGCTTTTCTCCCCTTCAGGGAGATCCCGCTTTAGCGGGAGAGGGGTGTTATGCTGCTTCAAGATTAACCTTTGCCACTTTCGTCATATCCTTTTCATAATACTTCGATCCCAGGAAGAACAGTACGGCTCCTAAAAACAGCACAAAAGGCAGTATTGACAGGGCTGTCTGAATAGTTGAAAGATCATATATTTTCCCAAGCACAAGAGGCGCGGTTGATGAACCAAGAAGATTCTGGACGACTACCGCAATTGCATACGAAGTGGCCCTCAGACCGGGATGTATGACATCCTGAGTAACAGCAGCAGCTCCTGATATAAACATCATTATTGTAATTCCCATAAGGAGAAAAATCACAAATTGTATGGTGCCGCTGAAGAGATATAGATCCGGCGAAGAGAAGAATAGCAGAGACCATGGTAGAGATAGCAGGCAACAATAATCTTGCATTGATACGTGGTCTTCCTCCATCTGTCAGTAAGGATACCTCCAAGCGGAGCTCCAACGAGCGCCAGGACCATAATTGCACTTGCCAGGGTTCCTGCTTTATCCTGTGGTATCTGTCTGACAGTCTGGAAATATGTGGAAAGCCAGGTAAGTAATGCCGTTGTAACAAAAACGACAGCAGCAATTCCAAAATAGGTGAAAATTATTGATGGCTTGGAGATGAACTCCTTTATGAGATCCTTCCTCTCCATCCTTATCCTGTTGTTGGCCGTGTCGATAAACGAGAGATCAACTGTCTTGTAATCCTTTACAAACAGAAACAGGATTGCTATTATCAACCCGGGAAGTGCAACAATTCCGAAAGCATGCTTCCAGCCGAACCTTGTTGCAATAATACCTCCTAGAAGCACACCTATTGCCGTTCCTAAAGGGATTGAAGCATTCCAGATCCCCATCATTTTTGACCGCTTTTCGATCGGATATAATCCCGAAATCATGGCGCTACCGCCGGGTGCATATCCTGCTTCGCCTACACCTATAAGGATCCTGGCCATAAACAATTGAACATAATTCCCTGTCAATGCGCACAGTGCAGTTGCAAGACTCCACATTACTGCCATAATGCCGATTGTCTTGGTTCTGCTCCATCTGTCGACCAGAAGTGAAACAGGAAATGTAAGGATCACTATTGCCCAATATACTGCTGAAACAAGCATGCCGCTCTGGGTGTGGGTAATTCCCCAGTCTCTCTCGATCGATACAAACATTGAGGTAACTATCGTTCTGTCAATATAATCGAACATATACAACAGAAAGAGCAGAACAAAAACATAATTCGAATATCCTTTGGGAAAGAGGTATCCGCTGCGTTCATCCGCATTTTTCATAAATCCAGGGAATAGGTTAATCTATTACCAAGTAAATAAAAAATTGAATGAGTTTGATTATTTGTTGTAATTTTAAGTCTTTATACTTATTGAATTAAGCTCATTACTGATTTAATTTCCGCATCTGTTAAACCTAATACTTAAAGAAATGGTAGCCTTAAGTCAAATTGAAGAATTCCTGAACTCGGAACCATTAGCAATGGTTGGCGTTTCACGCAATCCAAAGAAATTCGGATTTACTGCTTTCAGGGAGCTGAAAGAAAAAGGTATGAACCTGATACCTGTAAATCCTCATGCAACTGAAATACACGGATCAAAGGTGTATCCCGATATAAAAAGCCTGCCCAAAGAGGTCAGGGGACTGATCATTATGACTAAGAAAGATCAGACAGCTCTCCGTAATCAGGGAAGCAAAGGAATCGGGCCTGAAACAGATATGGATTCAGCAGATGGCTGACAGTAGGGACGCCGTTAATGAGCTTAAGGGGTCCGATATTAATTTTATAACAGGTGAGTGTATCCTGATGCATTATAAGCCTCACAGCATTCACAAGTTCCATGCAGGCCTGAGGAAATTTTTCAGAAGATTTCCGAAATAAGAAATGCGCCCGTCCTGTCCTGGGCGGGAAATCGAATGCAGGAAAGAGAAAATATGCACTATCTTGAATTTTCAGTCAGGGATTATGAGTGTGATGTCCAGGGAGTTGTGAATAATGCCAATTACCAGCATTATCTTGAACATGCACGTCATGAATTCCTGTTGTCAAAAGGGATCAGTTTCATGCAGCTCCACGAAGACGGAACGGACCTGATTGTCACAAAAGTTGAAATCAATTACAAATACCCGCTTAAAAGCCGTGACAAATTTGTTGTAAGGACCTATTTAAGACGGCAGGGAAATGCAAGGCTCGTTTTTGTTCAGAGCATTTTTAGGCTACCTGATGAAAAACTTATTATCCAGGCAGAAGTGACGGGCGCTGCAACCCGGAAGGGGAGGCCCGTATCGCCGGGCGACCTGGTATCAAAACTCGGATTGGAATAAGACGTAAAATTATAAAAAGATGGAAATTAAGAATTTATGGAAGAAATTATCCGGAAGCATGCTTCTGATACTGCTGTTTACAATGTCATCCTTTGCACAATCTATTGAAGGCGACTGGTATGGAATGTTAAATGCTGACGGGATCAATCTGCGTCTGGCTGTCCATGTTACTGCGACTGAAGGGGGATATTCCTCAACATGGGACAGCCTGGACCAGGACGCCTGGGGATACCCTCAACCACAACCACTTTCAGGTTTCCCGATTTCATATTCACCCATGCCGGTGCCGGGCTTAAGTATTCGGCAAAGTTAAATGATTCATTTACCATGATGACTGGCACTTTTGAACAGGGTGGCAGGAAATTCGATCTGTCTTTTGGCAGAACTCCGATTGATCCTCCACCGGCCAGCCCTGCGGCATTGAAGCAGAAATATGAGAAGCAGGAAGTCTATATTACCATGCGGGATGGGGTCAGATTATTCACATCAATCTATACTCCAAAGGACAATCTCAGAAGCTCACCCTTTACTCCTTAACCGCACTCCATACAATATTGAACCGGGGGGCCCTGATAACTTCAATTTCTTCCTTCAGCTCTATAGCAGGTATGTCGAGGAAGAATATATAATGGTTTTCCAGGATGTAAGAGGAAAGTACATGAGTGAAGGTGAATTTGAAGATATCCGTCCCGTAATTCCTGCTAAAAAGAGCAAAACTGATATTGATGAAACGACTGATACCTGGGATACAGTTGACTGGCTCGTTAAAAATGTTAAAAACAACAACGGGAACGTGGGTATCTTTGGGATTTCCTACCCGGGATTTTATTCTACAATGGGAATTATCAATGCTCATCCGGCGGTAAAGGCTGTTTCACCACAGGCCCCTGTTACTGCCTGGTTTATTGGTGATGATTTTCATCATAACGGTGCATTTTTCCTGCTCGACTGCTTCAGTTTCTTTTACAGTAACGGGCAGCCACACAGGTCTCCGACAAGAAGGGGTAATCCCGGTTTCAACTGGCCGGAACCTGACAGTTACAACTTTTTTCTGGCCCAGGGTGCTGTTAAGAATATTACAGCCAAATATCTTTGGGGATAGCATCAAATTCTGGAATGATGCTTTTGCACATCCTGATTATGACAATTTCTGGAAAGCACGTGATCCACGGCCATATCTTAAAAATGTCACACCGGCAGTAATGACTGTAGGTGGCTGGTTTGACGCTGAAGATCTGTATGGTGCGCTTCACACATATGAGGCAATTGAAAAACAGAATCCTCCTGCTACAAGGAATTTTCTCGTAATGGGACCCTGGTCGCACGGTCAATGGGCATTCGGTGAAGCTAATAATCTTGGAAATATTTACTGGGGAATGGATGCGAATAAAAAATATATTGAGGTAGGAAACTGACTTCTTTAACTACTATCTTAAAGGAGAAGGTAACACCCGATATTCCTGAAGCAACGATTTTTGTGACTGGTGTCAAATGAATGGAGGAATTTTGAGACCTGGCCACCAAAAAATACAATCGAAAAGAACCTTTATCTTCAGCCACGGGTGCTTAGTGTCATTCAATGCTCCGGCAGACATGACAAGTTTTGATGAATATGTTTCAGATCCGATGAATCCGGTACCTTACACCGAGGATATCCATACTTCCAGAACTACCGAATATATGACTGATGATCAGAGATTTGCGTCACGCCGGCCCGATGTAATGGAATATCAGACAGATGTGCTGACAGAGGATATTACTCTGACGGGTCCGCTGACAGCTGATCTGTTTGTTTCAACAACAGGAACTGATGCCGATTTTGTTGTGAAATTGATAGATGTCTTTCCTCCTGATACAAAAGCCGCTGATCCCGAGGAGATAAAAGTGCCGCTTGGAGGTTATCAGATGCTTGTCAGAGGCAGAGGTTTTCAGGGGCAGGTACCGCAACAGCTTTGAAAAACCTGAACCTTTTGTCCCCGGGAAAATTACCGAAGTTAAATATGAGCTTCCTGATGTTGCCCATACATTCAAAAAGGGACACCGTATTATGATCCAGGTACAGAATTCCTGGTTTCCCCTGGTTGACAGGAATCCTCAGAAATTCGTTAATATCTACAAATGCTCTGACAGCGATTTCCAGAAAGCCACACAAAGAATTTACCATGATTCCAAATATCCCTCAAATATCAGGGTCAGTGTTTTGCAATAAGAATCATCTTTTAGTTATTGTAACAAATAATTCATTTTATTTGCATAACACGGGTAAAAGTCCTTTGTGCCCCTTAGTGACTACCTTTGAGTACTTTGTGGTTAATTTAACTCCATGAACCACAAAGGATCACAAAGTACCTCACGAAGGGACACAAAGGAAAACACATAAAAAGAAGTTATTCAAAACTCCAAAAGATCTATTAGAAATCATTAATAATAAATACTTTATATGGGAAAAAAGAACCTGACCCGAAGGCAATTCGTGACTACTGTAGCAGCTGGTGCCGGAACAATAATCCTTGGAAATGCGATCAATGCAATACCATCCGGACGGAATGCGAGGATGACTGATCCGTTCCGGAAGGTCACACTTGGAAAGACAGGGATTAAAACTACGCTTCTTGGCATGGGCACAGGCTTCAGCGGATTTAACCGTTCATCAAATATTACAAGGGCCGGAGTAGCAGAATCGCTGATACGCGAAGCCTACGAAAAAGGCATCCGTTATTTTGACTGCGCCGACAGTTATGGTACTCATCCCTATACCAGAGGTGCACTTAAGGGGATCGCCAGGGAAAATTACACGCTTGGGACCAAGATGTGGATATCCCAGGGTGGAATCCCGGATCAGGACAAAGCTGATGCACCGGTAGTTATCGACAGATTCCGCAAAGAGCTGAATACCGACTATATCGATCTTGTACAGCTGCATTGCATGACATCGGGCGAATGGACCGATCAGCAGAAGAGATTTCTCGACGGCCTTGAAAACCTTAAAGCAAAGGAAATAATCCGGGCCCATGGTGTATCAGTACACTCACTGGAAGCGCTTGAAGCCGCTGCTGCAAGTCCCTGGGTTGATGTGATCCACGTCAGGATCAATCCTTTCGGAGAAGCAATGGATAAAAAAGATCCCGCAATCATAATTCCTGTAATTGAAAAGATGCACAGGGAGGGAAAAGGAGTGATCGGCATGAAATTGATCGGTAACGGGAAATTCAGAAATGATTCCGAAAAAATTGACGCCTCACTTAAATATGTTCTCGCACTTGGCACTGTTGATTTGATAATAGTAGGTTTTGAGTTACCGGAACAGATTGACAATTATATCAGTAGAATGAGAAACATTCCGCTTTCATAAATACCATAATTATCCCCCTGATACCAGCAATGAAACGTCTATCTCTTATCCCCGGGCTAATCTATGGCTATCACATTATCTGCCTTCCCGCAGACAAATGATCTCTCAACAATTCTAAAACCGGGTGCGAAAGTTGAAAAGCTTTCGGGTGAATTCAGCTTTACAGAAGGCCCGGCCCCTGATGCTGCAGGTAATGTATATTTCACTGATCAGCCTAATGACAGAATAATGGTATGGAAGGTCAGTCAGGAGCTTTCTACATTTATGCAGCCATCGGGCCGCTCAAACGGGATGTTTTTCGATAATAAAGGGTATCTCTGGTCGTGTGCTGATGAGAAAAATGAGCTATGGCGCATAAGTCCTGAGAAAACAGTGGAAGTAATCCTTAAGGACTTTGAAGGCAGGCTCTTCAATGGCCCAAATGACGTCTGGGTGTCGCCCGACGGATCTGTTTTCATTACGGATCCGTTCTACAAAAGGTCATGGTGGGATCATAGTGCAATGCCGCAGGAAAAACAGTGCGTGTATTATCTCAGCCCTGATCACAAGACCCTTCTAAGAGTCGTTGATGACCTGGTTCAGCCAAATGGTATTGTAGGAACTCCGGACGGAAAAACCCTGTATGTAGCTGATATAGGAGGAAAGAAAACCTGGTCATATTCCATTGGAAGTAATGGCTCCCTGGAAGGAAAGAAGCTCTTTTGCGAGATGGGTTCAGACGGAATGACTATTGACAGTAAAGGAAATTTATATCTTACCGGAAAAGGGGTGACAGTTTTTGACAAGACCGGCAAACAGCTGGGAAACATTGCAGTACCGGAAAGCTGGACTGCAAATGTCTGTTTCGGAGGAAAAAACAGAAAAATGCTATTTATCACCGCCAGCAAAGGACTCTACAGGATAACTACCAGAGTGAGAGGAGCATATTAACTTTACAGGGCTTTCCATTAAACAAAATATTTAACTTTTTTTTTAACTTTATGAAATAAAATTTTCTATTATTGTACCCTGATTGTAGAATTGACATCAAGTTTTTGTCCCAAATTGTTTTTCAAAAACAGGTAAAAATGGAAGGTACACGTAGAGCAGACGTAAAACCGGGTATTGAGGTAATGGTAGAATTAACCGAAGATAAACGTTCAGGACGTCTAACCGGAGGTAAGGTTAAAGAGGTTCTTACAACCGCACCCAATCATCCTCACGGAATAAAGGTAAAGCTTGAGAATGGTCTTGTCGGAAGGATTAAGCTAATCATTCAGTCAAATTAATTCCTGATTTGCTTCTTTTATATCGAATAACGGATCTCTCCGGTCCCGATTATCTATACATAAATATTGAGTCTTTTTATATCCCGTACCTGAATCTTATAATTCATGTCAGGTAAATTACCGGAAAATAAGTTTTTTAGTTAAATTTGGATTGCAGGTAGTTTTACTTTTCTTACCATGCAAAGTTTTTAACCCAATTCCATTGAAAATGAAGTACGAGGATTTAATTGTCACCACTTTAGGAAAAGGCGGTGTTGTATCGCCGCTAAAGGTATCACAAAGGGAAGATAGTCCGGTTTACAAGTTCGTTGAAGATAATGAAAGAATCCTTTATGAAGTATCACTTGAGAGCTTTAACAGGGATAAAGAGAGCGGGGTGATACCGGTTTCATTTGAGAAGGCCGGACCCAAGGAAGCCATCTTTTTTGAACCTGCCAAGACAAAAGTCGCTATTGTTACCTGTGGCGGCCTGTGTCCCGGGGTGAACAATGTCATAAGAGCTCTTGTCAATCAGCTTTTCTACAGGTATGGCATTAGCCGCGTACTGGGAATTAAGTACGGTTACGAGGGATTGATTCCAAAATATAACCATCCTGTCATTGAACTCACGGCTCCAATGGTAAGCGACATACATCTGTCGGGGGGGACCTTTCTTGGCACTTCAAGGGGGAATCAGGATGTGGAAAAGATAGTCGATACCCTTGAAATACTAAATATCAATGTTTTGTTCTGTATCGGAGGTGACGGAACTCTCAGAGGCGCCCATGCAATCCATCAGGTGATCGAAGATCGTAAGTTGAGGATTGGCGTTGCCGGTATCCCGAAGACAATAGACAATGATATTGATCTTATCCAGAAATCCTTTGGCTTTGAAACCGCATTTTCAATCGCGAATGATATTATCCGCAATGCACATAATGAGGCTCACGGAGCAAACAACGGAATAGCACTTGTAAAGCTGATGGGCCGCGATTCGGGATTCATTGCCGCAAGCGCCGCCCTGGCTATTCAGGAGGTCAATTTTGTTTTGATCCCTGAAATCTCATTTGATCTTTACGGACCACGCGGATTCCTTAAAATTCTGAGAAAGCGTCTGGATGAGAGGCATCATGCTGTGGTAGTGGTGGCAGAAGGAGCCGGTCAGGATCTGTTCGAGTCAGGTACTGCCGAGGTGGATGCTTCAGGAAATATAAAGCACAAAGACATAGGAGTATACCTCAAGGAAAAAATAAGGGAAGAATTCACTGCCAAAGGCTTCCCTCATTCTATCAAATACATCGATCCAAGTTATATAATCAGAAGCGCCTCTGCAAATGCCAACGACAGCAAATTCTGCAACCTTCTGGCACAGAATGCGGTGCACGGCGTGCTGGCGGGGAAAACTGATTTCGTCGCCGGGTATTGGAACAATGAATTTACACTGATCCCGATTCCTATGGCTGTAGCAAAAAGGAAAAAGATCGATGTTGAAGGTGAATTGTGGTGGAACGTGCTTGAAGCCACGGGCCAGCCAATAAGCATGAAAAATCCCTGAAATGATCAAAAATATAATATTCGATCTGGGAAACGTGCTTATAAGCTTCATTCCCTCAGAATACCTTAAGAAGAAAAACTACCCCGAAAACATCCGCAACACCATCCTTAATGACATCTTCAGAAGCAATGAATGGAAGATGCTCGATAACGGGGATATTACCCTCGCGGAGGCAATTGACGCCCTTTCATTTAAATCCTCCCTGAAAAGGGAGGAAATAGCCCTTGTTTTCAAGTTGCGTACTGAAATAATGTTTCCCCTTGACGACAACGTCAGACTCCTTCCAGCCTTAAAAAAACGCGGTTTCTCGCTGTATTACCTTTCCAACTTCCCACTTGATATTTTTGAGGAGATAAAAAACGACTATTTCTTTTTCAGGTATTTCGACGGTGGAATTATCTCCGCCGAAGTCAAACTCTCAAAACCCGATGTCAGGATCTTCAGTTTTCTCCTCAACAAATACTCCCTTGACCCGCATGAGTCTGTTTTTATCGATGACATTGAAGAAAATGTCAGGTCGGCCGAAAAACTAAACATAAAAGGACTTGCTACTTTTGGTTCGGATAATATATCGGAGCTGATAGAGAAGCTTCTCAATTTAAAAAGATATTAAATTTTCTGGATTTCATTTCCCCCCTCGGGGGGAATTAAAGGGGGTGACAATCCATTCCAGTCAGCCCCTCTCCCGCTAAAGCGGGATCTCCCCCGGGGGAGAAAAAGCGTGGAATTAAAGGGGGTGCTAATCCATTCCGGCAACCCCTCTCCCGCTACGCGGGATCTCCCCCGGAGGGGGAGAAAAGCGTAATAAGGGGCTCATAATCCATTCCGGTAAGAACTTCAAATTTTATGGGTTTCATTTCCCCCCTTGGGGGGAATTAAAGGGGGTGACAATCCATTCCAGTAGCCCCTTCCCGCTAAAGCGGGATCTCCCCAAGGGGGAGAAAAAGGTGGATCTGCGGCTTCCTTTTATCGTCTGAAAGTTTTAATTTTCTTACCTGTTGTCAGGCAAGAAATAAATATTCAATTCTCAGGGAGTTCAGCAAGAGTTCTATTGATATTATTTATCTGTATTAGTGAGATTTAAGTATAGTTCATTATTACTCTGGTTTTTATGCGAACCAGAGCTAATTATTAAAGAATTTTGTCAGAATTGAGGCTTTGCTGTTACCTACCAGTTCACCCAACTCTTTTTCGGCAGTATTCCTGATTTCATCAAGCGAACTGAATTTTTTCAGCAGTATCTCTTTTGTTTTTGGTCCGATACCCTTTATCTGATCCAGTTCCGATCTGGTCATATCTGAAGATCGCTTATCGCGATGAAAATTAATTCCGAACCTGTGGGCTTCATTTCTCAGCTGCTGGATCAATCGAAGAGTATAGGAATTCTTATCAAGATAAATGGGGACCGAGTCGCCTGGGAAGTAAATTTCCTCGAGTTTCTTGGCAATACCAATAATCGTTATCTTATCTCTCAGACCAAGTCTGGTTATGCTTTTCAATGCTGATGAGAGCTGACCTTTGCCACCATCGATTATTACAAGCTGGGGGAGCGGTTGTCGCTCTTCTGTCATTCTTTTGTACCTTCTGAATATTACCTCCTCCATTGAACTGAAATCGTCAGGACCCGACACTGTTTTAATGTTGAAATGCCTGTAATCCTTTTTGCAGGGCTTTCCATTTCTGAACACAACGCATGCTGCTACCGGATTTGTGCCCATTATGTTTGAGTTATCAAAACATTCGATATGTACGGGAAGCACCGGCATATGAAGGTCGTTCTTCACCTTTTCGAGATTTTTCCCTGTTCTTTCCTCAGGTCTGTGCTCCAGAAGCTTGCTCTTTTGTTCGAGTTTATAATAAACGGCATTTCTTTCAGCAAGTTCCAGGAGTTTAACCTTTTCCCCGATCCTGGGTACAGTGTATTTTACTTTATTTAACTGAATATCAGGTTTAAACGGAACAATAATCTCAGGAGAATCGCTTGAATAACGTTGTCTTATCTCAGTAATTGCAAAGCCAAGGAGAGACTCCTTTTCCTCGTCTACCCTGGATCTGAAGTTCAAGTGTAAAAGCCTGAATGACAGCTCCTTCAACTACCTTTAGATAATTTACATAATATCTCTCCCCATCCTGTGTAAAAGCAAACACATCCACATTTTTTATCATGTTGCTGACCACGGTTGAGCGACTCCTGAATTTTGTAAGGATATCGATCTTATCCTTAATAATCTGTGCCTCTTCAAACTTCATATCATGTGCATATTCAGCCATCTTCCTTTTCAAATGGCTCGGTTACTGTGAGGATGTTGCCTTTCAGAATGTCCTTTATCTGTACTATGCTGTCATTATAGTCCTCCTCAGTCTGGTACCCAACACATGGTCCTTTGCAGTTCCCAAGGTGGTATTCGAGGCAGACCTTGAATTTCCCGGCAGCGATATTGGGCTGTGTAAGGTTAAGCGTACATGTTCTGAGCTTGTACAACTGCCTGATGAGAACCAGCAAAGTTTTTACCATCAGCGCTGAAGTATAGGGACCAAAATAAAGGGATCCGTCCCTGTATTACATTTCGTGTGCTGAATACCCTTGGGTAAGGTTCCCTCTTTATGCAGATCCAGGGGAAGGTCTTATCGTCTTTTAAAAGAATGTTGTATCGTGGCTGGTGCCTTTTAATCAGATTATTCTCGAGAAGTAGGGCATCTGACTCATTTTCAACAACAATATTCCTGACACCCGCTGCTTTCTTAAGCAAGGCAATTGTTTTGCCCGACTGATTTTTGGCAAAATATGAAGTGATCCGTTTCTTCAGGTTCTTTGCTTTACCGATATAAAGCACTTTGCCGGATGCATCGATAAACTGATAAACGCCGGGATTATCAGGCAGTGAGGAAAGAATTTCCTTATAGTCTTCAAATAATGACATGGCGACCTAAAAACGTAAAGATAATAAATGAACGGGATTGATTAATCGCCGGGTTAATTCCGCATGAAGACCCGTGCTCTGGAAGTTTATCCGTTAAAATCACATGTTAACCGGATGGGTCCCCGTCTTAGACGAATGAAACTATCCGACAAACAACGGAACAAAACGAAATGCCTTTCCGTCGAAAAGGCCCCTGTCGCTTAGCTTTAATTCGGGAATTACCAGCAACGCCATGAATGAAAGCGTCATGAAAGGGGCAGATAATTTACAGCCTGACGCCTTAACCAACCGGGAAAGCAATTCATATTGCGACGCAACATTGTCGATAGGCTTTCCGGACATTATCCCTGCAATATCAAGCTGCAGCGAACTAAGGCGATCCCCATTTGCGACGACAAGACCCCCCTTCATTCTGACGACTTCGTTTATTGCCTTAACTATATCGTAATCATTAGTTCCGGTGCATATTATATTATGACTGTCGTGGGCTACAGAGCTTGCAAGGGCACCCGATTTCAGTCCGAATCCCCTGATAAATCCTACTGACGGACTGGCATCCTTGTAACGGTCCTTTACGATAATCTTTAAAATATCGCGCGAGGTATCGGACTCAATAATACTTTTCAGCCCCTGCCTCAACAATGACTTCCTTCGTTAAAAGCTCCCCGTCAAATACTTCAATTACCCGCATCCTGTCAGAAGATCTTACGATCCTGATATCTTCCGGGCTAATCATTGAGCAATTGAACCGGTTTACAGGTTCAGGTTCGGAATAATTGAATAATACATGGCCTCTGTCGAAAACCTTTCTGCCGTCTATCCAGGTTTCCAGGATTTCCATTTTTTTATAGTCATCAGTCACTATAAAATCGGCCCGGTTGCCTGGTTGGAGCAGACCCGCTTCAAGTCCATAATGCATAGTCGGATTAATGGTACAGCTTCTCAGGACATCGAACAGGTCATATCCTTCCGATATCAACTGAGCCACAAGTTCGTTAATGTGACGTTTGACCAGCATTTCAGGATGGATGTCATCACTGCATAGCATTACCATATCCGGATTTGTATTGATAAGGTCCTTAAGCTCATCCATATTTCTTGCAGCGCTTCCTTCCCGTATCAGTACTTTCATTCCGAGTCCGATTTTCTCCCTTGCTTCGGCGATCGTACTGCATTCGTGATCGGTGGTGATCCCGGCAGAAATGTATTTTCTCAGCATCTTACCCTTAAGACCCGGTGCATGACCGTCTACAGGCTTTTTATGTTTCTTTGCTGCATCTATCTTACTCATTACCTCCGGATCATTGCAGACTACTCCCGGGAAGTTCATCATTTCCGAAAGATACCTTATCTCAGGAAGAGCAAGAAGCTCCTAACTGCTTCATGTCCGATCACTGCACCGTTTGTCTCGAACGAAGTTGCCGGAACACATGAAGGAGCTCCGAAATAGAATCTTAAAGGCACTTTCTTCGTGAATCCTCGATCATGTAACTGACACCTTCTGTTCCCAAAACATTTGCAATTTCATGAGGGTCTGAAACGATAGCGATTGTTCCACGTGAAACAGCCGCCAGTGAAAAAGCACCTGGAGTGACCATAGAGCTTTCAATATGAACATGTGAATCAACAAATCCAGGCAGAATAAATTGTTCACGAGCGACATCAACCCTCGCAATCCGGGTTATGATCCCTTTGTCGAAACTAATTTCAGCAGGATATATTTCTCTCAGGTGAATATCTATAAGTTGACCTGCAATTTTCATCTTATTTCTATAAGGGTTCCACGTGGAACATTTTATCGTCCAAGGTACATTAAAAGTATGCTTATATCTGAAGGAGAGACTCCGCTTATGCGTCCTGCCTGACCAATATTAACAGGTTTAATCCTCGCAAGTTTTTGCCTGCCTTCAGTTGAAATGGAAAGGAGTTCTGAATAATCAATATCTTCAGGAACTCTGACACTTTCAAGGCGCTTGATCTTTTCAGCCACAAGTTTTTCGCGGTGAATATAACCCTCATACTTGATCCTTATTTCAGCTGATTCGGTGACTTCATCTCTCAAGGCGGATTCATAATCTCCAATTTCCTCCCAGCCATTTATTTCGGTAAGCAGATCCTTCAGTATTATCTGTGGCCGCAAGGCTATTCCTGATGCTTTTACTTTCTGTGTCACCGGATTCGTTCCGACCTTGTTTAGTAAGCCATTGATCTTTCCGGTTCAAGACTTTGTTGCTTTAGATAATCAAGTATCGTTTCGACCAGCTTTTCTTTTTGTTCGAGTTTCTCAATTCTTTCCTTTCTCGCCAATCCAATCGAATACCCTTTTCTTCGTTAGCCTTTCATCAGCATTATCCTGCCTCAGCAATATTCTGTATTCCGCCCTTGCCGTAAACATCCGGTAAGGTTCATCCACCCCTTTTGTGACAAGATCATCTATCAGGACTCCGATGTACGATTCCTCCCGTCCCAATACAAAAATCTCCCTGCCTTTCAGCTTTAATACAGCATTTATACCTGCTATTAACCCCTGTGCGGCAGCCTCCTCATAACCCGTAGTCCCGTTAATCTGCCCTGCAAAATATAATCCCGATATTTGCTTTGTTTCAAGGCTATGCTTCAGTTGCGTAGGCTGGAAAAAATCATATTCAATAGCATATCCGGGTCTGAATATCTCTACTTTTTCAAGCCCGGGAACCACTTTTCTCAGGGCCTTTAGCTGGACTTCAAGCGGCAGACTGCTTGAAAAGCCATTTACATAGTATTCGACCGTTTCCCTTCCTTCAGGTTCAATGAATAATTGATGTGCATCTTTCTCCTTGAAGGTTATTATCTTATCCTCGATGCTCGGGCAATATCTGGGTCCCCTTCCCTTTATTCTGCCTGTAAAGAGAGGACTAAATTCCAGTCCTTTTCTCAATTCCTCATGCACTTTCTCATTCGTATGAGTAATAAAACAACTTCTCTGATCCCTTATTTCCGCACTCACGGTCAGATATGAAAATGATCTGCCTTCACTATCACCCTTCTGTTCTGTCATAACTGAAAAGTCGATCGACCTGCCATCAATCCTGGCACTTGTTCCTGTTTTCATTCTTTCAACAATGAACCCCTTCTCCCGCATCTGGTCGCTTAGCCCTGCTGAAGCCTGGTCCCCCGACCTGCCGCCCCGGATATTGCTGAATCCGACATGCATTAAGCCGTTGAGAAAAGTCCCATTTGTCAGAATAACAGCGGCGGCTAAAAACCTTGTCCCATAGCCTGTTACCACACCCGCAACTCTATCATCTTCAATAATAAGCTTTTGAGCCTGTTCCTGCCATATAAAAAGATTTTCAGTACTCTCCAGCGCCTTTCTCCACTCAATGCTGAATCGCATCCTGTCGCACTGAGCCCTTGGGCTCCACATTGCAGGACCCTTTGACTTGTTAAGCATCCGGAATTGAATCATGCTTCTGTCGGTGACGATTCCGCTCATTCCACCCAGTGCATCTATCTCCCTGACTATTTGTCCCTTTGCAATTCCACCCATAGCAGGATTGCACGACATCTGTGCCAGTTTTGTCATATCCATTGTGATAAGCAAAGTCCTGGCTCCCATTTTTGCAGCCGCATGTGCCGCTTCACAACCTGCATGTCCCCCGCCTACTACTATTACTTCATATCTGAACTCCATCTAGTCAACCCTCCTGAACTCCTTTAGATTCATTTCCTGCCTCTCCGTCATCATATCCCTCTCCCCTTCAGTGCCATCCTTGTATCCGCAAAGATGAAGTGTTCCGTGAATCATCACCCTCAGTACTTCCTCATACCTGGAAACACCATATGTCAATGCATTTCTGTTTACGGTATCAATGCTTATATATACCTCTCCACCCACCAGAACATCACTACTATCAACAAATGAAATCACATCTGTATAATAGTCATGTCCAAGAAAATTTATATTAATTCCAAGCAGCTTTTCGTCATTTGTAAAGACAAAATTAAGGTCACCAGGCACTTTATTTTCAGCCAGGATGACCTTTTCCAGAAATTTCTTGATTTTCCCTGATCTTTTGAGCCTGTAGTTTATTTCATCATAATGTATCCGAATACTCAATTAGTTACCTCCTTAAAGCTCATAATTACACTATTTCCTTTCTCATTAAAGCTAATTGAATCAGCCAGTTTCTTCATCAGAAAAACACCGCGACCGCTCAGTTCTTCAATGTTTTCCGGCATGGTAGGATCCGGGATGGAAGCCGGATTAAAACCCGGTCCTTCATCAGTGACGGTTATTATCATTTCATCTTTTTCGAACGAAATTTCAACATCGACCATTTTCTGGGGATCGGCTTTATTGCCATGAGTAATTGCATTATTTACAGCTTCGAGCGTGGCAACTAAAATTTTACCATAATTATCCTGATTTATGCCTGCCGCTCCTGTTATTTCATCAATTGCATTTTCAATTATGCGCAGGTTGCTCATTACTGATCCGATCTTTAATCTTTTATACATCTTAGCCATACTGTAGCAATGTTATTTTTCCCCAGAAAAAGTTATGCAAGTTCTAATTTTTTTTCGAAATCCACAATTCCGGATCCAATTCATTCTTCTCTTCAGTCACCATAAATTTAAGTACCGCTTCGCTCCCGTTCTCAGTATCGTTATAAACACTACCGATTACCTGCCCGGTTTGGACAGTTTCTCCCGTTTTTACCCTGATATTTATCAGGTTAGAATAAACAGTCATGTACTTCCCATGTCTTATTATGACAGTCATATTTGCGCCCCTAATTGAAACAATACTTGCGACAACGCCTTTAAAGACGCTTTTTACAGGTGTATTACCTGAATTTGTAATCTCAATATCGCTGTTCTTTTCTGTTACATATTTCAGAACAGGGTGATTATGAATTCCAAAGTGGCTTGTTATAACCCCCCTGTCGACAGGCCAGGGCAATCGTCCTTTATTTTCGAAAAAATTATCTGTTAATGCCCTCTGTTCAGGACTCATATCTGCTTTCAGGCTCCTTTTTCTTTCTTCCTCGATCACCCGTGCAATCTCAGTCTCTATCCTTCTGGCAATCCTTTTTTTCTCCTCCAGGTCTCTTTGAAGCTGCTTTTCCTTATTGCTGAGAGATCTTACTATTCGCTGCTTCCTGTTTTGTTCTCCCTGGAGCAGGCTTTTCTGCTCCTCCTGACGTGTCTTCAGGTCAGATACTTTACTCAGGTCCGCTTCAAGTTTTTTTCTCGACAATTCAACTTCATTTTTCAGATCAAGAATTATTTCCGATTCATTTCTCCTGAATTTAGTGATCTGCTGCAGGTATTTTAACCTCTTATACCCCTGGTTAAAATCTTTTGCTGATAAGATATAACCTATCTCCGAGTTGCCTTTAGAAGACCTGTAGGAGCTGAGAACCGCTTTTTCATAGTCTTTCCTCAATACCAACAAATCCTTCTCCATCAAGTTAACAGCCAAAGCATTGAGTTCAATTCTGTTATTCAGAAGGGCAATTTCTTCGCTCAATCCTTTCAGTACATTTTCCCTCAGATTAAGCTTATTTCCAATGATTCTGAGTTCGCTAAGGCTCTCATTCATCTCCTTTGAAGTCTCTTTTAAAAGGTTGTCTACATTTGATATTTCTTCAAGGGTTTTCCTTCTCTGGGCTTCAAGCTCAGCTTTTGTCTGGCAGTTTAGACTGAGACTAAGGGTGAAAAAAATGATATTTACAAGTAATAATAGCCTCATTTTAAGAAAATCACATCATAGCCGTTTCCCGGAATAAACTCAATATTACCATTCCAGCCAATCTCTGCATTATCTATTTTCATATTGATCTTCAGGTCGTTCATATCCTCCCTCATTTCAATTTCCCGGGGTACCAGCAGTCCGTCCATGGATTTGAAGCTACTGTAAACCAAAGTTATGTTACCTGTTGTCAGGCTGCCCTCAAAATATGCACCGGTTACTTTTTTTCTTTTGCAGTCAACTTTATAATCAACCCTTCTGTCGTTTATTATAAAACTGTCACTGTAAGTTCCATTCTGGCATTTTACAATCCTTTTCTGGTCTTTTTCATCGATTATGAAATCTCCCAGCAGGGCAAAAAGTATCGATGGTTCGACGCCGTATTTTACCTTAAGGATCTTTGTATTTCCTGTTAAAAGCTTTTTATCAACCCTGTCGTTAATGAGTACAGTATCTCTTGTCAGCAGACCCCGTGCAGCTTCAATCCCGATCTTTGACCGTACACTTATAAGCAGGGAATCAGGTTTTTTGAACCTGATACTTGCCGTGAAGCGGTCCATTCCTTTTTTACTTGTGACGGTTATCTCAGCTTTCCTTATAAAAAAATTGGCTGATGAAATGTTGTTTTCGCTTATCGCTCCGGCAAAATCTGAATTAAGATTTCCCCCACCTGTCTTCAAATTTGAGCTTTCAGATTTCCTCAGGGAGGAACATCCTGTTGAAAAAGCAACCAGGAACAACAGTAAAACAATTATTTTTTGCAATTTTCTATCTCCTTTTGCACATTAGTTTTTGATTTGTCAAGCGATAAGGCAATCTCCCACTTTTCAACAGCTTCACGGCATTTTCCCATCTTCTTAAGTATAAAACCGTAATGTTCATACCACTCAGCATCGTCAGGTTCTTCCGAGTTGATAATCTTCTGCATAATTTTAGCTGCTTCGCGTGTTTTGCCTCTTTTATAGAGCACCCAGGCATAAGTATCCAGAAACGTTGTATTATCCGGCTCTTTTTCAATGACTTTTGCAGCCATTTCTTCGGCTTCCTTCAATTTCATATCCTGTTCTGCAAGATAGTAGGCATAATTATTCATAACTGTAATATCTGCATCATTGAGCTTCAGGGCCTCATCGAAAGATTCAAATGCGTCCTGGAAATTTTTCATCCTGTAATAGGTATCAGCCTTCATAGTCAGCACCTGAAGCTTGATATCCTTATTATCTCCGGCAAGGATATCGGCTTTGCGCAGTTCTTCGAGTGCAACATCAAAGTTACTGTTCTCCATTGCACCATTAGCGTACAAAATCTTTGCCAAAACTGACCTGTTGAATCTGGTAGCACACTCTTTTCCTCTTACCTCTAATGTTTTAAAATCCTTCATCTCATAATATGCAAGCAGTAACTTTTCCCAGGCAAAGTAACTGTCAGGACGAACTTTGATTATCTCCTCCAATCTTGAAACCGCTTCATCCAGTTTGCCCTCCTTTTGAAAAAAGTCAGGTCTCAGCAGGGAAACAAGGTCATCATCTGAATATTGTGCCTCCAGTACCATTATAACCACCTCCATTTGAGGTCCATAGGTTTTTATTATATCCTTATTTTCAATCAGGTTTGCTACCAGCGTTATTTTTTCCTGCTTTGTGATCCTGTCGTTAACTAAGACGGTATTCATCATCTCCAGCAATCCTTCATAGTACTTTTCAGACAACATGAATTCACATAAGGAGAGCTGTACCTGAGGTTCGCCCGGATTCCTGTCTATCAGCTGTTTATAAACGTCAAAGGCTTTATCATTTTCTCCGCCTCCTCTGTATATTTCAGCCAGCAGGCCATTATAAATAATGTTATCGGGGTCTCCCGAAAGCAACTGGTCAACTTTTACACGGGCTTCATCATACTTCTTTTCAGCCATCAGAGCCCTTATCAGGGAAAGGGTTGTGTTATCATTGACCCCATACTTTTCATCGAACCTGTCGAGAATGCCTCTTGCCTTATCATACTTTTGGCCTTCTGTATAAAGGTTTGCAAGAGAAATCTGAAGAGCTTCCTTTTCAGGATATGTTTTTACGGCCTGTTCATAACATATTATGGCGCTATCGAGGTTTTTCTGCTGGTAATAAACACCCGCAAGTGTCATCTGATACCACAGATTTCCCGGTCGGAGCTCCACAGCTTTCTTAATATATTTTTTCCCGTGCCCGGCATCACCGTTATTAAGCATTATCTGTGCCATCTGGTAATATGTTGCATCGCTTTCGGGGTTCATTTGCAGACAATGTTCGAAATATTTCAATGCTTCACCCATATTGCCCATCAACTTTTGTTTTGTACCCTCAACAAAAAAAGAGTTGAATGCCGCCTGGTTAAATTCATTACTGTTTTTGGCAGCTGCCAGAGCCGGCATAGTTTTCCTGCTGCACGATGAAAGAACCAGCGCAACCTGGAAAATTAAAAGCAGAGTTAATTTAAAAGTTCCCATCATCATTGTTACTCATTTTTTGCCGTTAGTTCGACTCCTGCAGAATGTCCGGTTGTATAATCCGATCATGGTTTGATTTATTAACTATTCTGATCTTCATTGTGAATCCCGTCTGAAAAAAACACTTAACAACTTATCCTTATACTCGGCATATCCGATAAAAACTGATAGAAAAACGGTATTAATTGCCAATTCCCATACGAGTGAAGGGTATTTAAAATAATTTCCGAAAGTTACCATTCCTATGGCTATTAGAAAATAGGGTATAAATTGTTTCATATTATAATTCACCCTGAATTTCTTTTCAGCGAAAATAAATGAAGCAACTATCATAGCCCCATACGAAGCAATGTGAGCCCAGGCGGATGCCATGTACCCATAAGCAGGTATGAATACCACATTAATAACAACTGTCAGCAGGGCTCCGATAAATGTGATATACACAGCATAAATCGTCAGGTCATTAAGCTTATACCATATACTGTGATTTATATATATTCCGTAAAGGATATAGGCCATGCTTATAATGGGCACCACAACGATCGCCTCCCTGTATGTAGAGGCAATAATATATTGGAACACCGATATATAGAGGTTGATCCCCAGAAATACCACAAGCATTACCAGAATAAAGTATTTCATCACGAAGGCATATGTCTCCCTTGCATCTGAGTGCTTAGCCCGCTCAAAAAAGAATGGTTCGGCTGCAAACCTGAACATCTGTATGAACAGCGCCATTAAAACACCTATTTTATATCCCGCGCCATATTTACCAACTACTGATAATCCTTCTTCTTCGCCTATCATTCTTCTCAGGATTATTTTATCAAGCGCATCATTAATGGTCCCGCTTAAACCGGCCAATAAAAGCGGGTAAGAATAGCTGACCATCCTGTACCACAGACTGGTGTCGAATCTGAATCTGGTCCTGAATATCACGGGCAGAAGCATAATAAGGGTAATCCCGCTTGATATAAGGTTGGCAAGAAAAACATAACCCACTTTATATTCAGGATTATAAAGTTTCCTGAACCAGCCCGTACTTCTTTCCCACACCTGGGGGGCGATCTTCAACAGGAAAACAACAAGCACAATCGTGATAAGAACGTTTATAATTTTTATAATGCTGAACTGAAGCGGCTTGTTTTCCTTTCTCAGTTTCGCAAACGGGATAGCGGTAAAAGCATCAATGGCAACAATTCCTGCGAACATCCTTATATAATCGTGATTATTTCTGTAATTCATCAGAGCAGACACTGGCGTAATAAACACATTGACAATTATTACGAAAAGAACTGAAGAAGCTAGCAGGCTTATTAATGCTGTGCTGAATACCTTCTCTGAATCCTGGCTCTTCTGGGAAAACCTGAAGAAACCGGTTTCCATGCCGTATGTAAGAACAACAAGAAGTACGACCATCCAGGCATACAATTCAGTTATTATGCCATAGTCACTTGTTTTGTCGTAAAAGATCCTGGTATAGAAGGGAGTCATTACTGCATAATGCAGGAACCGGGGAATAATAGTCCCCAGTCCGTAAACCAATGTCTGCCCTGCCAGTCTTCTGACTTCGTTCATGTAAAAAAAACTGATGACAAATATAGCTCTAATGTAGCAATCCGGAATTGCTGCAACCAGTTTCCTTAAAAATCACACTTTGAAAACCAATCTTATTGAGTATCATTCAAAGTTAAATATCTTTGCACTCGTATTTGCAGGACATTATTAACCAATAATCAGTTTTCATGAACACAACTGTAAAACAATTTGGAGCACTATCGCTTTTTATATTGCTGCTGGCATGCAGCGACCCGGGTAATAATGAGAATACAGTTGTCCAGGTAAAAACCACACTTGGTGATATCAAAGTAAAACTTTACGATGGCACTCCATTACACAGGGATAACTTCATCAAACTTGTCAACATGGGTTTTTATGAAGGCATTTCATTTCATCGTGTTATCAGGGATTTCATGATCCAGGCCGGAGATCCCGCCACCAGAACCGGTCTGACAAAGCAGCAGCTTGATACGCTCGATAGTTACACAATACCTGCAGAATTCCGTAAAGAATACTATCACAAAAAGGGAGCTTTAGCGGCAGCGCGTGAAGGCAATGAAGTCAACCCGGCAATGCGCTCTTCGGGGACTCAATTTTATATCGTTCAGGGAATTAAGTACACTGATAGCGATTTAGTTGCTGCAGAAGGCCGGATCAACAGCAATATCAAACAGGGGCTCTTCGCACGGCTTATAAAAGAGACGGCCGATAGTGCACGGTTGTCGGGAGTGCCGCTTCAGGACAGTGAAATCCAGGAACGTGCGTCAATGAAAATGTTTGACTTTTTAACCCGGACCGGCGATTACAAATTTTCGGAAAATCAACTCAATGACTACAAGACTATCGGTGGAGTTCCGCGTCTTGACAACACGTATACCGTTTTCGGTGAGGTAATTGAAGGACTTGAGATTGTGGATAAAATTGCAGCTGTAAAAACTGACCAGGCTGATAAGCCTGTAAGTGATGTCAGGATACTTAAAATGAAAATTGTTAAAAAGTAATTTATTGCAGATCTAAAGCAGACGCAGATGCTTGAGAAAATAAAATTTCTTTCTGATGAAATCCGCTCGGTAAAAGTTACCGCCGGGCATGAGCTTGAGGCTTTCCGTTTGAAATACTTAAGTAAGAAAGGACTTATTTCAGAGCTTTTCGAAGATTTCAGGAATGTGCCTGCTGAAAGTAAAAAGGAGGTAGGACAGAGGCTTAATGAATTAAAGCAGAAAGCACAGGAAAGATATAACTCACTTAAGGAGGAGATCCAGACTGTTGAGGATTCATCATCCGAAAATGATCTGACAAAACCGGCATTTCCTTATCCCTCAGGCTCACGGCATCCTATTTCGATTGTAAGAAGGGAGATAATTAACATCTTCTCACGGATTGGATTTACTGTCTCTGAAGGCCCTGAAATAGAAGATGACAATCATGTTTTTACAAAACTGAATTTTGCCCCGGAACATCCTGCACGGGATATGCAGGACACCTTTTACATCTCAAGGGCATCAGCTGAAGATTCAAACCCGGGCGACATCCTTCTCAGAACCCATACCTCCTCAGTCCAGGTAAGGGTAATGGAACACCAGAAGCCGCCTATCCGGACAATTTCACCGGGAAGGGTTTTCCGCAATGAGGCTATTTCTGCAAGGGCACACTGCATCTTTCATCAGATCGAAGGATTGTATATAGACGAAAATGTTTCTTTTGCCGACCTTAAGCAGACTCTCCTGTTTTTTGCGAGGGAATTGTACGGCATAGAGACAAGGATACGATTGCGTCCTTCATATTTCCCATTCACCGAGCCTTCCGCTGAGATGGATATTACCTGCACGATCTGCAGCGGCAAAGGCTGCAATGTCTGCAAGCATACCGGCTGGCTCGAAGTTCTTGGATGCGGAATGGTTCATCCCAACGTTCTGGAAGCCTGTAATATCGACAGCGGGAAATATACCGGGTTTGCTTTTGGCATGGGAATTGAAAGGGCAGCTATGCTTAAATACCAGGTTAACGACCTCAGGCTTTATTTTGAAAATGATCTTAGATTTCTCGATCAGTTCAAAACAGCTCTTTAGCTTTTTAAATTCCAGTACTTTGTGAATCCTTCGTGTAGCTGTCACTAAGGTAACACAAAGGAATACAATGAATTAAGAATATCCATCCTGCAGGCAGGCTGGGTAAGGGGTGCCAGGATAAAAAAGCACCAGATCAATTCTTGTTGAAAACCGATAATAATTTTAATAATTTGTATAAATATTTCAGAGTTTTTAATTTCATAAAAATAACCAGACAGGAAAATGAAACAGAATGAAATTCATATTCCTCTGTGTGACAAATGTGCACTTGAAATTGGATCGATCTTTAAGCATCTGACTCCCGATGAAGTTGAAATGATCAATTTCGAAAAGGATTTCAGACAATATAAGCGTGGTGAGGTTCTCTACCACGAAGGCAACCGGATAAGCGGTTTCTATTGCATTCACAGCGGAATCATTAAAGTTTATAAGACAGGTTTTGACGGGAAAGAGCAGATAATACGGTTTGCGAAGGGGGGTGAAATAATTGCCTATCGGAGTGTCCTGAGCAATGAGGTTGCATGCACATCTGCCAAAGTGATAGAGGATTGCCAGGTGTGTTTTATACCTTCTGAAATACTCACTGCATTTATAAAGACAAATCCCTTATATGCCCTTGAATTGCTCAAACTGGCTTGTCATGAGCTGGGTGAAGCCAACTCTTTTCTTACCGATATTGCGCAAAAAACGGTAAGGGAAAGGCTTGCCGAGATACTTCTTTTGCTTGTCGGCGATTTCGGTCTTGATGAGCACCATTATCTGATGATCTCACTTACAAGGGAAGAGCTTGCCAATATTGTAGGCACAGCGACCGAATCGGTTATAAGGTTACTTTCCGAATTCAAAGCTGACAGGCTTGTAGAGCTTGAGGGCAGAAAAATCAGGATAGTTAACCAGAAAGGTCTTGAGAAGATCAGCAATGTCCTTACCCGGCTTAGTAGCGGTACACTGAAGGGGGATCCAGCCTCTAAAACAGGGTGCCATTCTCATCGCGCCTGAATTGTCTCCCCAGATGCCTGTATGCATGTTCAGTGGCTTCGCGGCCCCTCGGAGTGCGTTTAAGGTAACCTTCCTTGATAAGGAAAGGCTCATATACTTCCTCTATGGTCCCGCTCTCTTCTCCCACGGCAGTGGATATCGTTGTTATACCTACAGGTCCGCCGCCGAACTTGTCTATAATAGCTGACAGTATCCTGTTATCCATTTCATCAAGACCATCCTGGTCAATATTTAAAGCAAGCAGCCCATATCTGGTTATCTCAATGTCAATAGTTCCCGAACCCTTAACCTGGGCAAAATCCCTTATCCGCCGAAGCAGGGCATTTGCTATCCTGGGAGTACCCCGGCTTCGTCTGGCAATTTCAACAGCTGCCTCATTATTTATTTTTACATTCAGGATGCCTGCCGATCTTTTTACGATACCGGTGAGAACATCATGGTCATAGTATTCCAGGTGGAACTTAATTCCAAATCGTGCCCTCAGAGGACTCGTGAGCAAGCCCGAACGCGTGGTGGCGCCGATCAGTGTGAAATTATTCAGGGTTAGCTGTACCGACCGGGCGCTCGGCCCCTTGTCGATCATTATGTCTATCTGGAAGTCCTCCATCGCGGAGTACAGATATTCCTCAACGACAGGACTGAGCCTGTGAATCTCATCAATAAAGAGAACATCACCTTCCTGGAGGTTAGTCAGCAACCCGGCAAGATCGCCGGGCTTATCAAGAACAGGACCTGATGTTACCCTGAGGTTCACCTGCAGCTCATTTGAAATTATTGCCGCAAGTGTTGTTTTTCCCAGACCGGGCGGGCCATGAAGAAGAACATGGTCAAGCGATTCGCCCCTTTGTCTTGCTGCCGTTACAAAGACCACAAGGTTATCAATTACCTGCTTCTGGCCTTTAAAATCATCAAACCGCAGTGGACGAAGCTGTTTCTCAAATTCTTTGTCGCCTGTTGTTATGTTGTCCTTCCTGATGTTGAAATTATCTTCCATAAGCCAAAGTAACTACTTAATCAGCTTAACATCACTCTCCGGAAGATTTATTTTTATCCCGTTAATGCTCATTTCAACATCATCTTTGTAAGTTATAGTAAGCAGTGTATTTCCCTCTTCATCAAACTTCTTCCATGTTTTCTGACGGATTCCCATTCTGTAAAACTGGTCCTCTCTGGTTCTGCCGTTCTCGTAATAGTATGTCTGAACACCGTCGGGATTCCCCTGTATATAGTTTCCCTTAAATCGTGTTTTCCCGTCAGGATAAAGCGATTTCCACAAGCCGTCACGCAGGCCTACAATATATTTCCCTTCCTCCGTATTGTCGCCGGACTTGTATTTCCAATCCCCGTTCTTTTCACCATCAGCATATTCACCCTGCGAAATTATTTCTCCCGTCAGGGAATATTCAACGTATGATCCGTCGCGTACTCCCTGGAAATATTCTTCCTCTCTGAGCACCGATCCGTTTTCGTAATACCATTTCCATAAGCCGTCGGGTCTTCCATTGTTATACGACCCCGTCTGTTCCAGCTTTTCAGCATTGTTATTGAATTTCCAGACACCCGACCTCCTGTTATCAGTATATTGACCTTCGGCCTGAACTTTACCTGTAGGATAATAATCTTTCCATTTGCCATTCTTGTTGCCGGCCTCATCCACGATCCCTTCGGACAGCATCAGCCCCATGTCATTGTAAATAAAAGAGTTTGTCACTTTTCCGTCAGCCCCGAACTCCCTGTGAATTCCCACAGGCACCTGATTTCTGTAGGGGCCGCTGAATATCAACTTGCCATTGTTATCGTACTTATTAACAATTTCTATGTCCGGTTCATCCTCTACCCTCGACTTAACAATCGATCCGTTTTCATACAACATGGTCAGCACAAGCTTGCCTTTGTCATCGTACTCCTTGTAATACCCGTGGAGCTGGTCATCCTTGTAGGTTTTTTCCGATTTGATCCCGCCTCCGGTGTAAAAGTCCTTCCAGATGCCCTGTTTCAATCCCTTAGCATCGACCCTGTTTATTCTTTCGCGGCTTATGAGAAAATCGTTGTTGTATTCGAGGAGTGTGATTATGTTTCCGTTTTTATCATATTCCTTTGACACACCTTCTTTTTTTCCTTCATTATAGGTTATTGTCTGCTGAATTTTGCCGTCAGGATAATAGAAATAGGCAGTGCCTTCTTTCCTGTCGCCTGCATAAAGTTCCTTTGACCATACATAAAGTCCTTCTGCCGGATCTTTCCTGTATTTATAGTAATAACCGTTTTTCTTTCCGACAAGGTAATTTATGATATCGGTGGTATCGCCCGACTGGTCATAAAGAACCCAGATGCTGTCAAGCAGGAAACTTGTTCTTTTTCCTTCCGATTTTTTAATCCCTGTCACATAATAACTTTTCCAGAAACCCTCTGGCTTGCCGTTTTTGATAAGGCCTTCGCTTGATATGGCGCCATTTGGGTATTTAAACACCTGATAGCCATCCTGAAGAGTTTGTTCTGACTGTCCGAAAACGGATCCTGCTGTTAATAAAATAACAATAAAAATAAATATCCTTCTCATGTTATAGACCAAGTTTTTCAGAAATTTCCATCATTCTCCAAATCGGCTTCCTTGCTTTTTCAAGAACATCGTTGCCGATAAGTATTTCAGGCTCTTCATCTCTCAGACATTTGAAGATTTTTTCTATAGTGATCAGCTTCATGAAATTACATTCGCTGCAGCCACATGTCGAATCTTTCGGAGGCGCCGGAATATATTGCTTTGAAGGATTATTCTTTTTCATCTGGTGAATGATCCCCGGCTCTGTAGCCACAATATATGTTGCGGAGCTGTCTTTCCGTGTAAATTCCAATAATGCAGAGGTTGAGCCGATAAAATCGGCAATCATCCTCACGGGAAGTTCACATTCGGGATGAACAATAACTTTTGCTTCAGGATTTTCTATCTTTAAATCCAGGATTGCCTCAAGGGAAAACTCCTCATGAACATGGCATGCTCCGTTCCAGATCACCATGTCGCGGCCGGTCTTATTGAGGATATAATTACCAAGGTTCCTGTCGGGGGCGAATATTATTTTTTCATCCTTTGGGAGCGATTCAATTATCCGTACTGCATTTGACGACGTGCAGATAATATCGGACAGAGCCTTTATATCTGTGTTTGTATTCACATAGGTTATCACTGTCCTGCCGGGATTTTCTTCAATAAACTTTCGGAAATCTTCTTCCCTGCATGAATCAGCGAGGGAACAACCTGCATTTATGTCAGGCAGAAGAACCTTCTTTTCGGGCGATAATATCTTGGCAGTTTCGGCCATAAATTTCACTCCTGCAAATAATATTATGTCAGCATCATTCGAAGCAGCCTTTTGCGACAATGCAAGGCTGTCGCCAACAAAATCAGCAATATCCTGTACTTCATCAGTCTGGTAATAATGCGCAAGGATAATAGCGTTTTTTTCTTTCTTAAGCTTTTTTATCTCTGCTATATAATCCGTATGTTTTTTAAAACTCATTCTAAACTCCTTATTTTAACTCTGCTTACTGGATCCCAAATTTACTGATATCAAAACCCAATTGCTAATTACTTTTTGATTTCGTTACTTATAAACATCCATATATCTTAAACATTTTAAAATTTAAATTTCTTATGATAATGATGTTATCCTGTTAATTGTGTTGAAACAAAAAACAGATTTTTCTTTTAAATATGGTAATCATTATCGGGTAAACACTTTTTCAACAGCTCAAAAAATATACCATTTTTGGAAATCAATCGATTAGCAGAATAATTAACAATTGTTAAGAACCTGTTGCTGATAGATGAATTAAAGCAAAAGTACAGGATTTAGTGTTTATTCAAAGTTTATAGTTTCACTTTATTTTGTCATAACTTTCATTTGAGGGTTACAATGCGTTTAGAATCAGTCTTAATAGTGAATAAAAGGTGAATTTTCAGATTTTATGGTTGAGTTTTGAAGTAAATATCAACAAGGCCGGGAATCAACAAAACTATTTTACACTCTCTTCACCTGGATTTAAGATAAGGGAGAAGGGGTATAGCCCATAGCCGTCAACCTAAGGATTGGGATAGATTATGAATCAAACTGTATGCAACTGATTTGCAATAATATACATTTCCCCTCCTTTTCAAGGAGGGGTGGCCGGGACTATAGATTGTGAGGGGTTTACAATCTGTTTTCCCGGCCGGGGTGGTTAATTTCTGTTTCATGTCTATCCATTTGAAAGGTAATAAGAAAGACTTGAATCAACCACCCCGGCCAGACGAATTTAGTTTCTGCGTGTGAGATGATTTCACCGTCTGGCCACCCCTCCTTCAAAAGGAGGGGAAAGTTATTTAATTGTATTTCAGCTAATTAAATAATTCAAAGTCTAAAACTGGTCCTTAGGTTGACGGCTATGGGGTATAGGTTACCCCTACTTGCCGGCAGGCAGGGAAGTCGGCCCATAAATCCCCTGAAGGGGACTTAAAGTATAGCCCCCTTTAGTTGTCCCTCACCTTCGAAATACAGGGCAGGCTGGAAAGTTCATCTGATGATAAATATGCTCTTTCAAACAATTACTTCTGCACAATGTTTGTGTAGAGAAAATATCTGGTTAATGTTATTAAAGATAAAACACTATTTTTTTCTTTTAATTAATTATGTTATTTTGCAGACAATAAGGATTAAATAATGAAAGGGAGCGAGGTGAATACTAAAAAAGTTGCAATAGTATCTGATCATGCAGGTTTCTACCTGAAAGGGAAGCTGATAGATTTTCTCCGGAAAGAGAATGTTGAGCTTAAGGATTTTGGAAGCTACACTCCTGAAGCCGTTGACTACCCTGATTTTGGCCATCCTCTTGCAAATGCTGTTTCAGCCGGGGAATTTGACCTCGGAATCTCAATCTGTGGAGCAGGTAATGGAATCAATATGACGGTCAACAAGCACCCCGGGATCAGAAGCGCAATATGCTGGAATGAAGAGATAAGCAGGTTGGCCCGGGCTCACAACGATGCCAATGTATGTGCATTACCCGGCAGGTTCATAACCGAATCGGAAGCTTATCTTATAGTAAAGACTTTTTTAAATACAGAATTCGAGGGAGGCCGGCATAAAAGGAGGATTGATAAGATCTCATTAAAAATGTATTGATATGCTTTCAAACTCATGCCGGTATGGGATCAGGGCAGTTATATATTTAGCAGGTAAAGACCTGAAAAAGGGCAACGTGGGCATTAAACAGATCTCTGGCGATCTCAGGCTGCCTGCTCCGTTTCTTGCAAAGATACTCCAGCAGCTTGCGAAAAACAGGATACTATCCTCCACGAAGGGACCAAACGGAGGATTCATGCTTTTAAAGAAACCTGAAGCAATAACACTTCTTGATATTGTTAAAATAATTGATGGTGAAGCGATCTTTAAAAACTGCATTATTGATTCCATAACATGCAAAGGTGCAAAACACAGCAAAAAGCCATGCCCTGTCCATGACGACTTCTCGAAAGTGAGAATTGACCTCGCAAATCTCTTTCGCAGTAAAACAATAGCTGAGCTTGTCGAAAAACCAGCTTTGAGTGAAAAAATAATTATCTGACCTCCGTCTAAAGTTTCTGTTTATAATACGGATTGAACAGCAACCATAATAAGAGCGAGACGGCGATACCTGCAGAATTGAACATTATATCCAGTACATCTGCCTTTCGTGTTGTTGTAACGCCTGATTGCAGCAATTCTATAATACTGCCGAAAAAAAAAGGGATGAGAGCTACAAGGATCAACTTCCTGGTACTGTCAAAATAAGTCCTGTGTTCAATGATGATGACTGCCATAAATGAAAAGTAAAGTCCGAAATGGACCATTTTGTCTAAATATGGTATATCGAAGAGACCTGCATGCTCAAATGTTTTTGCATTGGCCAGGCTCAGATAGAGTATTATAAGGGAAATAATTATCGAATACTTGTTATTCCTTATCATTTTTTCACGTTTGTGGCAAATTTAGGTATTAGAATGATAATATCTTATTAATTTTAAAAACCTCTTCAGAACAACATGGCAGGAATCTATATACATATTCCCTTTTGCAAAAAGCTTTGTTCTTACTGTGATTTTTATCACATTACGTCAGTAACTGATTATCAGTCATATATTGATGCTATTATTAAGGAAGCGGTAATCCGGAAAGAGTATATGGGCAATGAGCCTGTTTCGACAATATACATTGGCGGCGGTACCCCTTCAGTTTTATCGGTCGTGGAAGTTGAAACAATTCTAAAAAATCTTCAGCATCTTTTCAGGGTAGACCCCGACTGCGAAATTACCTTCGAGCTTAATCCGGATGATGTCAATCCCGAATACCTCCTGGGACTAAAAGAATTGAATATAAACAGAATAAGCCTTGGTATTCAGTCGTGGAGGAACGAGGATCTTAAGCTGCTTAACCGGAGACATGATGCAGCTCAGGCAGCAAGAGCCCTTGAGGAGACATTTAAGTCTGGTTTCTCAAATGTTACTATTGACCTGATCTATGGGATCCCGGGGATGACAACCAAAGAGTGGTCCTCAAATCTTGACACCAGCTTTTCATACGGCATAAAGCATCTGTCGGCTTATCACCTGACCATTGAACCAGGCTCGGTATTCGGCAAAATGAAGGAGAAGGGTTTGCTTGCCGAAATTGATGAAGAAGAGAGTGCGGCACAGTTTAATATGCTTATAGAAAAGACCGCCGCTGCAGGATTTATCCACTATGAGATCTCAAACTTCGGCAAACAGGGATACTTTTCGATCCACAATGCAAATTACTGGAAACAGGTAAATTACCTTGGTCTTGGACCGTCGGCACATTCTTTCAACGGGTATTCGCGTCAATGGAACGTCAGGGACCTTAAAAAGTACTTAAAAGCCGTTAGTTCAGGAACGTTGTTATTTGAAAAGGAGGACCTTGACAAAAGGACCCGGTTTAATGAATACATTATGACCTCTCTGAGAACTATGTGGGGAATAGATCTCGAATATGTGGAAAATACTTTCGATAAGGAAGGTTATGATTACATTGTGAATCTCTCAGGGAAGCTGATCGATTACGGCCTTATGAAACAGGAAAAGAAAACCCTGGTTCTGACGAACCAGGGAAAGATGATATCTGATAATATTATTTCCGAACTGATGCTTCCCGGCGAAGGTTAATTATCTCTTTGCCAGCGTAAAAGTCGTACGCCCAATTATGTTGTTCTCCAGATAGAGTTCAACGCTGTAGGTTCCAACAATAAAATCACCGGTGTTGTCAAGGAAAATACACATTTCAATATCCTGGTTCATATAATCGACCAGGCGGCTTTCAGAATAAACAAGCTTATCTCCATTATTGTCAAACAGGTTATCCGGGCTTGTTGTAATGACAAGCGAATCGGGTCTTATAACTCTCATGAATACCTCCTTTTCCCCTGGAGTTGCAATCGGATTTTCACGGAGGGTAAAGCATATTCTGAGCTTATCGATAAGGCTGAGTCTTGTTGTCTCTTTTCTCTTCTTGTTAAGGGTAACAGCATTAATGTCCTTGGCCTGGATGACAGCGGCAACTTCAACCTTGGCATTTAGTTCCTCTTTAACCTTTGAGAGCTCCACATTTGTACTCTGAACATCTGTTATCTGCTGTTTGATATCAGTGTTTTCAGCCACAAGCTGCTTATTTACAGTATTCAATGAATCAATTTGTACAATGTAGCTTTTCATGATATCCCTCATGGTTGTGATCTCGCTCCTGTACTTTCTGATGAGTTGTACATTTGATGCATTAACTGACAACAATTGAACAATCCGTTTTTTCTCCCTTTGCAGGTTTGCCATAATGGTATCGTTGTCGGTCTTTAATGTATCATACCCATGAACCATTAGTCGGAGTTCATTGGCCAGGGAGTCTTTCTCCTGGGTAAGAACTGTTTCCATCTCGACCATCTTATTCTTCTGGTCGAAATACATAACAACCAGAAAAATTAAGCCAGCAGCCAGAATTACCGTAGTAAAGATCATGGCAATGGGGGCATTCTTTTTCTTTGGCTGTTCAACCGGTGTAATTGTACTTGTGTCTGTCATTTATTTCCCTGTATTTAAAATAATTAATGATACAAAAATAATAATTTAGTTAGATTTTAATATATCGGTTCCAATGATTAATTTTACCGGAAATCCAAAATAGTTAAATGATTAATATTCAATAATATGAGTGGATTCTTTGGTGCAATTTCAAAGACCGATTGTGTTGAAGATGTTTTCTATGGTACAGATTACCATTCCCATTTGGGAACAAAACGAGCCGGTATGGTATTTATTGTACCTCAAAAAGGTTTTCGAAGGTCGATTCATAACCTCGAAAATGCATATTTCAGGAACAAATTTGAGGATGAATTAAGCAGTTTCAAAGGTAAATCAGGCTTAGGTATAATCAGTGACACAGATCCGCAACCTATACTTTTCAACTCTCATCTTGGCAGGTTTGCCATCGTGACAGTCAGCCGCGTTTTGAATCTTGAAGAGCTTGAAAACAGATTTCTGAAAAAGAAATATCATTTTACCGAAAACTTTGAAGGTAACATTAATCCGACAGAGGTCATAGCCAATCTTATCTGTGAAAAGGAGAGTTTTGTTTCGGGCATTGAAAATGTATATGAAAACTTGAAGGGCTCGTGTTCATTACTCATCCTTACAGAAGATGGTATAATAGCTGCCAGGGATAAACTCGGGCGGACTCCTGTTGTTATAGGGAAGAAGGAGGGATCATATGCAGTGGCGGTTGAATCATCAGCATTTCCGAACACCGGATTCGAACCGGAATATTATTTGGGTCCGGGTGAAATAGTGCACATGACATCGGATGGATTCAGCCAGCTCCGGAAACCAGGAGAAAAATTGCAGATCTGTGCTTTCCTGTGGGTCTACTACGGCTACCCGCCATCCTACTATGAAGGTATCAATGTTGAGGAATGCAGGTACAGATGCGGGGCTGCCCTGGCAAGGAGGGACACTGTTACTGCCGATTTTGTCTGCGGCATTCCCGATTCAGGAGTAGGACATGGTATAGGTTACGGCAATGAAAAGGGAATTCCGTATAAACGGGCTTACTCAAAATACACTCCCACCTGGCCGAGAAGCTTTATGCCCCAAGACCAGGTACAGAGGGATCTTGTTGCAAAGATGAAACTCATCCACAACAAGGCGATAATAGAAGGTAAAAAGATGGTCTTTCTTGATGACAGTATTGTTCGGGGAACCCAACTGAAGGACAACACCGTCGATCTTCACAGGTCGGGCGCTTCGGAGGTGCATATGAGAATTGCCTGCCCGCCATTGTTATATCCATGCGAATTCCTTAATTTTTCCCAGTCCAGATCCCCGATGGAACTTGCCGGACGCAAAGCTATTTTTCAGCTTGAAGGTGAAACAGAAGATCTGATCGGGTATTCCGATCCGGATTCTGAAAAGCATAAGCAGATGGTTGCGAAGATTGCCGAGACACTGGGTCTGGATAGTCTGATCTATCAGCGACTTGATGACCTGGTTGAGGCAATAGGTCTTCCGAAGGAAAAGCTGTGCACACATTGCTGGGACGGGTCGGGTCAGTATTAAGAGCCCCGGTGGGCTAAGGTCAAAGAACAGGAGGCATGGTTTGTGGTGCAGAATAAATTCTTTATAATACTGAACTATCGATGAGTTAGATGGGTTTAGTAATTGTATTCATGAACCAAATTTAAGAGCTATGAAATACATTGGTGCACATGTCAGCGCAGAAGGGGGAGTACAGAATGCCCCGGTTAATGCTAATGCCATAGGGGCAAAGTCATTTGCCCTGTTTACAAAAAATCAGAGACAATGGTTTGCCAATCCACTTTCAAAAACGAGTATAGCCGGATTCAGGGAAAACTGCGAAAAGCTTGATTATAAACCTTTTCAGATACTTCCTCACGACAGCTACCTCATCAACCTCGGACATCCCAACCTGGAGGCGCTCGGGAAATCAAGAGCTTCTTTTTTTGACGAGATGAAACGATGTGAGCTTCTTGGTCTTGACAGGCTCAATTTTCATCCAGGAAGCCACCTAAATCTGATAAGCATTGAGGAGTGCCTCTCAAAGATTGCCGAATCAATAAACCTGGCCCTTGAAAAAACAAAGGGAGTCACTGCTGTTATTGAAAACACGGCAGGGCAGGGGACAAATATGGGCCACACGTTCGAACAGATCCGGTTCATAATTGACAAGGTTGAGGATAAATCAAGAGTTGGTGTTTGCATCGATACATGCCATGCTTATACTTCGGGCTACGATGTAAAAACTGTTACCGGATTCAATGATACATTCAGTAAGTTCGACGAAATCATCGGGCCTGGCTATCTCAAGGGGGTGCATCTTAATGATTCAAAGAAGGATCTCGGGACGCGTGTCGACAGACATGAAAGCATCGGGACAGGCTTTTTGGGAGATGAGGCCTTCGCAATCCTCGTGAATGACGTGAGGTTCGATAATATGCCTTTGATTCTTGAAACTCCTGAAGATTCACTTTGGGAAGCTGAAATAAAAAAACTATACTCAATGATCCGCTCATAGGAGGCATGTGGTGGAGGGGAATTTAAGTTACAGAAAATCAATTGCATACAGTTAGATTAGGATCGCGCTTGCCATAGGAGGGTCTGAGAGTACTTAATAATTCAGCTTTGCATTACCTCCTGGTAAATGGATTACTTTTTCCTGATATTATCTTATTTATATCAATATTTTTAAGTTTTTCTTTTGTTGCCCTGTAACCGATATCAAAAACCTCAATTGCCTTTTCAGGATCCAGTACCTTGTAATCTTTCAGTTCGAGAGGAGCGATTAACAGATCAAACTTTTTTGATTTGTCAGCTGCTTCCCTTGACATACTCAGAAAAAATGAACGTTCCGCAATCTGTACAAGGCTGGTAACAGTTTCCTCATAACCTGTGGGATTTACAAAGGAACCTATTATGAAGCGGCATTTTCCCTCAATAGGCTTAATCGGAAGGTTATCAAGCACACCACCGTCAACATAATGTAATTTATTTATAATAACAGGATTAAACAGAACCGGTATGCTGGCGGATGCAATTACGGGAGTTATAAGTTCACCTGACGAAAAATATTCAGTTTTCCCGTTATTCAGATCAGTAGCTGTTACAAAAAGCGGAATTTTTAGATCTTCAAAGGTTTTTGCACGCAGGTTTTCTTTCAATATCCGTTCAATGCCGCTGATCTGAAGCAATCCTGCCCTTGGCACAGTGGGCCTTACGTAATGCAGCCTGCTTGTCGAGTTCATCAACTTCAGGATCTCCCCTGGCGTATAACCGTCAGCATACAGGACACCTACGAGGGCTCCGGCGCTGGTTCCGGAAACGACATCAGGGAATATTCCGACCTCGTTAAGTGCCTCCAAAACACCCAGATGTGCAAATCCTCTTGCACCGCCTCCGCTTAAAACAACTCCCGTATTATAATTATATTCAGACATGGGTTAATTATTACTTCATGAGAGTCAATTCCAATAAAAGCCTGATGTTGAGATATGTCACAACGGCTGCTATCGAAATTAGTACCATCTTAAGAATAATACCGTTGGCGTATTTTCCCATCACTTTTTTTGATGATGTGAGCCAGATCTGAAGTGCCACTGTGAATGGCAGCTGAATGCTCAGAAATACCTGCGAGAGTATCAATCCCCTGAACGGATCGACGATAAATAAGATTGCAACAAGCGCGCCGAGAAGTGAAATAAGCACCCCGGCCTTTGTATGATTGTCTTTAATGTCATACGGTTCACGGTACATGCCCGAGACAATTGAACCCCCTGCCATTCCCGAAGTTATTAAAGAGGCAACACCGGAAAAGAGCAGGGCCAGAGCAAAGACAGTCGAAGCGTTCCCCCCGAGTAATGGTCTTAGAATACTCTCAGCCTGCTGCAACTCTGTGACCTTAATGTTATTGTTAAAAAATGTTGCTGCAGCAAGGATAATGATTGCACTGTTTATAGCCCAGCCGACAAACATTGAAAAAAGTGTGTCGGCAAACTCAAATTTCAGCTGCCTCCTGATGATCTTCTCATCTTTAAGGTTCCATTGCCGGCTTTGAATTATCTCAGAATGTAGAAATAGATTATGAGGCATGACTACTGCACCAAGGACACTCATCAGCAGCAGGACCGACCCCTGGGGAATTGAGGGTTTGATCCAGGCAATTCCGGCCCTGGCCCAGTCAACATCTATTAGAAATATTTCATAAAGAAACGAAAGCCCGATAAGTGAAACAAACCCTATAATCCACTTTTCAATTTTTTTATAGGAATGGGAGAAAAGCATTATAATAACAAATACCGTAATAAGTAATGCCCCGATCTTCAGAGGTACATCAAACAGCATTTCAAGGGCGATCGCGCCGCCAAGTACTTCTGCAAGCGAAGTGGCGACAGACGCCAGGACAGCAAAGGACAGAATTGATCCTGAAACCTTTGGATTTGTATAAATTGTAGCCGCTTCGGATAAACAAAGCCCTGTCGCGATACCCAGATGTGCGACATTATGCTGCAGGATTATCAGCATAATGGTTGAGAGCGATACTACCCACAAAAGCGTATATCCGAAGTTTGAACCTGTCGCAATATTTGCAGCCCAGTTGCCAGGATCAATAAAACCAACTGTGACGAGCAATCCGGGTCCTATATATTTTAATATGTCAAGAGCCCCGAATGAGGGCTTGTGATCTCTCTTCCTGAGATCGCTCAGGAACTTTGAAGGATTAATTAATGATTTAAAATCCAGCATTTTAAATGTTTACTCGGTGTCAGGAAGAAAAAGCCGAAACCTATTAAACACAAAAATTTTACCCAAAACCCGTGAACGGATGAAGAAGTCCACAGTTTTTGCCGTCCTTGCAACCGAAAAGAAGCTTTCATACTCCCCATTGGCATGTTAGTTTAAAATATACTAACAAATATAAACAATATCGTTCAGTGCATTTTCCCAGTTCATCTTTATAATATTTAATTAAATTTGATGAATTTCAATTTAAAAAATCAGATTATGCAATTTTTACTGATAGCTTATGACGGAACAGATAAGGGTGCACTGGAGAGACGAATGAATGCGCGCCCGGAGCACCTTGAAAAAATAGCTGGCCTTAAAAAGAACGGCGGTTTTCTGCTAGGTGGAGCAATCCTGAATAATGATGGTCAGATGATCGGCTCAATGATAGTTTATGAATTTCCGGACAGGGCTTCGCTTGACAGGAGCCTGGAGAAGGAGCCATATGTGGTTTACGGAGTCTGGAAAGATATTGAGATCAAACCATACCGGCTTGCAAAAATTGAATAACATTTCTATGAAAATCAGTGATTTAAATCCAGCCGTGGATAAAAGAATCCTGGTTTTCCTGGCCGGACTTATGTGGTGTGGGGTAGGTGTTATGCTTCTCCGGCTTGCCGTTTCCTGGTTAATTCAATTTCATGGAAGATTTCTGTATTATCTGACAGGTTTTGTTATCGCTTTGCCTGTCCACCATTTTGGATTCCTTAAGATTGCTGATAGAAACCTTGACAGGTTAATGCCAATCACAGAAAAGAAATGCATTTTTTCTTTTATGACATGGCGGAGTTATATTATTGTCGTATTTATGGTTTTGATGGGCATCACACTGAGACACTCCGGAATCCCAAAAAATTATCTCTCTGTCCTTTACATCGGAATTGGATTTGCATTATTTCTCTCGGGACTGAGGTATTTCAGATTCTTTATTAAGCTAATTTTACAAAAACCGTACTAACGAATCTTAAACTGTTAAATTATTTAAACCTGTTAACCATGAAGCGATTAAGCCTTTTAGTTTCTGCATTGTTGTTTGGTTGCACCATTACAGCTCAGCAGACAGTCAAGTCAGAGTTGCCTTTTAAAATGGAAGAACTCACCTCTCCGCAGTTTCCGGCTGCTGTTGCCAAAGCCGGAGGAGTTTGTGTAATACCAATGGGTGTTATTGAAAAACACGGACCTCATCTGCCAATCGGAACTGATATGTTTGAAGCAAGGGAAACGGCATTTCAGGCTGCTGCAAAGGAGTATGCAATAGTTTTTCCTCCCTATTATTTCGGACAGATCTTTGAGGCTAAACACCAGGCCGGCACACTTGCTTATAGCAATGAACTGCTGTGGAAAATGCTTGAGGAGTCCTGCAATGAGCTCTCCAGGAACGGGATAAAGAAAATAATCCTTAAAAGCGGACATGGAGGAAACTCCGGATTTCTTCAGTATTTCTGCCAGTCACAGCTTGCCAGCCGGAAAGATTACATCGTTGTCCTCTTCCGTGAAGGCAATGATCCTGTAAACGGGCCCGAGATTAAGTCCCTGAAAAAAGCCACCCTCGACGGGCATGCAGGGGAAGAAGAAACATCAATGATGTTTGTTATAAGGCCGGACCTTGTCGACCAGCAGGCAATCAAGTCACAATCAGGACTGAATCAGAACAGGCTTGAAAAACTGAGGTTTGGTTATACAGGTATATGGTGGTATGCAAATTATCCCAATCATTATGCCAGTGATGTGGCTCAACCAAACAAGAGGCTGGGAGAATTACTGCTTTCCAGTGAAGCAGGTCAGCTTGCAGAGCTTATTAAGTATCTCAAAGCCAACAATACGATTGAAGAGCTCCAGGAGGAGTTCCAGAAAAGAGCAGATAATCCGACCGGAGTAAAATAGAAGATTAAAGTAGGAAGTCGGAAGACGGGAGACGGAAGACCGAAGACCGGAGAGAGAAGAGGAGAGTGGGAGAAGGGGAGAGGGGGGGAGAAGAAGAAGAAATACGTATTAAAAGACATATTAAATTAAAAAGAAATACGTATTAAAAGACATATTAAAATAGAAAGAAATACGTATTAAATTCAAAATCCGATTTGTAACACACATCGAAGAGTTAAATAGAAGCCCTTTGTGTACCTTAGTGCTGAACTTTGTGATCCTTTGTGGTTAATGGATTTATTTTTTTACCACTAAGTACACAAAGGTCCTCACAAAGGGGCACGAAGGAGATCTGCAGGTATATATAAAAAAAGAACGCAGGATAATATATATAAGCGCCGTTAAAAGACATATTAAAATAGAGTTCAGGGTGCCAGGCGTTCAATGATCCATCTGTTTTCTCTTTTGACGTAGGTAAGGCGGTCGTGCATCCTGAATTCCCTTTCCTGCCAGAATTCAAACCATGTTGGAATAAGCCTGAACCCTCCCCAGTGCCCGGGTCGCGGGATGCTCCTGTCTGCAAAAATTGACCTGAAGGATTCATATTGTTTCTCAATATACTGACGGCCTGGAATAACTGAACTTTGATCGCTTGCCCAGGATGAGATCTGACTTTCACGGGGCCTTGTTCTGAAGTAGTCGTCCGATTCTTCCTCCGACACCTTTATTGTAACACCCTCAATCCTGACCTGCCTTCCTGATTCGGGCCAGTAAAAAAGCAGGGCAGCCCTGTGGTTAGAAATTAATTGTGAGGCTTTCCGGCTGTTGTAATTGGTGTAGAACACAAAACCCTTTTCATCATATTCCTTCAATAGCACTGTCCTGACCGACACCTTGCCGGATGGAGATGAAGTCCCGAGAAATACAGCGTCAGGTATTTCAATTCCGGAGGTAAGTCGCTCACCATACCATTTTTCAAACTGGATGATTGGATTCTTGTCAAGTTCATCTTCAGTTAAACTTTGATAACTGGCCATTGTAATTGATCCTGGTGCTAGAAATAAACAGAGAAACAAGAGCAATGTTTCAGGGACAGCAGTAAAACATAGATTAAATTTTATAAGGAGCTTTTCGGTCTGTTATGGAAACTTCTGTCCAATTAGAAATAATTTCTTTATCTTAACCCAAAATAAAATCCACATGCCATGTTTAACAAAAATCAAAAAACATTAGTCGCGGTTATAATTGTATCTTCTATCGCCATCATACAGATGTCATGCAGCCCAAAGACTCCTTCAGACCTTGGAAAAGCCCCTTTAATACCAAAACCGGTATTAATTGTCTCAACAGGGGATGTATTTACCTTAAAGGCTAATACTGATATTTATGTTCAGGAAGGATCGGACGAGCTTAAACAGATAGGACAAATGGTGGCAGCCGGATTAAAACAATCCACCGGTTTTGAAATTGACGTGATCGCCACAGACACTCCTCCAAAAGCGGGTATCTTTCTTTCGTTATCAGATGTTGCGACAGCTCCTGGTGGTGATGAGGCGTATGAGATTACAATAACAAAAAAACTAATAACATTAAGTGCAGGCAAACCGGAAGGGTTATTCCGCGGCACCCAGACAATCCGGCAGCTTCTGCCGGCAGAGATTGAATTGACTGTACCGCAGGAAGGACCCTGGGAAATTGCCACCGGAACGATTTCCGATTACCCTGTATATTCTTATCGGGGCGCCATGCTTGATGTTGCCCGCCACTTTTTCGGCGTTGAGGATGTTAAACGGTTTATCGATTTCCTGACTCTGTACAAAATGAACGTATTTCATCTGCATCTCTCCGATGACCAGGGCTGGAGGATTGAGATCAAATCATGGCCAAACCTGACTTTACATGGGGGAACGACACAGGTAGGCGGAGGACAGGGTGGATATTATACCCAGGATCAGTATTCCGATATTGTTAACTATGCAAAGGAACGCTACATCACTATTGTCCCTGAAATTGATATGCCGGGACACACAAACGCAGCCCTGGCATCATATCCCGGGCTGAACTGCAGTGGTAAGGCACCCGGACTATATACCGGAACAAATGTTGGATTCAGCACCTTATGCACCCGCAATGAGATCACTTATAAGTTTATTGATGATGTTATAAGGGAACTTTCTGCTTTAACTCCCGGCCCTTATATCCATATAGGTGGAGATGAATCGCATGTGACAAAGATCGAAGATTATATTCCTTTTATTAACAGGGTCCAGGATATAGTAACATCACACGGTAAAAAGGTGCTGGGATGGGATGAAATTGCATTGTCAACTTTGAAACCCAATTCTGTTGCACAGGTCTGGGCAAGTGTCAAAAATGCTAATCTGGCTGTTGGACAGGGTGCAAAAATCCTTATGTCGCCGGCTTCAAAGGCTTATATCGATATGCAATATAACCGGGAATCACCGCTTGGCCTGCACTGGGCTGCCTATATTGAAGTCGACAGCGCATATATCTGGGATCCGTCAACTTTAATACCGGGAGTAGTCAGGGAAAATATTATCGGCATCGAAGCGCCATTGTGGACTGAAACCATTACCAAAATGGATGACATAGAATACATGGTATTTCCAAGGCTTCCTGGATATGCAGAGATAGGGTGGACACCAGTGTCAGAAAGAAGCTGGGAAGAGTATAAATTGCGGCTGGCTCAGCACGGTGAACGGTTTAAGGCAATGAATATCAATTTCTACCAGTCAAACCTGATCCCATGGGGCAGCATTCAAAACTAAAGATCCATGTATTAAATCTAATTACAGTCAGGATGAAGACAAGGATTTCAATATTGATTATTTGCCTTAATATCATGACTTTCAACTCTTTTGCTCAGCCATTCACGCTAAAGCTCTGGCCTGATGGAATTCCGGGCTCAAAAACGGATCCCGGTTATGTTGAGAAGATCACAAGAGAAGATGGACGCATCACCCGTTGCGAGAAAGTAACAGACCCGGACCTGACAATATTTCTTCCACCTGCCGGAAGTGCCAACGGAGCTGCAGTCCTGATTTGCCCAGGCGGCGGATATGGTGCGCTTGCTTTTGACCATGAAGGAAATGCCATAGCCAGGTGGCTGAATGAAAACGGAGTTGCAGGAATAATACTGAAATACAGGCTCCCGTCCGACAGGATAATGGAGAATAAATCCATCGGTCCGTTACAGGATGCCCAGGAGGCAATGAGGATCATCCGACGTAATGCTGCGAAGTGGAAGATCGACCCGGGTAAGATCGGTGTAATGGGCTTCTCAGCTGGCGGTCATCTTGCATCGACCCTCTCGACGCATTATGCTGAAGTAGTTTATAAAATCAGGGACAACACCAGCGCCCGTCCAGATTTTTCACTTTTAATTTATCCTGTCGTCTCTTTCGATACAACAATAACCCATCGGGGTACCCGGAACAACCTGATTGGCTTAAAGCCTGATGATGCTTCAGTCAGGCATTTTTCAAATGAATTGCAGATAAACAGCGACACCCCTCCTGCTTTTCTTGTTCATTCGGCCGATGACAATGCCGTTCCGGCAATGAACAGTATTGGTTATTTCAGAGGATTGCAAAAGAACAAAATCGCTACGGAGCTTCATATTTTTCAGAAAGGCGGCCATGGTTACGGATTGTCACCCAATGGAGGGACCGAGTCATCATGGCCTGAATTGTGCCTGAAATGGATGAAAGCGATGAAGATTCTACCCCCAACCCCCTAAAGGGGGCTTAAAAGAGTCCACTGATTTTCACCTTCCTGGGGTGTCGGGTTGTCAAGCCGGACTTAAGGAGAGGCCTCAATTAATCCTTGATAATCTTCTCCGTAAGGGTCCCACTTAAGGTCGTAATCCTGATCATATAGATACCTTTTGGAAGGCTTCCCAGGTTGAGTACGCAGTTATCATCACCCACCTGAATAGTCAGAAGTAGCCTGCCGGAAATATCAAACAGGCCGGCTGAAACTATTTCCGATTCTGACTGAATATTCAGGATATCATCCACGGGATTCGGATAAAGCACTATCGGGGGATAGGCAGGAAGGTTGGGGTCGGAGACTATTATTTCATTTGAGGCAATCCAGTTTTCAGAGAGACTGTTATCGAGCGACGGATCTGCCAGCACCAGGTACCTGCCATTGCCGTCAGCATCAGGCCAGGGAATCGTATCGGAGTAAGTGACATTGTCAATCACATTCCCGAAAGCATCAACAAGCACAAGATCTTCGCTCTTGTCCGACAGCTTTCTTGTATACCGGCCGAAAGGAGACAAACCATATTTTGCCCGGAAAGCTCCGGTATTGCTCGCAATATAAGCAGACGAGCCGGGATGCAACACCGAGCTAACGGGGAATTGGTATACAAATCCTGTGCCTCCGAAATATATACCTGTCATGTCGATTGTCTGATCACCGTTGTTAGTGATCTCAATGAATTCAAGGTCCTCGCTCTGCGGGAATTCAACGGAAGCCGCAGGATTATAATTGATCTTTGTAATGACAAGGGGCGGTACCGGGACACTGGCACACTCTGAATATGGACCGATATTTGAGGTGATCCAGGCTATCCTGGTATTTATGAAAAATTTGATGTTGTTGATCTGCTGCTGGTAACTTCCGGTAGTTCCCCAAAGTGCATAATCTCTGATGACGGCCTCGCCTGTTATTGACACAGTCTGGTCAATAAAGGTTGTGATGGCTGAGGGGTTTAATGGCATTCCCGGTTGAATAAGTTCATTCCATCTCTTTGAAAGATAGCATCTGAATGTCGGATTACCGAAAAGGTCTTTCCAGAACCTCGAACCGTCATTATCACCAGTTGAAAACTGCCAGACATCAGGATGGCTTCTGTCATATCCCCAGAAAAACAGGTCGTTGCCGTAGGTAAGGTCCATATCCCACAGAGGACCTGCTCTCAGCTTTCCGCTGCGGTCTTTATGGAAAAATGCGCTATAGGTGTAGGCATCGGCGTTTGAACTCAGCTCATTGATGATCATATAATCGATAAATGAAGGGATATCAATTATTGAGGGGAAGCCAGAGGAAATTGAAATATCGTTGTTATTCGCAGTTACCTCAAGCCGGTCAAACTGGTAGCGGATATAGGTATTCTGCTCAGGTGTTACGTTTTCGGGTTTGGGTAATTCATGGATGTATGAGACCGTCGCACCAGTCCAGGAGTACATTGTCCAGGCTATGGGATCGCCACCTGTCGTTTTGTCGGCTTTTGTAATATATCCGCCTGTCAGTTCAGGGGGATTAATATCGAATGAGCTGATCCTGACAATATTGACTCTGTTGTCATCAGCCTTGATCTTTTCCTGGAGCACATAGAGTCCTTTATAAGCGCCGTTTATAACAACTTCACAAAAAACAGTTCTGGAAGCATACTGTCCGATCTGCCTTGACAGGTTATATGAGAGATAGTCCCTTATTAATGCCGGGTCGAAGATCATGCCATTAAGTATCCAGTCATTTTCTTTGGGCATGCCCAATAAGCTTACATTTTTTTCTGTAATGTTGTCAGCCTCAAGGGTGGTGAAGGCGTATTGCTTCTTCGGGCGTTCCTGGGATGAGGATCCCCTTATCTCAATTTCCATCCTTCCGTTATAATTCAGATAAGAAGGGTTGTTCTGATCGGTCAACAGGTTTCTTTTGCCCTCACCTCTGTAAATGATTTTCATGTTCCCGGGCACCTTAGGGGAATCCGGAATCTCCCTGCCCTGATCGGTATTTATTATGACTATCGGGAGGTTGCTGTCGTTGAAAACCTGTGAAGAGGCAGGTTTGCACAGAAAAATAATGAGGCATTCTATCAGCAGTATTCTTCTCACTTGCCAGGGAAGTTAAACCGGATAAAAGTAAAATATTTATCTGATTTTTTGTGTTTCAAAATCATGATAATGGCCGTAATAAGCATGGGTTGAATTAATAACGATGAAAACCAGTTACTTATTACACTTAACATCCTGCCGCCCTGCCTGCCGCCTGCCTGCCGGTAGGCAGGGTAGGTAGGGTAGGCAGGGTAGTCAGGTTTTCGCAGATATTAAATCATAAAGCAAAGGCGGGATGATGGGAAACAAAAGAAAGAGGTCAGTATCAGACTGACCTCTTATAATTGTTGAAAAACTACCTTCGGGAACCTGAAGATTAAAAACCTGCTTATTGAGTTAATTTTTTGTAAGTCATAAACCAGGCAACCTTATAAATGCCACTTATTGCATCAACTGATTTCTTATTATCTTCTTTCGGCATATAAGGAATAAGTACATCATTCCCTGCCTGCCAGTCTGATGGAGTCAGAACATTATTCTTCTTGGCTGTCTGAAGTGCTGTGAGGGTTCTGATCAGTTCTTCTGTGCTGCGGCCTACGTTAATAGGGTAAAAGTAGATTGCCTGGACCACGTTATCGGGATCGAGGATGAATACACCTCTCACATCCCTTGTGGTATTTGATGGGGCATGTATCATACCGTACATCTTTGAAACGGTAAGTCGTTCGTCGTCAACAATCGGGAAACTTGATTTTCATCGGAGCTCTTCCCTTGTATTCAAGGCTCTCAAGAGCTTTTTTCCAGTCACGATGTGTTGCAATTGGATCGGTTGAGACAACTACCAGTTTTGTATTTAGCTTGTCAAATTCGCTTTGCAAATTTGCCAGTTCCAGTATTTCGGAAGAGCATACAGGCGTAAAATCCTGTGGATGGCTGAACAAAATTTTCCAGTTACGACCATAATCTAGAGGAAAATTTATAGTTCCAGCTGTTGATTCTGCAGTAAATGAAGGAGCCACTTCCCCGATCAACGGGATTCTGAAGTTTCTGTCTTCCTTTCTTTCCTGTGACCATAGCATAGTCACTGCTAACATAAGCACCACAAACAAAAAAATCTTTTTCATAACTATAAATGATTTAATTTCAATCTTTAAACACGGATTGTGGATGATTGTTCAAACCTGTTCAGAAAATTCTTAAAAAGCTGTTTCCATTATGTATACTTTTTAATGAACAAATGGTCGCTTTGTTTCTGAGGAGCTCCATTTAATTCCATGACAGTAAGTGAATTCCCCGTTTGGTTTCATAACAGATTTTATGAAACACAGATATTGCTAAAGAAAAAACTAACTGTACGGGAGAGAATCCGCGTATTTATACAACCTTAATTCGAAGTTAATTCCAATTTAATCTTCCCCATATCGGGATAACCTAATTTTACCACTGACCTTTATATCAGACAAAATAATTTTAACGAACGGTAGAAAGGATTTCACATACTAATCAATGTACAGAAAACCATGGAGAGCGAAAATGATCTGTTAATTGAAGACTGCGAAACAAAAACCAAATCAATATTCAGAATTCTGCTGGCTGCCGGTGTGGCAAGCATTTGTTTTTTTTCAGCATGTTTTGTTTACGGAATGTTCTATCTTGTGATGAGCATTATAAAATACCTTTAGTTTCCCTGAAATTATTCAGGACTCTCTAAATTTCCCTTCTTCTTCATTGTCAGGGCATGGGGCAACTCATTTCCCGCAGATTCCGCAGATTTACGCAGATTGCCAAATCCGGTTCCCGCAGATTTCGCGGATTTACGCAGATCGCCAAATCCATCTACTGCAGATCACGCGGATTTAAGAAGATCTCGAAATCCGTTTCCCACTGATCGGGTTGATTTACGGAAATCAAAATCAGTAACCGGGAATCCGGATGTTTTTTAATCAGCAAAATAAGCAACATTTGATAATTTTTATTGTCTTTATAAAATGCAATATAAATTCAAACCAAAATCTTAATGAAATATTCCATCATAAAAACGATTGTGTCTTTTCTCCTGATAAATGTGTTTATTTCAGGCGCTTACTCTCAGGATGCCGGGGCGAGGCGGACCTTTGAGACAAAATTTGCAGACTCAGCCCCAATTATTGACGGATTGGAAAATGATGGATGCTGGAACAGTGTCGAATGGAGCGGCGATTTCGTGCAGGTGCAGCCTGAGGAGAATAAACCGCCATCCCAAAAGACATTTTTCAAAATATTGTATGATGACGATAACCTGTATGTATTTATAAGAGCTTTCGACACCGAACCGGAGAAGATCAGCAGGATCATGACAAGAAGGGATAATCTGAGTGGCGAACTGGCCGGAATATTCATCGACTCCTATTTTGACAAGCAGACAGCTTTTTCATTCATTGCAATGGCTTCAGGTGCAAAAGGGGATGAGGTAATTACTCAGAACGGCTATAATTCAGATGACAGCTGGAATCCTGTCTGGTTTCTCGGCACATCTGTCGATGATAAGGGGTGGTGTGCAGAAATGAAAATTCCTTTGAGCCAGCTACGGTTCGGGAACAAGGATGAGCAGGTCTGGGGCATCCAGGTGTCGAGACAGATATACAGACTTGAAGAAAGGTCTGACTGGCAGTTTATTCCAAAAGGAGCACCCGGCACGGTACATTTATATGGCGAATTGCACGGAATAAAGAATATCGAGCCGAAGCGCCATATTGAGCTGCTCCCCTACGTCGTGGGAAAAGTGGAGAAATTTGAGAAAGTTGAGGGTAATCCATTTCTCAACGGAAAATCCTCAAAAGTTTCTGCAGGGTTAGATGGAAAAATTGGACTGACAAATGACTTTACTCTCGATTTTACAATTAATCCCGATTTCGGACAGGTTGAAGCTGATCCTTCAGAAGTCAACCTTTCGGCGTTTGAAACTTATTTCTCCGAACGCAGGCCTTTCTTTATCGAAGGCAAGAACATATATCAGCTTTCTCCAAACCAGTCCATAGTGATTAACAAAATGTACAGTGATAATCTGTTTTATTCGCGGAGAATAGGGAGATATCCGCATAACTATCCGGTGACATCCGATGGAGAATATGTTAAAATGCCTGAATCAACAGCTATCCTTGGAGCTGCAAAGCTTTCAGGTAAAACTAAGAACGGCTTGTCAGTCGGTGTACTTGAAAGTGTAACCCGGAACGAGAAGGCAGTGATTGATAATAACGGGCAGAGAAGGAAAGAGAGCGTGGAACCCCTGACCAACTATTTTGTCGGAAGAGTGCAGCAGGATTTTAATAAGGGTGAGACAGTTCTTGGAGGGATGATCACGGCTGTAAACAGGGACATAACAAATCCTGCAATGAACTACCTGCCCTCCTCAGCATATACAGGAGGAATTGATTTTCAGCGTAACTGGAAAGAACGCACCTGGTATGTGGCAGCAAATGCGGAATTCAGCAATTTAAACGGCAGGGAAGAAGCAATGATCAACCTGCAGAGGTCCTCGGCAAGGTATTACCAGAGACCCGACCAGAATTACCTCAAAGTAGATTCTTCTCTTAAGTCGCTTTCCGGATTCGGAGGAACTGTTAAGCTTGGCAGGGGCAGCCAGAAGAAGCTGCAGTTCGAAACTAGCCTTACACTACGCTCTCCTGGACTGGAATTCAATGACATAGGTTATATGAGGTATTCTGATATCATCCACCATGGTACATGGGTTGCCTACTATATCAGGAACCCGTTTGCTATCTTCAACAACTTCTATCTTAATACAAACTATTGGATGTACCTGAATGTTTCGGGAAAGCTTCTGTCGACCCATACCAATATGAATTTCAACACCCAGTTCAAGAACAGGTGGAGGCTTAACGGTTCAATTACAAGAACAGGAGAAAACACGAATATATCACTCTTGCGGGGTGGACCGTCATTTCTTTATCCCGGCGATATGGAATACAATTTCAATATTAACACCGACCAGTCTAAAAAGATCAAGCTAAATCTCGGTGGCTATATTGATGTGGGTGACGATCACAGCAGAAGAACCATTGCTATGTGGACCAATATTAATTTCCTGCCATTTAATTCCCTGTCAGTCTCCCTGTCGCCAGAATACCAGAAGCAGAATGAGAGGCTGCAATATGTGAGTATTGCACAATCGGATTCAGATCCTGTTTATTTGTTTGGGGAACTGGACCTGAAAACTGTAGCTCTGACTTTCAGGGTAAACTTTACCATAAATCCGGACCTGACTATCGAATATTACGGCCAGCCGTTTACTTCAGCCGGTAACTACAGCAATTTCAGCAGGATCACAGATCCGGTTGCTAATAAATTCAGGGACAGATACCGGATCTTTACTCCGCAGGAATTGAGTTATGAAAGCATCAGTAACAGTTACAGCATCGATGAAAATCCTGATGGAACAACAGATTATTCTTTCAGCAATCCTGATTTCAATTTCCGTCAGTTCCGTTCGAATCTTGTTGTGAGATGGGAATATTTGCCCGGATCGACACTATACCTCGTGTGGTCGCAGGGAAGAACAAGTTCGGATTCAAACGGTCTTTTTTCCTATGGGACTGACATGAAAGAGCTATTCACGACTACCCCTCACAACATATTTCTATTAAAGCTGTCGTACTGGTTCTCGCTTTAAACTTATCGCTGACCGGTTTTCTTGCATTGACGTGTATACTGGGAGGTATCGCCCTCCCTGGAGGATTTAATGTGCCAAGAGCATACAGACTTAATTAACTTTTGATAAAAAAGTCCTACATTTACAAATAATCCTAAATTACTGATAGAATGAAAACAAGAATCCTGATCTTATCTGTTGTCCTTACTTTGTTTGGATTTGCATGTAAACAAAAAGCACCCGTAAAAGAGCAGCAGGCTGAAATATCTGTTCAGCCTGGTGATTTTCAGAAAATGATTACTGCGAGAGTTTTTATCAAACCCGGAAAGGAATCTGATTTTCTGGCTGCAGCACAGGCGATGGTTACAAACTCAAATAAGGAAGAAGGCTGTCAGGGTTATATGCTTTATCAGGACCCATATGAAAAAACCAATTTCATCTTTGTTGAAAGATATAAGAACCAGGCCGCAATTGATGCTCATTTTGCTACCGGGTATTTCAAGGAATTCGGGACCAAAACGGCGGACATGACAAGTCAGCCAACGGAGATAAAAATCTTTGACATCGCCGGCGAGAAGTAGTTTGCCGGAATCTACTCTTTCAAAATATCTACGGGAAGTTTATCAATGGAGCTAATTCGGATATTCCTGTAAAATACCTCTGCGCCTTCCGATTGGATCTGGATCTTTCCCCTCGTCAAAGGAATTTCCGTACCACCTTCAGATTGCCGGGAATTATGGAGTATCATATTAACCACGCCATTTACCGAGTGAATACTGGTATTGCCAAAACAGTACAGATCAAGGGTATTCCACTCGCCTGATGGCTTTTCACCATCAGGAAATTTGATACAACGCCGTCCGGAAGGACTGGTTGTTGAGAAGGTTAGCATATCTCCCCCGTTGTTAAATACATAATTACTATTTTCATCCTTTGCAGCCCTGGTCTCAGCGATTGCTCCTGCACAAGCCCAGTAGTCACCGCAGTCTCCTTCCTGAATTTGAAACTCATGCGACCTCATCCAGTTTCCGCCATCTGCACCGTGGGGACCGACTGCATGGTACATAAGTCCGCTATCCTTTTTGCCGGTTTTTCGTGGCGCCCATTTTAACTGGCCCCACCTGAATTGCAGCTGCAGGTGATAATTTTCAAATTCACGGATTGTTGAGATACCTCCAAAATTCTCACCGGAGATCCTTATTACATTCTCATCTCCCAGCTTAACAATTGTAAACACTTTCGCAGGATCGATGTTGAGTCCTATGGGGATAGTGTCCCTTTTTTTCAGTACAGTATCGTAGGCAGGCCCCAGAAAAGTATCCCAGCCGGCAAGGTCTTCACCATTAAAAAGAGGTTCCCATTCCGGTTTTTTAGAAGACTGGTTTATGCAACTTATGCCCAGAACAAGAATCAAAACAGATCTTGATAAATTTTTAAAGCCCATAGTCAGTTTTTTAAAACGCAAAGCACGCCCCTACCATCCCCGCTATAGATGGATTTATATCCGGTTTCTGATAGCCTCCTTCAGGGATTTTGCGGGCAAAGCCTTTGCTTTTATTGTCCTGTCAGATTATTTTTCCTGGAATTCTATTGAAAATTTTGCCATAAAAATCAGTGGTGCAGTGGACTTAAGAGTCAGGGAGAGCGGAGCAATAATTTGTGAAATCATGGCTTTTGGCAATGGAACACTGGTTTTCCCCGTCAGTTTCCCTGCAGTCATTGCAACATCTGTTACAGTTAATGCAATCCCTGTAGGTGATGAGGGGATGGCAGCACCATTCAGATTCAGTTTTATTTCAGTGGCTGACACCTCTTCCCAGGTACCGGCATCCAAAGGATCTGAACCTTCACAGCTGAGGTACAAAGAATAGTCTTCTCTCAGCTCAACATATGATTTATCAGCAGACGAGCAGGCAACCGCACTGAGCAGGGCTTGCTGAATTGCTGTGGTAACATTTGTACCAACCGGGACAGGTACGTCGTTCAGTTCATTAGTGGGCACGATCAACGCTTCGGAAAGTTCAGCCTTGACTATGACATAATTACCACTGAATTGAGATACTTCTTTTTTGTCATCTTTACAGCTGATTACCATCGTAAAAATGGCAAGAATAGTAACAAACCTGGTGAAATTCAAAGTTTTCATAAGCTTAGTGTTTTTCTTGCAGATATTAAAACATTTAAAAATAAATTCAGGTCACCCTATTTAACGTTGTTTTATAACGTTTTGTTCTATGGATGCTAAAAAGTATTTTAAGTGACAGTGGAAAAAAGAGGGAACTTTACTTCTTTTCATTAGCTCCCGGACAGATCCAGTATGTGTAGTTTGTTGTTGATTTAAAAGATGGATCATTGATACCTTTAATCTCTGCGATATGTTTCTTTGTATGTTCCAGCTCCATGTGAGCATTGTGGTCACCCTTTGTTGCCCAGGCTTCCGTAAGACAGAACAAAGTACTGTCGCTGTACGACTGAAATAATGAATAATCAAGACAGCCAGGCTCTTTCGCCAATACTTCTGCCTTACAATTATCGAAAGATTGTTTGAAAAAGGAAACAAACTCTGGTTTAACCTTTCGCTCAAACCGCATAACCACAACCATTGAATCCTTATTATAAACGCATTGGTCAGCGGTGGTGCTTTTCTTCCCTCCGTTTGTGCAGGAACCAATTACTAAAAGTCCGACTATTCCCAAAAAAAGATTTTTCATAATATCAGGTTAATAAATGAATAAAATATTAGCAGGAATAAATTTATGGATATATTCCGATAAAAAAAATCACATTCTTTTTGTCACCACAGGTTGAGCTTCAGACCGCCATTAACTACAAATCCCTCTATCGGCGCATAAATATCATTGAAAACAGGATTTGTAATTGTACCTGTATAAATAGTACCAAACCTTGTTTGCCTTGTATCCATGAAGTTTTCAAAATTGATAAAAAGGGACAGATGCTCCCAGAGTTTTTCAATCATCAAACCACATAACCAGAATTCTCTGCCGGTTGTACCGTCATTTAATGTCTGGGGGCTGAAGTAATATGCTTCGAGGCCAACTTTCAGGTTATCCTCAAGTTCGTACATCAACACGTTATTCAACCGGTGCCGGGCAACCAGCGGAAAAGTTGTCGCGTTTCCATTGTAATGATACCGGACATCAGCCAGCGTGTAGCCAATAAATAGTTTATAGTTCCTGTAAGTCAGCTTGATATTTGTTTCAATCCCCCTGGTGTCGATGAATCCTTCCGGCTGTTGGAATTCATTCAGGCCTGTTTCCGTTGACTTTAGAATCAGCGGATTCTTTACCTGTGTGTAAAAAAACAATGTATTAATTGCAAGGAATATTTTTTCCGTGACGGAAGTATGATAGTTAACGTCAATATTCCCTCCAAAGGATTTCTCGGCTATTGTTTTTGAAACATCAATTGGCAGGACATTTCTAAACTGAATTCTTTCTGCATCTTCAGTAAAAACTGTAGGTACTTTATAACCCAGCCCGCCTCCGATGCGTGTTGTTAGTTTCTTATTCACTTTAAGAAGCGCCGAGATTCTCGGGAGGGCAAAGAAACCATATTCATTCTGAAAGTCGCCGCGAAAGCCTGTTTCAATAACTAATTTTTCTGCAACGTTCCATGTATTTTGAACAAACACCCCAAAAGTTGTGTGGTTATAGTCAACTAATTGAGATGTGTCCGGTTTTATCTGGGAAAATTTGTCTGACAAAAAATTCAAACCTGATATCCATTCAATTTTTTCCCCGGTCCGGTTGTAGCTTACCTCACTGAAAGAAGAAAACTGGACACCGGAAAACCTGAAATCAGGCATTTTAATAGTTCTGCGATAGTAACTTAATCCGTTTTTTAAGGACAGCTTTGAATTCTCATTAAATTGATGATCAAGCGCTGCCTGTGTGCTAAAACGGTCTGTTTCGTTATTTTCGAAGTAAGAATGCAGACTATCGCCCTTACCCCTGATATATTTAATATCGCCTCCGATGCGGTTTTCAATTGTGCCGTTGAAACCTGCATTAAGAACAGTCGATTCATTAAAGTAGAAAAACACTTTTGGATTAATTGTATAACGGTTGAATTTTGGGATTGCTGTCAGGCCGATACCGGCAGGATCGTATGGAGCACCGCCGTTAAAGGATGAAAACAGGGTTATACCAGCTTTCTTAAATTTCTGTGAGTAGAATCCGCTGATGTCAGCACCCAGAGCAGATGTCCCATTGAGGAGGAAATGCAGTTCTCTTTTTTCGGCCGGCGTTTTTGAAATAAGATTTACAAGTCCTGCAATTGCACCTCCCCCATACAGTGTTGATGTGGCGCCTTTAATGACCTCCACCTGCTTTAAATCGAGCGGAACGATCTGCAATAAGCTTAGTCCGCCTGAGAATCCGGAATACAATGGGATCCCGTCCTTTAAGATCTGTGTATATTTTCCGTCAAGCCCCTGGATCCGTATGCTTGAATTGTATGAAGTTGCCGATGTCTGCTGGGTTTGAATCCCTGTGCTTTCATTTAGCATCATCCTTATATCGCCGGGTTTCATGTTCCCTTTTTCTTCAAGCTCCTCCCCGGCGATAAGTTCGGCCCGCGTAGGTATGTTTTCAATTGTCCTTGTACTTCTTGTTGAAGAAATTGTTATTTCCTCTATTTCTTCAGCATTACTCTCAAGCGTGATATTCATAACGTCTGTCGTTGCAAGGGGGAAATTAAAAGTGTCCAAACGCTGGTTATAACCAATAAATCTGAAGATGATTATTTGTCTCCCGTCAGGGATATTCCGGATCTCAACAAGTCCCTTGCTATCAGAAGTTGCTCCCGTTCCTGTACCATAGACAACAGCAGTGGCGCCTGTGAGGGGTTCGTGTGTTTCTCTATCGCTGATGACAGCTTTAAAGATATTTTGACCCGATACAGGGTAAAAACCGGGGATTATAGCAAGGACAATTAAAATTTTTTTCATTGCTGACAATTGGCATTAGATTTAAGTTAAAATGAGTATCGGGAATCAGGAATCCGGATTCATAAATAGCTTGAAAATCAATTTATTTACCCCAGCCCCAAGGGGAGTAAATTGATTTTCTTCGCGCCCCATGGGGTCGGGGTAGCCGAAGAAAATCAATGAATTCATATGCCTGGTTCCCGATAATCATTTAACTTAAATGTCCGCAAGAATAATGATGCCGGAGAATCGCTGATGGAGTATCAGATCCGCAAAAACAAGCTTTTACAGATTTAGTCCAAAAATGGAGGTGTAAATCTTTTAAGTCGTAATCAGTTGATCCAGTGTAGTTCTATTTAGTATATTATAAGTAGTGTCGCGTATCTCCTTAAAGACTTTTTTGATCTGGCACGTAGTTTCATCTTTGCAGAATTCACAGGGCCGGTATGAATTCTCCGAAACGCAATACATTAGCGATATTGTTCCCTCAAAGTGTCTGACCACATCAGCAAGGTTTACATCTTCCGGCTTCTTTAACAAATAATATCCTCCTCCTTTACCCAGATTACTTCCCAGGATCCCTGTCTTCTTTAATTCCAGCAGGATATTTTCAAGAAAGCTTCGTGGTATTTTTTCGTCCTCAGCTATTTCACGAATCTGCAACGGGCCTTTGCCATAATCCCTGGCCAGCCGTTCCAGTGCGACAATTGCATACCGTGTCTTTTTGGATAGTATCATAAGGATTTCAGATTATCCGGCAAAGTTAAGCATTAATACCTGACCTTCTTTGACCTTTTCCGCAATTACTGGACAGTAAATGTTTCAATAGTCCAATAGTCCTTATTGTAGTGCTCTTTCAGATTTTTTACGGCGTACAGGACCAACCCTTCTTTATTCACGAAAAGAAACCTGGCGTTTGTTTCGTACAGGGTCTTTTTACCGTTTTCTGTCACAAATACAGGTGATATATTGATTGTTTTGATTTTGTTGAGATTGGTCGTATTGAATTGTTCTATGACCGATTGATGACCTGTAGTATAGTCGTAATAGGTGGAAGCGGCAAAAATACTATTGACAACCGGACATTCGTCAAGGGCAGTGATGTAGTAAAATGATGATTCAATCTGACCATAAAGTGAAGGAGAGTTGGAATGAAACTGTATATCGTATTCCGGCAAATTATATACATATTTATGGTTGGTAAAAGCCTGGTGCCATCCACTGAAACCCAGAATTTTCCAATTGATGCATGGTAGTACGAAATTGTATCACTCGACACGCCTCTGGTAATGTCGAAAATAAGCAGACCGGAGGGACTTACAGTAGTCCGGCTCCCTGCCAGAAACGGCTTCCCCTGGACTTTCTTAATAATGGTTTTCTCATATACAGTGCTCCAGTTCTTGCCAACAATAAGCTCACCTGTATTTAGGTTAAGGTTCCTGAAATAGACCCATTGGTCAACTGAAGGCGTTATATAACACCAGCCGTTGTCCCCAAGAACAATATCATAGGGAATGCAGTTGATTGAATAGTCTCCTGTAATTTCATGGGTATCGATATCAATGTAGCTTACCGATGAGACTGAATAGCCAATAACTGCTTTGTGTCCATCCTCCGAAAGGCTTACACAATTTGGTGTTTTGTCAAGTAAAATGGTGTTTGAGCTATTATCCCTGGTGTTAAATATAATGAGTGATCCAGGCAACTTGGTACAGATAACCATGATCCCCGATTCATGATTGTATTCGGCATCTGTTACAATACCGTCGATTTTTACAACTTCCGATGGCATTATTGCAGTTGGTGAAACGTGCACTGTAAGTCCAAAACTTCCAGCGACCGAATTGCTGTTGATTTGAATAGTTTCCTCAAGTTCCTCCTCCATAGTAATGTTATCAAAATCCAGGGAGGCTGTTATTGTAATTGAATTGCCAAAGTAGAGTGTTCCGGAAGTCTCAGAGAGTAAAAGCCAGTCAGGAATGCCTGTGATATTCCATTTCAAAATCCCCTCCGAAGTATTACTGACAGTAAATGTCGTGGATCCTGACATTTCAAAATTCAGATTGGAAGAAGAGCATTGCAGTGTGGGTGAACCAGTATTGGTGTATGCAACAATAAACGAGAAGAGTCCGGTATTTTCAATGTCAAGCATGATCGTCGCATATTGAGTTTGATATCCGGGGGTTATGTTCTCCTTCAAAATGGCGAATGATAAAGATACGTTTCCTCCTGTCACAATGCCATGCATTGATTCAAATGATAACCATTTGGGCTGCATAATTATAGTGTAATCAGAATTTACTGATCCGGGAAGTTGAAGGGAAGTTTCTACATTATCCTGATTATTATTCAGATACAACGTATCGGACAAAATATACAAATTATCATTGTTCTTCAATAAGAAATCATCGCTGCACGATATTATCAGATTGAAAAACAAAAATAAGCCTGTGACGTATACTGTTTTTTTCATCTGTTCCACAGGTAAAATCTTAGACCAAGTGAAAAGTCCAGCCTTGATAAATTCTCATAATTTTCTTTATCGAGGTCAACCGGTGCTGTTGTTGTTCCATCTGAAACTTTTAATTTTCTGATTGATGAATAGAATAATGATAACCCCGCTCCAGCAGTGATACGCTGTGTAATAAAATATTCCAATCCCAGGTTCGTTTCCATGCCAATATTTTTACCTGTTAAAAGAAGAAAGCTGTTAAGATATTCAGCTTCATTTCTGTAGAGTGCCATGCCAAACGAATATTCTGAAACCAGCTTGAATGATTGTTGGTTTCCGATAAACTGCTGAAAAAAGAAGGAAGCGCCAAAATAGTTAACATAGATCTGCTCACTGTATGTTGTGTACATCACGTGAACGCCGTCCCCGGGATCCACAAATCCTTCTATGCGGGCAGAGGTATCAAAGAACTTATATTTAATTCCGGCGCCATATTTCGGAGTAATAAGGAAGGTAAGGCCGGCACCGGCGGAAAGGCCAAGTTTCATATCGCTATAGTACGAATATGCCTTTTCGCGTTCGAATCCCATTGCTGTCATGTAATCCCTGGCCTTTTTTGCGCTGCCCAAAAGATATCCGGGTCCGCCGTTTATGCTGAGGCACAGCCTTTCAAATGGTTCTGTATTGGCAATTTCCAGGTCATCAGGAGTTGATCTACCTGAAACGGTATAGTTTGAAACT